>NZ_JAGPYS010000002.1:0-1012945 GCF_020312195.1 Pseudomonas sp. P129 | reverse complement strand
CTGTGGAATACAGAATGCAGGCCGCCAAGGCAGCGTAGGTGGATAATTGTCCAACCTTCGGGGGTCACACCACTCCAGCGTGGGAATGCAGTTCGTGACGCTCTGCGTCACACGGCGGTTCTGCGATATCAGTGATGTTTGTTTCTGGCTCAAGTCACCTTTTCGCCCCTCGGCGACCTACTTTGATGGGGCCAAAGTAGGCAAACCCCCTCGCTCCTGTTTCCGGCCCGACTTCGTCGGGTTCCTTCGCCCTGTCACTGATCCGGGGGTCGCCGCAACGGACCATCCATGGTCCGGTGCGGCTAGCCTGGCGTCCTGCCAGGCTACCCCCGGATCAGCGCCAGGCCTCAGCCGTCACTTACGTCGCACTCTGCGTCGTCAGTACCATCGTGGTTGAAAAGAACTTTTGCGGCAGTGGCTGCGGGTAAGGCATGAGATTGTTTTGGCTATCGTGCCGACGCTCCGCGTCGGCATGCCGTTCGTGACGCTCTGCGTCACAAATCTTTCAGTCTGGCGAGACGGTAGGCCTAACCAACTCTGGCGAAACGGCCTACGCTCACTTTAAAGTGTTCGGACATTAGCATCGCTTGCAGTCCCACAGTCATGAAGCAGTTGCCGGAAGGGGCTTTCGATGGGTAGAAAACTCGATGCGTGCCTGAGCGCGATCAATGAGGTGGTGCTGGGCAAGGAGGCGCAGGTACGCCTGGCGATGACGTGTCTGGTCGGCGGCGGGCATTTGTTGATCGAGGACTTGCCGGGGATGGGCAAGACTACCCTCAGTCATGCGCTGGCGAAAATTCTTGGTCTGAGTTATCAGCGCATTCAGTTCACCTCTGACTTGCTGCCAGGTGACATCCTGGGGACCTCGGTATTTGATCGGGACAGTGGGCAGTTCACCTTTCATCCGGGCCCGATTTTCGCTGAGCTGGTGCTCGCCGACGAGATCAACCGCGCCACGCCCAAGAGCCAGAGCGCGTTGCTGGAAGCGATGGAAGAAGGGCAGGTGTCGATCGAAGGCGCGACGCGTCTGTTGCCCGATCCATTCTTTGTGATCGCGACCCAGAACCCGTTCAGCTCCGGCGGCACTTTTGCCTTGCCCGAGTCGCAACTGGACAGGTTCATGATGCGCATTTCCATGGGCTACCCGGCCAGAGCCGCAGAGAAAGCCCTGCTGCTGGGCGAGTCGCGCCGCGAGCTGTTGCCGCGTCTGCAACCGATTCTGGATCACGCCCTGCTTGGCCAGCTCCAGGCGCAGGCGCGGCAGGTGCGTGCCAGTGACGCGCTGGTTGATTATGTCCTGCGACTGGTCGAGGCGACGCGCAGTCAGCCGCAGTTCGCCTACGGACTTTCACCCAGGGCGAGCCTGGCGGTTCTGGCCGCTGCACGGGCCTGGGCGATGTTGCTGGGGCGTGAGTATGTGATTCCCGAGGACGTGCAGGCGGTGCTGCCGTCGGTGATCGGCCACCGCTTGCGTGAACGCAGCGATCCGACCGGGCATGGCGGCGGTGCGCTGGTGCAATGGCTGTTGCGCGAGGTGCCCGTGCTTTGATCGAACCGCTCAAACCGCTCTGGCAACGCTGGCTGTCGAGGCGAATTCCTCCAGCGTCACGCATTGCCCTCGACCACCGGCGCATTTTCATCATGCCGACACGCACCGGCATGATTTACGCGTTAGTGCTGGTGCTCATGCTGCTGGTGGCGATCAATTACCAGAACAGCCTGGCCTACGGGTTGACCTTTCTGTTGCTGTCGATAGGCGTGCTGGCCATCCTGCACACCTACCGCAACGTCAGCGGTCTGGTTCTGAGTGCAGGCGTGGCGCGTTCGGTATTTGTCGGCGAGCCGGTGCAATTGCGCCTGCGCCTGGAAAGTGCCGGGCAGGCTCACCACGCATTGGGCTTGGGCTGGAGCGCGACAGCGTTGCAGTCAGGCGATGTGCTACCCCGAGGGCTGACCGACCTGGAGCTGACCCTGCCCGCCGAAAAGCGCGGTTGGCTGCGTGCGCCAAGGCTGAGGATCGAGAGTGTGTTTCCGCTGGGCATTTTTCGCGCCTGGAGCTGGCTCGATCTGGAGCAGAGCGCCTTGATCTATCCTCGACCCTTGTCCGGGACCCTGCCGCTGCTCAAGGGCGTGCAGCCGCATGCCGAGGACGATGGCCATGCCACCCAGGGGGCCGGTGTCGATGATTATCAGGGCCTGCGCAGCTATCAGCCGGGCGACAATCGCAGTCGCCTGCACTGGAAGGCGTATTCACGCGGGCAGGGGCTGTTGATCAAGGACTTCACCGACCTCAGTGGCCATGACCTGTGCCTGGACTTCATGGCACTGGGCGGGGATATCGAGGAGCGCCTGTCGCGCCTGTGTTATTGGGTGCTGGAGCTGTCGCAGCGGCACCAGCCGTTTGCCCTGCGGTTACCGGGCTTTCTGTCAGCGGTGGACAGCGGTGATGCACACCGCGAAGTCTGCCTGCGCGCCCTTGCGCTGTACGGCCATCGCTCATGAACGACAAGGTCAAGGCAGTTCCCGCCGCGCCCATTCCGCGTGTCAGCCTGACCTGGCTGCTGGTGGCGCAGGCACTGGTGGTGCTGCCGTTCGCGCTGCATGTCCCGGTGTCGATCATGATCCTCTGGCTGGGCTGCACGGTGTGGCGCGTTCAAGCGTTCCGCATGCGCGTGCGCTTGCCTGGCACCTGGGTCAAGTCCGGGCTGCTGGTGGGCACCGCCGGTGGCGTTTATCTGGCGCGCGGCAGCCTGGTCGGGCTGGATGCCGGGGCTGCGTTACTGGTGGCTGCATTCGTTCTGAAAATGCTGGAAATGAACAATCGCCGTGACGCGCGGGTGCTGATTTTCCTTGGCTTCTTCTGCGTGGCGGTCGGCTATCTGTTCGAAGATAACCTGCTATGGGCGCTCTTCAGCCTGCTGCCGGTCAGCGCGCTGCTGGCTGCGTTGATCGGCCTGCAACACACTGACCTGGCCGGCAGGTCGGCCGACACGCTCAAGCTGGCGTTCAAGCTGATGGCGCAGGCGCTGCCGTTGATGCTCCTGCTGTTTCTGTTCTTTCCGCGTCTGGACCCGCTCTGGTCGCTGCCGCAGCCGAGCAACAAAGGCGTCACCGGCCTGTCGGACAACATGGCACCCGGCGACATGGCCGAGCTGAGCAAATCGCCCGCGCTGGTGTTCCGCGCCAGTTTCGAAGGGCCGATCCCGGCGCGCAATCAGCTGTACTGGCGCGGTCTGACCCTTGAGCAGTTCGATGGGCGTCGCTGGTCGCAGTCGGCCCGCGCCCAGACCGTACAGATTGCGCAGTGGGAGAAACGCGGTGAGCCGCTGGCCTACAGCGTTGTCATGGAAGCCAGCGGCCGGCCCTGGCTGCCAAGCCTCGACGTGGCAGAAACCACGTTGCCGGACGTGCGGCAGATGAGCGACTTCCGCCTGCAGCGCAGACGCCCCGTCGAACAGTCGCTGCTCTACGCCGTCAACTCATGGCCACAGAGCGTCCGTGATCCGCTGTCCAGCGAGCAGATCCAGCGTCAGGACCTGCAGTTGCCTGCCAAGGGCAATGATCAGGCGCGGCAATGGGCCGATGAACTGCGCCGCCGCTACACCACACCGGACGCCATGGTCGCGGCGCTGCTCGGTTACTTCAGCGATCAGCCGTTTCACTACACCCTCAAGCCGGTGCCATTGGGCAATGACAGCATCGATGAATTCCTGTTTGCCAGTCGTCAGGGGTTTTGCGCCCACTATGCCGGTGCCATGACCTTTGTCCTGCGCGCGGCGGGCATCCCGGCGCGGGTGGTGGCCGGGTATCAGGGCGGCGAACTGAACCCCGACGGGCAGTACCTGACTGTTCGCCAGTTCGACGCGCATGCCTGGGTGGAATACTGGCAGCCGGGCGTGGGCTGGCGCAGCGTCGACCCGACTGCAGCCGTGGCGCCGCAACGTATCGAGCAAGGTCTGGAGCAGGCGCTGGCGGCGGACGAAGCGTTTCTGCAGGACTCGCCCTATTCAGCGTTGCGCTACCGCAACGTGCCTTGGGTCAACGCCCTGCGCCTCAGTTGGGATAACCTCAATTACGGCTGGCAGCGCTGGGTGCTGGGCTATCAGGGACAACAGCAGTTACAAATTCTCGGTCGCTGGTTTTCAGGGTTCCAGGCGCCGGTTTTTGTCTTGGGAAGCCTGTTTTCACTGGGCCTGGTGGCGTTATGGCTGTTCAAACCCTGGCAACGCGAAAGCGACTCGCAACTGCGCGTGTTCAACGCATTTGAACGCTTGCTCGCCCGCCATGGTCTGCGTCGTATGCCGGGTGAAGGCGCTGACGCATTCTGCCGCAGGGCGGTGCTCTATTTTCCGCAGCATGCCGAGGCCATTGAAGGTTTCGTCCGCGAATTTCAAGCGCAGCGCTATGCTGGGCGGCTGGCTTCGGCAAGCCGCTTGAGGCAGGCGCTGAGCACGCTGCGCCGTGGTTTGCCATGGAGGCTGTCAGCCGTCAGGGACAGGCATTCATGAATCAGTTTGTCGAAGGGGAATTGCATGTCTTCAATGGTGGATCATCTGGTCGCCGAAGTGCTGGCGCTGGATGTCAAATTGCTCGCGTGTCAGGCACGTCTCGCCGTTTCGACTGACAGCGAAGCGCTGCACGATTTACGTACCACGGTGCGCCGTCTGCGCAGCGTACTGCGGCCCCTGCGGGAAAACCCGAGTGCGGCAGAGCTGGAAGAGGCGGCCAGGGCGGTCGGCCAACTGACCACGCCGTTGCGTGACATGCAGGTGCTCGCCGGGTTTCTTGAAGAGCAGGGTTTGAACGAGGCTGCATTCACACGCAACCGTTACCTGGAAAGCGCCTGCCCAAAGGTCGCCAGCTCGCCCGAGTTGACCCGCCTGCTCAAGCTGATTGACCGGTTCCCGGAAATGCTGCGCCTGCAACAGCGCCAGGGCATGTTGCGTGGCTTGCGCAAGACCATCGAAAAGCGCATGGACAAGCAATGGCACAAGTTGCGTGTGGCCATCGCCGAGCCCGGTCATGACCGTCATGACCTGCGCCTGCTGATCAAGCGCGTACGTTACGCTGCCGAAGCCTATCCGCAACTCAGCCACCAGCCGAAAAACATGCAGGCGCGGCTCAAGTCCGCACAAGGCGAACTGGGCGACTGGCACGATCATCTGCAATGGCTGGCGCAGGCGGCAGAGCAACCGGATCTGGCTCCCTGCGTGCCGGGCTGGCAGATCGGCATAGTAGGCGCCGAGCGCAAGGCCGAAGCATCGCTCAAACGCTTGGCCAAAGCCTGTTTCTGATCCTGTGATTTGTCGAGAGGCAGGTCATTCAGGCCGCAAAAATGGCTATTATGCGGCCTGTCGTTAACTAAGAGGATGGTTATCATCCATCCACTTGTGTGTTGACGTGTGGAGTGAGCATGACCTTTTCTGAACTGATCGATGCGCTGCGTCGCGATCCGCGCTCTGTCACGATCCCTGCCGAATGGTCTCAAGGGCGTGCCTGCTTCGGCGGGCTGATGGCTGCGCTGACCTACGAAGCGATGCGTGCAGAGGTGCCGGAAGGGCGGCCGGTTCGTTCGTTGGCGATCACCTTTGTCGGGCCGGCCGCGCCCGGTGTGCCGATTGCTTTCGAGGTCGACACCCTGCGCCATGGCAAGGCAGTCAGTCAGGTGCTGGGACGCGCCATGCAGAACGGTCAGGTCATGACCCTGATACAAGGCAGCTTCGGTGCCCCTCGGGAATCGATGATCACCGTTGCCGCAGAGGCCGCGCCGGTCCTTAAACCGGTTGATCAATGCCCGGAGCTGCCGTTCGCCAGCGGCGTGATGCCTGATTACCTGCGCTTCATGGACATCCGCTGGGCGTTGGGCGGCATGCCGTTCAGTAATACCCGATCACCGGCGATTGGCGGCTACGTGCGCTTTCGCGATACGCCGCACGCCACGCCCATGAGCGAAGCGCACATTCTGGCGCTGGTGGACACCTGGCCGCCTGCGGTACTGCCGCACCTGGACAAACCTGCCCCCGGCAGCTCACTGACCTGGACCATTGAGTTCGTCCAGCCCCAGCCGTCGCTCGATACCCTGCAGTGGTGCAGCTACCGCGCAGTCATCGAGCATGCCCGCGATGGCTATGGCCATACCGCCGCGGCATTGTGGAGCCCCGACGGCGAGCTGATCGCAATCAGCCGCCAGACGGTTACCGTATTTGGCTGACCGGCAACCGGATCAAGGTTTGCGAGCGGCCCGGGCGGCGTCCTGGCGCTGAAACCCCAGCGCCGCCACCAGGCCGATCACGCCGATGGCAACCGATGAAAGGCTTTCGGAAAACAGGCCGTTGAGGATCAGCAGGGCCGCCAGAATGAACAGCGGCACGGCGATCAGGTACAGAGCCAGACTGGCCGAGTGCTCCTGACTGTCGTTGCTGTCACGCCATTGATTCAACTGCAGATCGGAAAGTGGCTTGTTCATGATGCGGTCCTCTTCAGGTAACGCGTAAAGCGTCGTTCAATGCCTGAAGGATAGGCCCGCGCGCCGATCGCTGACGAGTCAAGCCTGTCTATCGCGGCGATAGCCTGTTACAGCTTGAGCTGGCCAATGGCGGCATTCAGTTCGCCTGCCAGCGTGGCCAGTTCGTCACTGGTACTGGCCGAGTCAACCGTCTGAATCACCGTGCGTTCGGTGACATCGCGGATACTCACCACCGCACGATTCATCTCCTCGGCGACCTGACTTTGCTGCTGGGCGGCGACGGCGATCTGCGTGTTGCTTTCGCGCATCTGTGCCACGGCACCGGCAATTGCCGCCAGCGCATCACCGGCTTCCCGGGCCTGCTGCACGCATTCGTCAGCCTTGGACGAGCTTTCCTGCATGAAGTCCACGGCATCGCGAGTGCCGCTTTGCAGGGTCGAGACCATCGTGGTGATTTCATCGGTGGAGGTCTGCACCCGTTTCGCCAGATTACGTACCTCGTCGGCGACCACGGCAAAACCCCGACCCATTTCCCCGGCGCGTGCGGCTTCGATGGCTGCGTTGAGGGCGAGCAGGTTGGTCTGTTCGGCAATGCTGTGGATCACGTTGACCACACCGTTGATCTTCTGGCTGTCTTCGGCCATGCGCTGGATCATTTCCGCCGTCTGCTGCACGCCGCTGGAAAGCCCGGCGATGGACACCTGCACTCGGTCGACCACCACCTTGCCACTGCCCGCCAGTGCGTCGGCGGTCTGCGACTGATCACGGGTGGCCGTGGCGTGCTGGGCAATGTGATGGACCGTGGCAGTCATCTCGTTGATGGCCGTGGCCACTTGGTCGGTTTCGCTTTGCTGGCCGAGCATGCCCTGGCGCACCTCCTTCATGCCTGCCGCCAGATGCGCGGCGCCCTGATCGAGGCGCCCGGCAGTTTGCGAAACGGTGTTGACCACCCGCTGGTAACCGGCCTGCATGGCATTGAAGGCCTTGGCCATTTGTCCGACCTCATCGTCACTGCGGTTGGGAACACGGGCCGCCAGGTCGCCGCTTTTTTCGACGTGCAGCATCACATCCTTGAGCGCGTTGAGCTGGCTGAGCAGAAAGCGGATCAGCAGCTGCGAGGCACAGAGCATCAACAGCATCAGCACGAAAACCGCGACCGCGTAATGCGTGAAGCGATCCAGCAGGATGTGCATGAAGGTCGGGGTGAATGCCAGTAGCGCAATCCGTTGCTCGGCGCCGCGAGTGATGATCTGCGCACCGCTCAGCCATCGATCGCCGACGGGTTTGTCCAGCGCCACCCAGTTGCGGGCGTCAGCCAGTTCCGGCAGCGCCAGGCCATCGACAACCGGTGTCTGACCCTGGCGGTAAGTCAGTATTGTATCGCTGGAGGGCAGTGCTGCGTCGACGGGCCAGGCGGCCAGCAGGCGCGCCTGCGCTTGTGCTGCCTGACGCGACACATCGGTCCGCGCTTGTTGCTCTGTCTGCATGGCGTACAGCACCAGCAACAGGGTGGTGACGAAAGCGACCGCGTTGACGGCCCAGAACTTGTATTTCAGTGACAGGTTGCCAAGCCATGAGGCCATGAGGGGTCTTCTTCGGTAATCGGTTGAAGTAGCAGCAAGATGCCATCACTGTGCCTCAACCACCGAAGAGCCCTTTGATACGGGTCAACAAAGCCGCAGATTTTAATCCTCTGTGGATTTTTTCAGCGTCGGCAAAGCAAAAAACTGCCGTGCGCAATCCGTGCTGTGGCGTGCGAGGTCTTCCTGCGTTTCGCCCCGATGCAAGGCTACTTCGCGCAAGACTTCCGGCAGGTAAGCCGGCTCGTTGCGACCGTTTTTCGGCTTGGGGCGCAGGCTGCGTGGCAGCAGGTAGGGCGCATCGCTTTCCAGCATCAGCCGGCCGCGAGGGATATTGCCCACCAGCGCGTGCAGGTGGGTGCCGCGTCGTTCGTCGCAGATCCAGCCGGTGATGCCGATATGCAGGTCAAGGTCCAGGTAACTGAACAGCGCGGCGCGCTCGCCGGTGAAACAGTGCACAACCGCCGCGGGCAGGCGGTCGCGGTAATCGCGCAAAATTTCCAGCAGCCGCTGGTTGGCATCGCGTTCGTGGAGGAACACCGGTAATTGCAGTTCCACGGCCATGGCCAGGTGCGCCTCCAGGACCTTTTCCTGTTTGGGGCGAGGCGAGAAATCGCGATTGTAATCCAGGCCGCATTCACCCACGGCGCGAACGCGATTTTCCTTGAGCAGGGCATGCAACTGTTTCTCGGTGTCACCGGTCCAATCGCTCGCCGAATGCGGGTGGATACCTGCCGTGCAGAACAGGCGTTGCGCGCTTTCATCCAGCTCGTGACACAGCTGCAGGGCGTGTTCGCTGCCCTCGACACTGGTGCCGGTCACCACCAGTTGTTCGACGCCTGCGGCATAGGCGCGGTCGAGTACCGCCTGTCGCTGCGAGGCGAAGCTTGCGTTGGTCAGATTGACGCCGATGTCGATGAGTTGCATGGTGCTACCTCCAGCTGAAGGCTGTCGAGCATACCAGAGCTCTGGCCACAACAAGAAAACGCTGGGTATTCAAGCGATTGAACCTCAAGGTTCAACGATTTCCTTCGCTGTTCGATGCTGCTGCGTGACCTCAAGATTTCCTTTTTCCTGTTTCTTTCCGGCATTGCCCTGGGGAAGTGAATGATCCGATCCGCGCTTGTGTCTTTGATCTGCCTGTTACCGCTGCTGCCCTTGCAGGTTTCTGCTCGGCAGACCGGTCCCGAGGTCGTGCAGCACACTGTGCAGGTGCGCGATTTGCCGGCGATTCGCAGCAGCAAGGTGCTGCGCGTGCTGGTCAATCAGAGCCGTAACAGCTCCGGCGACGTCAAGGGGCAGGAAATCGGCGTCGAATACCATCGTCTGCAAGCCTTCGAGCAGTACCTCAACAGCCATTCCCGTACCGGGCAGAAGGTCACGATCAAGGTCATCCCCAAGGCCAAGAACCAGCTGCTGACGGCCTTGCAGCGGGGAGAAGGCGACATGATCGCGCCCGGCGAGCTGCTCGATGTCAGCGATGCCAAGGGCATTCAGGCCAGCGCACCGATCGTGCACGACGTGCCTCTGGTGCTGGTCGGCGTTCGCGGTCAGCGCAGTGTGCGCCGTGTGGATCAATTGTCCGGAAAGACCCTGAGCCTGCCCACCGGCAGTGCCGCCGATGAAGCCCTGCATCAGGTCAATCGACAACTGGAGCTGCGCAAGCTGCCCCTGGCAAAAATCGAATGGGTCGACCCCAGTCTGGCCGTCGAGGATGTGCTGGAAATGGTCCAGGCCGGGATTTACCCGATGACCCTGGTCGAGCAGCCGATTGCCGAGCGTTGGGCGAGGATCATGCCCAAACTGCGCATCGAACGCGGCCTGACCTTGCAGACCCACGGGGATATCAGCTGGTTCGTTCGTGACAATGCCACCCAGCTGCGGGCCAGTGTCGACGATTTCCTTAAAGACTATAAGCCGTCGGCCCAGCAGGATCAGGTGTTCGCCAACGCGTACAAGAACACCTACAAGGTCAACAACCCGTTGGTGCGCAACAACCTGCAGCGTCTGGAACAACTGCGTCCGATGTTGCAACGCCATGCCGATGCACAGGGCATGGACTGGCTTGACCTGGCAGCCCTCGCGTTCAAGGAATCCAAGCTAGACCCGTCTGCCAAGGGCAGTGGCGGCGCGACAGGGCTGTTGCAGATCACGCCGTCGGCAGCAAAAAGCGTTGGCGTGCCGAGCATCCAGAGCGCTGACGACAACATCCGTGCCGGGTCGCGCTACATGGCGCTGATCCAGCGCAAGTATTTCTCCAGTAACCGGGTCAACGAACGCGAGCGCATGGCATTCGTGATGGCCGCCTATAACCTGGGGCCTGAGCGCGTGCAGGGCATGCGCGAGGAAGCGCGGCGTCGCGGGCTGAACCCGAACCAGTGGTTCTTCCAGACCGAGCGTGTGGCGATGGAACAGGGCGGTGCCAATGTCGTGGCGTTCGTGAACAGCGTCAACAAGTACTACCTGGCCTTCGACCGCGAGCGTGACTCGCTGGAAAAGAGCGGGCCCAAACCTGCGGTAAAACGCTAAAGATCGATTTATTCGATTTGTATGCGCCGTTATTTGCGGTTTTTACATGAGTGAATTTGATTATCATGGCGCCACTCGCTGTTAATCACCCATCACTCACGGAAAGTCTCGCATGAACACATTGATCAAGTCGGTCCTCACCACTCGCGCCGGTTACGGCCTGACTGTCCTGCGCGTCATCGTCGGTATCGCGTTCATCGCGCACGGCAGCCAGAAACTGTTCGGCGCCTTCGGTGGTTATGGCCTCGAAGGCACTGCGCAGTACATGGAAAGCCTGGGCCTGACGCCGGGTTACCTGATGGCGCTGATGTCGGGCAGCGCCGAATTCTTTGGCGGCCTGGGCCTGCTGCTGGGGCTGCTGGCTCGTCCCGCTGCGGTCGTGGTGATCCTGTTGTTGCTGGTGGCGATCTTCACCGTGCATATCCACAACGGCTTCTTCATGGCCAACAACGGCTACGAGTACGCGCTGGCACTGCTCGGCGGTGCCGTGGCAGTACTCATCGAAGGTGCAGGCAAGTTGTCGCTGGACCGTATCATCGGCCGATAACCGGCTACGCTTGCTGTGCAAGGCCCGCTCTTGTAGCGGGCCTTGTGCGTTTGCAGGCTCCTGCCATGAATGGCAATTGACAACGAATGGGACGTTTCTCTAGGATGCGTGCTCAAGCGCCGATTTAACAACTACTTGCGGGGCGCCTGGCAAGGCTGAAGTCTTGTCGAAATACCGCTAAAACGTTGGTTCGGTGTTGCCTCTCACCGCTGCCCAGCGGATCTTGCGAGGCAGAGAAACCACCATGAACAACCTGCGCCCCCTCATTCGTCTTTCCCCGATCAGCACGGTCTTGTCACGCAAGAATCCGAAAATCCTCCTCAGTGGCTCCCATCAGCCCACGCTGTTGCGCTATCTCGATGGCTGGCCACGTCGGCGTGGCGGTTCCTGTGCGTTTCTGATTCAGTTTGCCGAGACCCACCAGTCGCTGAGCCATTTTGCTGACGATCAATTCGACCTCGCCGTGGTGCAATCGCCGCAGGCAGACGATGTCGGGCAGGTGATTCGAGACCTGACCCGCATCGCCCGGCAGGGCCTGATCACGCTGGGTTGAATCGCCTGATTCAGCCAATTGGCAGAGAAGGCATATTGCTGGCCCCCGGCGCGTGAGCGGACAGGCAAAATCGCCGCCTTATCAAAGGATTAGGTGGTTTTCGCATGCGTTTGGTCTATTGTGCTCTGGCGTGCCTGACGCTTTCCGGGCTGGCTTTTTCCGTTCAGGCCAGAAACGCCACGGAAAACGAGCGTTACCTGTGTCGTTGGGGCTCGGCCATTGCTGGCGGTGCGCAGGCCTCCAAGCTGTCAGGCGTGACTCGCTATGGCGCGCGGCAGAAGCTGCAGGCGCGCAAGTTTGCCAAACAATGGATGCGGCCCATGGCATTGCGTATCACGGAGCAGACTTACGACAGCGAGTCGCGGCTCAAGCCTGATGCGGTGACCAAGGTCTATTACGACGGCTGCATCCAGCATGAGGTGGCGCGACGTTGAGTCTTTATTGCCTGTCGAACTGATTTTTTCAGGGCCGGAGAAACCTCTTGAGTACAAAGATCATCACCCGTGACGGGCATGAAGCCCTGAAGAAAGAACTCGACTACCTGTGGCGAGAGCACCGGCCTGACATTACGCAAAAAGTCGCCTGGGCGGCATCGCTCGGGGATCGCAGCGAAAACGCCGATTACCAGTACAACAAGAAGCTGCTGCGCGAGATCGACCGACGCGTGCGCTACCTGCGCAAGCGCCTCGAAGACATGCGTGTCGTGCAGTATTCGCCGGAGCAGGAAGGGCGGGTGTTCTTCGGTGCCTGGGTCGAGATCGAGAACGAAGCGGGCGATCTCAAGAAGTTTCGCATTGTCGGCTATGACGAAATCTATGGGCGCAACGACTACATCTCCATCGACTCGCCCATGGCTCGCGCCTTGCTGAAGAAGGAAGTCGGCGACGAGGTGCTGGTCAATACGCCTGAAGGCGAGAAACTCTGGTTCGTGAATTCGATTGATTACGAGAAGTGAGGCCGGACGCAGAGCGTCCGGAATTGCATTCTCACGCGGAGCGCTGATCGCTATACACAACTAGCTCGCTCCCACTGGATTTGTGAGTAGCCTCAACCCTCGCGCAGCACGGTCAGCGGGCTGACGTTCAGTGCGCGGCGGGTGCCGAATACACCGGCACCACCGACCAGCAGGGCGCCGATCACCGGGAGCAGCAGTAGCCACGGATGCGGTTGCCATTCCAGCGAAAAGGCGTAGCGGTACAGCACGAAGCTCACCAGCTCACAACCCAGTGCCGCCAGCACACCGCTCGCGGCCCCCAGCAAACCGAATTCGATACGTCGCGACTTGATCAGCAGCGCTCGCTCTGCGCCCAGTGCGCGCAGCAGTGCGCCTTGCCGTATGCGTTCGTCCAGCGTGGCCTGCAATCCGGAAAACAGCACGGCGATACCTGCGGCCAGCACGAACAGCAGGACGAACTGCACAGCCAGGGTGACCTGATCAAGAATGCTGCGTACCTGTGCCAGCAGGGCCTCTACCCCCAGAATGCTGATGGACGGGTAGGCGCGCGACAGCTCGACGATCTGCTTGTCCTGGCCGGGTGGCAGGTAAAAGCTGGTCAGGTAAGTGGTCGGCAAGTCGGCGAGGGTGCCGGGTTGGAAAATCATGAAGAAGTTGGGCTGGAAGGTATCCCAGTTCACGTTCCTGAGGCTGGTGACCACGGCTTCGCGGGTCAGTCCACCGACAATGAAGCTCAGGCGGTCGCCCAGTCTGATTTTCAGGCTGTCGGCCAGTTTGGCCTCGATCGAGACACCGGGCGTCGCGTCGCTCTGCGCGGACGCAGGCAACGCTTTCCACCAACTGCCCGCAGTCAGGGTATTGCCCTCGGGAAGCTCGGCGGCCCAGGTCAGGCTCAGGTCGCGACGCGTGGCATTTTCACCGCGCGAATCCTTGGTCACGAAGTTGCTGACCGGTTCACCGTTGATGCTGGTCAGGCGTCCAGGCACCACCGGGTAAAGGGGCGCCGCGTGAGTGGACAGCTTGCCCAGGGTCTGGGCGAAGTTTTCTTTATCGGCCGGCAGTACGTTGAGCACGAAGTAGTTCGGTGCATCCTTGGGCAATTGATTTTGCCAGGTGTCGAGCAGCTCACCGCGCAGCAGCGCGATCAAGCCCATCGACAACAGGATCAGGCCGAAAGCCAGTGATTGGCCGGCAGCGGCCAGCGGGTAACGCAGCAGTTGTCCCAAACCCAGCCGCCAGGGCAGCGAGGCGCCGGAGAGCAGGCGGCGCAGGCTGTTGAGCGCCAGCAGCAACAGACTGCCGAGCAGCAGCGCGGCGACGATACCACCACCCAGCAGGGCGAAGGTCAGGACCAGGTCCAGGCTCAGGCGCCACATGATCAGGCCCAGCGCGAGCAGCGCTGCGCCATACACGAGCCAGGAACTGGCGGGGATCGGCAGCATGTCGCGGCGCAGTACACGCAGCGGCGGCACGCGACCCAGTGCAGCCAGCGGCGGCAGGGCGAAACCGGCCAGCGCTACCAGCCCGGTGCCCATGCCTGCCAGCGCAGGCAGTACGCCCCCCGGCGGAACGGTCGCCGGGAGCAGATTTTGCAGCAGCGCGAACAGCCCGAGTTGTGCAAGCCAGCCCAGCAAGGCACCACTCAGGCTGGCCAGCAAGCCGATGATCGCCAGTTGCAGGCTGAACAGGGTCATCGTCTCCCCGCGCGACAGCCCCAGGCAGCGCAGCAGGGCGCTGGCATCGAAGCGCCGTGCGGCGAATCGGGATGCCGACAGTGCGACAGCAACGCCCGCCAGCAAGACGGCGACCAGACTGGCCATATTCAAATAACGTTCGGCCTTGCCCAGTGCGCCGCCAATCTGCTGGCTGCCATCGCGGGCGTCCTTGATTTCCTGATGCGGCTCAAGGCCCGGCTCGATGGCTTTGCGATAGGCCGCCAGTGCTTGCGGCGGGCCGCTCCACATCTCCCGATAGGTGACCCGGCTGCCCGGCTGCACCACGCCGGTGGCAGCGACGTCCTGCAGGTTGATCATCACGCGCGGGGTCAGGCTGTAGAAGTTGCCTGCCCGGTCTGGCTCGTAAGTCAGTATGCGGGTCAGTTTCAAGGTTTTGGAGCCGACGTCGAGGTCGTCTCCCACCTTCAGGTCGACCGCAGGAAGCAAGCGTGCCTCGACCCAGGCTTCACCCGGTTGCGGACCGCTGCCAGCCTGTTCCGGCTGGTACAGGTCCGCGGCGCTTTTCAGTTCGCCGCGCAATGGGTAAGCGTCGTCCACCGCCTTGATGCTCGACAGCTGGATACCTGCGTCGGTCGCGATCACGCTGGAAAACACCACGATCTGCGCATGCTTGAGTTGCAGGCGTTTGCCTGCTTCGACCTGCTCGGCACGCGCCGGGCTCGAGCCTTCGAGAATCAGATCGGCACCCAGGAACTCGGTCGCCCGCAGCAGCATCGCGCCGTTCAGACGGGCACCGAAATAACCGATGGCGGTGCTCGCCGCCACGGCGACCAGAAGGGCGAAGAACAGTACTCGCAACTCTCCTGCGCGGGCATCACGCATCAGTTGGCGGACAGCGAGGCTCAGCAGGCGGGCAAAAGGCAAACGTGCCATCAAGTCTCCAGCGGGGCGACCAGTCGGCCCCCTTCAAGGCGGATCAGGCGACGGCAGCGATGCGCCAGACGCTCATCGTGAGTGACCAGCACCAGCGTGGTGTTGCGCTCCTTGTTCAGTTCGAAGAGCAGGTCGCTGATGCGTTCGCCGGTGTGGCTGTCAAGGTTGCCGGTGGGTTCGTCGGCAAACAGCACGTCGGGGTCGGCAGCGAAGGCGCGGGCAATGGCGACCCGTTGCTGTTCGCCACCGGACAACTGACGCGGCGTGTGGGTCAGGCGCTGGCCAAGGCCCACCCGTTCCAGCAGGTCACGGGCTTTTTCGCGGGCGTCCTTGCGGCCTTCGAGCTCCATCGGCAGCATGACGTTTTCCAGCGCGTTGAGGCTGTCGAGTAACTGGAACGACTGAAACACGAACCCGACGTGCTCGGCACGCACTCTGGCGCGCTGGTCTTCATCCAGTTCGCTGAGGTTGCGGCCCGAAAGGATGACTGAACCGGCGCTGGGCAGGTCCAGCCCGGCCAGCAAGCCGAGCAGGGTGGATTTGCCCGAACCGGAGGCACCGACGATGGCCAGCGTGTCGCCCTTGTTTAGTTCCAGGGAGAGTTCGTGCAGGATGGTCAGGTCACCTTCGGTGCTGGGGACTACTTTGCTGAGGCTTTGGGCACTGAGAATACTTTCACTCATGGAGAATCCGATGCGTGCGTTGTTTTTAAGTGCTGGCCTGGGGTTACTGCTGCTGTCACAGGGCGCGTTGGCGGGCACGGTGTTGATCGTTGGAGATAGTATCAGTGCGGCTTTCGGGCTGGATACCCGCGTGGGGTGGGTCAGTTTGCTGGAACAGCGTCTGAGCAAGGAGGGATTCGACGACAAGGTGGTCAATGCGTCGATCAGTGGCGACACCAGTGCAGGCGGCCAGGCGCGTTTGCCTGCGCTGCTTGCAGAGCATAAGCCGGAGCTGGTTATTCTGGAATTGGGCGGCAACGACGGCCTGCGCGGCCAGCAGCCTGCTCAATTGCAACAAAACCTTTCATCGATGATCGACCGCTCGCAGGCGGCAGGTGCCAAAGTGCTGTTGCTGGGCATGCGCATCCCGCCCAACTACGGGCCACGCTATACCAAGGCCTTTGAAGAGGTTTACAGCAACCTGGCCGAGGAAAAAAAGGTCCCCTTCGTGCCATTCTTTCTGGAAGGTGTAGGCGGGGTGCCCGAGCTGATGCAGGCCGATGGTCTGCATCCGGCGGCGGCCGCTCAGGGCAAGTTGCTGGAAAATGTCTGGCCGAGCCTGAAACCGCTGCTTTGAGGCTTTCCCGGGCGGGGGCTTTCGGCTAATGTGGCGCCCCCGATCTGGAGCCCCCCATGCCGCGTCCCGCCTGGTCCCTGTATGCCTATCAAATGCTTGAACCCGATGAGCAGCTGGATCTGTTCGCCTGTCAGGAAGTGCGCGTCCATCTGATCGCTCGCCAATTGGAGCTGGGCGGCTCGATCGACCGTACATTGTGCGGCACTTTATTGCCGGCCCAGCCGCAAATGCGCGCCGTCGAACTGCAGGCCATGCGTGATGAGCGTCTGTGCCCCTTGTGCAAGGCCATCATGGACGCGCAGCGCAGGGGGATGAATCCGATCTGGCCTGAACTCTAGCTGTCATGACTGCCGGAAGGTCGGCCGCAGATATCCCCGATCCGGCAAGGGCCGGTGTACACTTCAGTTCTTGTTTCCATCTCTTTAGTCGTTACCCGAAGGATCTCCCGGATGTTGTCGCGCATTCCAGCCGTTACCCGCTGTCTGTCGCTTGCTGCTCTGTGCGCGGCGAGCTCTGTCCATGCACTGGAGTTTCCGTTGCCGCCGCCCGGCGAAGACATCGTGGGGCAGGTGCAGGTCATCAAGGCCAAATACGAAGACACCTTCGCCGATCTGGGCACCCAATACGATCTGGGCTATCTGGAAATGATCGCTGCCAACCCTGGCGTCGATCCCTGGTTGCCGGGGGCGGGCAAGGACATCGTGCTGCCGACCCGCTTCATTCTGCCGCCGGGTCCGCGCGAAGGGATCGTCATCAACCTTGCCGAATACCGCATGTATTACTACCCCAAGGGGCAGAATGTCGTGCACACCTATCCACTGGGTGTCGGTCGTGAAGGCTGGGGGTCGCCGATCGGCGTGACCAAGGTGACGGCCAAGACGCCGAACCCGACCTGGACACCGCCGGCCTCGATCAAGGCCGAGCATGCGGCCGATGGCGATCCGCTGCCTGACGTGGTGCCGGCCGGTCCGGACAACCCGCTGGGGCCGTTCAAATTCGGCCTGGGGCTTTCCGGATACCTGATCCACGGCTCGAACAAGAAGTTCGGCATTGGCATGCGCACCAGCCACGGCTGTTTCCGCATGTACAACAATAACGTGCTGGAACTGGCCGACATGGCTCCGGTCGGTACGACCGTGCGCATCATCAGCGAGCCTTACAAGTTCGGCATCAGTGGCGGCAAGGTTTACCTCGAAGCGCACACGCCGGTTGATGACCTGGGCAACCCGTCGGTGGTCGACAAGCACACGGCGGTGATCAACGCGCTGCTCAAGCGTGACGACCTGGCCAACAATCTGCGCATGAACTGGGACGTGGTACGTGATGTGGTCGCGGCCGAAGACGGCATGCCGGTGGAGATCGCAGAACCGGGCAAAGCGCCTGCGAATGCCGAAGAGCCGGTGATTTTTCAGTAAATCGTCGCCAGCAATTGCTATCGTGCCAACGCGGAGCGTTGGCATGCGGTTCGTGACGCTCCGCGTCACAAGTCTTCAGCTCAACACACCGTCATGCCGCGCCCGCAGGAGGCCGCCATACGCGCTTTTCGATCACGATGGCACAGACGACGCAGAGTGCGACGTAAGTGACGGCTGAGTCCTGGCGCTGATCCGGGGGTAGCCTGGCAGGACGCCAGGCTAGCCGCACCGGACCATGGATGGTCCGTTGCGGCGACCCCCGGATCAGTGACAGGGCGAAGGAACCCGACGAAGTCGGGCCGGAAACGGAGCCAGGGGCTTTGGTCACTTTGGCCCCTTCAAAGTGACTCGCCGAGGGGCGAAAAGGTGACCTGAGCCGAACCTCAATCCACCTGACAACGAAAAACCGTCAAAAGAGAGTCATAGGGTCTTGGCCCTGTTCCTGGAGTCATTCAGGCTATTGCACGCAATCACCGAGCCAGAGAACAGGCAAAAAAAAGCCGACCCGTTGCCGGGTCGGCTTTCAATAATCCCGGGGGATTATTACTTGCGGCTGGCTTTGTCCAACATGCGCAGAGCGCGCTCGTTGGCTTCGTCAGCAGTTTGCTGAGCTTTTTGAGCAGCAGCCATAGCTTCGTCAGCCTTGCGGTAGGCTTCGTCGGCACGTGCTTGCGAACGAGCTGCTGCGTCTTCGGTAGCGGTCAGACGAGCTTCGGTTTCTTTGGATACGCTGCTGCAACCGGTAGCCAGAACTGCGGCCAGAGCCAGAGCAGAGAATTTCAGAACGTTGTTCATCGTGTTCACCTTCAAGGAATTTTTTTTCAAATTAGTCATCTCTCGAAAATGAGAAAACGACCGGCGTACATAGTACCCATTGTTTGTAGTAAGTAAACGGACCCGGCGCAAGAAGCTGCTAAAATTCCTCGCTTTGAAAGCGTTCCGCGTTACTTCTCAAGCGTTCTGTACAAAAACTATCCACTTTAACCGGACCCCTGCCGTGCTGAAGCGTTCCGGACAGTTCATGCAAGACCATTCCTGATTGACTGTCGGTCGGCACATGAGCGTTTTCGGGTATTTTTACATCGAGCGCGCTTGAGCATAGTCGCTAATGGCGCCTACTATCTCAGTGTGATGTCCGTCGAGATCGGCAGTGCCCTACCGGTGTCGAAAACAGGCACTGGGTGGCGTAGATGTTCCTTCGCCTGAAAAAGACCGGTAAGGTAGGGGTCAAATTCCAAGACCCGCGAGGAGTAGCGATGAGCGAGGCGTTGTCCATCCACCATGACGAAGTCGGCCACCATTTCGAAATCATTATCGACGGCCACCGTGCCTATCTGACCTATATGGATCTAGGCAAGCAGACCCTGGACTTCTATCGGACCTTTGTACCGGACGCCTTGCGGGGTCGCGGAATTGCTGCGGCGCTGACCAAGGAGGCGCTCGATTATGCCGACAGCATGGGCTATTCGGTCATACCGTCCTGCTCTTATGTCGAGCGCTACATGGAGCTCCATGATCTGCAGTCGCAGGCCGCCAAGCTCTGACGACCTGTAGCTACCGACAGTCAGCATAAAAAAACGCCGAGCATTTGCTCGGCGTTTTCGTTATTGCAGTGCAGTCGGTCAGGCAATTACTTGCGCTTGCGAGCTGGCAGCACATCCTTGAGTTTCGCGTGCATGCTGCGCAAGGTCTTTTCAGTGCTTTGCCAATCGATGCAGGCATCGGTAATCGACACGCCGTACTGCAATTCCGACAGGTCCTTGGGAATCGCCTGGCAGCCCCAGTTCAAATGGCTCTCGACCATCAGGCCGATGATCGATTCGTTGCCTTCCAGGATCTGGTTGGCGACGTTTTCCATCACCAGCGGTTGCAGCGCCGGGTCCTTGTTGGAGTTGGCGTGGCTGCAGTCGACCATGATGTTCGGGCGAATGCCGGACTTGTTCAGCGCCTGTTCGCAGAGCGCGACGCTGACCGAGTCATAGTTGGGCTTGCCATTGCCGCCGCGCAGCACCACATGACCGTAGGCGTTGCCTTTGGTGGTCACGATCGACACGCCGCCTTCCTGGTTGATACCCAGGAAACGATGCGGGCTCGACACCGATTGCAAGGCGTTGATGGCAACCGTCAGGCCGCCGTCGGTACCGTTCTTGAAACCGACTGCCGAGGACAGGCCCGAAGCCATCTCGCGGTGAGTCTGGGATTCTGTGGTGCGCGCGCCGATTGCCGACCAGCTGATCAGGTCCTGCAGATACTGCGGGGAGATCGGGTCCAGGGCTTCGGTGGCGGTGGGCAGACCCATCTCGGCCAGATCCAGCAGCAACTGGCGACCGATGTGCAGGCCATCCTGGATTTTGAACGAGTCATCCAGGTACGGGTCGTTGATCAGGCCTTTCCAGCCCACCGTGGTGCGCGGCTTCTCGAAGTAGACGCGCATCACCAGATACAGCGTGTCAGACACTTCCGCCGCCAGCGCCTTGAGACGCTCGGCGTACTCCTTGGCTGCCTTGAGGTCGTGGATCGAGCACGGGCCGATCACGATGAACAGGCGGTGGTCATGGCCATCGAGAATGTTGCGAATCACTTCGCGGCCCTGGCTGACGGTCTGCAGGGCAGCATCGGTCAGGGGGATGTCGCGCTTGAGCTGATCCGGAGTGATCAGAGTCTCGTTGGAGGCAACGTTGAGGTCGTCAATCGGTAAATCAGCCATCGTGTTACTCATCAGGTCGCGGGTACTGGCCGCCAACGGTCCCCCGTGCGGCGGTGTCCAGCTGGTTTGAGCGCAGCGGGGAGCCGAACCTTAGCGCGTTATCGCGCTGTTCGACAATAAGTAAACGAGGTATTGGCCAGGTCGTTGCCCGGGATGCGCTGCCTTATTGCAAGACAATCCGCTGCGACGGATAGTGTACGGCCGCAAATAGCGAGACAGTCAAGGGAGAGGTCATGAGTGTTGATTCCCGTGGTCCGCGCGTCGGCATCATTGGTACGGGTGCCATCGGTGGCTTTTACGGACTGATGCTGGCGCGTGCCGGATACGATGTGCATTTTCTGCTGCGCAGCGAGTTTGACACGGTGGCGCGCGAAGGTTTGCAGGTCAAAAGCGCCGTGCACGGCGAGCTGTCCCTCAAGCCCGTTCAGGCGTATCGCTCGGCGGCTGAAATGCCGCCTTGTGACTGGCTGCTGGTCGGCACCAAGAGCACCGGCAATGCCGCGCTCGGTCCGATCATCCGTCAGGTGGCTGCGCCGAATGCCAGCGTGTTGCTGTTGCAAAACGGCCTGGCTGTCGAAGACCAACTGCGTAACGTCCTGCCCGACAGCCTGCACATACTCGGCGGGCTGTGTTTCGTCTGCGTCAACCGGGTTGCGCCCGGCGTCGTCGCCCATGAAGCCTTCGGTGCGGTCAGTGTCGGCTATCACAGCGGCCCGGCGGACGATGAGGCGAGCCGCATGGCGGTGGTCGAAGCCTGCGCGGCCCTGTTCAAGACGGCCGGCATCGACGCGCCGGTCATGGCCAATCTGCAGCAGGCCCGCTGGCAGAAGCTGGTCTGGAATGTGCCCTATAACGGGCTGTCGGCCTTGTTGCAGACCAGTACCGGTCGATTGATGGCCGATCCTGACAGTCAGGTCTTGATCCGGGCGCTGATGGACGAGGTCGTGCAGGGGGCCGAGGCCTGCGGGCACACCTTGCCGCCGGGTTTCGCGCAGCATCTGTTTACAGTGACCGAAAACATGCCGGATTACAGGCCCAGCATGTACCACGACCTGGCCGAAAGACGCCCGCTGGAGCTGGACGCCATTTATGCCCGGCCCCTTGCGGCGGCGCTTGCCGCCGGGTTTGACATGCCTCGCGTGCGGGTGCTTTATCAGGCACTGGCGTTCATCGATCGGGGCAACCGCCCGGCAAGCAAGGAGTGATTCATGACAGAAGCTGAAGACCATAAGCTGGTACTGGCGATTTCATCGCGCGCACTGTTCGATCTGCGCGACAGTCATGAGGTGTACATGGCCGATGGCGTCGAGGCCTACCGCAAGTATCAGATCGAGCATGAGGACGAAATTCTCGCGCAGGGCGATGCGTTCCCGCTGGTGGAAAAACTGCTGAGCCTCAATGCCAGCCTGGAGAAGGCGCGCGTCGAAGTGGTGCTGGTATCGCGCAACAGTGCTGATACCGGCCTGCGGGTCTTCAACTCGATTCAGCATTACGGCCTCGACATCAGTCGCGCCGCCTTTGCCGGCGGGCGCAGTCCTTACCCGTATCTCGCAGCGTTTGGCTGCCACCTGTTTCTCTCCACCCATGCCGAGGATGTACGCAGCGCCCTGGATGCCGGGTTCGCGGCCGCGACCATCCTTTCGGGTGGCGCACGGCGTGCAGCCAGTGCCGAGTTGCGGATTGCCTTCGATGGCGACGCGGTATTGTTTTCCGACGAATCGGAGCGGGTGTACCAGAGCGGCGGGCTGGCGGCCTTTCAGGCCAGCGAGCGTGAGTGGGCTCGCGAGCCGTTGCGCGGCGGGCCTTTCAAGCCGTTTCTCGCCGCACTCAATCAACTGCAGCGCGAGTTTCCCGACGCGAGCTGCCCGATTCGCACCGCGCTGGTCACGGCTCGCTCGGCACCTGCCCATGAGCGCGTGATCCGCACCTTGCGCGAATGGGACATTCGTCTGGACGAGTCGCTGTTTCTCGGTGGTTTGCAGAAATCGGCCTTCCTTGAAGCGTTCGCCGCCGATGTGTTCTTCGACGATCAGCCCGGCCACTGCGAGAAGGCGCGTGATGTAGTGGCGACGGGGCACGTTCCACACGGCATCAGCAACGAAATAGTGCCGCTTGCCGACGGGGGCTGAGAAGTCCGCCGTCGCAGCCGATGATGCGCTGCTACGCTGAGTCAATCTCCGCCATTCGGGTTGTTCGGGAGGTTGTATGGTTCGTTCGATGCTGTATGCCGCAGACCTCGGTCTGTACGCGCCTTATGTAACGCAGCACGCGCTGGCGCTGGCTCGAACGTTCAACGCCGAGCTGTACGTCATCCATGTCGTCGAGCCTCTGGGCCTGTTCGCCGAGTCGGTGCTGCAGAGTTACCTGGGCGAGGAAGCGTTGAAAGAGCTTCGCGGCAAAGGTGTGAATGCATTTTTGAGTGGAATAGAGCAACGAATGCTCGACGGGTTTCGTGAAGAGTTGGGCGAAGGGCACTCGGACCTTTCCCTGATTCGTACGGTGCGCGTCGTGCAGGGCGAGCCTGCCAGCGTGATTCTCGAACAGGCGCACAAGCTGGATGTGGATTTGCTTGTGGTCGGCAGTCACAGCCGCAGCATGGAAGAGGGCTCCTCCATAGGCCGGACGGCTGCCAGGGTTCTGCAGTTTTCCGCTGTGCCGGTCTACATGGTTCCGATGATGTTGAAAAAGGTGCGGGGGTAGGGGAAAGGTCCAATTGGTGGTTTTAATGAAATCGAGCGTGCGATCACCTTACAAAGGTGATAAAAAGTTCTAGAATTATTCGTCTCACCATTAATCCAGTTATATACCGTCGCCGATACCCATAGGGTTTATCTGCTTTGAGGGATACATATGAAGCTCCAACAACTGCGCTACATTTGGGAAGTGGCGCACCACGACCTCAACGTTTCCGCGACGGCCCAGAGCCTTTACACCTCCCAGCCCGGCATCAGCAAGCAGATCCGTCTGCTTGAAGATGAACTGGGCGTCGAGGTTTTCGCCCGCAGCGGCAAGCACCTGACGCGTGTGACACCTGCAGGCGAGCGCATCATCACGACAGCGGGCGAGATCCTGCGCAAGGTCGAGAGCATCAAGCAGATTGCCCAGGAGTTCTCCAACGAGAAAAAGGGCACCCTGTCGATCGCCACCACCCACACCCAGGCGCGCTATGCCTTGCCGTCGGTGATCAGCAACTTCATCAAGCAATACCCTGATGTTGCGCTGCACATGCACCAGGGCTCACCGATGCAGATCGCCGAAATGGCCGCTGACGGGACGGTCGATTTCGCTATCGCCACCGAGGCGCTCGAGCAGTTCAGCGATCTGGTGATGATGCCGTGCTATCGCTGGAACCGTTGCGTTGTCGTGCCGCAGGGTCACCCGTTGACCAAGGCACCCAAGCTGACCCTGGAACTGCTGGCCGAATACCCGATCGTGACTTACGTCTTCGGTTTCACCGGTCGTTCCAAGCTGGATGAGGCGTTCAGCCATCGCGGGCTGGTGCCCAAGGTGGTGTTTACGGCGGCGGACGCCGACGTGATCAAGACCTACGTCAGGCTGAATCTGGGCGTGGGTATCGTGGCGAGAATGGCGGTAGACGAGGAAGTGGACAGCGACCTGGTGGTGCTCGATGCCAGTGATCTGTTCGAGTCCAGCGTTACAAAAATCGCTTTCCGTCGCGGCACTTTCCTGCGGGGTTTCATGTGCGATTTCATCGAGAAATTCGCGCCGCACCTGACCCGCGAAGTCATGGCCAAGGCGATTCAGTGCCATAACAAGCAGGAAATGGAAGAGCTGTTTGCCAATGTCGAGCTGCCGGTGCATTAGAGGCAGTTTTGAGCTGCAAGCTGCAAGCTACAAGCTACAGCCAGAGCCCTACGCGCTTTGACTTGAAGCTTGAAGCTTGAAGCTTGCCGCTCGCGACACTAGTCGCGCACTATCAGATTGCCCGCATGCAGCCCGCATTCCTTCTGCGTGGCTTCTTCCCACCACCAGCGACCTTCGCGCTCGTGCTGGTTCGGCAATACCGGGCGGGTGCAGGGTTCGCAGCCGATGCTGATGAAGCCGCGCTCGTGCAGGCTGTTGTAGGGCAGCTCCAGCATGCGGATGTAGCCCCAGATTTCCTCGCTGCTCATTTGTGCCAACGGGTTGAATTTGTACAGCGTGCGCTCGGCTGTCGAAAAAGCGCTGTCGATTTCCACTGCAGCAACGGCGCTGCGGGTGCCGGGGCTCTGATCACGGCGCTGGCCGGTTGCCCAGGCGCTGACGCCAGACAGTTTGCGACGCAGCGGCTCGATCTTGCGGATGCCGCAGCATTCGCCATGACCGTCCCGGTAAAAGCTGAACAGGCCCTTTTCCTTGACGAAAGGTTCAAGCTTGCTGTGATCGGGCGAAACGATCTCGATCTCGATCTTGTAGTGCTCGCGGACCTGCTCGATGAAGCGATAGGTTTGCGCATGCAGGCGCCCTGTATCCAGGCTGAAGACCTTGACGTTCTTGTTCAGCTTCCAGGCCATGTCGACCAGAACCACGTCCTCGGCACCGCTGAAAGAGATCCACAGGTCGTCGCCGAAGTGCTCGAAGGCCAGTTTCAGAATGTCTTGTGCAGATTTGTTCGCATAGGTCGTCGCCAGTTCAGCGACGTCGAAAGGTTGGCTCATCAGGCGGCTTCCTAAAATGCAAGAGTGGCGCTTAAGCGCTCGTGATGGCGGCAATGGTAACAAAATCCGCTGTTCAGTGGCCGTTGCCAGCGGCTAGAGTGGCACTTGCGTCGAGAGTGAATGGTTTGAGGAGTGTGCTGTGGAAATTGCCTGCCTGGACCTGGAGGGTGTTCTGGTCCCGGAAATCTGGATCGCCTTTGCCGAGAAAACCGGCATCGAATCGCTGCGTGCCACCACGCGGGACATTCCCGATTACGACGTGCTGATGAAGCAACGCCTGCGGATTCTTGATGAGCACGGTCTGAAACTGGCGGATATTCAGGAAGTGATCGGTACTCTCAAGCCGCTGGAGGGCGCCGTGGAGTTCGTCAACTGGCTGCGCGAGCGGTTTCAGGTAGTGATTCTCTCGGACACGTTCTACGAGTTCTCTCAGCCACTGATGCGTCAATTGGGTTTTCCGACCCTGCTGTGTCATCGCTTGATCACTGACGAGACCGACCGGGTGATCGGTTACCAGTTGCGTCAGAAAGATCCCAAGCGTCAGTCGGTGCTGGCCTTCAAGAGTTTGTATTACCGGATCATCGCTGCAGGCGATTCGTACAACGACACGACCATGCTGGGAGAGGCCGACGCCGGTATCCTGTTCCACGCTCCCGACAACGTGATCCGCGAATTCCCGCAGTTTCCGGCGGTGCATACTTTCGATGACCTGAAAAAGGAATTCATCAAGGCCTCGAATCGGGATTTGATGCTTTGAGGGCGAAGCCTCGGTTGCGCGCGACTGGAGACAGGTGACGCAGAGCGTCACGAAATGATCTGGCTATCGTGCCGACGCTCTGCGTCGGTATGCCGTTCTGGACGCTCTGCGTCCTCTTTGCAACGCAGAGCGGTTCACAGTGCTTCAAGCGTCTCCAGCAGTACACGGACTTTGGTGAAGGTTTCCTGATATTCCGCCTCGCAGTCCGAGTCGGCGACGATGCCGCCACCGCCCCAGCAGGAAATCTGTCCGTCCTTGACCAGCAGGCTGCGGATGGCGATCGAGCTGTCCATTTCGCCACGCACGTCCAGATATATCAGAGAGCCGCAATACAGGCTGCGGCGGGTCGGCTCCAGTTCGTCGATGATCTGCATGGCGCGGATCTTCGGCGCGCCCGTGATGGATCCGCCAGGAAAGCTGCCGCCGATCAGGTCCAGTGCATCGTTGCCGGCGGCCAGCTCCCCGGTCACGCTGCTGACCAGATGGTGCACGTTGGGGTAGCTTTCCAGGCTGAACAGCTCGGGGACTTTCACCGAGCCGATGCGGCAGCTGCGGCCCAGGTCGTTGCGCAGCAGGTCGACGATCATCAGGTTTTCTGCGCGGTCCTTCTCGCTGGCCAGCAGTTCGGCGGCCAAGGCGGCATCCTGCGCCGGGTCCGCGCTACGCGGCCGTGTGCCTTTGATCGGGCGGGTTTCTACCTGCCGGGTGCTGACCCGCACAAAGCGCTCGGGAGAAAGACTCAGCATTGCATCGGCCCCCGGCAGGCTCAGGTAGCCGGCGAATGGCGTCGGACAAGCCGCTCGCAGCGCACGATAGGCGGCCCATGGGTCACCGACGCACTGCGCCTGAAAGCGTTGTGCAAAGTTGACCTGGTAGCAGTCACCGGCCTGGATGTAAGCCTGAATGCGTTCGAACGCCTGGCGATAGTTATCCGCGCTGATACTGGCCTGAAACGGCTGGCTGAGACGGAACTCCGTGCGCGGCTCAGGGATATCGACAGAGAACAGCTCAATCAGCCGTTCGCGTTCGCTTGCGGCCAGGGCTGGATGAAAAATCAGCTGGCTGGTCTGCTCCTGATGATCACTGATCAGCGCCCAGGCGTAGAGCCCCAGACGGGCCTCGGGCAGTTGCAGGTCATCAATGGCCTGATCCGGCAAAGGCTCCAGGCGTCGACCAAACTCATAGCTCAGATAACCGATCAGGCCGCCAGCGAAGGGCAGCTCGCACCCGTCAGGCAGCTGTGCTGGGCCGAGGGTCTTGAGACTGTCGCGCAAGCGCTGGAGATAGGTCGCTCCGTTCTCACCATCGGCGACGGTCAGTTCCTGCAACGGCCATGCACTGAGCAGGTCATGTCGGCCCCGCACGGCTGCCGGCCTGCCGCTGTCGAGCAGCACCGCACCCGGCGCTTCGCGGATTCGCGCGAAGAACGCGATCGGGTCGGCGCTGTAGGGCAGGGGGTGTATCGAGCAGATCGGCATCGTCGAATATCGGCCTTGGAAACGCGGCTGGCGATTGTAGCCTTGCCGATGCGGCAGTCCTAGCGGTATGTCGGTTCAGACGCCGGGCACATGACCGAACAGGTCCTGAACAAAGTCGACCCGCTCCTGCGCCGATTCCTGACGTCCTTCGAGAGCCAGTTGCTCCAGACGCGCCTCGACGGCCTGAGTGCGATGGGTCAGGCCACTGTCGTTGGCGATCTGAATGTTCAGGCCGGGACGGGCGTTGAGCTCCAGAATCAGCGGGCCTTTGTCCTGGTCCAGCACCATGTCGACGCCGATATAGCCCAGGCCGCACAACTCGTAGCACTCGGCGGCAAGCTTCATGAAGCCGTCCCAGTTAGGCAGCTGCACGCCATCCACCGAGTGGGTGGTGTCCGGGTGCTTGCTGATGATGTTGTTCAGCCAGGTGCCTTGCAGGGTAACGCCGGTGGCCAGGTCCACACCCACGCCGATGGCGCCCTGGTGCAGGTTGGCCTTGCCGCCTGATTGGCGGGTAGGCAAGCGCAGCATGGCCATCACCGGATAACCCATCAGCACGATGATGCGGATGTCCGGTACGCCTTCGTAGCTGATGCTTTTGAAGATCGGGTCAGGCACGACCCGGTACTCGATCAGCGCGCGGTCGCGGTGGCCACCCAGTGAATAAAGGCCGGTGAGGATGCTGGACACCTGATGCTCGATTTCCGAGTGGCTGATGATGCGTCCCGAGACGGTGCGGAAGCGTTCTTCGAAACGGTCGGCAATCACCAGAATGCCATCGCCGCCTGCGCCCTGTGCGGGTTTGATCACGAAGTCGCTGTGCCCACCGATGATCTCGTCGAGCCTGTCGATTTCCTTTTCCGTGGAAATCACGCCGTACATCTCCGGCACATGAATGCCTGCGGCGATGGCCCGCTCCTTGGTGATGATCTTGTCATCGACGATCGGATAGAGGCTGCGCTTGTTGTACTTGAGCACGTAGTCGGCGTTACGTCGATTGATGCCCATGATGCCGCGGGCTTCGAGCGCCTTCCAGGTTTTCCACCAGCCGATCACTTGGCCTTTTCCTCTTTCAGGAATGCCTTGAAGCGCACCAGTTCGGTCAGCCGGTAGCCACGGTATCTGCCCATCGCCAGCATGAAGCCGACCAGTACCAGCAGCACTGCCGGGAAGGTGAAGACGAAGTAGGTCAGTTCCGGCACGCTCATGATCAGGTGCGCCAGCGACGCGGCGAACAGCGTACCGATGGCGACCTTCATGGCATGGCTGCCGCCACGCTCTTCCCAGGTGATCGACAGGCGTTCGATGGTCATGGTCAGAATCACCATCGGGAACAGCGCAACCGACAGGCCGCGTTCCAGCCCGAGCTTGTGGCTGAACAGGCTGATGGCAGCGATCAGCACCACGACGAAGGTCAGTACCACCGACAGGCGCGGCAGCATTTGCAGTTTCAGGTGCTCCAGATACGAGCGCAGTGACAGGCCCAGCGCGGTGATCACGGTAAACAGGGCGATGCCGAAGCCCAGTTGTGTCTCCCGGAATGCCAGCGCGATCAGCACCGGGGTGAAGGTGCCCAGTGTCTGCAGGCCGATCAGGTTGCGCAGGATCAGGATGACCAGCACGCCAATCGGGATCATGACCATGATCATGAAGGTCTGCTGGGTCTGCAGCGGCAAGCCGTACAGCGAATAGGCCAGGAAGTCCGAATCGGTGCTGGCGTCGGTCAGCTTGGCGAGACGCATGGCGTTCATTTCACTGTTGTTGAGGCTGAACGTGACTTGCACCTTCTTGCCGCCTTCGACGCTGACCAGGCCTTCCTCGCCGGTCCACCAGAGCAGGCGATCGTCCGGCAGGCCGGCTTCGCCGGTGTCGGGATTGAAGTACAGCCATTCCTTGCCGTTGAAGCTGCGCAGCCAGAGTTCCGGTGTCTGCTGCTCGGCATCCAGGCGAATGGTGTGGGCTTTTTCCAGCGGTACGTGGGCGATCGACAGCAGCAGCTCGGTGACCCGGGCCTTGTTGGACGCCGAGTTATCACCGGCCAGCAGCAGTTTGACGTTATCGTCATTCAGGTTGTTGACGCGCTTGATGGCCTCGGTGATGAAGGTCTCCACGTCCGCCGAATGCTGGCGAATGGGTGCCAGCAACGCTTCGGCTGCGACCTTTTCCGGGCCTTCGACGGTCATGCTGTCGCGAAAGATAGGCCCTTTGACCTTGGGTTTTTCACCGCTGTAACGCTTGGTCAGTACCAGTCGGTAGTACAGGGTCTGGTTGCCGGTGGCGCGACGGGCCGACCAGGTGACCTTGCGGTTGCCGTCGGCGCGGTTGACGCTGACGCCGTAATTGTTCGAGATGAAGCTTTCATTGAGGCTGATGTAGTCGTGGGCCAGCGGCGGCACGAACATCTGCACCTTCACCGAATCCTTGGGATTGGCGACGAACTCGACTTTGGCGTCGATGTTCCACAGATCATCGGTTTCGTCTTCGCTGACGGGTATGCCGAGCGCCAGTATCTGATAGGCCGTGATCGCGATGCCGAGGGTCACCAGGGCAGTGATCAGGATCTTCAGATGGAGTGTAAGAGAGCGCATGGATTTACTCTGCGTTTTGAGCGACGGAAGCGCAGCCGGGCTTCCCTGCCGCATATTTAAGACTTGGATCGACCAGCGCATCAAAGCGTTTCAAGGCTTCGGAGCCGATCAAAAGCGGGTATTGGAAAGCACTTCGGTCAGTCAAGTTCACTTCTATGGTGCGTAAAGATTCACCCATGCAGATATCGAGGCTGATTACCGGACGTGACGAATACCGATTGTCGTCATCCGGGTCGAGATCGTCGGCACGCCGCTTGATCTTGCTGACCCGCGCCAGAGGGCGCTCGATGGGGTGTACATGCTTGCTGTCGCTGGCCAGATAGAAGCGCACCCAGCTTTCACCATCGCGCTTGAAATGTTTGATGTCGCGGGCGCTCAGCGAGGCAGTCTTGGCGCCGGTGTCGAGCTTGGCGGCAATCTCGATATCGATTTCGCTCAGCCTGGCGTATTCATTGAGGCCATAGACCGTCTTGTTAGCGGCCAGGGTCAGGCCGGGCAAAAACAGAAGGCCGAGCAGTGTGGGGAGGGTAGTCAGTCTCATAAATCCTGGCGCGATGAGCGAACAACTTCAGGGTCAGGGCGCAAATGGAATTGACCTGATGATGGTAGGGCAGGCGGTTCGCAGGCGCTGGCTCCGCTGCGGAGCGCGCTGTACGGACGCGACGCATTCTAGCATGAAGCCCTGCGGCTGCCAGTGATCAACCTGCCTGGCTGTTCAGGTTGGTCTGTCGTGCAAAGGGGGGGCGCGCTTTGGCTGATTGTCGACAATGCAGGGTTTTGTTTTGACTGAGTGGCGAAATATGGCTAGATTTGAGCGCATATAGTCATGAGGTGTCGACAATGCTGAAGGTGGTCGAAAAAACCATGACGGTTGCGGACGACTCGGAAACGCTCTCCGAGAACGTTTTTCGACGTATTCAATCGGCCATCGTGAAAGGCGAGATTGCTCCCGGCAGCAAGATTTCCGAGCCGGAACTGGCTCGCACCTATGGCATCAGTCGCGGGCCGCTGCGCGAAGCGATTCACCGGCTCGAAGGGCAGCGACTGGTGGTTCGCGTGCCGCATGTGGGCGCCCGGGTGGTCTCGCTCAGTCATGCCGAACTGATCGAACTCTATGAAATTCGCGAGTCACTGGAGGGGATGGCCTGTCGTCTGGCCGCCGAACGCATGACGCAGGCCGAAATCGATGAGCTGCGCGGCGTTCTGGATACCCACGAGCGCGATGCCGCCTTTCAGGCAGGTATCGGCTATTACCAGCAGGAGGGTGATTTCGACTTTCACTACCGCATCATTCAGGGCAGCGGCAATCGCACCCTCAGCCAGATGCTCTGCGGCGAGCTGTACCAGTTGGTGCGCATGTACCGCATTCAGTATTCCACCACGCCCAACCGGCCTCGTCAGGCCTTTGCCGAACATCACCGCATTCTCGACGCCATCGCCGACCGCGACGGTGAGCTGGCTGAATTGTTGATGCGCCGCCATATCGGCGCGTCCAGACGCAACATCGAACGCCACTATCAGGCGGCTTCCCAGACGACTTCCGACCGAGGTAAACAATGAGTCATGACAACAGCACTCCCGGCCAGCGTTTCCGCGATGCAGTTACCAGCGAGCAGCCGCTGCAAGTGGTCGGCGCGATCAATGCCAACCACGCACTGCTCGCCAGGCGTGCCGGGTTCAAGGCTATTTATCTGTCGGGTGGCGGAGTCGCTGCAGGATCTCTGGGCATTCCGGACCTGGGAATCACTGGGCTTGAAGACGTACTGATCGATGTGCGGCGCATCACCGACGTCTGCGATCTGCCGTTGCTGGTGGACGTCGACACCGGTTTCGGCTCTTCGGCTTTCAATGTGGCGCGTACCGTGCGCTCGATGATCAAGGCCGGGGCGGCGGCGATTCACATCGAGGATCAGGTCGGTGCCAAGCGTTGCGGGCACCGTCCCAACAAGGAAATCGTTTCTCAGCAGGAAATGGTCGACCGGATCAAGGCTGCCGTGGATGCCCGGACTGACGACAGCTTCGTGATCATGGCGCGTACCGATGCGCTGGCGGTTGAAGGGCTGGAGTCGGCCCTGGAGCGTGCCGCTGCCTGTATTGAAGCCGGTGCGGACATGGTGTTTCCAGAGGCCATCACCGAACTGGCGATGTACAAGCAATTCGCCAACCGCGCAGGCGTGCCGATCCTCGCCAACATCACCGAGTTCGGCGCCACGCCGTTGTTTACGGTCGATGAGCTGCGCGAGGCGGACGTCTCGCTGGTGCTGTATCCGCTTTCCGCATTCCGCGCGATGAACAAGGCTGCAGAAAATGTCTACGGCGCAATCCGCCGTGACGGCAGCCAGAAAAACGTGATTGACAGCATGCAGACGCGCATGGAGCTGTATGACGCGATCGATTACCACACATTCGAACAGAAGCTGGATGCGCTGTTTGCGCAGAAGAAGGGGTGATGCCTGTGAAATACCGGGCTTCTGGCCGCAGGCCGTAGGAGCGAACTTGTTCGCGAAAGGGTTGTTATATTCTCTGATAATGCAACGTTGGAATCACTATCTTCGCTAACAAGAGAAGCCTCGCTCCGTCCCATCACACAAGAACAAAATTGGAGAACACCATGGCTGAAGCAAAAGTATTGAGTGGTGCCGGGCTGCGCGGGCAGGTTGCCGGGCAGACGGCGTTGTCCACGGTGGGCATGGCCGGTGCCGGGCTGACCTATCGCGGCTATGACGTGCGCGATCTGGCTGCCGAGGCGCGTTTTGAAGAAGTGGCCTACCTGCTGCTGTACGGCGAACTGCCCAATCAGGCCGAATTGTCTGCCTATATGGACAAACTCAAGCGCCTGCGCGATCTGCCGCAGGCCCTGAAGGAAGTGCTGGAGCGCATACCCGCCGACACTCATCCGATGGATGTCATGCGCACCGGTGCTTCCATGCTCGGCACCCTGGAGCCGGAGCGCAGTTTCGATCAGCAGCGCGACTCGACCGACCGTTTGCTCGCGGCGTTCCCGGCGATCATGTGCTACTGGTATCGCTTCAGTCACGACGGCAAGCGTATCGACTGCACCTCGGCCGAAGACTCCATCGGCGGGCATTTTCTGCACCTGCTGCTGGACAAGGCGCCCAGCGAACTGCACCGCAAGGTCATGGACGTATCGCTGATTCTCTACGCCGAACACGAATTCAATGCCTCGACCTTCACTGCCCGCGTCTGCGCGTCGACCCTGTCGGACCTGTATTCCTGCGTCACGGCAGCCATCGGTACCTTGCGCGGCCCGCTGCACGGCGGTGCCAACGAGGCTGCAATGGAAATGATTCAGCGTTTCGCCTCGGCTGAAGAGGCAACCAAAGGCACGCTGGGCATGCTGGAGCGCAAGGAAAAGATCATGGGCTTTGGCCATGCGATCTACAAGGAGTCCGACCCGCGCAACGAGGTGATCAAGGGCTGGTCGAAGAAACTCGCCGACGAAGTGGGCGATACGGTGCTGTTCCCGGTCTCCGAGGCCATCGACAAGGTCATGTGGGAGCAGAAGAAACTGTTCCCCAACGCCGACTTCTACCATGCGTCGGCGTATCACTTCATGGGCATCCCGACCAAGCTGTTTACGCCGATCTTCGTTTGCTCACGCCTGACCGGCTGGGCCGCGCACGTTTTCGAGCAGCGCGCCAACAACCGCATCATTCGCCCGAGCGCCGAATACATCGGCGTCGAACAGCGCGCGTTCGTACCCCTGGAACAGCGCTAAAAGGGGGCAGGGGAGTCGCTGAAGCTCCCCACCCGTATTCCGAACACTCCGTGATCGAGTCCTGCAATGAACAGTGAATTTCGCAAACCGCTCCCTGGCACCCGACTGGATTACTTCGACGCTCGGGCAGCCGTCGAGGCGCTCAAGCCCGGTGCCTATGCCACGCTGCCCTACACCTCGCGGGTGCTGGCCGAGAACCTGGTGCGTCGTTGTGATCCGGCGACCTTGAATGCCTCGTTGATGCAGCTCGTCGAGCGCAAGCGTGATCTGGATTTTCCCTGGTTCCCGGCACGCGTGGTCTGCCACGACATTCTGGGTCAGACCGCGCTGGTCGACCTTGCCGGGCTGCGTGACGCGATCGCTTCGCAGGGCGGCGATCCTGCGCTGGTCAACCCGGTGGTTCCGGTGCAACTGATCGTCGACCACTCGCTGGCAGTGGAGTCCGCCGGTAATGACCCGCAGGCGTTCGCAAAGAACCGCGCCATTGAAGATCGTCGCAACGAAGACCGTTTTCACTTCATTGACTGGACCAAGCAGGCGTTCAAGAACGTCGAAGTCATCCCGCCGGGCAATGGCATCATGCACCAGATCAATCTGGAGAAAATGTCACCGGTGGTGCAGGTGCTCGATGGCGTGGCCTTTCCCGACACACTGGTGGGCACGGACAGCCACACGCCGCATGTCGATGCCCTGGGCGTGATTGCCATTGGCGTCGGTGGGCTCGAGGCCGAGAACGTCATGCTCGGGCGCGCCTCGTGGATGCGCCTGCCGGACATCATCGGCGTCGAACTGACCGGGCGCCATCAGCCAGGCATCACCGCAACCGACCTGGTGCTCGCGCTGACCGAGTACCTGCGCCAACAGAAGGTGGTCGGCGCCTACCTGGAGTTTTACGGCGCAGGTGCGTCGAGTCTGACCCTGGGCGACCGGGCGACGATCTCCAACATGGCGCCTGAATACGGCGCGACGGCGGCGATGTTCTCCATTGACTCGCAAACCATCGACTACCTGCGTTTGACGGGACGTGAGGACGAGCAGGTCAAGCTGGTCGAGCTGTACGCCCGGCACACCGGTCTCTGGTCGGACAGCCTGAGCGAGGTGCGCTACGAGCGGGTGCTGAGTTTCGATCTGTCCAGTGTAGTGCGCAACATGGCCGGGCCCTCCAACCCCCATGCGCGGGTCGCCACCGCCGATCTGGCGGCCAGAGGGATTGCCGGGCAATGGGACGAGGTGCCGGGGCAGATGCCCGACGGCGCGGTGATCATCGCTGCGATTACCAGTTGCACCAACACCAGCAACCCGCGCAACGTCATTGCCGCCGGTCTGCTGGCACGCAACGCCAACCGCCTGGGGCTGCTGCGCAAGCCGTGGGTCAAGTCATCGCTGGCCCCCGGCTCGAAAACCGTGGCGCTGTATCTGGATGCAGCAGGGCTGACCTCGGAGCTGGAGCAACTGGGTTTTGGCGTCGTGGCTTTTGCCTGCACCACCTGCAACGGCATGTCCGGCGCGCTCGATCCGCTGATCCAGCAGGAAATCATCGACCGCGACCTGTACGCCACGGCGGTCTTGTCCGGTAACCGCAACTTCGACGGGCGTATTCATCCCTATGCCAAGCAGGCCTTTCTGGCCTCGCCGCCCCTGGTGGTGGCGTATGCCATTGCCGGGACCATCCGCTTCGATATTGAAAACGATGTGCTGGGCATCGCCGAGGGCCGGGAAATCCGTCTCAAGGATATCTGGCCGAGTGATGAAGAGATTGATGCCGTTGTGCAGGCATCGGTCAAGCCGGAGCAGTTTCGCCAGGTCTATATCCCGATGTTTGCCATCGAAGAACACACCGGGCCGAAGGTCGAACCGCTCTACGACTGGCGTCCGATGAGCACCTACATCCGTCGCCCGCCCTACTGGGAAGGCGCGCTGGCCGGAGAACGCACGCTCAAGGGCATGCGGGCGCTGGCCGTACTGCCGGACAACATCACCACTGATCACCTGTCGCCGTCCAACGCGATCATGCTCGACAGTGCGGCGGGCGAGTACCTGGCGAAAATGGGCCTGCCGGAGGAAGACTTCAACTCCTACGCGACCCATCGCGGCGACCACCTGACTGCCCAGCGCGCGACCTTTGCCAACCCGCAACTGGTCAACGAGATGGCAGTGGTCGATGGCAAGGTCATAAAGGGCTCGCTGACCCGCATCGAACCCGAAGGCGTGGTCACGCGCATGTGGGAAGCCATCGAAACCTACCTGGCGCGCAAGCAGCCGTTGATCATCATTGCCGGTGCCGACTATGGGCAGGGCTCGTCCCGTGACTGGGCGGCCAAAGGCGTCAGGCTGGCGGGCGTCGAAGCGATTGCTGCAGAAGGGTTTGAGCGTATTCACCGCACCAACCTGGTCGGCATGGGCGTGCTGCCGCTGGAGTTCAAGCCCGGCACCAGCCGTCTGACCCTGGGCATCGACGGCAGCGAAACCTTCGATGTGATCGGCCAGCGCACACCGCGCGCTACATTGACGCTGGTGATTCAGCGCCGTAACGGCGAGCGCGTCGAGGTGCCGGTGACCTGTCGTCTGGACACCGCCGAAGAGCTTTCTATTTATGAGGCGGGTGGCGTGTTGCAGCGTTTTGCTCAGGACTTTCTGGAGGCTACTGCATCGTAGCTACGCTGGAGCGTGAGGAACGCTAAGCGTGCGCAAGAGCACTATCGTGCCCATGCTCCGCGTGGGCATGCAGTTCTGGACGCTCTGCGTCCGATTTTGAGCGCTCGGCGCGCTCTTTGAACAGGACAACGAATTCATGGCTCATCCACCACAGATCCGCATCCCCGCCACTTACATGCGCGGAGGCACCAGCAAGGGGGTGTTTTTCAGGCTGACTGATCTGCCCGACGCTGCACAGGTTCCGGGCGCGGCGCGGGATGCGCTGCTGTTGCGGGTCATCGGCAGCCCCGACCCCTATGAAAAGCAGATCGACGGCATGGGCGGGGCGACGTCGAGTACCAGCAAGAGCGTGATTGTGTCGCGCAGCAGCAGGCCCGACCACGATGTCGATTACCTGTTCGGCCAGGTGTCCATCGACAAGCCGTTTGTCGACTGGAGCGGCAATTGCGGCAACCTGTCAGCGGCCGTGGGGCCATTCGCGATCGCGAATGGTCTGGTCGACCCTGACCGCGTTCCGCAGGATGGCGTGGCGGTGGTGCGCATCTGGCAGGCCAACATCGGCAAGACCATCATCGCTCACGTGCCGATCAGCAACGGCGCGGTGCAGGAAACCGGCGACTTCGAGCTGGATGGCGTGACCTTCCCGGCAGCGGAAGTGCCACTGGAGTTTCTTGACCCGGCGGCGGACGAAGAGGGCGCGGGTGGCTCGATGTTCCCCACCGGCAATCTGGTGGATGATCTGCAGGTGCCCGGCATCGGCACTTTGAAGGCAACCATGATCAATGCCGGCATTCCGACGATTTTTGTCAACGCTGCCGACATCGGCTATACCGGCACTGAGCTGCAGGGCGATATCAACGCTGATCCGCAGGCGCTGGCCCGTCTGGAGGCCATTCGCGCCTATGGTGCGCTGCACATGGGCCTGATTGGCAGCATTGATGAAGCTGCCGCACGCCAGCACACGCCCAAGGTGGCTTTTGTCGCTGCGCCTGCCGACTACCTGGCGTCGAGCGGCAAGCCTGTCGTTGCGCAGGATATCGAGCTGCTGGTACGCGCCGTGTCGATGGGCAAGCTGCACCACGCGATGATGGGCACGGCTGCGGTGGCCATCGGCACGGCCGCAGCCATCCCGGGCACGCTGGTCAATCTGGCCGCTGGTGGTCAGGCGCGCAGCGCAGTCAGCTTTGGCCATCCCTCCGGCACACTGCGGGTCGGCGCCCAGGCCGTTCAGGAGGGCGGTGACTGGAAAGTCACCAAAGCCCTGATGAGCCGCAGCGCCCGCGTGCTGATGGAAGGCTGGGTGCGGGTGCCGCAGCCAGGCGCCTGAAGTCGTCAGTTTTGAAGGGGCTCGCAGCGCCTATTTGAAACGTCGTTCCACGCCTTTTTCGACCAGCACCTTGGCGGAGATTTCTTCCACCGAAAAATGCGTGGAGTTGATGTGTGCAATGTTCTCGCGGCGGAACAGGCTTTCCACCTCGCGCACCTCGAATTCGCACTGCGCGTAGCTGGAGTAGCGACTGTTGGGCTTGCGCTCGTGGCGGATCGCGGTGAGGCGGTCCGGGTCGATGGTCAGGCCGAACAGTTTTTCGCGATGCTGCTTGAGCGCTGCAGGCAGTTGCAGCCTTTCCATGTCATCTTCGGTCAGCGGATAGTTGGCGGCGCGGATACCGAACTGCATGGCCATGTACAGACAGGTCGGGGTTTTGCCGCAGCGCGAGACGCCGACGAGGATGATATCGGCCTTGTCGTAATAATGCGTCCGCGCGCCGTCATCGTTGTCCAGCGCGAAGTTGACCGCCTCGATGCGCTCCATGTAATTGGAGTTATGCCCGATGGAATGCGATTTACCCACGGAGTAGGACGAGTGTGAACTAAGCTCCTGCTCCAGCGGGGCCAGGAAGGTCGAAAAGATATCGATCATGAAGCCATTGGACGTTGCCAGAATCTCGCGAATGTCCTGATTGACGATGGTATCGAAGATGATCGGCCGCACATCGTCCTTGTCGGCGGCATTATTGATTTGTTGTACCATCGCCCGCGCCTTCTCGACGCTGTCGATATAGGGCCTGGTGAACTTGTTGAAGGTAATGTTTTCAAATTGTGCCAACAGGCTCTGGCCCAGGGTTTCGGCGGTGATACCCGTGCCGTCCGAGATGAAGAAAGCGGATCGTTTCATTTTTGCCCCAGGCCTTAAGCAGTTGACGAATTCTGGCTATCATAGGCGTGCTGGCCGGTCCTGAGAGCCCGCAGTTCAGCTTTTTTGCACGCATGCTTTTCGAACACTCGGTTTTGCACGCCCGATCTGTACGTCCGGGCAGACACGCCTGAAGCCACACCGCATGTGGCGCAGGTGAATGAGCTTTTCCCAACAACAAACACAGTTAGTGGAGAGATCACCTTGGTAGAGTACGTAGTTTCCCTCGATAAGCTCGGCGTCCATGATGTAGAGCACGTGGGGGGCAAAAACTCGTCCCTCGGCGAGATGATCAGCAACCTCGCAGGTGCTGGTGTTTCGGTGCCCGGCGGCTTCGCGACTACCGCCCAGGCTTACCGTGACTTTCTCGAGCTCAGCGGCCTGAACGAGCAGATCCATGCGGCGCTGGACGCCCTTGACGTCGATGATGTCAACGCGTTGGCCCGCACCGGTGCGCAGATTCGTCAGTGGATCATGGAGGCCGAGTTCCCCGAGCAGCTCAACGCCCAGATCCGTACTGCGTTTGCCGAGCTCTCTGCCGGTAATCCGAACCTGGCCGTGGCCGTGCGTTCCTCCGCAACGGCCGAAGACTTGCCGGATGCCTCGTTCGCCGGCCAGCAGGAGACCTTCCTGAACATCCGCGGCGTCGAGAACGTGATCCGTGCCGCCAAGGAAGTCTTCGCTTCACTGTTCAACGACCGTGCGATTTCCTACCGCGTACACCAGGGCTTCGACCACAAGCTGGTCGCGCTGTCTGCGGGTGTGCAGCGCATGGTGCGCTCCGAAACCGGTACGGCCGGTGTCATGTTCACCCTCGACACCGAGTCCGGTTTCCGCGATGTGGTGTTCATCACCGGTGCCTACGGTCTGGGCGAGACGGTCGTGCAGGGCGCCGTCAACCCCGACGAATTCTACGTGCACAAGGACACGCTGGCGGCTGGTCGCCCGGCGATCCTGCGTCGCAATCTGGGCAGCAAGGCGATCAAGATGATTTACGGCGAAGAAGCCAAGGCCGGTCGTTCGGTCAAGGTGATCGACGTCGAGCCTGCCGATCGTGCACGTTTCTGTCTGAGCGATGCCGAAGTGTCCGAACTGGCCAAACAGGCGATGATCATCGAGAAGCACTACAAGTGCCCGATGGACATCGAGTGGGCCAAGGACGGTGACGACGGCAAGCTGTACATCGTCCAGGCACGTCCGGAAACGGTGAAGAGCCGTGCGTCGGCCAACGTCATGGAACGCTATCTGCTCAAGGAGACCGGCAAGGTGCTGGTCGAAGGCCGTGCCATCGGTCAGCGCATCGGCGCGGGCAAGGTGCGTATCATCAAGGACGTGTCCGAGATGGACAAGGTCCAGCCCGGTGACGTGCTGGTGTCGGACATGACCGACCCGGACTGGGAACCGGTGATGAAGCGTGCCAGCGCAATCGTCACCAACCGTGGCGGTCGTACCTGCCACGCCGCGATCATCGCCCGTGAGCTGGGCATCCCGGCAGTGGTCGGCTGCGGCAACGCCACGCATACCCTTCAGGATGGCCAGGGTGTCACGGTTTCCTGTGCAGAGGGCGACACCGGTTATATCTTCGAAGGCGAGCTGGGCTTCGACATCAAGACCAACTCGGTCGATGCCATGCCTGATCTGCCGTTCAAGATCATGATGAACGTCGGCAACCCGGACCGTGCCTTTGATTTCGCCCAGTTGCCCAATGCCGGTGTCGGCCTGGCGCGTCTGGAGTTCATCATCAACCGCATGATCGGCGTGCACCCCAAGGCGCTGCTCAACTATTCGGTGCTGCCACCGGAAATCAAGGAAAGCGTCGACAAGCGCATCGCCGGTTACGACGATCCGGTCGGTTTCTATGTCGACAAGCTGGTCGAGGGCATCAGCACTCTGGCCGCCGCGTTCACGCCGAAAAAAGTCATCGTGCGCCTCTCGGACTTCAAGTCCAACGAGTACGCGAACCTGATCGGCGGCAAGCTCTACGAGCCCGAAGAAGAAAACCCGATGCTGGGCTTCCGCGGTGCGTCGCGCTATATCAGCGAGAACTTCCGTGACTGCTTCGAGCTGGAGTGCCGCGCTCTCAAGCGTGTGCGCGAGGAGATGGGCCTGACCAACGTCGAGATCATGGTGCCGTTCGTCCGCACCCTGGGCGAGGCGAGCCAGGTGATCGATCTGCTGGCCGCCAACGGGCTGAAGCGTGGCGAAAACGGCCTGCGCATCATCATGATGTGCGAGCTGCCGTCCAACGCGATTCTGGCGGAAGAGTTCCTCGAGTATTTCGACGGCTTCTCCATCGGCTCCAACGACCTGACTCAGCTGACGCTCGGTCTCGACCGTGACTCCGGTGTGATCGCTCACCTGTTCGACGAGCGTAACCCGGCCGTCAAGAAGCTGCTGTCCAACGCCATTCAGGCGTGCAACAAGGCCGGCAAGTACATCGGCATCTGCGGGCAGGGGCCTTCCGATCATCCGGATCTGGCGCGCTGGCTGATGGATCAGGGCATCGAGAGTGTCTCGCTCAACCCCGATTCGGTACTGGAGACCTGGTTCTTCCTCGCCGAGGCACAGGCGCCTGTCTGACAGGCGGTGGCTCGCCTGAGGCGCATTCCTCGCAACACCGGGCTGCCGTGTGACGCGAACGCGGCCTGAGCCGTCATGTGGTTCAGGTGTTTGAATGAGGCGGTTTCTTCGGAAGCCGCCTTTTTTATGGCGCACCGCGAGACCCCGGAGCGCGTGGTTTCATCCCGTCTGTCAAACCAGATAAAGAGTGATATGCAGAGCAGCAGCCAGCTTTTTCCCGTGGCCTTGATCAGCGCCGAGCGTCGTGGCGATCTGGTCGAGGACGTCTACCGTCTCAAACCTGCCAACAGTCCCGACGCCAGTGTCGAACTCGCGGTAACCCGGCTGGGGCGGGCCGATCAGCCCGACGTGCGTGGCACTCCGGTCATCCTGCTGCATGGCAGCTTTTCCAACCGGCGTTTCTGGTATTCGCCCAAGGGCATCGGTCTGGGCGCGTATCTGGCGCGTGCCGGTTATGACGTGTGGATTCCTGAAATGCGCGGCCATGGCCTGTCGGCTCGCAACCTGAGTTACCGCAGCAATTGCGTGGCGGACTACGCGCGTTTCGATTTGCCAGCCATTGCCGCGTTCATCGTCGAGCAAAGTGGCCAGATACCGCACTGGATCGGCCATTCGCTGGGCGGCACGAGCCTGGCGGCAGCCTTGGGCGGTCAGTACCTGGGGGCTGATACTGCGGCGTCCGTGGCGCTGTTCGGCAGCCAGGTCAGCCGCACCTACTGGCCGCTGAAAGTCCCGCCCCTGCAATGGTCTGCGAAGTGGCTGCTGAGGTCCTTCGAGCATATCTCCGGACCGCGTTTCAAGCGCGGGCCGGAAGACGAGCCGATTGGCCTGGTTCTGGAAAGCATGCGTTGGCACGGGTTGTTCGGGCGTTTCGGTGAGCGTGACAACAACTGGTGGGCAGGGTTGAGCGCGGTTCAGGTGCCGCTTCTGGCTGTCGCTGCGGCCGGCGACCATCAGGATCCGGTGTGGGCTTGCCGTGAGCTGTTCGAGCAGATCGGCAGCGCGCACAGGCAGTTTCTCTGCCTGAGCCGTGAACACGGCTTCAGCGAGGATTTCGACCATGTGCAGATGCTGGTCAGCAAGGCCGCGCAGCAGCAGGTCTGGCCGCGGGTGATCGAGTGGCTGGGCGAGCGGTCCGTTCCTGAACAGGTTGCAGAGTTTCAGGTCGCGGTGGGCAGTTAGCCGTTAAAGTCGCTATGGTTACCGTCAGCCGGTCGTGTCTATTTCAATGTCTGTATCAAGCGCGACCTCATAGCCGATGACAGGAGTTGCCCCCATGCATTACCTCACCCCCGATCTGTGTGACGCCTATCCGGACCTGATTCAGGTCGTGGAGCCGATGTTCAGCAATTTTGGCGGCCGCGATTCGTTTGGTGGCCAGATCGTCACGCTGAAATGTTTCGAGGACAACTCCAAGGTCAGGGAGCAAGTCGAGCTCGACGGCAAGGGCAAGGTGCTGGTCGTCGACGGCGGCGGTTCGCTGCGTTGCGCGCTGCTGGGTGACATGCTGGCAGACAAGGCTGCAAAGAACGGCTGGGAAGGCATGTTGATCTACGGCTGCATCCGCGACGTGGATGTCATCGCCCAGACCGACCTGGGTGTCCAGGCGCTCGCCAGTCATCCGAAGAAAACCGAGAAGCGCGGCATAGGCGAGCTGAATGTGCCGGTGACCTTTGGCGGCGTGACGTTCCGCCCGGGTGAGTACCTGTACGCCGACAACAATGGCGTCATCATTTCCCCATCAACCCTGACCATGCCGGAATAAGCGAAGTATCCATGTTCGATGAAGCAAACGCGCAGTGGGGGCTGGTTCATGCCCTCGTTTTGGACGGTAAGGGTGGGGCGCGTTTCATCGCTCGAACCGAATTGCAGGACCTTGCGTTGCAGCCAGAGGAAAGCCTCTGGCTGCATTGGGACCGCAGCCACCCGCAGACACATGCCTGGCTGCGCACCGGCAGCGGTCTGAGCGAGTTTGCCTGCGACCTGTTGCTGGAAGAGAACACCCGGCCGCGCTTGCTGCCGTTGCCGGAGCAGGAGCTGCTGCTGTTTCTGCGCGGTGTGAATCTGAATCCCGGTGCCGAGCCGGAAGACATGGTCTCGGTGCGTATCTTCGCCGCCGCGCAGCGGGTGATCTCGCTGCGCCTGCGTCCGCTGCGTGCCACCGAGGAACTGATTGAGCTACTGGGGCAGGGCAAAGGCCCGAAGGGCGCCTCGGAGCTGATCCTGCACCTGGCGCAGCACCTCACTGACAAGGTTCAGGATCTGGTGGGTGAACTGACCGAAATGGTCGATGAAGAGGAAGAAAAGAACGACGCCGACGAACGGTACAATCCCGAGCATGGCAAGCTGCTGCACATCCGTCGACGCGCTGCCGGCCTGCGTCGGTTCCTTGGGCCGCAGCGAGATATTTATGGTCAGCTTTCACGCATCAAGCTGTCCTGGTTTGCCCATGACGACGCTGATTACTGGAATGAGCTGAACAACAGCCTGACCCGTTATCTGGAAGAGCTCGAGCTGACCCGCGAGCGGGTGGGGCTGCTGCTGGAGTCCGAGGACCGGCGCCTGCGCGAGCACATGAACCGCACCATGTACCGCTTCGGGATCATTACCTGTATCTTTCTGCCGATGAGTTTTCTCACCGGTCTGCTGGGTATCAACGTTGGCGGCATTCCGGGTTCGGCCAGTTCGTACGGCTTTCTGGTGGCCTGTCTGCTGATCGTCGCACTGGGCGCAGGGCAGTGGTGGCTGTTCCGCCGTTTGCGTTGGGTATAGGGCGAGCCTGGATGGTTATTTGGCGAGCCTGTGTGACTTGTTGTTTTCGCGTCGCGTCTTTGAATGACATTACGTGAGGTGCCTGATGCACGATCCGTTTGAAGAATCTTTACGCGACATGCTCAATTCTTCATCCTCCAGCCGGGATGATGATGCATGTCTGGGACGCGTCCTGAAGACCGCCAATCGCCAGGTCGGCGCTGGTGTGTTGTTCGGGCTGCTGGGCCGCTGGTCAGAGGCGCTTATGATTGCCGTGAACAACGGCTCGGCCCACGTCTCTCCCGTTTCTCGTCGCACCACGAGTGGTGCGCGTTCTATCGATAAGGCTGATTGAGCATGGAATTGAATCTCTGGACCCAGAGCCTTCTTGCTGCAATGACTGCATTGTGGACCAAAGTCGCAAACTTCATCCCCAACCTGTTCGGCGCCCTGGTTGTGGTGCTGCTCGGTTTTGTCGTCGCCAAGCTGCTCGACGCACTGCTCTCCAAATTGCTGGCCAAGCTGGGCCTTGATCGTCTGGTCGGCGGTACCGGCCTGACCAAGATTATCGGCCGCGCTGGCGTCAAGGTGCCGGTCTCCACGCTGATCGGCAAGGTCGTCTACTGGTTCGTTCTGCTTATCTTTCTCGTATCGGCCGCTGAATCATTGGGTCTGCAGAGGGTCTCAGCCACGCTGGACATGCTGGCGCTGTATTTGCCCAAGGTATTTGGTGCCGCGCTGGTGCTGCTGGTCGGAGTGCTGCTGGCGCAACTGGTCAATGGCCTGGTGCGCGGCGCTGCTGAAGGCGTAGGGATCGATTACTCTGCCGGGCTGGGGCGAATTGCCCAGGGGCTGGTCATCATCATCAGTATTTCGGTTGCCATCAGCCAGCTCGAGGTCAAAACCGACCTGCTGAACCACGTTATCGTGATTGCGCTGATTACCGTTGGTCTGACAGTGGCGCTTGCCCTGGGCCTCGGCAGTCGCGAAATTGCCGGGCAGATCATTGCCGGAATCTACGTCCGTGAACTGTTTCAGGTCGGGCAGCAGGTCCAGATAGGGGATACAGAAGGGCAGATCGAGGAAATCGGTACGGTCAAGACAACGCTACTGACAGACGAGGGGGAGCTGGTGTCGTTTTCCAATCGCATCCTGCTCGAGCAGAGAGTAAGCAGCCGTTAAGCGGTTAACCTGCTAATGTATGCCGCCAGGTTGCCGATACAGGCCATGGCGGACATTGACCTGACTGTCGGCAAGATTTGTTTTGAATAAACCTCAACCGTTTTCGACGCGCTATGATCCACACGAGCTCTCAGACGAGGAGCTGGTTGCGCGCGCCCACGTTGAGCTGTTCAATGTGACGCGGGCCTACGAAGAATTGATGCGCCGTTACCAGAGAACACTTTTTAACGTCTGTGCACGTTATCTGGGGAACGATCGCGACGCTGACGATGTCTGTCAGGAGGTGATGCTTAAAGTGTTGTATGGGTTGAAAAATTTTGAAGGTAAATCTAAATTTAAAACCTGGCTGTACAGCATCACCTACAATGAATGCATCACGCAGTACAGGAAGGAACGGCGTAAGCGTCGCTTGATGGACGCGCTGAGTCTGGATCCACTTGAGGAAGCGTCGGAAGAAAAGGCGCCCAAACCTGAAGAACGGGGCGGACTTGATCGCTGGCTTGTGTATGTGAACCCGATCGATCGGGAGATTCTGGTCCTGCGGTTTGTTGCAGAACTTGAATTCCAGGAAATCGCTGACATCATGCACATGGGCTTGAGCGCAACGAAAATGCGTTACAAGCGGGCTTTAGATAAATTACGAGAGAAATTTGCGGGAATCGCCGAAACTTAATACGGTGCAAATATCTCTAACAAACTGGCAAGGTCTGGTAGACTTGCCGCTGAGTTGTCCCCCTGTGTGGGACTGCTTAATAATCATCAGATGGGGATTTAACGGATGAAACTGAAAAACACCTTGGGCTTGGCCATTGGTACTATTGTTGCCGCAACTTCGTTCGGCGCGCTGGCTCAAGGCCAAGGCGCGGTCGAAATCGAAGGCTTCGCCAAGAAAGAGTACTACGACAGCGATCGTAACTTCAAAAACGACGGCAACCTGTTCGGCGGCTCCGTTGGCTACTTCCTGACTGACGATGTTGAGCTGCGTCTGGGCTACGACGAAGTCCACAACGTTCGTAGCGACAGCGGCAAGAACATCAAGGGCGCAGACACTGCTCTGGACGCTCTGTACCACTTCAACAACCCAGGCGACATGCTGCGTCCATACGTATCTGCCGGCTTCTCTGACCAGAGCATCGGTCAAGACGCTCGCCGTGGCCGTGACGGCTCCACCTTCGCCAACATCGGCGGCGGCGCCAAGCTGTACTTCACTGACAACTTCTATGCCCGTGCAGGCGTTGAAGCTCAGTACAACATCGACCAAGGCAACACCGAGTGGGCGCCTAGCGTCGGTATCGGTGTAAACTTCGGCGGCGGCAGCAAGAAAGTTGAAGCGGCTCCAGCTCCAGTAGCTGAAGTGTGCTCCGACAGCGACAACGACGGCGTGTGCGACAACGTCGACAAGTGCCCGGACACCCCAGCCAACGTTACCGTTGACGCTGATGGCTGCCCAGCAGTTGCCGAAGTGGTTCGTGTTGAGCTGGACGTGAAGTTCGACTTCGACAAATCCGTAGTCAAGCCTAGCAGCTACGGCGACATCAAGAACCTCGCTGACTTCATGCAGCAGTACCCACAGACCACCACCACTGTTGAAGGTCACACTGACTCCGTCGGTCCTGACGCTTACAACCAGAAACTGTCCGAGCGTCGTGCAAACGCCGTTAAACAGGTTCTGGTTAACCAGTACGGTGTTGGCGCTAGCCGCGTAAACTCGGTTGGTTACGGCGAAACCAAGCCAGTTGCTGACAACGCAACTGAAGCAGGTCGCGCAGTTAACCGTCGCGTAGAAGCAGAAGTAGAAGCTCAAGCTAAGTAATTAGCCGCTTGTACTGAAAAGCCCGGCTCAGGCCGGGCTTTTCTTTGCCTGCGATTTGGCAGGGTGCTTGTTCAGACGGGCCTGGTGTCAGCTGGCATTCAGCTGCGCGTGGTCCATCAGGGTTTGATTCAGCAGCTCATTGCTGTAAGCCGCAACCGCGCCGATCACCAGAATGGCGGGGCTCTTCAGCTGGAAAGCGGGTGCGTCCTGTTGCATGGCATTCAGGGTGCTACGGCATTCGCGCTGCCATGGCAGCGAAGCGTTCTCGATCATCGCCACCGGCATCTCGCCACTCATTCCGCCTGCCAGCAGGCTCTCGCGAATTTCCGCCAGTTTCGCCACGCCCATGTAAACCACCAGGGTGGTTCCGCCTTGCGCGAGCGCTTGCCAGTTGAGCGTGCTGTCATCCTGAGTGTGGGCGGTGACCAGTGTCACGCCACGGCTTATACCGCGCAGGGTCAGCGAAATGCCGCACTGTGTTGCACCAGCAAGACCCGCTGTAATGCCGTTGACCAGCTCCACGGCCACACCGTGTTCCTGCAGCCATTGAGCCTCTTCACCACCACGTCCGAAGATGCACGGATCGCCGCCTTTGAGGCGGACCACACATTTGCCCTGACGGACGTAGCGCAGCATCAGGCGATGGATAAACGCTTGCGGCGTCGAGCGGCAACCGCCGCGCTTGCCGACCGCGATCACCCGCGCCCCCGGACAATGCTCCAGCACTGCGGGGTTGACCAGATCGTCGATCAGCACCACGTCGGCTTCATGCAAGGCGCGTACTGCCTTGAGGGTCAGCAATTCCGGGTCGCCGGGGCCCGCGCCTACCAGCCATACTTTTGCGCTCATGCCGCATTCCTCATTCTGTAACCGCCACGGTATGGATCAGTCTTCTTATTTCCGGCACGCAGGAGCCGCACTGGGTGCCGCAGCCCAACTGTGTCTTGAGTTGATTCAGGTCCAGCCCACGCTCGATAGCGCTCATGACTGCGTTCTGGCTGACATTCATGCAGTTGCACAAGGTCTTGTCGCGAGTCTGTGTCGAGTCTTTGCCCGGTTCGCTGCTCAACGGTGCCAACAGCCAGCGTCGCAATGGGGCATCGACGCGCTCTTCCAGCCACAACGTCTGCAACCAATGCCGGGCAAGTGTTTCGCCGGCCAGGCGAATCGCGGTAATACGATCATCGTCAATCCGTACCCGCTTGCCGATCGAGCGTTTGGGGTCGTCATACGCCATGACCGGTCCTTCATCCAGGCCCAGTACACGATCAATCTGCTGCAGCAGCGCTGAGTCGGGTGCTTCTGCGCTGGCGGCGCGTATCACCAGCGCCGGTCGCCCGCGTCCGGCAAGGCCCATGCTCAGGTAAGTGAAGGTGTCACACAAGGCGCGCAGCGTTTCCATCCGTTGCTGCACGTTGCCCTCGACCAGCGCAAAGAACTGCCAGGGCAGGTGGGCTTTTTCGATCCTGACGCCGGCGTGCTTGAGTTCCGGTTGTTTCGAGATCGGATCGAAGGCCGGCTGGGTGAGAACGTTGACACCCCCCTTGAGGAACCTGTCGCCCCAATGCATCGGCACAAAGGCCTGGCCGACTGCAACGCTGTCCTCACTGCTGACCGGCAACAGCAGCTCGCCGCGCCGACTGATCAGTTTGACCAAGTCGCCGGGTTGCAGGTCATGGCTGAGCATGTCCTGCGGATTGATGCTCAACACAGCTTCGCTGACATGCCCGAACAAGCGCGCAGCGGTGCCGGTGCGGCTCATGCCGTGCCATTGATCGCGCAGCCTGCCGGTGTTGAGCGTCAGCGGGTAGTCGGCATCGCGCAACTCCCTGGCGGCAATGTAAGGCTCGGACAGAAACTGCGCGCGGCCTGAATCGGTGGGAAAGATACCCTCGCTGTACAGGCGCTGTGTGCCGCTGCTGGCGCCACGCGGGAAGGGCCATTGCTGCGGGCCCTGCTGGTCGATGAGCTCGCGGTCGATTCCGGACATGTCCAGATCGCGCCCGACCGTCAGGCCCTTGAACTCATCGAACAAGGCTTTGGGTGTCGCGAAATCGAACAGCGCGGGTGTGTCGGGTTGCAGGCGTTTTTGCAGGCGCTGGGCGAAATCCACCGTGATTGCCCAGTCGGAGCGCGCTTCGCCGGGCGCCTGGATGGCCTTGCGCACGTTGGAGATGCGCCGTTCGGAGTTGGTCACCGTGCCTTCTTTCTCGCCCCAGCTGGCAGCAGGCAGCAACAGATCGGCGTAACGCGCAGTTTCGGTGGTTTTGAACGCTTCCTGAAGTACCACGAACGGGCAGGTTTCCAGCGCTTGCCTGATGCGGTTCTGGTCGGGCAGTGACTGTGCCGGGTTGGTGCAGGCAATCCACAGGGCTTTGATTGTCCCGTTTTGCAATTGCTCGAACAGTTCGATGGCGGAAAGGCCGGGGCTGGCGGGCAGACTGTCGACGCCCCAGTAATCTGCAACCTCCTGACGATGCTGAGGATTTGCCGCGTCGCGATGGCCAGGCAACAGGTTGGACAGGCTGCCGGTTTCGCGTCCGCCCATGGCGTTGGGCTGGCCGGTGAGTGAGAAGGGACCTGCGCCGGGTTTGCCAATCTGGCCGGTCGCCAGGTGCAGGTTGATCAGCGCGCTGTTTTTCGCACTGCCGGCCGTAGACTGATTCAGCCCCATGCACCACAGCGACAGAAAAGCCGGCGCTTCGCCCACCCAACGGGCGCAGGTGTGCAGCTGTTCCAGAGTAATGCCGCAGAGGGCGGCCACGTGCTCAGGCGGGTAATCATGGACCAGCGTGGCCAGTTCCTCATAGCCCTGCGTGTGCGCGGCAATGAACGCCGGGTCGATCAGCCGTTCGCTCATCAATATATGCAGGATGCCGTGAAACAGCGCGACGTCTGTGCCGGGCTGAATCGCCAGGTGCAGGTCGGCCAGTTCGCAGGTGTCGGTGCGCCGTGGGTCGATGACGATGAGTTTCATCTGCGGACGATGGTTTTTTGCTTCTTCCAGACGACGAAACAGAATCGGGTGCGCGTACGCCATGTTACTGCCGACGATCATCACGCAGTCGCTCAGTTCGATATCTTCGTAGCTGCAGGGCGGTGCATCGGCACCCAGGCTGCGCTTGTAGCCAGCCACGGCCGAGGACATGCACAGCCGTGAGTTGCTGTCGATATTGTTGGTGCCGATCAGGGCGCGCGCCAGCTTGTTGAACGCGTAATAGTCTTCGGTCAGCAACTGGCCGGAAATGTAGAAGGCAACGCTGTCGGGGCCATGTTCGCGAATGGTCTGGGCAAACACATTGGCCGCGTGTTCCAGTGCGGTATCCCAATGGGTCACGCTGCGCGCCAGGCCCTTGCTCAGGCGCAGTTCCGGGTACAGCGCGCGGGCTTCGATGTCGCCGGTCAGGTGCAGGCTCGAACCTTTGCTGCACAGCTTGCCGAAGTTGGCCGGGTGCTTCGGGTCGCCGCTGACGCCGAGAATATGCTCGCCGTCATGTTCGATCAGTACGCCGCAGCCCACGCCGCAATAGCAGCAGGTCGATGCCGTGATCCGAGGGGTGTGAAGGGCAAGGCTGTTCATGCGCAGGCCGCCTGCGCAGCAGCGGGTTTGCCGAACATCAGATGATCGCGTATGGCGTCGATTCCCTGGCCATCACGGATCTGCTGCAAGTACCAGTTGCCGTCGGCGGTGTCGCCGTACAGGCAGGCGCCGACCAGTACGTCGTTCTTGATCACCAGCTTCTTGTAGACGCCGCCAATGGGATCGGAAAGGGTGATGCTTTCAGTGCCTTCACCGCCGAGGAAATCCCCGGCGGAAAACAGGTCGATGCCGGTGACTTTAAGCTTGGTCGAGGTGACCGAACCCGGATAACGCGCGAAGCCCAGTTGCGCAAGGTGATTGGCGCAGACCCGCGCCTGCTCGAACAGCGGCGCCACCAGCCCATAGGCAATGCCGCGGTGGCTGACGCATTCGCCAATCGCGTAGATGCGCGGGTCGTAGGTCTGCAAGGTGTCATTGACCAGAATGCCGCGGTTACAGGGCAGGCCGGCTTGCTCGGCCAATTCGGTATTGGGCCGTATGCCTGCGGCCATGACCACCAGATCGGCATCGATTCTGTCGCCGTTGTTGAATTGCACCGCGGTTACGCGGCCCTGATCATCGCCGAGCAGGGCGTTGGTCTGTTCGTCGAGGCGAAAGCTCAGGCCGCGCTTTTCCAGTGCCGCTTGCAGCATCCGCCCGCTGGTCTTGTCCAGTTGGCGCTCCAGCAGCGTCTGGCCATTATGAATAACCGTGACTTGCATGCCGCGCAGGCTCAAGCCGTTGGCCGCTTCCAGGCCGAGCAGGCCGCCGCCGATGACGACTGCGCGTTTGTGCGTGACGGCGGTGTCGATCATCTGCCGCGTGTGGCTGATGTCGCGATAACCGATGACGCCGTTCAGCGTGTTGCCGGGTATCGGCAGTATGAACGGCCGCGAACCGGTGGCAATCAGCAGCCGATCATAATGGGCCTGGGTGCCGTCATCGGCGATCACCAGGCGTTTGATGCGATCGATCTTCACCACGCGGCGGTTGAGCAACAACTCGATACCGTTGCGTTGGTACCAGTCGAGATCGTTGAGCACGATGTCTTCGAAATTCTGTTCGCCGGCCAGCACCGGCGACAGCAGGATGCGATTGTAATTGGGGTGTGGCTCGGCGCCGAAGACCGTGATGTGGTAAAGGTCTTCGCTCAGTTTCAGCAACTCTTCGAGTGTGCGCACGCCGGCCATGCCGTTGCCGATCATCACCAGTTTGAGTTTGGTCATCTTGCCTCCGAGTCACTGCAGCGCGTGCTCGACACGTTTCGCGCAAACAAAAAAAGGCGTCCCGTCAGTGGCCTGACGAGGACGCCTTTGTCCGGTCCCGTTCTCTCGGGAGACGCAGCCTTCATCGTTGAGGGCTGCGTGTTATGAATTATCTGCAAGAGACCATGCAGTGCTTGTGCCAACTCGCATCTGCCGGCCTGTGCGGCCTGCAGTCGATAACCCAGGCCTTTTCTGCACTGCGTTGAGGCGCGTTGCACAGAAGCGGGGCGCAAAGGCTCAGTGGCGGCCCAGCAGCACGATCACCAGTACCAGATTGAACAGCAGGGAGAGCAGCGCCAGTGTTCGCCAGACTTTCAGTGGTTCGCGTTCCAGCAGCGGACGCGGTTTTGTCACCAACGGACGATGCTCGGCTTGCTCCAGTTCCAGCAACCACTGTTCAGCGGTTTCGTAACGCTGGTTCGGGTCGGCGTGCAGTGCTTTGTCCAGGCTGTGGCTCAGCCACTGCGGCAGATCCGGCCGATAACGGCTGGCAGGTATCGGTGCGCCGAAGCGACGGTGCTGAAAGGCTTCGATCTCGCCGTAAGGGTATTGCCCTGTCAGCAGGTAATACAAGGTGACGCCCGCCGCGTAGAGGTCCTGCTGCGGATGCGGTTCGGCACCATTGAAGGCCTCCGGTGCTATATAGCTCGGCGTGCCGGGCAGGTCTTCGGTATTGATGGCCGAAAGGCCCGGGCAGAACGCCAGGCCAAAATCCAGCAGGCGCAACTCGCCGTCGTCGGCCAGCAACAGGTTTTCCGGTTTGATATCGCGATGGATGATGTTGCGTCGATGCAGCAGGCCCGTGGCCCGTAGCAGCCGGGTGGCGAGGTCCTGCCACTGGGCCAGCGGCAACGGCCCGTTGCCAGTGAAGCGCTCGGCCAGCGTGTGCCCGCGATACTCGCGCATCACGTAATACAGATGCTGGCGGTCTGGCAGCGGGTGTATCTCGGGAAAGAAGCGCCCGGCGACCCGGCGCAGAAACCACTCCTCCAGCAGCAAACCCTGACCGGCGCCGGTTTCGTCATGGCGACTGGCTGGCAGGGTTTTCAACAGCCAGGGTTGCTCATGGATATCGGTGACCCGATATACGATGGACTGGCGCGATTGCGCCACGACGTTGCCGACTTTCCAGCCCTCGAATGCCTGATCGGCCTTGAGCGCGGGTGGCAGCGGCCATTGTTGCAACTGCAGCAACGCGTCCCCCAGATCATCCTCGCCGAGCGTGTCGACCTGAATCAGCAGGGCGCTGGCATTGTCCTGACTGCCGGCCAGGTGCGCCGCGCTGACCAGGGTTTTCACCGCCGCGTCGAGGTCGTGCTGTTCGCCCAGAATCGAGCGAATGCTCGCATCGCCCAGCGTCGCCCAGATGCCGTCGCTGACCAGCAGCAGGCGCTCGCCTTCACACAGTTCGCCGTCCAGGTAATCCATGACCACGTACTGATCCAGGCCCAGGGCACGCTTGAGCACATGCTGCATGTCGGCCTGTTCCCAGACGTGATCTTCACTGATGCGTTTGAGCGTCCCGGTTTGCCAGCGATAAACCCGGCAGTCGCCGACATGGGCGAGGGTGAAGCGCCGACCGCGCAGTACCAGAGCGCTGAGGGTGGTCAACAGGCCGTTGGCCAGCAGCCAGCGATTCTGCGCCAGCAGCAGGCGATCAAGGGACTGCGCCACGCCCCAGGTTTCCGGCGTGGCGTAATAGTCGAGGGCCAGCGCCTGAAGCGTGGACTGCGCCGCCAGTGCGCCGTCGGCACACTGGCTGACGCCGTCGGCAAGGGCGAACAGATAGCCTTTGCTGGCCGCCAGCGCCGGGACTGGCGTGACCAGGCGCACGGCGTCCTGATTCTCCGCTCGCGGTCCGCTGGCGCTGAATTGCGCGAACTGCAATTGCAGGGTCATCGGCGCTTCAGACCCGAGCCGCCGTGACTGCGGCCGAACCCCAAGTGGTTCTCCAGCGACGCTTGACGTTCAGCAGGCCGAACCAGGCCAGTACCGCCAGGCCGGCGAACAGCCACAGGCCCAGCTGGTAGTCGCCGGTGTTCTGTTTGATGGTGCCCAGGCCGGCGGCCAGCAGGAAACCACCGATGCCACCCGCCATGCCGATCAGGCCGGTCATGACCCCGATTTCCTTGCGGAAGCGCTGCGGTACCAGCTGGAATACCGCGCCGTTGCCGGCCCCCAGGCCCAGCATGGCGGCCACGAACAGCGCCAGTGCTGCCCACGAACTTGGCAGGTTGAAGCCCACGGCGGCGATGCCGATGGCGGCAACCGCATACATCACGGTCAGCGTGCGAATCCCGCCGAAACGGTCGGCCAGCGCGCCACCCAGCGGACGCATCAGGCTGCCGCCGAACACGCAGGCAGCGGTGTAGTAACCGGCAGTGATCGGGCTCAAACCGTATTGGTCGTTGAAATAGCCGGGCAGGGCGCTGGCCAGGCCAATGAAACCACCGAACGTCACGCTGTAGAAAAACATGAACCACCAGCTGTCACGATCACCCAGCGCCTTGAGGTAGTCCGCCATGGATTTGGGTTTGCTGCGTTGCGGGGCGTTGCGTGCCATCAGGGTGAAGGCGATCAGGGTCAGGACCAGCGGGATCAGTGCCAGACCGAAGACGTTGCTCCAACCGAAACTGGCGGCCAGCACCGGCGCGATCAGCGCGGCCAGTACAGTGCCGGAATTGCCCGCACCGGCGATGCCCATGGCCTTGCCCTGATGCTGCGCTGGATACCATTGCGACGCCAGGGGCAGCGCGACGGCGAACGAAGCACCGGCCATACCGAGGAACACACCCAGCACCAGCACCTGGCCGTAGGTGTGAATGCCCAGTTGCCAGGCAGCCAGCAGCGCGCCGATGACGATCACCTGGCCGATGATCCCGGCGGTCTTGGGCGACAGCTGGTCGGCCAGCAGGCCCATGAAGAAGCGCAGCACCGCACCCGCCAGAATCGGTGTGGCGACCATCAGGCCACGTTGCTGAGTGGTCAGCTGCAGGTCAGTGGCAATCTGCACCGCCAGCGGACCAAGCAGGTACCAGACCATGAAACTCAGGTCGAAATAGAGAAAGGCCGCGAACAGGGTCGGTTTGTGGCCTGCCTTCCAGAAGCTTGTATCCATGTGCACACCTCATCATCTGCTAGTTAGTCAGTCGGGCCATGACCACGACACGGGTTATTCAGACGCTGTGGTGGAGTGTTCCGAATGACGGCGACTCCACCGGCCCCTGCGCCGGGGCCAAAACGCAAAAAACGTCGCCTCTCTGTCCACTGGCGTGGAAAGGGATGAGCGACGTCTTTGTCGTAAAAGGTGATAGCCGCCGTTGGCTACCGGTGCGATTGCTTTAGCAATAGACGGGCCAAGGGCCGTGCAAGCGCGCCGGCCGCACGTTGCAGGCAGGTTGTAGGGTCTTCAGCGGTTGGGTGGTGAGTTGATGTATGACCTTGAACCGGGCGTCGGCCAGCAGACGCGCTGCAAAAAAGGGCATGGCGGCGAAAAGCCAGATAAACATTTGCGCAGTCCGTATCAAGCAACAGGCACGGGCATGTTAATAAAATCAGGATTGGTTCATTAACATTGGAGTTATTTAATATTATTTAATGTGCCATCAGTTTTAGGCGTAAGTACTGTCATTGTGATGCTGTTTCAATGCGTCTCTATGACGGCCTTAATATATATGAATTAATACGCGGCCCGTCGCGGTTGTACGATAACAGCGCCTTAAATATTTAATTTACTTTGTGGAGTATCTCTGAGAGCATCGCTTCTGTCGCAACGTGTGACGCTTGATCAACAGAAAGTGTTTTCACTTTTCAATCCGGTAATCTGTAGTTGCAGTTTGCCAGTCAATTTCGATAAATGCTTACTGTGTAAGAAGTTATCGGCTACTCGCTCTTTTCTCGGTTTCCGGTTGTCCTCGACACCTGAATGCCCGACACACTCTGCACCTCGGCATTGCACCCGTGCCTGCCGTGTTGTCTTCCTATACGCGCTGCTTGTACAGGCGCCTGCAAAGGACATCATCATCATGAGTAACATCAATTACGCCCCTACCGTCTGGTCCCGTGCCGATGCGTTGAAGGTCAATGAAAATGACCCGACCACCACGCAGCCGCTGGTAAAACCGGACTTTCCGGTCATGAGTGATAAGGTCTTCATCTGGGACACCATGCCGTTGCGCGAGCTTGACGGCACGGTGGTCTCAGTCAACGGCTGGTCGGTCATCGTCACGCTGACAGCTGATCGCCACCCCGACGACCCGCAGTATCTCGGCGCCAACGGCCGCTACGACATCAAGCGCGACTGGGAAGATCGTCACGGGCGGGCGCGCATGTGCTACTGGTATTCGCGTACCGGCAAGAACTGGATCTTCGGTGGCCGGGTCATGGCCGAAGGCGTGTCGCCCACCACCCGCGAGTGGGCGGGCACACCGGTACTGTTGAATGACAAGGGTGATATCGATCTGTACTACACCTGCGTGACACCGGGGGCGACGATTGCCAAAGTACGCGGCCGTATTGTGACGTCCGATCAGGGCGTGGAGTTGAAAGACTTTACCCAAGTCAAAAAACTGTTCGAGGCCGATGGCACTTATTATCAAACCGAAGCGCAGAACTCGACGTGGAACTTCCGCGACCCGAGTCCGTTTATTGATCCCAATGATGGCAAGTTGTATATGGTCTTTGAAGGTAATGTTGCCGGCGAACGCGGTACGCATACCGTTGGTGCTGCAGAACTTGGCCCGGTGCCTCCCGGCCATGAAGAAGTTGGGGGTGCGCGTTTTCAAGTGGGCTGTATCGGTCTGGCGGTTGCGAAAGATCTCAGCGGTGAAGAATGGGAAATATTACCGCCACTGGTGACTGCGGTGGGTGTCAATGATCAGACCGAACGTCCGCATTATGTCTTTCAGGACGGCAAGTATTATTTGTTCACCATTAGTCACAAGTTTACGTATGCCGACGGTGTGACCGGGCCGGATGGCGTTTACGGTTTTGTGGGCGAGCATTTGTTCGGGCCTTACCGGCCGATGAATGCATCCGGACTGGTGCTCGGCAATCCGCCTGCACAGCCTTTCCAGACGTACTCCCACTGCGTGATGCCCAACGGCCTGGTGACTTCGTTCATCGACAGCGTGCCCACCAGCGGCGATGACTACCGTATCGGCGGCACCGAGGCGCCGACGGTCAGAATCCTGTTGAAAGGCGACCGCTCGTTCGTGCAGGAAGAGTATGACTACGGCTACGTGCCGGCGATGAAGGATGTGCAACTGAGCTGACAGGCTGCGCCCCTGTAACCTGTGAAGAACGCCTGTACGGACAGGCGTTCTTCCTGGCTTCAGCCCAGCAGTTCGCTCATCGCGATAATCTGCTCGGCCACCTGAATCAGCTTCTGCTGACGACTCATTGCCTGACGTCGCATCAGCGTGTAAGCGTCTTCTTCGTTGCAATCCTTCATTTTCATCAGCAGCCCCTTGGCCAGTTCGATGCGCTTGCGCTCGGCCAGTTGCTGATCGCGTGCATGCAGTTGCGCGCGCAGCGCCTGATCGCTTTCAAAGCGCGCCATCGCCACATCCAGAATCGGTTGCAGCCGTTGCGCCTGGATACCCTCGACGATATAAGCGCTGACTCCGGACTTGATCGCCTGGCGCATCACGCCCGGATCGTGCTCGTCGGTGAACATCACGATGGGCCGTGGCTGGTCGCGGCTGACCAGCACCACTTGCTCCATCACGTCGCGACCAGGTGATTCAGTGTCGATCAGGATGACGTCCGGGCGCACGGCTTCAACGCGCGCGGGCAGGTCGATGATCAGTCCGGATTCGTCGATCACGTCGAAACCGGCCTCTATCAAGGCTGACCTGAGGCGGCCGACCTTTTTGGCGGTGTCATTGATAAGCAGGATACGCAGCATGTTTACGTTCTCCGTCAACGACTGGCCACAGCGGGCACTTCGTCGGCCAGCGAGTGGAGCTTGAAGCTACGCGCGTAGCCCGCCGGATCGCTGCCGTCCCAGACCCTGCCATCGATCAGCTGGCTGCTGCGCAAGGTTGCGGCGGGTACGTCGATACCCAGCGCACTGGCTGCCTGACGGTACAGGTCGAGTTGCTGAACGCGGCTGGCCACCGCCAGGTAATCCGGGTCTTCGCGCAACAGGCCCCAGCGTCGGAACTGGGTCATGAACCACATGCCGTCGGACAGCCAGGGGTAGTTGACCTGTCCCTGGGCATGGAAGCTGACCGCGTGAGGGTCTTGCCAGTGATTGCCGAGACCGTCGCTGTACTGGCCGAGCAAACGCGGCTCGATGCAGTCCACTGAGGTGTCCAGGTAATCGGCACCGCTTAGGAGTTGTGCGGTGCTGCGCCGGTTATGATCGTTTTCCTCGATGAAGCGGCTCGCTTCCAGTACGGCCATGATCAGCGCTCTGGCGGTGTTGGGGTTCTGCTCGACAAACTCTCGGGTACAGCCGAGCACCTTGCCCGGGTGATCCGGCCAGATCGACTGGCTGGTCGCCATGGTGAAGCCCAGTTGCTGCTGTACGGCGCTGGCGCCCCAGGGTTCGCCGACGCAGAAACCGTCGATGCGCCCGGCCTGCAGGTGTTGCGCCATTTGCGTGGGCGGCACCACGACACTGTTCACATCATCGAGCGGATGAATGCCCTGACTGGCCAGCCAGTAGTAGAGCCACATGGCATGGTTGCCGGTGGGAAAGGTCTGCGCGAAGGTCAGCTTTGAGCCGCTTTGGTGCGCGTGCTTGTCCAGTGCTTCAGGAGTGATCACGCCGGCCTGCTGCAACTCGCGGGACAGGTTGATGCACTGCCCGTTCTGGTTGAGTCCCATGAGGATGGCCATGTCGGTCGCCGGGCCACCGCTGATGCCCAGTTCCACCGCGTAGATCAGGCCGTACAGGCTGTGTGCCGCCTGCAACCGCCCGCTGACCAGTCTGTCGCGCAGCCCGGCCCAGGAGGTCTGACGCTCGAGGTTCAGGCTCAGGCCGTAAGGCTGGGCGAAACCCTGCGTGGCCGCGACCACCAGCGGGGCACAGTCGGTCAATGCCATGAAGCCCACGTCCAGGCTGTTCATTTCCGGAGCGTCGCTACCGGCCACCCAGTCCAGCGCATTACCGGTTTGTTCGTTCATCGCGCGTGCTTCATCAAAGGTCCGTCCAGAAAAAAGGCGTCGTCCGACCCGATGCCGAGTCGCCCTTCGTTATATACAAGTCTGTTTTTGATTCTGGCCGGAGGCGGTAGGAGCGAACTTGTTCGCGAAAGGGCCGGTACAATCGCTGAAAATCTATCGTCTGAAACACGGTCTTCGCGAACAAGTTCGCTCCTACGCCCTTCTGGCAGAAGCGTGAAAAACCCTGTAATTCGGGCTTTCCAGGGCTGTATATAACGCTGAGTGCCAGTGCAAGGGGCTAAAGCGACGCCGTTGTCCATGCACCGCTCCGCCGTTGGAGTGAGTGCCGATAGCGGTTTCAAGCAAGGCATATGCCATCGCCGGGGGAGGGCGAGCAACAAGTTTGTCGCGCGCCTCGCCTGACAGGCCCGCACACGTCTATAATCGCCAGCCTGAATTCAGCTGCTCACGAGCCCATCCCGCCATGTATAACCTGGCCCGCCAGTTACTGTTCAAACTTTCCCCGGAAACCTCTCATGACCTGTCGCTGGACCTGATCGGTGCAGGCGGGCGGCTGGGCCTCAACGGCCTGCTGAGCAAGTCCCCGGCGAAGTTGCCGGTCAGTGTGATGGGCCTTGAGTTTCCCAACCCCGTGGGGCTGGCAGCCGGCCTGGACAAGAATGGTGCGGCCATTGATGGCTTCGCGCAACTGGGCTTCGGTTTCGTCGAGATCGGCACGGTGACGCCACGTCCGCAGCCGGGCAATCCCAAGCCGCGTATTTTCCGCCTGCCCAACGCCGAGGCGATCATCAATCGCATGGGCTTCAACAATCTGGGTGTCGACAACCTGGTGTCCCGTGTCGAAGCGGCAAAGTATCGCGGCGTTCTGGGCATCAATATCGGCAAGAACTTCGACACGCCGGTCGAGCGCGCGGTCGACGATTACCTGATCTGCCTGGACAAGGTCTATGCCCATGCCAGCTACGTCACGGTCAACGTCAGTTCGCCCAACACGCCGGGGCTGCGCAGCCTGCAGTTCGGCGATTCGCTCAAGCAACTGCTCCAGGCCCTGAGCCTGCGCCAGCAGGAACTGACGCAACGGCATGGCAGGCGTGTGCCGCTGGCGATCAAGATTGCCCCGGACATGACCGACGAAGAGACCGTGCTGGTGGCCGCAGCCCTGATCGAGTCCGGTATGGACGCAGTCATTGCTACCAACACCACGCTGAGCCGCCAAGGCGTCGAAGGCCTTCCGCATGCTGATCAGGCGGGCGGTTTATCGGGCGCGCCGGTTCGGGAAAAAAGCACGCACATCGTCAAGGTTCTGGCCGGTGAGCTCGCGGGTCGTCTGCCGATCATCGCCGCCGGGGGGATCACCGAAGGCCGGCATGCCGCCGAGAAGATCGCTGCGGGTGCCAGTCTGGTGCAGATCTATTCGGGGTTCATCTACAAGGGCCCTGCGCTGATTCGCGAGTCGGTGGATGCCATTGCGGCAATGCCTCGCGCCGCACGCTGAACCCGGGGTAAAAAAAGGGGCTCTGCAAGAGAGCCCCTGGGCGTTGGCCCGCCGCCCGGGTCGGGCGTGCATGGTGCAGGTGTGAATCAGTCAGTCATGTATGGCCCGACAGAGGCCTGAAAGTCTTTGATGTGAATCGCCTCATCCGACCGCGTGAAGTTCGTTGAGTCTGTGGATGCCCGCAGTGCCGGTCATACCGTCCCAGTTGTCGCCGCGTCCTTCGCGCCAGCCATTGATCCATGCCTGGCGTACTGACGGTAGAGTAAAAGGGCAAAGCTCACGGGATTTACCATGAACGCCGTATTGATAACCGCGTAAAAATGCTCTTTCCAACGGATCACGCTTAAGTCTTCTCATAGGGTAATGCCCTCGTCTGTTGACTGTAATATCCCTGAGACCCCGTGATGAGGTCGGGCAGAATCTTCTGCCGCTGGGGCCCGCTGCCGGCGTCGCGGGCCTTGATGCCATCACCATTGCAGCGATGACCTGAGACGATTTCTAACTAAAGCGCAGGGCGGTGTGAATGATCGTTTTGTCATAAGCACGTCACATTCAGGTCTGTCGAGCAATAAGCGCAGACCTGTTTCAACCCTGATTTTTTCTGCAGCCCCGTGAACATGGGGTGTTGCGAGCCCATTGAGATCGCTTATCAGGCTCATATACTGGCTCAATGCCTTGGCAGCTTAAGCGACGAAGGGTCATAAAGAGGCTGCAAAAATGTGACTTTTCAAACACGACTTTTGATCGCGTGCTTTTATTGCCGACGTCGCCCTGCCTGATATCTGTTCTAATACGCGCCAAAACTGCCGCAATGACATGACAGGATCATGCGGTGGACCGGCACACATCACGTGCCACGCAGGCGTTCTCCATGAAAGACGCCTGTTCAAATCTGGCAGGGCAATGCGTTGCCCGCCGCAGACGGCTCAGGCCTTGGAATACACATGTCGGATCGCTACGAACTTTTCCTCACTTGCCCCAAAGGCCTTGAAGGCCTGCTTGCCGAGGAAGCCACTGCGCTGGGTCTGCAAGAGACCCGTGAACACACCTCAGCCATTCGCGGCTCGGCCGACATGGAGACCGCTTACCGGCTGTGTCTCTGGTCGCGCCTGGCCAACCGCGTGTTGCTGGTGCTCAAGCGCTTCCCGATGAAGGATGCCGAAGACCTGTACCACGGCGTACTGGATGTCGAGTGGCAGGATCATCTCGAATCCGACGGCACCATTGCGGTGGAATTCAGTGGTCATGGTTCGGGCATCGACAACACCCATTTCGGTGCACTGAAGGTCAAGGATGCGATCGTCGACAAGCTGCGCACCCCGGATGGCGAGCGCCCTTCGGTTGACAAGATCAACCCCGATCTGCGCGTGCACCTGCGTCTGGATCGCGGCGAGGCCATTCTGTCCCTCGACCTTTCCGGGCACAGCCTGCACCAGCGCGGTTACCGTCTGCAGCAGGGCGCTGCGCCGCTGAAGGAAAACCTCGCCGCCGCCATCCTGATCCGCGCTGGCTGGCCGCGTATTGCTGCCGAGGGCGGCGCGCTGGCTGACCCGATGTGCGGTGTCGGTACCTTCCTGGTCGAGGCCGGGATGATCGCCGCCGACATCGCGCCGAACATCAAGCGTGAACGCTGGGGCTTCTCGGCATGGCTGGGCCACGTCCCGGCGCTGTGGCGCAAGCTGCACGACGAAGCGCTGGCCCGCGCCGAGGCCGGGTTGGCCAAAACACCTTCGTGGATTCGCGGTTACGAAGCCGATCCACGGCTGATCCAGCCGGGACGCAACAACATCGAACGTGCCGGCCTGAGCGACTGGATCAAGGTCTATCAGGGCGAAGTCGCGACCTTCGAGCCGCGTCCCGATCAGAATCAGAAAGGCCTGGTGATCTGCAACCCTCCGTACGGCGAGCGTCTGGGAGATGAAGCCAGTCTGCTGTATCTCTACCAGAACCTTGGCGAGCGCCTGCGTCAGGCGTGCCTTAACTGGGAAGCAGCGGTGTTCACCGGCGCGCCGGACCTGGGCAAGCGCATGGGCATTCGCAGCCACAAACAGTATTCGTTCTGGAACGGCGCCTTGCCGTGCAAACTGCTGCTGATCAAGGTCACGCCTGACCAGTTCGTGACCGGCGAGCGACGCACCCCCGAGCAGCGTCAGATCGAACGCGAAAACCCTGTCGAGGTTGAAGTCGTTGAGCGCAAACTCAACAAGAACGGCAACCCGATCAAGCCGGAACCGGTGGTGGTCGAACAGGCGCGCCTGAGCGAAGGCGGGCAGATGTTCGCCAATCGCCTGCAAAAGAACCTCAAGCTGATGGGCAAGTGGGTGCGTCGCGAAGGGATCGATTGCTACCGCGTGTATGACGCCGACATGCCTGAATACTCGCTGGCGATCGATCTGTATCACGACTGGGTGCATGTTCAGGAATACGCAGCACCCAAGTCCATTGATCCGGAAAAGGCGTCAGCGCGGCTGTTCGATGCGCTCGCGGCCATTCCGCAAGCACTGAACATCGACAAGAACCGCGTGGTGATCAAGCGTCGCGAGCGTCAGAGCGGCACCAAGCAGTACGAGCGTCAAAGCGCCCAGGGCCAGTTTCTGGAAGTCAGCGAAGGCGGCGTCAAGCTGCTGGTCAATCTGACCGACTACCTGGACACCGGGCTGTTTCTCGATCACCGGCCGATGCGCATGCGTATTCAGCGCGAAGCGTCGGGCAAGCGCTTCCTGAACCTGTTTGCCTACACGGCGACCGCCAGTGTGCATGCTGCCAAGGGCGGTGCGCGCAGCACCACCAGCGTCGACCTGTCGCGGACCTATCTGGACTGGGCGCGTCGTAACCTGTCGCTGAACGGTTTCTCCGACAAGAATCGTCTGGAGCAGGGCGACGTGATGGCCTGGCTGCAGGCCAACCGCGACGAGTACGACCTGATCTTCATCGACCCGCCGACGTTCTCCAACTCCAAGCGCATGGAAGGCATTTTTGATGTCCAGCGTGATCAGGTCGAGCTGATCGATCTGGCCATGGCACGTCTGGCGCCGGGGGGCGTGTTGTACTTCTCCAACAACTTCCGCAAGTTTGTGCTCGATGAAAACCTGAGTCAGCGTTATGCGGTCGAGGACATTACCGCGCACACCATCGACCAGGACTTTGCCCGTAACGGCAAGATCCACCGCGCCTGGAAAATCATGGCGCGTAGCTGATCCGGTGCGCGATGAACCGATCGGTAACGGTCCGGTCATCGCGCCTCGCGACACTTCCTGCACTCGTTTGCATGCCCGTGTGCTCAAACGCGTTTGAGCCCTGGGCAAATGCCCGATTTGTGGTTGCGTATAAACGGCATATTAATCAATAAGTTGATGTGAAAAGCCTGAGCGTATGGACTTTGATGAAAATTATTTCACAAAGGCTGAAGCTTTTGCATTGCACGGCGTTGCGCGGTGTTATACTCGTGATATCAGATGGCTATACACTTTTAGTTGTTAGTATTTAGATCGTAATCCTACGGTTATGCAATTGCTGTCTTATTGCATCTCTTGTCTGTTTTCGTTTCCTCGGATTGTGCACTTTTATTCCCGATATGATTTCCTCGGGAAAGCGGTATATCGAATTTCAATTGTCGACCTCTTGAGTGACGTCCCTGTTCAATCGGGCGACTGAAGGTATCGACTGTGTTCCGAGATTGTCCACGCCGTACCCACCTCCGAAGGTAACAAGATGAGAAACGTCAAGGTCGCTGTTCGTGCCGGGATGAGCTTTATGCTGATCACCTGCCTGCTCATCGCGCTGGGAGGGATCGCGCTATGGAAAATGGGCGAGTTACGGGCCAGCATGGAATCGCTGGAAAAGGACGCGATGGCCAGCATCATACAGGCTAACAAAATAAGCAGCGCCACGCTGCGTTTGCGACTGGATGCCCGGCGATTGATTGCACAGACTGACCCGCAGGCTCAGACAATTACCGTGACTCGATTGAAAGCTGCGCGAGAAGACATGCTCAAACAATCTGCTGCATATGCGCCGCTGGCAAGCGCTGCCGATGAGGCAAGTCTCTATCAAACCGTCACTGCGTCCGCCCAGAAGTTTGCGTCACTTCTGGATACGGTGCTCGAATTGATTCAGAAAGGTGCCAACGCTGATGCGGTGACGTTTACCGACACCAATATAGTGCCCGTCACCGGTGAGTTGCAGACCGCCATCGATGCGTTGGTGCAGATGAATATTGATCAGGCCGATCAACTGAGTGTGCGTGCAGAAGCCGCCTATGAAAGTGGTTTTATGTTCACAGTGGTTATTATTATAGTGTCATTGATTATTACCATATTTCTCGCGATTCTGTTGACGCGCAGTATTGTCACGCCTTTGAAATCATTGTTGTCGGTCAATGAGCGTATTGCCAGCGGTGATCTTCGTGGTGATATTCCGGTCACCGGTGACGATGAGTTTTCCGAACTGCAACGCGCGACACTGGCCATGCAGAAGAACCTGCGACAAACCATTGGCCTGATCGGCAACTCGTCACAGCAACTGGCTTCCGCTGCCGAAGAAATGAACTCCATCACCGTGCAGTCCAGCACCGGGTTGGGGCGTCAGAATCAGGAGATCGAGCAGGCCGCCACGGCGGTCAACGAAATGACCGCAGCGGTCGATGAGGTCGCACGCAACGCAGCAGCTGCGTCTGACGCAGCGAAAGAATCCAACGCCTCCACCGTGCGCGGGGCTGAGCGAGTGGCCAGTACCGTCACCGCGATCGAAAAACTGAGCGCCACGGTGCTTGCCACCAGTGCTGACGTGCAGCGTTTGGCCGGGCAATCCAACGACATCAGCAAAGTTCTGGCGGTGATCCGTACTATCGCCGAGCAAACCAACCTGCTTGCCCTCAATGCCGCTATTGAAGCCGCTCGTGCCGGCGAGCAGGGCCGTGGTTTTGCGGTGGTGGCGGATGAGGTCCGGGCACTGGCGCATCGCACCCAGCAGTCCACCCAGGAAATCGAGCAAATGATCGGCGCCGTTCTAGAGGGCTCCGAACAAGCCACCCGGTCGATGCAGGAAAGTTGCATGGGCGCGCAGGATACTCTGGGGGTTGCACATGAGGCCGGTGCAGCGCTTGACGATATTGCCCGGCGTATCGAAGAAATCAATGACATGAACACGCTGATCGCCACAGCTTCCGAAGAGCAGGCGCAGGTGGCTCGTTCCATCGACCACAATCTGATCAGTATTCGCGACCTTTCCGTGCAGAGTACCGAGGGCGCCAATCAGACTTCCCTTGCCAGTGGCGAACTGTCGAGACTGGCCATTGAAATGAATGGCGTCGTTACACGATTCAAGATGTAACTTGATTGGCTGTCCGCAAGGCGAAGCCATGTCTTCAAGCTTGCGGACAGACCAACGGACCATCATGAAACAGTCATAAGCCTATGAAAATTATTGGCGAATAGCTATAACAGAAGTCATAGCCAGCCTGACGCTTCCGTATGTTGGCGTCATGAGTTTGTGTGTATGACAGTGAAACGGTTCAAGCTCAGAGTTCTGAGTTTCATCAATGGCCAGCTTTCAGCGTGGCTTATCGCTGTCGTGGCATTGCTGGTCGGCGTGGCACTTACGATCATGCTGGCGCTGGCCGACAACGAGTTGTATCAGCGCCAGTTGCGTCAGCGTTTCGATACCGTTGCCGCGGAGCGCTTCAGTCGCCTGCAGGAGCGTCTGGACCGGCAGACTACCCGGCTCGACACCCTGGCTCGCTTCTTTATCTACTCCCATCAGGTTGAACTGTCCGAATTCAACGGCTTTGTCGCGCCGTTACTGATTGGTACCCAGGCGTATGCCTGGAACCCTAGAGTGTTGCAGGCCGAACGGACGGCTTTTGAAAGACAGTTGCGTGAGGAAGGCTCAGCCGCGTATGCCATAAGCGAAATGGATGAAAACGGCGCCTTGAAAACCGCCGCCGTGCGAAATGAGTATTTCCCGGTTCGATTCATCCAGACGCTCAGTGACATTCCGACGCCAGCAGGGTTCGATATCGCCTCGGAGCCGGTACGCCGTGCCGCGCTGGAGCGTGCGCGGTTGCTGAAACGAACCGTCGCAACGCCTCGTATCCGCCTGCTTTCCCTGGAGCCGTCGGACACGTATGGCATTCTGCTGGTCGCGCCGGTGTTCTCGACTGGCCAGCCGGTTCCACAGTTGCGGGGCTATGTCACCGCCGTGATCAGCCTGACGCAATTGATGAATGTGCGCACGGCAGAGCAGGACAATCTTGCCGTGACCATGCTCGACCTCAGTTCGCCGGAAAAGCCCGAGCAGGTTTATCAGTCGCCGCTCCCTGCGATACACAATCAGTTGTATGCCAGCAGCCTGCTGAACCTGGGTGACAGGGATTATCTGGTCGAGGTTCGCCCTACGCAGATTTTCAGCCTGAACAACCAGATCATGATGCCCGGCCGGGTGTTGTGGCTTGGAGGGCTTTTGAGCCTGATGCTCAGCGCCTTGCTCTACAGTCTGATCAGCCAGCGTCAGCGCGCCTTGCAACGGGTGGCGCAGCGCACCCGCGAGCTGCGCCAGCGCGAGCACCAATTGAGGGCCGCGCATGGGCAGTTGCGCAGTGTGCTGGACGCGGCGACCGAAGTGGCGATCATCGCCACCGATCTGGACGGGCTGATCAAGACGTTCAACGTCGGAGCACAGAAAATGCTCGGCTATGCGCAAGAGGATGTGCTGGGCAGGTTCCGGCTGATGGACTTTTATCAGTCTGCCGATCTGGAGGCCCGCGCGAGCCGCATGAGCAAGAGCCGCGGGCAACCCATCAGCGCCTCGCAGCTGATGTTTCTCGATGCTGTGCAGGATGGTAATCACCCTTCGCAGGAGTGGACCCTGCAGCGCAGCGATGGCAGCACGCTGGTGGTGAACATGCTGGTCACTGCGGTGCGTGACGATCAGGGGCTGTGGACCGGGTATCTGGCGGTATGCATCGACGTCACCGAGCACAAGCGCGTCAACCAGGCCCTTGCCGAGCAGGGACAGTTGTTGAAAAAGCTCGGCTCGCAAGTGCCTGGCGGCATTTACCAGTACCACCTGGCCGTCGATGGCAGCGCATGTTTCAGGTACGCCAGCGCCGGCATGTGCGAGCTGTTCGAGGTGGACGAAGAGCAGTTGCTGGGCGATTCCGAAACTATCCTGCAACGCATACAGCCGCTGGACCTGGCACGGGTCAGAAGCTCCATTCTGATCAGCGCCACACACCTGACACCGTGGAGCCAGGAGTACCGCGTCAATCTGCCACGCAAGGGGCAGCGCTGGTTACGCTCGGCCTCAACGCCTGAGCGCCTGGCCGATGGCAGCGTGCTGTGGCATGGCTTTGTGTCCGATATCACCGACCTCAAACGCGTCGAGCAGGAGTTGCGTGCGCTGTCGGTCACCGACGTGCTGACCGGCGCCTATAATCGTCGCTACTTTCAGGACCGGATGCAGGCCGAGCTGAAAAGAATCGACCGGCACGGCGGTAACCTGTCGATCATCATGCTCGATATCGATCACTTCAAGCGGATCAATGACCGCTTCGGGCATGCCGCAGGCGATCAGGTGCTCAAGGCCATCTCGGAAAAGATCAGCCAGCGGCTGCGCAGCGACGATGTGTTCTGCCGTCTGGGTGGCGAAGAGTTTATGGTGATCTGTCCGGGAACACGGGGTGCCCAGGCCTATCAACTGGCACTGAGCCTGCGCGAGGAACTGCGCAATCAGGCTATCGAAGGCGTCGACCAAGTGGTCACAGGCAGCTTCGGGATCGCCAGCTGGCGAGAGGGTGAGGGGATCGACGAGATGTTGCTGCGCGCCGACTCGGGCGTCTACGCCGCCAAACAGGCCGGTCGCGACCGGGTCGAGCCCGAGCAGGGTTGATGCAGACAGGCCCGCTGCGATAGCGGGTCTGCCAATGGCCGGTATCGGTTGGTTATTGCTGGATCGAGACCGTGGTGTTGGTCAGCTTGGGCTGTCGATACAGATCGACCAGTACCTCGTCGAGTATCGAGGATGCACCGAACGGACGCGGGTCGTTGAGGATCGCCACGACGGCCCAGGTGTTGCCGTTGCTGTCGCGGCTGAAGCCGGCAATCGCGCGTACGGTATTCAGGGTGCCGGTCTTGATATGCGCTTCGCCCAGCAGCGGGGTGCGCTTGAGTCGCTTGCGCATGGTGCCGTCGAGACCGGCCAGCGGCATGGAGCTCATGAACTCGGCAGCATAGGGGCTGCGCCAGGCCGCTTGCAGGATCACCGCCATCTCGCGCGCACTGACACGCTCGGCCCGCGACAGCCCGGAGCCATTCTCCATGACCAAATGCGGCGCAGTGATGCCTTTCTTCGCCAGCCATTGACGGATGACACGCTGGGCGGCCTTGCCGTCGTCACCGTCAGCTTCGTTGCGGAACTCTTCGCCCAGGCTCAGGAACAGTTGCTGAGCCATGGTGTTGTTGCTGAATTTGTTGATGTCACGGATGACTTCCACCAGGTCCGGGGAAAAGGCCTTGGCCAGCAGCTTGGCATTGCCGGGTAGCACGCCAACGCGGTCCTTGCCCTGAATGGTACCGCCCAGTTCCTGCCAGATGGCTCGCACTGCGCCGGCCGCATAGGTAGGGTGGTCCAGCAGTGACAGGTAGGTCTGTGAGTTGCAGCCATTGCCCAGCTGGCCGGTGACCGTCACGTTGACGCTGCCATCCGCCTGGGTGACCGGGTTGTAGCGCACATCCCCGGTGCATTGTTTCGAGGCGCTTGCCTTGACCTGATTATCAATGCGAATGCTGGCAATCGGCGGCTCGACCGAGACCAGAATCCTGCCGTCATCATTGCGGGTCACGAAGCGTAGCGCCTTGAGGTTGACCATCAGCGCGTCGGGCTTGACCAGAAACGGCTTGTTGTCGTCATTGCCGTCATCGTTGAACACCGGCAATTGCGGTTGCACAAAATGACTGCGGTCCAGAACCAGATCGCCGGTCACCTGCTGTACACCATTGGCGCGCAGGTCACGCATCAGCAGCCAGAGCTTTTCCATATTCAGCTTGGGATCGCCGCCGCCCTTGAGGTACAGGTTGCCGCGCAGCACGCCGTTGCTCAGGGTGCCGTCGGTGAAGAATTCGGTTTTCCACTGGTGGGTCGGGCCGAGCATTTCAAGGGCCGCGTAGGTGGTAATCAGCTTCATGGTAGACGCCGGATTGACCGATACGTCGGCGTTGAACACGGTCGGTGTACCTGGGCCGTTGAGCGGCAGCATCACCAGCGAGAGTGCGTCATCGCCGAGTTTGCTGGCTTTCAGGGCCTGTTGAACCTTGGGGGGCAGCGTGGTGTTGATGACGGCAGCGTAGGAGGGTAGGGCCAGGGGCAAAAGGAGTGACGCGAGCAACAATGGACGTAGCGACTTGATCATTGACTAAAACCCTACTGCAAAGAGGGAAACGAAAAAGAGGGCATGGATGAATTCCCTCGGTAACTATTGCAAATGTAGATTCGATTTCGATAACTATAGTAGTGAATGCGCGGCGGGCTTTTTTTGTAACACAGAATGCCACGCATGATACGAGCCGCATTATGCCCCAAGCGGGGCAGGCTTGTGACCGGGGGGCAAGCCGGTAAATGCTATTTTTTATTGATTCGGTATCCATGGCCGTCGCAAGGCCGGATATCCACTCCACGCCGCAATTGTCGGGCTTTTAAATCGCCAAGCTGGTAAAGTGCCGCCCGATATTTATTGATGAGGATTGTCCCATGGCCACTAACCGCTCCCGCCGTCTGCGCAAAAAACTGTGTGTGGACGAGTTCCAGGAATTGGGTTTTGAACTGAACCTGGACTTCAAGCAAGAGCTGGACGACAAGGCAATCGATGCTTTCCTTGACGCTTTCCTGAAAGAAGCAATGGAAGCCAACGGTCTTGGCTATGTGGGCGGCGACGACTTCGGTCTGGTTTGCCTGAGCAAGCGTGGCTCGGTCAGCGAAGAGCAGCGTGCTGCTGTCGAAGCCTGGCTCAAGGGCCGCAGCGAACTGACAGAAGTCACTGTCAGCCCGCTGATCGACGTCTGGTACCCGGAAAAGGAAATCAATCCGGCCGCCTGATGTAACGGGAAGCAGGCCAGCGCCTGCTTCCCTTGCCTGTTCCCGCACGTCCCCTCGTACACCCCCTCGCTATACCGTCTTTAACGCTCAGTCAGGCTTGGCCTGCTGCAGCATCAGCGCGTCCTCAAGCTCGATCATGGCCAGTTCGACGGTCTGCTGGCAGGTGTAGAACTGCTCATCCGGTGTGTCCGGTTCGCAGGCCAGTTCAAGCGCATCACAGGCATCAACCACCCTTGAAGCTGTGATGATCCGTGCCGCGCCCTTGATCCTGTGCGCCAGATCGCGGGTTTTCTGGCGATTGTTCTCCGGCATCAGTCTGGCCAGTAATAGCCGGTCTTCGTGGTTGCTGTGCAGCAGTTGCGCGAGCAGGCGTTCAACCATTTCAGGACGGTCACCGGTCAGGTTGCTGACGCTGTCGAGGCTGAAGGGCAGGGCACGTGCGGGCGCCAGCGGGGCAATGGCTGTCAGCCGTTCGCTGAGCATCGAGAGGCTGATGGGTTTGAACAGGCAATCGTCCATGCCCGCCGCCCGGCAGCGCTCGATTTCGTCAGGCTGCGCGTTGGCCGTGAAGCCCCAGACAGGGCAGCGTTGGCGCTCGCAGGCGCGCTCCTGTTCGCGGATAGCAGCGGTCATGTCGTAGCCGTTCATGATCGGCATGTTGCAATCGGCGACGACCAGATCGAAGGCATCGTTTTTCCAGCGATCGAGCCCTTGCGCGCCGTTTTCGGCCATTTCGCAGTGATGGCCGAGAAACCTCAGTTGCTGGCAAAGCAGCAGTCGATTGGCAGGATGATCGTCGACGATCAGGATTCTGAGGGTCTGATGAACGACGGCTGCCGGTTGCGCAACGACGGGCTGCCCGGTCAGCGGTTCAAGTGTGGTCAGCACCAGGTTCATGCTGATCCGGGTGCCGTGCCCTGGCGTGCTGTCGAGCGAAAGGTTGCCGCCCATCATCATGCACAGGCTGCGGCAGATCACCAGCCCGAGTCCGGCGCCGGTACGCGCCATTTGTCCGGTGTTATCGGCCTGGGCGAACGGCTCGAACAAACGTTGCTGGTCTTCGACACTGATGCCGATGCCGCTGTCCTGAACGGTGATGTGCAGATGCAGCAGTTGCGGGTCCGGATTTTCGGCTGCCAGCAGTACGACCTTGATCCGCCCCATCGGGGTGAACTTGATGGCGTTGCTGACCAGATTGGACAGTATCTGTTTGAAGCGCAACGGGTCGATCAGTACGTCGGCGTTGATCCTGCTGTCCAGTTCGAGCACCAGCTCGAGGTCCTTCTGCCGCGCCAGCCCGTCGAATACCCGGAGCACCGCCTCCACCAGCCGACGCAGATTCGCACGCTCGGGGTTGAGTGACAGCCGCCCGGATTCGATGCGGGCGATGTCGAGGATGTCGCCGATCAGGTCTAGCAGGTCATTGGCCGAACTGTAGGCGACTTCGATGGCGGAGCGATCCAGTTCGCCATGATCGGCACGTTTGAGCGCCAGTTCCAGCATGCCGATCACCGCATTCATGGGCGTGCGGATTTCATGGCTCATGGTGGCCAGGAAGGTACTCTTGGCCCGGCTGGCGGCGTCGGCCTGTTCCTTGGCAGCCTGCAAGTCTTCGATGAGCTGGCGACGCTCGCTGATGTCGATCCAGCCACCGATGATGCCCTGTACTTCGCCCAGAGAATCGCGAAATGGCAGGATCCAGTGGTAGATGGTCAACTGTCGATCGCCGATGCGCAGAGGGCGGTCGAGGATCAGCGCGGTATTGCTGGCCATGACCCGCTGATAGTCGGCAGCGTATTCCCGGGCTTCGAAGGCATTGCCCAGTACCCCTTCGGTAGCGCTCTTGCCGATGATGTCTTCCCGTTTCGCGGAGAACACCCTGAGGTAGCTGTCATTGCACATGCGCAGCATACCTTCGCGATCCCGAACATAGATCGGATGCGGCGTACCCTCGACCAGGGCGCGCATGAATTCGAACTGATCGCCCAGCGCCCGCTCCGCAGCTTCGCGCTGACGTATCTGCCGCCGCATCCACGCATTCCAGGCCAGCAGGCCCAGCAGCAACAGGCCTGCACCCACCACAATCTGATAGATCAGCCGTTCATAGTCGTGCCAGTTGGCGCGTGAAGGGGTATAGACGCGCCAGCGGTTGTTGATCGCTGCCAGATCCTGCGGCGCGATGCTCGCCAGCGCCTTGTCGAGAATCGAGCTCAGCTCGATGGCGTTGCGTGAGGTCGCCATGGAAATCAGCGCCGGATCCTCGCCGACGGTGGCGGTCATCTGCAAACGCTCCTCGAAGATCCCGGACGACAGGAAATAGTCTGCGCTGAGCAGCGAGATGACCGCACCTTCCGCTCTGCCCAGTGACAACATGTCCAGCGCCTGGAACGGGTTGTCGATTTCCAGCGGCACCACCCTGGGGTATTTGCGGCTTAGCCAGTCGAGCACCGGGCTGCCCTGGGTAATTGCCAGACGCTTGCCGTCCATCTGCTCCAGATAGCTGGGGGCGCCCGGTTCCTTGCGGGTGACCAGCACGAACGAATTGTCGATGTAGGGACGGGTGAAGCTCAATCGGTCCTCGCGTGCATCACTGGACACCAGCGCACCGATCATGTCTGCCTGGCCTTCGCTGACCTGATTCAACATGTCGGTCAGGCTGGGCGAGCGTTTGACGTCGAACCTGAGCCCGGTACGCAGACGTACCAGTTCGAGCAAGTCTGCGGTGATGCCGCGAAAGTTGCCCTTGGCATCGAAGAATGTCAGCGGTGCATACGCTTCGTTGACGACTACGCGCACGGTAGGGTGCTGAGCGATCCAGCGCTCCTCGCGTTGCGTCAGTTGCAGCTTCTGGTCGGTGAGCATCAAGTCGCTGCCCGTGCTCCAGCGTCTGGAGATATTGACGCGTTCATCAACCGGGATCGCCTTAAGCGTCTGATTGATGATGCCCAGCAGTTGCGGGTTTTCACTGCTGACCGCGAAGCTGAAGCCGTTGGGCTCGTGCTTGCCGAAATTCGACATCTGCACGTTGTTCAGATACCCCTTATTGATGATGTATTGGGTGGAAATCGTATCGCCCAGGAACACATCCGCCTGATTGAAGGCGACTGCATTGATGGCGTTCTGAAAAGAGGGATAGGTCTTCAGTGTCGCGCCGGGATAGGACGCTTCGACCTCGGCAGGCGGCAGGTAGTGATAGACCATGCTCAGCCGCATGCCTTTCAGGCCCTCGTTCAGGGGGCGGTTGTCTCCGACCCGGGTGACCAGGACGGGCTGGTCCACCGAGTAGGGCTGTGAAAGCCTGATGGTGCGATCGACTGCTTCAAAACCGTTTGCGGTGCCCAGCAGATCGATCTGGCCTGCGCCGAGGGCCTTGATTGCAGCATCACGGGTTTCGAAACGCTGAACCCTGATCGGCAGGTCCAGCGCATCCGAGATGATCCCTGCGTAATCGGCAGTGATGCCTTCGTAATCGTTACCCGACATCGTGATATCGAAGGGTGGGTAATCAGGGTTGGAGGTGCCGAGAATCAGTTCGCGTTGCCCGCGCACCCACTGCCACTGGTTATTGTCCAGTTTCACGTCCATGTGCGCCGGACTCGAGCGACCGAGCAGGGTATAGTGATCGGCCGCATGAACACCGGCCTCAGCACCCCAGCCTATGCACAGGCTTGTGGCCAGTATTAATAATTGTCTGAAGCGCTTGGACATCCGTTTTCTCACACTAGCGCGTTGCGTTTTGCCATCTCGATAAGTTCTACCAAGGTTCTGGTTTTCAGTTTTTGCATAAGCCGCGTTTTGTAAGTACTGACGGTTTTGTTACTGAGAAACATGCCCTTGGCTATTTCCTTGTTGGAACGGCCCTGGGCAAATAACTGCAATACCATCAGTTCACGGTCATTGACCAACTTGAACAGCTCCAGCTCGTCGGTCTGGCCATCTTCACGAACTGCGCACGTCAACGCCTGACTGGGAAAGTAATTGTAGCCGGATAATACCGCTTTCACCGAACTGAGCAGTTCACTGAGGTCTTCCTGTTTGCACACATAACCCGAGGCGCCCGATTGCATGCAGCGAATGGCAAACAGGTTGGGGGTCTGCGACGTCAGCACCAGAATCTTGGAGGGCAGCCCCATCGTATTGAAGCGGGCCAGCACCTCGAGGCCGTCGAGCTTGGGAATGCTGATGTCGAGGATGATCAGGTCGGGCATGCACTCACGCACCATTTGCATGGCGTCGACACCGTTATCGGTCTCGCCGACCACCTCATAATTTTCGTTCTCCAGAAGCATTCTTACCGCCATCCGGATGACCGGATGGTCGTCGATGATAAAAACTGAGTTCATATTCCATTCCATAACAAGCAGTGAAGAAAGCGCGCACCTTAGCTCAGATGTTCGGGCAGGCACATAAAGAGACTTGCTCGGCAGGCATATATAGGAAAAGTCCTACAAAAATTAGCGTATCGGAGTACGTAAAAGCCTACGTAGAACATAAGTGTGTTTAAACGTTAACGCTTATTTCAATGTGTGTTTGGCGAGTGCTGCCCCGAATGTTTATTACTTTCTGGAATCATCATTCATGTTGACTGATGATTTCCTACGGGTCTGAACGTCGAATTAATCAATCCAGTTTGCCGGCGTCTGGCATGTACCTGTTTTTGCCCGGCATATTTGAAGCCGAATAAAGCCGGCTGGCCGACGTCAGTCAACGAGGTTCCCCAGCAGGCGGCTGAGGTCGGGCCCGTGCAGGGGTTTGCTCAGGCAACCGAGCAGGGGGAGATCGCGCTGCAGGGCGAGTTGCTGCAGGTTTTCAAGCTGTGTATCAGGCAAGCCGCTGAGCAGAATGGCCTGGCGCAGCCAGCCGTGTCGGGCGGCCTCGTCGATCAGGTCGAGGCCTGACATGTCCGGCAGGCACTGATCGCACAGCACAAGCCCGTAGGGTTCCGCGCTGCGTTGCATGGCGGCCATGGCCTCGGCCGCCGTCAGCACGGGAGTCAGCAGGAAGTAGCCATGGTTGTTGAGCAGCACCTGAGTGGCGATCAGTTGAAACGGGTGATCTTCCACCAGAAGGATGCGCAGGCTATGTGTGGACATGAGCGTTCCGGAAAGGCCCTGGCGAAGCGTTCAGGCATCGGCAGGCGGCGTGCGGACCCGTGAGTATCGCAGGCGGATGGATGATGTGCCGGATGGCAGTTGAAGTGGCTGGAATTATTGAGGGATGCAAGAAAAGCTGCGATAGGACCCGTCTGACATGCATGTAGGGCCTGTCTGAGTTTTGCGAGGCAATCAGTCTGACCAGCCTTTTGCCTGTATCCATTCAGGCAGCGGGCTGGTCGATGGAAGCTATATCTGTCCGGAGCGGCCGGTCATTTCCCGGGCCATTTCGCTGGCGTAGCTGTCGGTCATCCCGGCGATGAAATCGATCATGCGCAGGAACGAGGTATGCAGCGGTGCCTTGGGATCGGGCGCGCTGTTACCCAGCAAGTCGAGGATACGTCGATGCTTGAACGAGGGTGTCCTGCCGCCAAACTGTTCGACGGCCGCGCCGCAGAACGCGTTGAGGAGGATTTCCAGCGTGGTGTAGGCACCGATTTCATGCAGCGTCTTGCGCTTGTCCTGAAAGATTTTCTTGCGCGCCATGTCCTTGGCGTTGAGCACACAGCGTTTGGCCGGACCGTGCATGTGCTCGACCAGGTCGCCAGGCAGGGTGCCGGCCAGCAAGGCGTCCTGCTGCTCGACGAAGGCTCTGGCGGCCGCGTTGGTCAAGTGCTCGATAGCCTTGCCACGCAGGATTGCCAGTTTGCGCCGTCGTGAGTCGCCCGGGCCCAACTGTCGGTAGGTTTCCGGCAGATCATCGCCGACCAGCCCGAGCAAAAGCGATTCCACTTCCGCGTAATTGAGCAGGTCCATCTCCAGACCGTCCTCCAGATCGATCAGGGCGTAACAGATGTCGTCGGCGGCTTCCATCAGATACACCAGCGGATGACGCGCCCAGCGCTGATCTTCGAGCTGCGGCAAACCCAGCTTGCCGGCGATCTGCTCAAGGATCGGCAGTTCGCTCTGATAGCAGCCGAACTTGTGCTTCTTGTAGCCCAGCGAGTCCGCATGGCGGGCGGTCCACGGGTATTTGAGGTAAGTACCCAGCGTTGCGTAGGTCAGGCGGGTGCCGCCGTCGAACTGGTGGTATTCCAGCTGCGTCAGCACCCGGAACCCTTGGGCATTGCCTTCGAAATTGAGGAAGTCATTGCGCTCGGTCTCGCTCATCGCGTCGAGCCAGCCACGCCCGGCCGCCTGATTGAACCAGTTGCGAATCGCATCTTCGCCCGAGTGGCCGAACGGCGGATTGCCGATGTCGTGCGCCAGACAGGCCGATTGCACGACCATGCCCAGGTCGCTCGGATCGCACCAGTCGGGCAGGGCAGAGCGCAGCGTTTCGCCGACGCGCATCCCCAGCGAGCGGCCGACACAACTGACTTCCAGCGAATGGGTCAGGCGCGTATGGATATGATCGTTGCTGGACACCGGATGCACCTGGGTCTTGCGTCCCAGGCGGCGGAAGGCCCCGGAAAAGATGATCCGGTCATGGTCCTTGTGAAACGGACTGCGCCCCAGTTCCTCGGGGCTGTGCAGGGTCTTGCCCAGTCGTTCGCGGTTAAGCAGTGTTTGCCAATCCAATGCGTTCACTCCGTCAATAATAGGGGCGTAGCTTCCCGGTTCGACACGCCTGCCGCAAGGGCCGCATTGATGAAATCAGGCCCGTAGAAAAACAAATGCCTGCTCCGGAATACCGGAGCAGGCATTTACATTCAGGCCGGGAGATTCGAGCCTGGGTCACGCGAGACGCAGGGCGCAATCAGACTTTGCGATTGCGATTCTGCAGGGTGCGTGCTTGCATGGCGACCTTGACCAGGGGCGTCAAAGTGATGCCCAGCTTCAACAGGCGTCCCAGCAGGCTGGTACGCCCGGTCTTGGCACGTTTACCGCTCAGGAAGCCCAGCAGGGCCACCGAGCCCACGCCCCAGAGCGGCGCGTGGCGAAAGCCCAGCGCGCTTTTCCAGTCATGGCGGATGCCGCGAAAGCGTTGCAACGGCTGCATCAGTTGCGTCGATTCGTGGCGAATTTCCTGGCGGTGCATTTCCATGCGCAAGCGAATCAATGCCTTGCGCAGTTCTCGACGGGTATTGCTCTGGTGCGACTTGGGTTCACTCATGGCATCAATCGCTCACGGTCATTGGCCAGTTCTTCGAGGGTCGCATGGAAAGGCGAGGACTCGTCGAAGATCGCTGCCTTGAGGCGCAATCCACAGAAGATCGCGGCCAGCAGGTAAAACGTACACAGGCCGACGATGCCCGCCAGACGATAGCTGTCCCACAGAACGATCAGCAGCAAGGCCGAGAGCCCGGTGAGCAGCAGCAGGCCGAAAACCAGGGCCAGACCGGCGAACAGCAGCAGGCTGACGGTTCGCGCTTTCTGTTCCTGCAATTCGATGCCGAACAGCTCGACGTGAGTGTGCAACAGGCCAAGGAATGCAGCGCCCAGGCGCCGCGGTGAAGAGCCCGGAGTTCCCTCGGGCGGTGCTGATTCCGTTCCCAGAGTCATGATGTTAGCGCCTTGTAGCCAGCAGACCGATCAGAAAGCCGACACCTGCGGCGATACCGACGGACTGCCAGGGGTTGTTCTGAACGTAATCTTCGGTGGCGACCACTGCGGCTTCGCCGCGCTCGCGCAGCGAGTCTTCGGTGGTCTTCAGGGTTTCCTTGGCACGCAGCAGACTTTCACGGATCTGGGCGCGCAGTTCATCGGCCTGATCACCCGCCAGAGAGGCGGTATGCGCCAGCAATTTCTCAGTGTCGGCAACCAGTACCTGGAAGTCGGCTCTCAGGATTTCCTGAGCATTCTGTGCAGTTTCGCGGGCCATGATGTTCTCCGTTTGGTGGGCGTATGAATGTTTCGAGTACAGGTGATTCCTGAAGGTTCACTTCGATTGCCGTATCGTGTTCGATCAGGCTTTACGCTGCCGCTGCACCTTACTCCAAAACTATCTGCCAGGAAAAACCGCAAGCACTGGAAGATTGGGGTTCCGTATTTCTGGCCATTGGCTATGCTCCACACGCGTGACCACGGGATGGCCTGGCGCGCGCGACATCCGTTGAATGGAGAGAGGCATGGAGCGGCTGTATTCCCTGCAGGGGCTCAGGGGCGTAGCGGTCCTTGGCGTTGTGTTGTTTCACATGATGTCGGTAGAGAGCAAGTTTTCCGGTGGCGATATCCTTCTGCCGCCCTGGCTCGATTTTTTTCAGCTGGGCGTCGATCTGTTTTTCGTCATCAGCGGATTCGTCATGGTAATTGTCAGTCGTGGACGTTTTCAGAGCGCAATCGAGGCTCAGCGCTTTCTGTTCAATCGAGTATCGCGGATCTATCCCACGTACTGGCTGTACTTTTTCATCACCCTGGCGGTTTATCTGGTGCAGCCGGGCATGGTCAACAGCGGGCATGGCTCGTCCAACCTGATCATGTCGTTCCTGTTGTTGCCCAACGACAAGGTGCTGCTGGTGATGGTCGCCTGGTCGCTGCTGTTCGAGTTGTGGTTCTACGTGGTGTTCTCCGGCTTCCTGCTGTTTCGCGAGCGCAGTCTGCCGTTTCTGCTTGGCGGCTGGGGCGTGATCATCGTGGTGTTCAATACGCTGGCAGACTGGCAGGACTATTCCTCGGCAGTGAAGATCATCCTGCATCCCTATGCCCTCGAGTTCATGCTGGGCGCCGCGCTGGCCCTGTTCTTTTACGGTCGCCACAGTGCCCGCGTACCGACGGCTGCGGTCTGGTTACTGCTCGGTGTCGCGTTGTTGGCGGCGGTGCCCCTGATCGGCTATTACCGGCTGTATGAAAGTCAGGGCCTGCTGCGCATGCTCATGGTCGGCGGCACATTCGGCATGCTGGTGGTGACTCTGGCCTTGCTCGAACGGCGCCGAAAGCTGGTGGTGCCCGGGTTTCTGGTTGCTGTGGGCGATATGTCCTACACGATCTATCTGTCTCATCTGCTGGTGCTGGGGGTGATCGGCAGGGTCTGGAGCCTGGTGGGGGCCTGGCCCGAAAGCTATCTGGACAACCTGTTTTTCGCGCTGCTGATGCTGGCTGCGGCGGTGTGCTATGGCTGGGTCGGTTATCGTTGTTTCGAGAAACCGGTACTGGACCGTGCCAACGCGTTCAGCAAGGCGCATTTCCGGGTGTCGACGTGATCCCGGTGCGCGCCTAGAATAATTTCCGCTCACCGAGGATTCGCCGAGGATTGACTCATGCCCCCCGAATGCCAGCTGTTCAGCACCCTGGGATGTCCGCTGTGCGAGGTTGCCGAAGCGGTTTTACTGCCGTTTGCCATTGAGCACGGCCTGCTGGTTGAGCTGGTCGACATCTGCGAGGATGAGCAACTGCTTGAACGCTACGAGTTGCGCGTTCCTGTGTTGCGTCGAGTCGACACCGGTGACGAGCTGGACTGGCCATTTGACGCGCCTCAAGTGGCGTCGTTTCTGAGTCGCTGAGCTGTCTTGTCGTTGAGCTGTATTCCCTTTCATTTACCGGACACGACGCGCAGTGAATATCGATACACGCATCAAATTTCGCCATCTGGTCTGCTTTCTCGAAGTGGCCCGGCAGGGCAGCCTGGCGCGTGCCTCCGACGTTCTGGCGATCAGTCAGCCTGCGTTGTCGAAAAGTCTCAAAGAGCTGGAAACCCTGCTCGACACCACGTTGTTCGTGCGCAGCAAGAGCGGTGCGGCACTTACCGAAGCGGGTGTGGCGTTCATGCGCTTTGCCGGGCCGAGCGTTCAGGCCCTGCGCGAGGGTGTCAGCAGCCTGAGATCCGGTGAACATGACACCGTTACTGCACGGCTGGGCGTACTGTCGACGGCCGAAAGCCTGCTGGTGCCTGAGGTCGTTCATCGCCTGCACCAGAGGCACCCGGCGCTGATCGTCAGCGTGATGACCGGGCCCAGTGCCTATCTGCTGTCGCAATTGAGGGTAGGGGAGCTGGATCTGGTGGTCGGGCGCATGACTGACAGCCCGCAGATTCAGGGCCTGACGTTCGAGCACCTGTACAACGAGTCGATGACACTGGTGGTGCGCAGCGATCACCCGCTGCTGGCTGCGCCGCTCAAGCCCGAAAGCCTGGAGCAATTCCCGCTGGTGTTGCCGCTGGCAGGCACGACCATCCGCAAGTTTGCCGACAGCCTGTTCGTGCAGTGCGGTATTCGCATGCCGCGGCAACGCCTGGAAACCCTCTCGCTTACCCTCAGTCGGCGCTATGTGCAATGCAGCGATGCGGTGTGGATCGCGCCACTGGATGCCGTGTCGCTGGAGTTGAAAGGTGGCACGCTGGTCGAACTGGACATGGGTATTCGTGAGCCGGGCGGCTCGGTCGGTTTGTGCAGCAACCCGGCCTTGCCACTCACGCGCGCAGCGCAGTGGTGTGTGGACGAGCTGCGCAGTCTTGGAGAGGCCTGTCGCAACGGCTAGCATCCATAACCAAATGGTTATGGATCATGGGGTTTATTTCAGTTCTCCATAAGCATGGATCGCGCGACACTTCGCCGCAGCCTGTAGCGCATGTGATCGACGCCTGCGCGCCCCATAAGAAAGAAAAAAGAGGAGAACGCCATGTCTGCCGCGGACAACAGCCGCTTCGTCATTCGTGACCGAAACTGGCATCCAAAAGCGCTCACACCTGATTACAAGACCTCGATCCTGCGCTCGCCGCGCCAGGCGCTGGTCAGTATCCCGCAGTCCATTTCCGAAACCACCGGCCCGGATTTCTCGCATTTGAAATTCGGCCAGCACGATAACGACCTGCTGCTCAATTTCAACAACGGTGGGCTGCCCATCGGTGAGCGTATTCTGCTGGCCGGGCGAGTCTGCGATCAGTATGGAAAGCCGATCCCGCATACCCTGGTGGAGATCTGGCAGGCCAACGCCGGCGGGCGTTATCGCCACAAGCGCGATGCCTATCTGGCGCCCATCGATCCCAATTTCGGCGGCGTCGGACGTGCGTTGACCGACAGCGAAGGCAATTACAGCTTCCGTACCGTCAAGCCAGGGCCTTACCCATGGCGCAACGGTCCCAACGACTGGCGCCCGGCACACATTCATGTGTCGATCAGCGGGCCGTCGATTGCCACACGGCTGATCACCCAGTTGTATTTCGAAGGCGATCCGCTGATTCCGATCTGCCCGATCGTCAAGGCCATCGCCAACCCGGACGCCGTGCAGAGCCTGATTGCCAGGCTCGACCTGGGCATGGGCAATCCAATGGATTGCCTGGCGTATCGCTTTGATATCGTGTTGCGCGGCCAGCGCAAGACTCACTTCGAAAACTGCTGAGGAGGCCCGACATGCCCGTTCAATTGCTGCAGGAAACCCCTTCGCAAACCGCCGGCCCCTACGTCCACATCGGTCTCGCACCGCAGGTGGCCGGCAACCCGACCCGCGAGCTGGAAATCTGGAACGAGATGGCCAGGCCCGAGGCGCCCGGCGAGCACATCGTGTTGCTGGGCAACGTCTTCGACGGCAACGGCCATCTGATCCGCGATGCCTACCTGGAATTCTGGCAGGCGGATCATCAGGGCGCGTATCACAGCGAATTCCACCCGGACAGACCGTTCAACGGCTTTGGTCGCACGGCAACCGCGGACGATGGCCAGTGGATCCTGAAGACCATCAAGCCAGGCTCTGCGCGCAATGCGGCGGGTGTGCCGATGGCGGCGCACATCAATGTTTCGCTGTTTGCGCGTGGCATCAATATTCATCTGCAGACGCGGTTGTATTTCGACGACGAAGCCCAGGCGAATGCGCAGGACCCGGTGCTCAATCTGATCGAGCAGCCCCCGCGTCGCGAAACCCTGGTGGCGCGCCGCTGCACGTACGAGGGGCAGACGGCCTATCGTTTTGATATCCGTGTGCAGGGTGAAGGCGAGACAGTGTTCTTCGATTTCTGAATCGCTTGTCGATTCCGAAATCAATGTGCGTGCGATTCAAGGCGCCTGCATCGGCAGGCGACCCTATAAAAATAAAAGGACACCTCCATGACGCTTTCCGCCGGCAGCCCCGCGCCGAGTACGCTCGACGTTCAGGCCTTCATCAATGCGCAACCGCTATCCGGGTACCAGTGGCGAGTGGTTGCGCTGTGTTTTCTGATCGTGTTTCTCGACGGCCTCGATACTGCTGCAATGGGCTTCATTGCCCCCGCGCTCAGCCAGGATTGGGGGATTGATCGGGCCAGTCTGGGGCCGGTGATGAGCGCTGCGCTGATCGGCATGGTGTTCGGCGCGCTGGGTTCCGGCCCGCTGGCGGACCGCTTTGGACGCAAGGTGGTGCTGGTGGTCGCGGTGCTGCTGTTCGGTCTATTCAGCCTGGCATCAGCCTATAGCAGCAACATCGATCAATTGCTGGTCCTGCGCCTGTTGACCGGGCTCGGGCTTGGCGCAGCGATGCCCAACGCCACCACGTTGCTGTCGGAATACACCCCCGAACGGCTCAAGTCGTTGCTGGTGACGAGCATGTTCTGCGGTTTCAATCTGGGCATGGCCTGCGGCGGTTTTGTGTCGGCCAAGCTGATCCCCAGCATGGGCTGGCACAGCCTGCTTATGCTGGGCGGTATCCTGCCCCTCCTGCTGGGGTTGGTGCTGATGGTCTGGCTGCCGGAGTCGGCGCGGTTTCTGGTGGTTCGCAATCGCGGTGCGGAGCGGATCCGCAAGGTACTGGCACCGATCGCGCCGAAGGCACTGGCCGGCATCACTGACTTCAGCGTTCCCGAACAGAAAACGGTCAGCAGCCGCAACGTGCTGAAAGTGATTTTTTCCGGCACCTACAGCGCCGGCACGCTGTTGCTGTGGCTGACGTATTTCATGGGCCTGGTCATCGTCTACCTGCTGACCAGCTGGCTGCCGACGCTGATGCGCGACAGCGGCGCGAGCATGGAACAGTCGGCTTTCATCGGCGCGCTGTTTCAGTTCGGCGGCGTGTTGAGCGCTGTGGGCGTGGGCTGGGCGATGGATCGTTACAACCCGCACAAGGTCATTGGTTGTGCCTATGCGCTGGCGGGTGTGTTCGCCTGGCTGGTCGGGCAGAGTCTGGGTAACGTCGCGCTGTTGGCGACACTGGTGCTGCTGGCCGGTATGTGCATCAACGGCGCGCAGTCGGCGATGCCGTCACTGGCAGCGCGTTTTTACCCCACCCAGGGGCGTGCCACGGGGGTGTCGTGGATGCTCGGGATCGGCCGTTTCGGCGCCATTCTCGGCGCCTGGGCCGGTGCCACGCTGCTGGGCCTGGGCTGGACGTTCGAGCAGGTGCTGACCGCGCTGGTGATTCCGGCGGCGCTGGCCGCGATTGCGGTGCTGATCAAGGGCTGGGTCAGTCATTCGGACGCTACCTGAAACCTTTCAATCTGGAGTGGTGATGTGAACAGAGCGAGCAATCAACTTTTCGATGCCTACTTCATGCAACCCGAAATGCGCGAGATTTTTTCCGATGAAGGTCGGGTGCAGGGCATGCTCGATTTCGAGGCTGCGCTGGCGCGGGCGCAGGCACGGGTCGGCCTGATCCCGCCTGAAGTGGTCGCCGACATCGAGCTGAGCTGCGACGCACGGCTGTTCGATTTCGACGCGCTGGCAATCGCCATCGGCAGTGCCGGCAATTCGGCGATTCCGCTGGTCAAGGCGCTGGGCAAACAGATTGCCGCACGCAGTGCTGAAGCCGAGCGCTACGTGCACATGGGCGCGACCAGTCAGGATGTGATGGACAGCGGGCTGATCCTGCAACTGCGTCGAGCCATCGTGCTGCTTGAGCATGACCTTACCCGACTGGCCGATGCGATGGCTGAGCAGGCGCAGCATCATGCTGGCACGCCGCTGGCCGGACGCACCTGGCTGCAGCAGGCCACGCCGGTTACCCTGGGGATGAAAATCGCCGGCTGGCTGGGCGCGGTCACTCGCCATCGACAGCGTTTGAACGAGATCAAACCGCGCCTGCTGTGCCTGCAGTTCGGCGGCGCTTCCGGCAGCCTCGCGGCGCTGGGCGATCAGGCCTTTTCGGTGGCCGAAGCGCTGGCCGGTGAACTGCAGCTGGCGTTGCCCGAGCAGCCCTGGCACACCCAGCGCGACCGACTGGTGGAATTTGCCAGCCTGCTAGGCCTGATCGCCGGCAGTCTCGGCAAACTCGGGCGCGACGTGAGCCTGCTGATGCAGACCGAAGTGGGCGAGGTCTTCGAGCCTTCGGCACCGGGCAAGGGCGGGTCTTCGACCATGCCGCACAAACGCAACCCGGTCGGCGCTGCGGTCATGATCAGCACCGCCACCCGCGCACCGGGGCTGGTGGCCACGATGCTGGCGGCCATGCCGCAGGAACATGAACGCAGTCTGGGCCTGTGGCATGCCGAGTGGGAGACCTTGCCGGAGCTGTGCTGTCTGGTCTCCGGTTCGCTGCAGCAGGCATTGCAGGTGATACCCGGTCTGCAGGTCGATGCCGAGCGCATGGCGGTCAATCTGCAATCCACCAAAGGCCTGGTTCTTGCCGAGGCAGTGAGCATTGCGCTGGCTCAGCGCATCGGGCGCGATGCAGCCCACCATCTGGTTGAACAGTGCTGCCGGCGTGCGGTGGAGCAGGGCGCGCATTTGCGTCAGGTGCTCGGCGAAACCCCGCAGGTCAGCGAGCAGTTTTCTTCTGACGAGCTGGATCGTCTGCTCGATCCGGCCCATTACCTTGGCCAGGCTCGCCATTGGGTCGAGCGCGCCGTGGCCGAACACACAAGGATTTCCCGATGACCGAAGACGAACGTTACGAGGCCGGCATGCAAGCGCGCCGCGCGGTGCTGGGCGACGCGCATGTCGATAACAGCCTGAGCAAACTGACGCCGTTCAATGAAGAGTTCCAGGAGATGATCACCCGTCACGCCTGGGGTGATATCTGGACGCGTCCGGGGTTGCCGCGCCATACGCGCAGCCTGATCACCATCGCGATGCTGATCGGCATGAATCGCGAAGGCGAGTTGCGCCTGCACCTCAAGGCCGCGAAAAACAACGGCGTGACCCGTGAGGAAATCAAGGAAGTGCTGATGCAGAGCGCGATCTACTGCGGCATTCCGGCGGCCAATGCGACATTCCACCTGGCGGAAGCAGTGTGGGATGAAATGGGCGTGGAGTCATTGCAGGACAATTGAGAGCGCTGATCGAGAACGCCGCCGCAGCGCCCTCGGCCACGGCGGCGTCCTGTCTGGGTCAGAGCAGCGACAACGGGTAGCTGACGATCAGGCGGTTTTCGTCGAACTGGTTGGTGCTGTAGTCGCGACGCATGGTGGAGTTGCGCCATTTGACCGACAGGCTTTTGAACGCGCCGTTCTGGAACACATAAGCCAGCTCGGTTTCCCGTGCCCACTCTTCGCCGTCGGTGATGGCCCCGGTATGCACGTTGTCGCCGCTGATGTAGCGGTTCATCAGGGTCAGGCCGGGTACGCCCAGGGCTGCGAAGTCATAGTCGTGGCGCAGCTGCCAGGATTTTTCCCTGGCGTTGTCGAAGCTGGAGTTGTAACTGTCGTTGGCCAGGGTTCCGCCGCTGGTGCCGTTGACGCGCATCCAGGCGCTGTCGCCGCTGACTTTCTGCAGGCCCAGGTAAAAGGTGTTGCCACCGTGCCGTGCCGAAAGCAGCGCTGACCAGGTCTTGTTGTCCAGATCGCCGGCCAGCGACTGACCGTCGTCCTTGCCCTGGAAGTAGCCAAGGTTGGCCCCCAGCGTCCAGCTGCCCAGCGGCTGGCTGTGCAGCAGGTTGAAATATTGCTGGTGGTAGATGTCTTCAAGCTCGGCGTACCACACGCCGACCTGGGTGCGATTTTGGTTGAACACGTATTCGCCGCCGCCAAAGTTGAAGCGGTCGGAAGTGAACGCGGTGCGGCCATTCAGGGACATGTCTTCCATGCTGGCGTCGTTGCGCGGGCTGTTGCCACGGAACTGGCCACCGTAGAGGGTCAGGCCGTCGATCTCCTTGGAGGTGATCTGCCCGCCCTGAAAGGTTTGCGGCAGCGAGCGGCCGTCATCCGAGCGCAGGATCGGCAGCACTGGCATCCACTCGCCGACCTTCAATTCGGTCTTCGAGAAGCGCGCCTTGCCGGCCACCGCCAGTCGGCCGAAGTCGTCGGCCGGGCGTCCATCGCCATGGATGGGCAGCAATTGCGTACCGCCGGTACCCTTGCCGCCGTCGAGCTTGAGCGAGTAGAGGCCAAGCGCGTCGACACCGAAGCCGACGGTGCCCTGGGTGAAGCCGGAGCGGGCGTCGAGAATGAAGTTTTGCGTCCACTCCTCGGCGTAGTTCTGCGCGTTGGCCGGGTCGACGAAGTTGCGGTTGATGTAGAAGTTGCGTAGGTTCAGATTGACCTTGGCGTCTTCGACAAATCCGGCGCTGTGGCCGCTGATGGGCGCCAGACTTGCAGCGACGGCCGCCGACAGACCGCAAAGGAGTTTGCAGGGAGAATTCACGCGCATGGAACAGACCTTTTTTGTAGTTATTGAGTCGTTTAGCTGGCTGCGATAGTGAAATGCCGGAACGCGGCGTGCAATTGTGAAACAGTTGTTTTGGGCGATTATCGAACGTTAATGAACCGGTTCGAACATTTTCTGCGAGAAGCCGCAAACGTGTGTGCGATGCTCACGGGTAACTATGGGTAGAGAGCGTGTTCGGCCACGGTGTCGGGCTGCGGAAACTTGAACAAGGAAGCGCAATGAGCACTGCCAGCACGCCGTCGTCCGGCGTCAATCAACCTCTCAAAGGTATAGGCTTCATTCTTCTGGCGACCTTTCTGTTTGCCAGTCACGACACCCTGTCCAAGTACCTGTCCGGCTTCTATCCGATCATTCTGGTGGTCTGGGCGCGCTATCTGGTGCACACGCTGTTGATGGCCTGCATTTTCATGCCTTCAGCGGGGTTGCGAGTGTTGCGCACCAAAAGGCCCGGCCTGCAGGTCTTGCGCGCACTGGCGCTGCTGGGCACCAGTCTGCTGTTTACCAGCAGCCTGATGTTCATCCCGCAGGCAGAGGCGACCGCGGTCAACTTTCTTGCGCCGTTGCTGGTCACCGCGTTATCGGTGCCGCTGCTGCACGAGCGTGTAACGCGCGGCCAGTGGATTGCGGTGGTGGTAGGGTTTGTCGGGGTGATGATCATCATTCATCCGGGCGGCGAGCTGTTTACCCCGGCAATTCTGCTGCCGCTGTCGTCAGCCTTGTGTTTTGCGCTGTATCAACTCCTGACGCGGCTGGTCAGCCCGTTCGACAGCCCGACCACCAGCAACTTTTTCGCCGGGCTGTTCAATACCCTGTTGATGAGTGCGCTGGTGCCGTTCTTCTGGGAAGTGCCAGCGCTCAAGCACCTGCCGTTTCTGCTGGCGCTCGGCGCGTGTGGCATGTCGGCGCATTTGCTGCTGACCCAGGCCTTCCGCTTCGCCGCCCCGGCCATGCTTGCGCCGTTCAGTTATTGCCAGATCGTGTTTGCCGGACTGCTGGGCTACCTGGTCTTCGACCACACCCCGTCCCCGACCGCGCAGGCCGGCATCGCCATCATCTGCCTCAGCGGTCTGGCAGCAGCGTGGCAACAGCGACGTAAGGGTGGGTAACTACCGGAGCTGAAGATCCGATTGACGCGTATGCCGATGTTCAGTTGGCATGTTTTTCCTGACGCCCTGCGTCGCAGCAGAATGTCATGCTGCGTCTGCAGGAGGCCGCCATACGTGCTTTTCGATCACGGTGGCACTGACGACGCAGAGTGCGACGTTAGTGACGGCTGAGTCCTGGCGCTGATCCGGGGGTAGCCTGGCAGGACGCCAGGCTAGCCGTATCGGGCCATGGATGGCCCGTTGCGGCGACCCCCGGATCAGTGACAGGGCGAAGGAACCCGACGAAGTCGGGCCGGAAACAGGAGCGGGGACTTTGCTCACTTTGGTCCCTCAAAGTGAGTCGCCGAGGGGCGAAAAGGTGACCTGAGCCGAACGCCAATCCACCTGACAAAGAAAACCCGCTGTGTGACGCAGAGCGTCACGAACTGCATCCCCACGCGGAGCGTGGGGACGATAGCCATTCTGGGTTTTCGGGCAGTGTCAGACAATCACTCGCTGAGCGTCGGAACCTTGCGAGGGGCCATGAAGTACATCCAGATCAGGGCAATGAAATACATCGCCGGGATCATCGTGAACAACACGTTGTAGTTGTTATTGGTGGCGGTCAGCACCGCACCCACGATCTGCGTCATGAACATACCGCCGATGGCCGCACACATGCCGCCGAAGCCGAACACGGTACTCATCATGTGCTTGGGGGTGTAGTCCATCACCAGGCTCCAGATATTCGCCGTCCAGGCCTGATGCGCACCCACGGCAAGCGAAATGGCCAGTACCGCTACCCACAGCCCGCTGGCATTGGCGGCGAACACCACGCTGCAGATCGTGATGGCAAAGATCAGCATCGACAACAGCCGCGCAGTCGTCGCACGCATGCCACGACCAATCAGCCAGGACGACAGGATACCGCCACCGACACTGCCGAAATCGGCCGTCAGCCAGATCAGAATCAGCGGAACACCCATCTGCGTCACGCTGATCCCCAGGTTGTATTGCTGATTGAGGAACGGCGGCAGCCAGTACAGGTAAAACCAGAACACCGGAGCAGTGATCGCATACGCCAGCGCGAACGCCCATGTGCCACGCATCTTCAGAATGCCGGTGAATGGCACCTTGACCGGAGCCGGTTCGACTTCCTGATTGATGTAATCCAGCTCGGTCTTGCTGACGGTCGGATGCTCTTCGGGGTTGTAGTACTTCAGGCGCCAGGTGATAGCCCAGAGCAGCCCCAGCGAACCCATCGCCACGAAGGCGGCCTGCCAGCCCCAGACCGTGAGGATCACCGGCAGCAGGGCCGGGGTCAGCATGGCACCAACGTTGGTGCCGGCGTTGAAGATACCGGTGGCCACAGCGCGCTCACCGGCAGGGAACCACAGCCGCGTGGTCTTCACACAGGCCGGGTAATTGGCGGCTTCGGTCAGGCCCAGAATGAAGCGGCAGACCATGAAGCCCACGGCGGAAGTGGCCAGGCCGTGAGCACCGGTCGCCAGGCTCCACAGCAGCACCGCGAGGAAGAATGCACGTTTCACGCCGACCTTGTCGATGAAGCGGCCCTGCAGCACAAAGCCGACCGCGTAACCCACCTGAAACCAGAAGTTGATGTTGGCGTAGTCCATCGCCGTCCAGCTCATTTCCTTGGCGAGGATGGGCTGCATGACGCCGAGCGCGGCACGGTCGATGTAGTTCAGCGTAGTGGCGAAGAACACCAGGGCGAGCATGCCCCAGCGAGTCTTGCCGACGGCGAGTGCGCCGCGGATCTTTTCGCCCATCCCGGCACGGGCGGCCTGGGCGACAGGGTTGGTCTGGGTGTTAAGCATGATGTTCTAACCATCCGTTCCAGGACTGTGCTGCTGGCAACAGTCGGACTGAGAAGTCCACTCGATGCAGGCGTTGTGCAGGTAAAGTGAAGTCGTAGAACCGCGATTCGACTGGCCTCTAGACTCAGGCTGTCCTCGAAACGATCCGTCGGGCCGACAATTTACAGGTTGAGCCGCGTAAGTGTGTTGGAATGTTTCAGGCGACGCGGACCCAGACCGGGCTTTTGGCCGGGTGGGTTCGTCGAACATGTCGTCTGATAAGACGGACGGGCGATCGGGCGAGCAAAGCGAGAAGGGTGCACATGAGCAATGTTCCTGTTTTTTGAATTGTTATGGGTTTGCTGCTGATGAAGCGAAGATCAAAATGTTTGGCTGCGGGTCTATCCTGCAATGTGATGCTGATGTTGAGCATTGCGAGATACAGCGTCAATTGAGTAAAACGGCTTTTGTTCGATAATCGAACGTAAAACTAACCGGTTCGTACACTTTATGTTGCTGTAGTATTTTCACAGGCAAATACTTTACTCGCACCTCTGAATAAGGCCGGGAAAGGCCAGGAATGCGGTGCTGTCCAGTCGCGATCCAAGCAGGTCGCGTTCATCCAGGAGCTGAAAAGCATGCAGCGTTCAATTGCTACCGTATCCTTGAGCGGTACTCTGCCCGAAAAGCTCGAAGCCATCGCCGCAGCCGGCTTTGACGGCGTCGAGATTTTCGAAAACGACTTGTTGTATTACGACGGCAGCCCACGCAACATCAGGCAAATGTGTGCCGACCTGGGCATCGCCATCACCCTGTTCCAGCCGTTCCGCGATTTCGAAGGCTGCCGCCGTGATCGTCTGCAGCGCAATATCGACCGTGCCGAACGCAAATTCGATCTGATGCAGGAGCTGGGCACCGATCTGGTGCTGGTCTGCAGCAATGCGTCTGCCGATTCGGTGGGCGACGAAAACATTCTGCTCGATGACCTGGGCCTGCTCGCCGAGCGCGCGGGTGCCCGTCACCTGCGCGTCGGTTATGAAGCGCTGGCCTGGGGCAAGCACGTGAACACCTGGCAACAGGTCTGGAACCTGGTGCGCCAGGTCGACCACCCGGCACTAGGCGTGTTGCTCGACAGTTTTCATACCCTGTCGCTGAAGGGCGATCCGAGCGCCATCGCGCAGATCCCGGGCGACAAGATCTTCTTCGTGCAGATGGCCGACGCGCCGCTTCTGGCGATGGATGTACTGGAGTGGAGCCGCCATTTCCGCTGCTTCCCGGGTCAGGGTGAATTCGATCTGGCCGGCTTCCTCGCGCCGATCCTGCGCAGTGGCTATACCGGGCCTTTGTCGCTGGAAGTGTTCAACGATGGCTTCCGTGCAGCGCCGACACGCGCCAATGCCGCGGACGGTCTGCGTTCGCTGCTTTATCTGGAAGAGAAAACCCGCCAGCTGATGGCGCGTGACGAGCCGGCCGCGGTTCCCGAAATCCTCTTCAATCCGCCTGCGGCCAGTACCTACAATGGCGTCGAGTTCCTCGAGTTTGCCGTTGACGAGAGCCACGGCGCTCGCCTGTCGGGCTGGCTGCAACGGCTGGGCTTTGCCAAGCTGGGTCAGCATCGCTCCAAGGCGGTCAGTCTGCTGGGGCAGGGCGATATCAGGATTGTGCTCAATGCCGAACCCTATTCCTTCGCCCACAGTTTTTTCGAGGCGCACGGCCCTTCGTTGTGCGCCACCGCCTTGCGCGTCGACGACGGTCATCAGTCGCTGGAACGCGCGCGTGCTTTCAAGGGCCAGCCCTATCGTGGCCTGGTCGGTCCCAACGAACGGGAGATTCCGTCGGTCCGCGCGCCCGACGGCAGCCTGATCTATCTGGTGGATAACGCCGCACCGGGAGAATCGATTTACGACAGCGATTTTGTCGTCGATCCGCAAGCCGTCGCCAAGGGCGGGTTGCAGCGTATCGACCACATGGCCATGGCGCTGCCGGCCGACAGTCTGGACAGCTGGGTTTTGTTCTACAAAAGCATTCTGGATTTCGAGGCTGACGACGAAGTGGTCTTGCCCGACCCCTACGGCCTGGTCAAGAGCCGGGCGCTGCGCAGCCGTTGCAGCACCGTGCGCTTGCCGTTGAATATTTCCGAAAATCGCAACACGGCCATTTCCCATGCGCTGTCGAGCTATCGCGGCTCGGGTGTGCACCACATCGCATTTTCCTGCGAAGACATCTTTGCCGAGGTAAGCCGCGCCAAGGAATCGGGCGTGCCGTTGCTGGACATCCCGCTCAATTACTACGATGACCTGGCGGCACGCTTCGATTTCGACGAGGAGTTTCTCAGCGAACTGGCGTATTACAACGTGCTCTATGACCGCGATGCGCAGGGTGGCGAGCTGTTCCACGTCTACACCGATGCGTTCGACGGGCGCTTCTTTTTCGAAATCCTGCAGCGCAAGAACGGTTACGCAGGGTATGGCGCTGCCAACGTCCCGGTGCGTCTGGCTGCGATGGCCAAGGCGCGCAATGTGGCAGCACGTCAGGCGCGTCTGTAAGGCGAATCCGATTGCAGGGCCGCTGCGAGGGTTCGACGCCCTCGCGGCTTCCCTCGGTTGCCGGTCGGCTTCATACTCCGCGCATCACTCGTGGTCATGAGCCAACAATGAAAACAACTGACGACTCCGTTGCCGTTGCGTCGAAAGGGCGCAAGAACAATCCGGAAAAGACCCGCGAAGACATTCTGCAGGCCGCCGTTGCCGAGTTTGTCGCCCATGGCCTGTCGGGTGCGCGTGTCGATGCCATTGCCGAACGCACCAAGACCTCGAAACGGATGATCTATTACTACTTCGGCAGCAAGGAGCAGCTGTACGTCGAAGTGCTGGAAAAACTCTACGGCGCGATTCGCAACACCGAGAGCCAGCTCAATCTGTCCGAACTCGAGCCTGTGGAAGCGATTCATCGCGTGGTCGAGTTCACCTTCGATCACCACGACAGCAATGTAGATTTCGTGCGCATCGTGTGCATCGAAAACATCCATAACGGCGAGAACGTCAAACAGTCCGAGTCGATTCAGGCCAAGAGCCAGAACATCATCAGGGCGCTCGACGGCATCCTGCGTCGTGGTGAAGCCAGCGGCCTGTTTCGTGACGGCGTTCATCCGGTTGACCTGCACCTGATGATCAGCTCGTTCTGCTTTTACCGGATCTCCAACCGCCATACCTTCAGCGAAATCTTTCAGATCGAGCTGTGGAGCGAGGAGGTCAAACAGCGTCACAAGGCAATGATCTGCGACGCTGTGTTGCGTTATCTCAAGCGCTGATGTTTACAACGTGTGGAAGTGCGCCATCATCCGCTCTGCATCGGCGGACTGGCCACTGAACAGTTCGAAGGCCTTGACCGCCTGAAACACCGCCATGGTGCTGCCATCCAGGGTGCGGCAGCCCAGTGCGCGGGCATGCCTGAGCAGTTCGGTTTCCAGTGGAAAGTAAATGATTTCCGCCACCCACAGTTCAGGCCGCAGCAACTCGACCGGCAACGGCGTACCCGGCAGTTTGGTCATGCCGACCGGCGTGGTATTGACCAGTCCGTCGGCTTCGGCCATCGCCGCAGGCAGGTCGGTACCCACCTGCGCGCGTCCGGCACCGAAGTGCTGGTTGAGGTTGTCCACCAGCCCCTGGGCGCGTTGCGGCTCGACCTCGAACACGCTGAGGCGCTCGACGCCTGCGCTCAGCAGCGCATGAGCCACGGCAGCGCCCGCGCCACCTGCACCCATCTGCACTACCTGTTGGCGTGGGGCCTTGTCCAGGCCGCGCTGAAAGCCTTCGGCAAAGCCCAGGCAGTCGGTGTTGTGACCGATGCGCTTGCCGTCCTTGAACACCACCGTATTCACCGCGCCGATACCGCGCGCTTCGTCGGACAGCTCGTCCAGTAACGGGATGACCGCCTGCTTGCAGGGGAAGGTGATATTCAGGCCGGTGAAGCCGCACTGCCTGGCACCTTCCAGCAGTTGGGGCAGGGCATGGATGTCCAGTTGCAGGGCGTCGATATCGATCAGCCGATACAGATAGCGCATGCCTTGTGCATCGCCTTCATGCTCGTGCATGGCAGGTGTCCGCGAGGCCTGGATGCCCGAGCCGATCAGGCCGGCGAGGATGGAGGGTTTTTCAGCATGAGTCATAAAAATACGTCTCTTGTTTTTGTGTCACTGCCCGGTTGGCGGCAGGTGTTAAACAGAATGTACCAGATGGTTAATAGTGCCGCAGGCAGGAGTCGATTACCACGCAGCGATGTTGTGCGGTGATCGCACTAATCAGTGATAATCCACGGCCAGCCGCTCCAGGCTTACACGAGTTCGAGTCCCCGCATGTCCGAGTCCGTCTTCAGCGCCGCACAGCAGCAAGCCAGTACGTTGTATCTGCCACCGGGCTCGTGGGCCACGGTGCTCGATTGCCTGTGCGCGAAATTTCCGGCCATCAGCCGCGAACAGTGGCTGGATCGGTTTGCTCGCGGCCGGGTGCTGGACGAAAACGGCAAGGCCATCGCGCCTGATCTGGCGTACCGGGAAGGGCTGCGGGTTCACTACTTTCGTGAGGTTGCCAACGAAACGCCGATCCCCGTGGTTGAAACGATCCTCTACGCCGACGAGCATCTGGTGGTGGCTGACAAGCCGCACTTCCTCCCGGTGACACCCGCAGGCGAGTACGTCGAACAAACCTTGCTGCGCCGCCTGATCCATCGTCTAGACAATCCTGATCTGGTGCCGCTGCACCGCATCGACCGGCACACCGCAGGGCTGGTGCTGTTTTCCGCCAACCGGCAGACGCGCTCGGCTTATCAGGGCTTGTTTCCCACACGGCGCATCGACAAGTTTTACCAAGCCATTGCGCCAGCGCTGCCGGGGCTGGCGTTTCCGCGTCTGCACGAGAGCCGTCTGGTCGAGGGCGAACCGTTCTTTCGCATGCAGGAAGGTATCGGCGCGAGCAACACCCGCACGCAGATCGAGGTGCTCGAACGGCAGGATAAATTGTGGCGTTACGGGCTTTACCCGGTGACCGGCAAAAAGCATCAGCTGCGTGTACACATGGCTGCACTGGGTGCTGCCATCTGCAACGACCCGTTTTACCCGGACGTGGTGAAAGACCCGGTGGACGACTATCAAAATCCTTTGAAGCTGCTGGCCAGCAGCTTGCGCTTCGTCGATCCGCTCAGTGGCGAGCAGCGCCACTTCGAGAGCCTGTTGACGCTCGACTGGTAGTACAGGGACAGTGAAATGACAGGCAAAAAAAACCCGCACTCGGCGGGTTTTTTCAAATCAGTAACGCGACGCCCGGATCACAGATCCTTGACGGTACGTACCTGATCCTTGTTGATGCGAGTCTGCTTGCCGTCAAGTTGCTTGAACTCGTAGAAGCCCGAGTCTTCATCGTACTTCGGCGTGTCGACAGCCTGGATTTCACGACCATCATTCAAGGTGATCACAGTGGGCGATGCGCAGCCGGCAAGGGAGGCAATGCTCAGTGCAAGCAGGAAGGCAGCGGGAAGGGTCCGTTGTTTCATTACTGTGTCTCCAGATGGATTCTTGATTTGCTGAACTCTCAGACGGATACACCGTCAGCAAGTTCCGTATACACCCGCAGCAACTTCAATGACCAGTCACTTGTTGCGGTTTTCACTGATCCCGGTCAACAGACAGGGAGTGTTCAGGTTGGCCAGGCGTGGATCGCCGGCTTCCAGTTGCAGGGCGACCGGTTGCAGCGGCTCCAGAGCCCGTCTCGGGCTGCGCTCGCCGGCCTGCCATGCGGCTTCCAGCGTTGCGGCGTGAGCGACAGGGATCATACCTAAAAGCGGCTGCCAGTGCTGACCTTCACGCACCATTATCGGTCGCTCCGGGTATTCAGAGGCTTTTTCACGCAATGCGTGCAGCAACGCTGCATCGACCAAAGGTACGTCGCAGGGCAGGATCAGCAACCATCGATGTCGCGCCAGAGGCAGCGCGGCACGTATTCCGGCCAGAGGCCCGTTGAAATCGGTATCGTCGTCCTGCACCAGTCGATCGGCGTAACGCGCATAGCGATCGATATTGCGATTGCAGGAAATGATCAGGTCGTCGGTCAGTGGCCGGGTCAGCCGGTGCAGATGTTCGATCAGCGCGGCGCCTTGCCATTCGATCAGGCCCTTGTCACGCCCGCCCATGCGCTGCCCGCGGCCTCCGGCCAGCAGCAGAATAGAGCAGGGCGGCAGTGGGGCAGGAACATTCATCGAACACTCGTCGGGCAGTCAAAAGGAGGGCTGTGATATAACACCCGCCTGTTTTCTTAACAACTGGATGAGGCCATGAAAGCCAAGGCTGACACACCGTTCGTAGCCCTTAATATCGCCGTACTGACCGTCAGCGATACCCGCACCCGTGAAACCGATACCTCGGGCCAGATGTTCGTCGATCGCCTGACCGACGCAGGCCACGGCCTGATCGAGCGCGTGCTGCTCAAGGATGACCTGTACAAGATCCGCGCGCAGGTAGCGACCTGGATTGCCGACGATCAGGTGCAGGTGGTGCTGATCACCGGTGGCACCGGCTTCACCGGCCGTGACAGCACGCCTGAAGCCGTGGCCTGCCTGCTGGACAAGCAGGTCGATGGTTTCGGTGAGCTGTTCCGGCAGATATCGGTGCCGGATATCGGCACCTCGACCATTCAGTCCCGCGCGCTGGCCGGCCTGTCCAACGGCACGCTGGTGTGCTGCCTGCCGGGCTCCACCAATGCGGTGCGCACGGCATGGGACGGCATTCTTGCCCAGCAACTGGATTCGCGCTTCCGGCCTTGCAACTTTGTGCCTCACCTCAAGCAGGCCGAGCCCTGTGCGACCCGTGGTTGAGTGCTCATGAGCCACGAGCCGAAAACCCTGCTGCCTGTTGAAGATGCCATTGCACGGCTGCTGAAGATGGCCGAAGCCACGCCGATCACCGAGCGCCAACGCGTCTCGCTGGCCGATGCCGAGGGCCGGGTACTGGCAGTCGATCTGGTCTCCACGCTGGATCTGCCGCCCTGGCCGAACAGCGCCATGGACGGTTATGCCTTGCGCGCGGCGGACTGGCGCGGCGAGCCGTTGAGCGTCAGTCAGCGCATCTTCGCCGGTCAGGCCCCCGAGCCTCTGGCCCCTGGCACCTGTGCGCGTATCTTCACCGGCGCGCCGATGCCTGAAGGCGCTGACTGCGTCGAGATGCAGGAAAACGCCGAGGTGCAGGCGGATCAGCGTGTGCGCTTCAACGAGCCGCTGGGCGCCGGGCAGAATATTCGTCCGCAAGGCCAGGAAACCCGGGTCGGCGATACCGTGCTGGCCGCCGGCACGCGGCTGGGTCCGATCGAACTGGGTCTGGCGGCCTCGCTGGGCCTCGCCGAGCTGGAGGTCATTCGTCGCGTGCGGGTCGCGGTGCTGTCCACGGGCGACGAGTTGATTGAGCCCGGTCAGCCATTGGGGCCGGGGCAGATCTACAACAGCAACCGGGTGTTGCTGTGCAGCTGGTTGAAGCGACTGGAATGCGAGGTCGTGGATGCAGGCATCCTGCCTGATGATCTGGACAAGACTCGCGCTGCACTGGCGAATCTGCAGGGCGTCGATCTGATTCTCTCCACGGGCGGAGTGTCCGTGGGCGAAGCGGATTTCCTCGGCCACGCATTGCGTGAAGAGGGCGAACTGACCCTCTGGAAGCTGGCGATCAAGCCTGGCAAGCCGCTGACCTTCGGGCATTTCCGGGGTGTGCCGGTGATCGGTCTGCCTGGCAATCCGGCCTCTACGCTGGTCACCTTCGCCTTGCTGGCCAGGGCTTACCTGCTGCGTCGCCAGGGCGTGATCGACGTCGCCCCCTTGCAGTTTCCGGTGCCTGCCGGGTTTGTCTGGACGCGTCCTGGCAATCGCCGCGAGTACCTGCGCGGCCGTCTGGAGCAGGGGCGGGCCGTGGCTTATCGCAATCAGAGTTCGGGCGTATTGCGCAGCGCTGCATGGGCCGATGGTCTGATTGAAGTCCGCGAAGGCTCGACCGTGGCCGAAGGCGACTGGGTCAACTTCATTCCGTTGAGTGAAGTGCTCGGCTGAGTGCATTCGAATGGTGGGGCGGGTACGCATGAGCTACTCTCAACAACGCTGACACAGTGGGCAACCGGACTTCGCCCTGGAGTATTGTTATGGCGCCATTGAGAGTGGCTTGTGTGATCCCGACCTACAACGGACGCAAGGATCTGGAACGTCTCCTGGATTCACTGGCTGCGCAGACTGCCAGCTTCGATACGCTGATCGTGGACTCCAGTTCCTCGGATGGCACGCTGGAGCTGGCGCAAGCGCGATGTGCCAATGTGCTGCGCATCGACAGCAAGGATTTCAACCACGGCGGCACCCGGCAGATGATGGTCGATCTGCATCCCGACTATGACGTGTATGTCTTCATGACCCAGGATGCGTACGTTGAAGACATCAATGCCATTGCCAACATTCTGTTGCCCTTCGCCGACCCGAAGGTCGGTGCTGTGTGCGGGCGACAGCTGCCGCACAAGGATGCCAACCTGCTGGCCCAGCATGCACGGTTGTTCAATTACCCGCCGACCTCGCAGATCAAAACGCTGGCCGATGCCGGGACGCTGGGCATCAAGACGCCATTCATGTCCAACTCGTTTGCGGCCTATCGGGGCGAAGCGTTGCGGGCCATTGGCGGTTTCCCGCGGCATGTGATTCTTTCAGAAGACATGTACGTCACCGCGAAAATGCTCATCGATGGCTGGAAAGCGGCTTACGAAGGCTCGGCGGTCTGCCGTCACTCCCACAATTACAGCCTGCGCGAAGAGTTTCGTCGTTACTTTGATATCGGTGTGTTCCAGGCCCGCGAAGCGTGGATCTACGAAACCTTTGGCGGCATTGGTGGCGAGGGCATGCGTTACGTCAAGTCCGAGCTGAAATTCCTCGGTCCCCGGCGAATCCTCTGGTGGCCTGTGTCGTTCGTGCGTAATGCGCTGAAGCTGCTGGCCTACAAGCTGAGCCGGCAGGAAAAACGCTTGCCCCGCGGCGTGAAGAAGAAGCTCGGCATGTACGCGCGTTACTGGGACAGCCCCTACGCCTGAGTTGCGCCGCAGACCAGCCTGCGGCGCATGAGCAGGTCAGCTTTTCGCGGCTTCTTCGTCCAGACGGTCTGCCTCGAACAGTTGCGCGAGGTCGGCCCTGGCTTCGCGGGCGGTCTGCAGGACCTTGGCGTCGTCGTCATACACCTCATGCTGAGCGGCCAGCACCTGTTCGTCGTGACGTTTGAAGCGACTGATGCGTGCGTCGGCCTGTGTTTCGCTGAGGCCCAGGCCCATGAGGGTCTGGCGACTCATTTCCAGGCTTGAATAGAACGTTTCGCGAACCGCGTGAGCGCCCAGGTCCATCAACCGATGAACATGCTGGCGGTTACGTGCGCGGGCAATGATCTTCATGTGCGGATACAGCTTGCGGATCAGCTCGGCAGTCTTGATGTTGGTGTCAGGATCATCGGTCGCGATGACGAAGTATTCGGCCTCATCGACTTTGGCGGCACGCAGTATTTCCGGGCGCAACGGGTCGCCATAGAAGACCGGTACATTGCCAAAGCTACGGGAGAACTCGATGGACTCGACGGCGGTATCCAGGGCGATGAAAGGAATCTTCTGCGCGCGCAGGATACGCGCGACAATCTGTCCCATACGGCCCATGCCGGCAATGACGACGCGTGGTTTGTCGGTCTGGATATCGCGGTATTCCTCCGGCACCTCGACAGGCTTGACCTTGGGTTTGATCCAGCGCGCCAGAGCAATGAACAGCAACGGCGTGACCGCCATCGACAAGGTGATGGTCAACACCAGCATGTCGTATAGCCCGGCCTCGAACAGCCCCTGAGCGCTGCCGATCTTGAACACCACAAAGGCAAACTCGCCGCCTGCGGCCAGTACCAGACCCAGCTGCAGCGCGCTGCGGTTGTTGAGTTCGCCAAGGGTGCGACCGATCAGGAACAGCATCGGCAGCTTGATTGCGATCAGCAACAGCGTCAGGCCCAGCACGATCAGCGGCGAGCTGAGCAACAGGCCAACGTTGGCGCCCATGCCGACACTGATGAAGAACAGCCCCAGCAATAACCCTTTGAACGGTTCGATCTGTGCTTCCAGTTCGTGACGGTATTCGGAGTCGGCCAGCAACAGGCCAGCAAGAAACGCGCCCAGCGCCATGGACACTCCCACCAGTTCCATCAGCCACGCTGTGCCTATCACCACCAGCAAGGCCGTGGCGGTCGAAACTTCCTGGATTTTGGTCTTGGCGACGATCCGGAACACCGGGCGCAGCAAATAGCGCCCGCCAATCACCACAATGGCAATGCTGCCCAGCACGCGCAGACCGTGGTTGATGCTTTCGCCGGTGTCCATCGCGTGGTCAGCCCCGGCCAGAAACGGCACCATGGCAATCAGCGGGATCGCCGCAATGTCCTGAAACAGCAGAATCGCGAACGCCATCCTGCCGTGCGGGCTGTTCAGCTGTTTGCGTTCCGCCAGGCTCTGCAGGCCGAAGGCCGTGGACGACAGGGCAAGGCCCAGGCCCAGAATGGCCGCGGTGTTCAGCGACTGGCCGAAGGCAGCGAAGGCGACCCCGCCGATGATCAGGCCGGTCAGCAGTACCTGCGCCATGCCTACGCCAAACACGGATTTGCGCATGACCCATAAACGTTTGGGCGAAAGCTCCAGGCCAATGATGAACAGCAGCAGTACCACGCCAAGTTCGGAAATATGGCTGACGCTCTCGGTATCACCGATCAGGCCCAATACCGAAGGGCCGATGACCACGCCGGCGAACAAATAGCCGATCACCGCGCCCAGCTTCAACCGCTTGGCCAGCGGCACAGTCAGCACGGCGGCGAGCAGGAATACCACTGCGACCTGCAGCAGGCTGCCTTCATGGGGCATGTAAAACTCCTTGGTAATAATTGAACACACTGTTGAAGCAGGGGCGGTATTAAAGCATGGGAGTTTTACACGGCAACGCGCATCGCAGCATGACGATAATCAACGTCGTTGATAGAACCTGCAGGAAAGGGCGCGCGTGAGGGGGGGACAAGGCGCGTGACGATGCCATCTGTCGCGCATCGGCGTAAGATATGCCCGCAAACAGGCAGCGTCAGTTGCCTGCTCATGAGCATTCAGGAAACCGTTATGACCAACAAGCAGCGTTTGATTTACTCGATTCTGATCGCCCTCGGCGTTCTGGCGATCATGCTGGGCTTGTCGCATCTGCAAAACAGCGGTGCCATCACCGAAAAGACCTTTCAGTACATTGCAATCAGCGTGGCGGTGCTGGTGGTGATCCTCAACGGCATCATGCGTCGCAAGGTCAAGCGCTAAGCGCTGGTGACCGGTGCGGTTACCGGGCGCTGTCCTTGCCAATTTCTCCCAGCCATTCCCGGGCGCGGGGGTGCAGGCTGTAGGTCTTGTCGTCGTTGAGGTCGATCACGCCCTCGTCGCACAGACGCTTGAGCACCTCGCGCACGCTCAGAAACGATAGCGGCACATCGAGCCTGAGCAACTGGCTGTGTACGCCGCGCACTCCCAGAGGGTGGCCTTCTTCACTCGAGACCATTAGCGCGTCGAGCACCTTGAGCCTGACCAGGCTGGTGCGCAGGCCGAAGCTTTTCAGGAGCATCCGGATGTGCTCGTTTCCGGGCCGCTCGGTCTCCAGAGCGGGCGACTGTGCCTGCGCAGCCACTGCGGTTTGCCGCAGCAGGGTGCGAGTCGTGATTCCTTGGCGATTGAACATCCGCAAACTCCTTTTCAGGCTTTTTAAACACTCTCAATTACTAAGACGAACGAGCTCGGCAAAACCTCAGTTATCAGTGGAAAAAAATACGCCGCCCAGCCTGTACAGGCTCGCTGCAGTGAGGTGCGCTTGAGGTTAGATGAAGAATCGACGGGCGCGAGAAGAGATCGTTCCGACGATGGGCGCAGCCGAAATTACCGCGCGTCAGCAAGACCGCGAGTGCGATCAGCCTTTCGGAGCGTCGGCGGTGCGACGGTTGAGTACCGGGTTGCCGTTCTGATTCTGCGTCACATACACCGGCAACACCTTGGGCAGAGAGCCCAGCAGGCTCGACAGGTCGTGAGTGTTGTAACTGCCGCCCAGGCGCATGGCTCCGGTTGCACTGTCCGCCAGCAGAATGGGGGTTTGCAGGTAGCGATTGATCAACGGCAGTGCCTGGCTGAGCGGCAGGTCATTGAAGATCAGCTTGCCATTGCGCCACGCCAGGCTGGTATCGCGTGCTTCGGTCTGGCTGATCAGTGGAGCGTCGTCGCCTGCCTTGTAACTGGCCTGCATGCCGGGGGCCAGGGCGTGGCTCGAAGAAGGATGTGCACGATCACTGTTGATCTGAACCGAACCCTCGACCAGCGTCACGCGTACCTGATCCTGATACATCCATACGTTGAAGCGTGTGCCGGTGACCCTGATGCTGCCTGCGCCGGCATCGACCACAAAAGGGTGCGAGCTGTCGTGGCTGACCTCAAAGAACGCCTCGCCCTTTGTCAGCGTGACGCTGCGTCGATCCCGGTAATTGGCGTAGGTCAGCTCGGTACCCAGGTTCAGCTCGGCGCGGCTGCCGTCTTCCAGCATGACCAGGCGTGTAGCGGTGTCGGCGTTGTAGGTTTCGTAGGCGTCAGGCAGCCAGCCCTGATGCCAGCCGACATACCCGGCGATCGGCAGTGCCAGAGCAACGACCGCTGCGGCTGTGGCCAGTTTTGCCCAGCGGCGACCGCGACGAGGCCGAACGTGATCGGGCAGGGCAGCCTGGGTTTGGCGCGCAGGTGCCGGGTTGAGCGGTTCGATTTGCCCGGTGATGTCCCAGACTTCCAGCATGGCGTTGTATTCGATCGCATGCAGGGGGTGGGCCTTCAGCCATTGCTCGAATTCTTTCCGTTCTGCTGCGGTACAGTCTTCTGCATGCAGGCGCATGCACCAATGCGCAGCGGCATCGGTGATCGCGTCGTGTTCTGCCTTGCTGAAAAGAGGGTCGCTCATGGGCGCTCCAGCCTATACCTTCGGCGCATTCTACCCTTTGATTTCAGGCAGAGAGAACATTTGCAGGCCATTGCCCATGAAGGTGCTGCGTATTTTCTGGTGAATGCAAGCGGCTCTCATTGAAAACTCCCCGTCGCATCCTGAGTGCTATTGCCCGGGGAGTGTCCTTGCAGCGTCCGCAGCGCTACTCTCGGGGCTTGCATTCGCCTTGTCGTTCTCGCTAGCGTTCTCGATCTACCGCCATGAACAGGAGTTCCAAATGCGCGCCAATCCTGCCGATCAGTCGACCCGGGCCGTTTCCCTTGAGCAACTGACAGATCTGTTGCGCCGAATCTTCCTCGCCCATGGCACCAGCGCGGAAGTTGCCGGCGTGCTTGCCGAGAACTGCGCCAGCGCCCAGCGTGATGGCTCGCACAGCCATGGCATCTTTCGCATTCCCGGCTATCTCTCATCGCTGGCCAGCGGTTGGGTGGATGGCAAGGCTGTGCCGGTGGTCGAGGATGTCGGCGCTGCGTTTGTCCGGGTCGACGCCGGAGGCGGCTTTGCCCAGCCCGCACTGGCGGCGGCCAGAGCCCTGTTGATCGACAAGGCGCGCAGTGCCGGCATTGCGGTTCTGGCCATCCGCAACTCTCATCACTTCGCTGCGTTATGGCCGGATGTCGAGCCTTTCGCCGAACAGGGGCTGGTCGCCCTGAGCATGGTCAACAGCATGACCTGCGTTGTGCCGCATGGCGCGCGTCAGCCCCTGTTCGGTACCAACCCGATTGCTTTCGCCGCGCCCCGTGCAGGCGGCGAGCCTGTGGTTTTCGATCTGGCGACCAGCGCCGTTGCCCACGGTGATGTGCAGATCGCCGCACGCGAAGGTCGATTGCTGCCAGCAGGCATGGGCGTCGATCGCGACGGCCAGCCCACTGAAGAGCCCCGCGCCATTCTCGAGGGCGGCGCGTTGTTGCCCTTCGGCGGGCACAAGGGCTCAGCACTGTCGATGATGGTCGAGCTGCTGGCCGCAGGGCTGACTGGGGGCAATTTCTCATTCGAATTCGACTGGTCGAAGCATCCCGGGGCACAGACACCCTGGACCGGTCAGTTGCTGATCGTCATCGATCCTGACAAGGGCAGTGGTCAGTCGTTTGCGCAGCGCAGCGAGGAGCTGGTACGACAGCTCCATGGGGCAGGGCAGGAGCGTCTGCCGGGGGATCGGCGTTATAGCGAACGCGCGCGATCAATGGCACACGGTATCAGCATCGCCCAGACTGACCTGGAGCGCCTGCAAGCACTGGCGGGTCATTGAGGCATTTACAAATTCACTGACCATTCGTCGCGACCAGTCTTGTATCAGCGCGCTGTTCAAAATACTGTATGCATGAACAGTAAAAAACGAATGAGGTCTGTCATGTCCCTTAAGTCAGCGCAAAGTCCGATTGCTCAACAACATCGTACGCTCTCTGCAGTCAACGAAATGCAGCGCGAGGATTTTCTCCGGCTGGCGGCCGCACTGCGCCAGTTCAATGCCTACGAGCCGGAGGTGTCGATAGTCATCGCGGCCGCCCGCGCGGGCGGTGAATACCGCCAGGCCAGCGCGATGGAGTAAAGCGGCTGAATGCAGCCACGGCACGTCTTGGGTTGATTGTGAGTATACGTAACGTATATGCTTCATATATTCAACTTGAGGTGAATCATGGGTCTGGTAAAAATTTCCGAAAACATGCACGCCAATCTGCGCTCTGCCAGCGTTGCGCTCAGCCGTTCCATCAATGCGCAGGCCGAGCACTGGATGCGTGTCGGTATGCTCGCTGAACTGCACCCGGCGCTGGATTACAGCGAGATCTGCCAGATGCTGATCCGTCTCGAAAATGCCGGTGAGACCGTGTTGACCGCTTCGAACTTCAACGTCTCGGAGCTTGCAGCTTCCAGCCTGTCCAAGGCGGCCTCATGAGCAGCGCTATCGGTATCAAGACCGAACAGGACCTCGTGCAGTTGCGCATAGCCGGCAGGCTGGCTGCCGATGTGCTCGCGATGATCACGCCTTACGTCAAGGCTGGCGTCAGCACCGAAGCGCTCGACGACATCTGCAATGAATACATCGTCAAAGAGCTGAAAGTGATTCCCGCGAATGTGGGTTATCACGGTTTTACCAAGACCACCTGCATCTCCCCGAATGCCGTAGTGTGCCATGGCATACCTTCTGCCACCGATATCCTCAAGGAAGGCGATATCGTCAATATCGACGTTGCAGTGATCAAAGACGGCTGGTACGGCGATACCAGCCGTATGTACCTGGTGGGTGAGGTCAGCCCGCTGGCCAGGCGTCTGGTCGAGACGACCTATGAGGCAACTCGCGCCGGTATTCATGCCGTGCGTCCGGGGGCAACCCTGGGTGATATCGGTTACGCCATCCAGAGCGTCGCTCATCGCGAAGGCTTCAGCGTGGTGCGTGAGTATTGCGGGCACGGTATCGGGCGCAAGTACCATGAAGAACCGCAGGTTCTGCACTATGGTGCGCAGGGCAAAGGCCTCAGGCTCAAACCGGGCATGGTGTTCACCATCGAGCCGATGATCAATGCGGGCAGGGCGGGCACCCGGACGTTGCCGGATGGCTGGACGGTTCTGACCAGCGACCTCTCACTGTCTGCGCAGTGGGAGCATATGGTTGCCGTCACCTCGACCGGTTTCGAGCTGCTGACGCCGTGGCCTGACGGTACGGGTGATTACCCGGCCATCTGATCCAGTAGGGTCTGGCAATGTATATGAACAATGGCCTTTTCGAAGGCCATTGCTTTGTTGGAAAGGGCGATGCCTCAGGCTTGTAGCGAAGACCTTCTCCAATGCACCTGCGTCACGCCAAAACGCTTGGCCTGCAAGGTTGCGACGCCTATCGGGCCTGCGGATATATTGCCGCTCACTGTCCCGACACCTGCATGCAGGGTCGCACAATGCAATGCATCGCTCTGGCACAGTTGCTTTGCATGATGCAGAAAGCAGTAAGGTTGGCCATTGAACTGATAGTGAATTTCAAATTCCGTTTGATGATTCATCTTCCCTGCCTGCGAACGTGATGATTAGCCTAGCTGTTTTGACGTATGCACGAGAAGGATCGTCCCCGACTACGCCCTTGTTTTCAAAGAGTAGAACGAAAATCATTCTGCTTATGGGCTAGTTAACAGTTGACCGATGAGTGGTTTTGGATTCACTCAGATGCATTCATCAATGGCCGAGCAATCATCCGTATGAGGGCTCGGCCTTTGATCAACTTCGTTATTTACACGACTTCAGGTCTACCGGGCCTACAAAATCATTGCCACGCCCCATGACACAGGCGACCTGCTGGTTACGCTGGCGCTCCCATGCCTGGGGCGGATAGGTTTTGTCCCAGGCTTGATAAAGCTGTTGGTCCTGGCGCGAGAGACGCAAGTTGTATTGTTTGCTCATGTAGAAGTAGGTGCGCGCAATCATGCCGCGTATCGAGGGGCGGGGCATGACCTTTTTGGCCTTGAAATCCACTTGCGTCAGGCAAGAACCGTACTGACCCTTTTGTTCGGGTATCCAGCCAAAACTGAAATTGCTGCGGTCGCCGTTGACCTCGCCGATGCTGGGCACCAGATTATGCAGGTCCGCCTCGGCGCGTTTGTAGACCGGGTCGGTTTTTGTGCAGTTCTTGCGCCCGCCGTTCTGCCAGCATTGGCGCAGGTGGCCGATCTGCCAGGCAGGCACAATGTGCTCCCATTCAATACGACTGGCGCGTTTGGCGCTCTTGCGCGGGACGTAGCCGCAGCCAGCGAGATCGACTCGATTGCCGGTGTATTTGCAGCCGCAGTAAAACTCGGTCGACTGCGGCGCATACAAGCCCCAGGCAACTTTCTTGGCTTCGCTGAAGGTGCGCGGGGCTTGTGCCTGGGCGGCGAACGATGCGGTGATGAGCAGGGCGGTGCAAAGCAGTTTAGAGAATCGAAACGTCATGCCGTCAATCTTCCTTCGGCAACGTCCAGAAGATTTGCACGCCACCGTCGTCGCGCCAGGCGAGGGTGACATTATCGTTCTCGGCTATTTCTTCAAGCAGTTGCGCCCAGTCGTCTTCTGCCTCGTCCGGCTGACGAAAGAGCAAGGCAGCCCTGGATTTCTGCGCGGTGGGCGAGTTGATGATCTTCTGTACCCGCATGCCCATGCGCTCGTAAGGGCCGGGAGTGGAGGGGGTCGCTGCGCTTTGTTTTGCCACGGAAAAAGGTCCCTGAATATTGCTGTACGGGCATACAGTATTTGAGTGTCGGATCTTTCGCAACATCTATGTAAGATAAAGCCTTCCAAATGGCACACTGTTGCCTTGAAAAAAACCTGACGTTTCCGGAGTCACGCATGAATATCAAGTCACTGGCATTTCCGTTACTGGCCTCGGCAGTTGTGCTGCTGGCAGGCTGTTCCACGCCCTCGGTCGTCACGCTGCAAAACGGTACTCAGTACGTGACCAAAGATATGCCCAAGACCAAGACGCGCGACGGTTTCTACGAGTTCGAGGATATCTCCGGCAAGACCATCCGGATCAAGGCCGATGATGTGGCGACGGTCAAACCCGAGGAGTGAAACCCTGCTCATCGTGACGCCCGCTCCCTGCGTTAGCGGGGACGGGCAGCTCGGGCATATTTAATTTCCGGTGGATTGACAAAGGCTGCAGCTTTTTCCATAGTTCGCTCCTCGCAAACGTTTGCGCGACGATGCCCGGCATCGATTCTGCGCCGTTCGCCCGAACAATAATCACAAGATCGGAGATGAACTCATGAAGCTGCCATTCGCTGGACGCCTTCTCGCTGTCGCCATGTTTGCTGCCGTTACGGCAGTCATGCCCCTCTCTGCGGCCTACGCCCAGACGCCTGAAAAACCCAAGGTCGCACTGGTCATGAAGTCGTTGGCCAACGAGTTCTTCCTGACCATGGAAGACGGTGCCAAGGCCTACCAGAAAGAACACGCCACCGAATTCGACCTGATCTCCAACGGGATCAAGGATGAGTCCGACACGTCTGCACAGATCCGCATCGTCGAACAGATGATCGCCTCCAACGTGAATGCGCTGGTGATCGCGCCAGCCGACTCCAAGGCGCTGGTGCCGGTGCTCAAGAAAGCCACCGATGCCGGAATCAAGGTCGTCAACATCGACAACCAGCTCGATGTCGACGTGCTCAAAAGCAAGAACCTGCAAATCCCCTTCGTAGGGCCTGACAACCGCAAGGGTGCCAAGCTGGTGGGCGACTATCTGGCCGGGAAACTGACCGCTGGCGACGAGGTGGGCATCATCGAAGGGGTGTCGACCACCAACAATGCTCAGCAACGCACCGCCGGGTTCAAGGACGCCATGGACGAAGCGAAAATGAAAGTGGTGTCCACGCAGTCCGGTAACTGGGAAATCGACAAGGGCAACGCTGTGGCCTCGGCGATGCTCAACGAATACCCGAACCTGAAAGCCTTGCTGGCCGGTAATGACAGCATGGCGCTGGGCGCCGTCTCTGCAGTGCGTGCGGCAGGCAAGGCTGGCAAGGTCATGGTTGTGGGCTACGACAACATCAATGCGATCAAGCCGATGCTCAAGGATGGCCGGGTTCTGGCCACGGCCGATCAGTACGCAGCCAAGCAGGCGGTCTTCGGCATCGAAGCTGCGCTCAAGCTGGTCAAAGGCGAGAAGGTCGATACCAACGACAAGGGCGTGATCGAAACGCCGGTACAGCTCGTTACTCAACCTTGATCCACGCCGTGTAAAGGTGCCCGTCCGCAGAGGACGGGCGCTGGGAGAAATGTATGTCAGCGTCTGCTCAGACAGCTGTTCTTTCGGTCAGTGGCATCGGCAAAACCTACGCACAGCCCGTACTCGGTGACGTCGACCTGACGTTGATGCGCGGCGAAGTGCTGGCGCTGACCGGGGAAAACGGTGCCGGTAAAAGCACCTTGTCGAAAATCATCGGCGGGCTGGTAACGCCTACCACCGGAAACATGGAATTCCAGGGCCAGCCTTATCAGCCTGCAAGTCGTACCCAGGCCGAAAAGCTCGGCATTCGCATGGTCATGCAGGAACTCAACCTGCTGCCGACCCTGACCGTGGCCGAAAACCTGTTTCTTCACGACCTGCCCCGCAGGGCCGGCTGGATCGACCGCAAGCGCTTGCGCGAAAACGCGACCGAGGCCATGGCCCAAGTGGGGCTCGACGCCATTGATCCCGATACGCTGGTCGGCGAGTTGGGGATTGGCCACCAACAGATGGTCGAGATCGCCCGCAATCTGATCGGCGACTGTCACGTACTGATTCTCGACGAACCCACTGCCATGCTCACCTCGCGCGAAGTGGAAATGCTCTTCGAGCAGATCACACGGCTGCAGGCGCGGGGCGTCTCGATCATCTACATCTCCCACCGGCTTGAAGAGCTGGCCAGGGTGTCCCAGCGCATCGCCGTGCTGCGCGACGGCAAGCTGGTGTGTGTCGAGCCGATTGCCCGCTACAACAGTGAGCAACTGGTGACCCTGATGGTCGGCCGTGAGCTCGGCGAGCATATCGACATGGGCGCCCGGCAGATTGGCGAGGTGGCGCTGTCAGTCAAGGGGCTCAGTCGCGCCGGCAAGGTTCAGGATGTGTCCTTCGACGTGCGTCGAGGTGAAATCTTCGGTATTTCCGGACTGATCGGTGCCGGGCGTACCGAGTTGTTGCGTTTGATTTACGGTGCAGACGTTGCCGACAGCGGTGACATCGAAGTCGGAAGTCCGCTGCAAAAAGTCAGCATTCGCTCGCCAGCCGACGCGGTGGCGCAGGGTATCGCGCTGATCACGGAAGACCGAAAGAGCGAAGGCCTGCTGATGTCGCAATCGATCAGCGCCAACATTGCGCTGGGCAACATGCATTCGATTTCCAGCGCGGGCGTGGTCAACAGCGAAGATGAGCTGAAACTGGCGCAGCGCCAGGTGGCGGCCATGCGCATTCGCAGCTCCAGTCCGGGCCAGCTGGTCTCCGAGTTGTCGGGTGGTAATCAGCAGAAGGTGGTGATCGGTCGCTGGCTGGAACGTGACTGCACGGTGATGCTGTTCGACGAGCCGACACGGGGCATCGACATCGGTGCCAAGTTCGATATCTACGCGCTGCTGGCCGAACTGACCCGTCAGGGCAGGGCGCTGGTGGTGGTGTCCAGCGATCTGCGCGAACTGATGCTGATCTGTGATCGTATCGGCGTGCTGTCTGCCGGTCGCCTGATCGACACGTTCGAGCGCGATAGCTGGACCCAGGACCAATTGCTGGCCGCTGCCTTCGCCGGTTATCAGAAACGTGACGCGCTGCTCAATGATGCGGCGCCCAGGAACGACTCATGAAAAATACTCCTTCTCCGACGCTGACCGTGCCGGTCCGTCGCGGCGGCAACTACTTTGGCCTGGGTACCTACATCGGGCTGGCCGGTGCGTTGCTGGTGATGATCGTGCTGTTTTCGCTGCTCAGCGATCACTTCCTGTCCTACCAGACCTTCAGCATGCTCGCCAACCAGATCCCGGACCTGATGGTGCTGTCGGTCGGCATGACGCTGATCCTCATCATCGGTGGCATCGACCTCTCGGTCGGCTCGGTGCTGGCGCTGGCCGCTTCGGCGGTCAGTGTGGCAATCCTCGGCTGGGGCTGGAGCGTGTTTCCGGCGGCGTTGTTGGGCATCGCCTGTGCGACGCTGGCAGGTACGATCACAGGTTCGATTACGGTTGCCTGGCGCATCCCTTCGTTCATCGTGTCTCTGGGCGTGCTGGAAATGGCCCGTGGTGCGGCCTATCAGATGACCAATTCGCGTACCGCCTACATCGGTGATTCGTTCGCCTGGCTGTCCGATCCGATTGCCTTTGGCATTGCGCCGTCCTTCATCATTGCGTTGCTGATCATCTTCGTCGCCCAGGCGGTACTGACCCGGACCGTTTTCGGTCGCTACCTGATCGGCATCGGCACCAATGAAGAGGCCGTGCGTCTGGCGGGTATCAATCCCAAGCCTTACAAGATTCTGGTGTTCTCGCTGATGGGGCTGCTGGCCGGTGTCGCGGCACTGTTCCAGATATCCAGGCTGGAAGCGGCCGATCCGAATGCCGGTGCCGGGCTTGAGCTGCAGGTCATTGCGGCAGTGGTGATTGGCGGTACCAGCCTGATGGGCGGACGCGGTTCGATCATCAGCACCTTTTTCGGTGTGCTGATCATTTCCGTGCTGGCCGCGGGCCTGGCGCAGATCGGTGCGACCGAGCCGACCAAGCGGATCATCACCGGTGCGGTGATCGTGATTGCTGTGGTGCTGGACACCTACCGCAGCCACCGGGCTCGGCGCCAGGGCTGATATGGCAACCATCAAGGATGTCGCGGCCCTGGCGGGGATCTCGTACACCACGGTCTCCCACGTGCTGAACAAGACCCGGCCGGTGAGCGAGCCGGTCAGGCTCAAGGTCGAAGCCGCCATTGCACAGCTCGATTATGTGCCCAGTGCAGTGGCGCGTTCGCTGAAGGCCAAGACCACCTCGACCATCGGCCTGTTGATTCCCAACGGCATGAACCCTTATTTCGCCGAGTTGGCGCGGGGCATCGAGGATTACTGCGAGCGCAACGGTTTTTGCGTGATCCTCTGCAACTCCGATGATAATCCGGAGAAACAGCGTGGTTATCTGCGCGTGCTGCTGGAAAAGCGCGTGGACGGGCTGATTGTTTCTTCGGTGGGTGGCGACGCGGGTATTGCAGGTGGCCTTGCCGAGGTACGTACGCCGCTGGTGATCGTTGACCGGGAGCTGGACGGTATCGATGCCGACATGGTCCGTATCGACCATGAACAGGGTGCTTATCTGGCAACCCGGCACTTGCTGGACCTGGGACATCGCGCCATTGCCTGTATTGGTGGGCCATTTCACAGCACAGTGGCCGAGATGCGTCTGGCGGGTTATCGGCGCGCCTTGCAACAGGCGTCCGTTCCGGTCCGTGCCGAATGGGCGCTGCACAGTGAGTTCACCAGCTCTGCCGGTCATGAGGCAGCGTGTCAGCTTCTGGCAGCGCATCCGCCGACCGCGATTTTTGCCGGCAACGACGTCATCGCCATCGGTGTGCTGCGCGCCGCCGCCGAGCGCTTGATTCGTGTGCCTCAGGACCTGTCGGTGATCGGTTTCGATGATATCCAGATGAGTCGCTACGTTTATCCGGCGCTGACCACCGTGGGGCAGTCAATCATGCAACTGGGCGAAACCGCTGCAGAAATGCTGCTGAGCAGAATCGCCACACCCCATGCGCTTCCTGCCGAAAAAAGGCTCGTGACGCCCAGCGTCGTGGTGCGCGAGTCTACGGCAGCGCCAAACACTTTATCCAACGAATGACGCGCAAGCACAGCAACGGATTAATCAGCCATGCAAGCAAAAATAGTGATAGTAGGCAGTCTGAACATGGATCTGGTCATCCGCGCCCAGCGTCTGCCACGTCCTGGCGAGACCTTGAGCGGGGAGACATTCGACACCGTGCCTGGCGGCAAAGGCGCCAATCAGGCGGTCGCTGCGGCACGTCTTGGCGCCAGTGTGGCAATGATCGGTTGTGTCGGGGCGGATGCCTACGGCGAACAACTGCGTGCAGCGCTGCTGGCCGAGCAGATCGATTGTCAGGCGGTGACCGTCGTTGAGGGCGTGTCCACCGGTATCGCCTCGATCGTGGTCGACGCCAACAGCCAGAACGCCATTGTCATCGTGGCCGGTGGCAATGGTCGGCTCACTCCGGCATTGCTCGAGCGCTTCGACGCGCTGCTGGCAGATTCGCAAATCGTCATCTGCCAGCTCGAAGTGCCGACCGAAACCGTTTTCCACACCCTGGCCCGCGCCCGTGCGCTGGGCAAGACCGTCATTCTCAATCCTGCCCCGGCCAGCGAGCCCTTGCCGGCAAGCTGGTATGCCCTGATCGACTACCTGATCCCCAATGAAAGCGAAGCGCAGACCCTGACCGGTGTGAACGTCGACTCGCCGGCTGCCGCTGAAAATGCGGCATCGGTCATGCTGGCGGCCGGCGCGCGCAACGTGATCATTACCCTCGGCGAGCACGGAACCCTGTTCGCCAATGCTTCTGGCATGGATCATATTCCCGCGCGACGCGTGCAGGCCGTGGACACCACCGCTGCAGGTGATACCTTTGTCGGCGGTTTTGCGGCGGCGCTGTCCGCAGGCCATGGCGAATTGCAGGCAATTCGTTTCGGTCAGGCTGCGGCGGCCATCTCCGTCACCCGAGCGGGTGCCCAGCCGTCCATCCCGACGTTCGAGGAAGTACAGGAATTCAATTCGCTATGAAAAAGACCCCGCTACTCAATATTGCCCTGTCCCGCGTGATTGCATCGCTGGGTCACGGTGACATCCTGATGATCGTCGACGCCGGCATGCCAGTACCGGCAGGCGTCGAACTGATCGACCTCGCGCTGACCCGCGGTGTGCCGGATTTCATCAGTGTGCTGGATGTCGTGCTGAGTGAAATGCAGGTTGAAAGCCACGTACTGGCCAATGAGATGGCCGAGGTCAAACCGCCTGCGTTGCAGGTGATCGAAAGCCTGAATCTCGACGACCAGTTGGGGCAACAACGCTGGATAAGCCACGAAGACCTCAAGGTCCTGAGTCGCAAGGCCAAGGCAATCATCCGTACCGGAGAATGTCAGCCGTACAGTAATGTGGCGCTGGTGTCCGGAGTCGTCTTCTAATAATTCAAGAAAGGGAGTTTCATATGACATTGATACAGTTTTCCAGACAGTTCATTCGTGGAGCGTTGCTCTTGTCCATTCTCGGTACTGCTGCTGTCCAGGCGGCTGAAAAGCGTGATCTGATCATCGATACGGATCCAGGCGCGGACGATGTCGTTGCGCTGTTACTGGCGCTGGCGTCACCTGAAGAGCTCAACGTGATGGCTATCACCACGGTGGCCGGCAATGTGCGGCTCGACAAGACCTCGCGTAATGCCAGGCTGGCGCGTGAGTGGGCCGGGCGCGAAGAGGTGCCTGTGTATGCCGGTGCGCCCAAGCCGCTGGTGCGTACGCCGATCTATGCCGAGAACGTTCACGGTCAGGAAGGTCTGCCGGGTGTGCCCGTGCACGAGCCCGCCAAGGGCCTTGCCGAAGGCAATGCCGTCGATTACCTGATCCGCACCCTGAGCAAGGCCAAGCCACATAGCATCACCATCGCCATGCTCGGCCCGCAGACCAACCTGGCGCTGGCCTTGGTACAGGCTCCGGAAATCACTCAGGGCATCAAGGAAGTGGTGGTCATGGGTGGCGCGCATTTCAACGGCGGCAATATCACCCCGGTTGCCGAATTCAATCTGTTCGCCGACCCGCATGCCGCGCAGATCGTTCTGGCCAGCGGTGTGAAGCTGACGTATGTGCCGCTGGATGTGACCCACAAGATTCTCACCAGTGAACAACGCCTCAAGCAGATCGCCGCACTGGGCAACAATGCTGGCAAGCTGGTCGACGGCATTCTCAATGAATACGTCAAGCTGGACATGGAGCATTACGGTTTGCCCGGCGGGCCGGTACACGACGCCAGCGTGATTGCCTGGCTGCTCAAGCCCGAGCTGTTTTCCGGGCGGCAGATTAACGTGACCGTGGACACGCGTGAGGGCATCGGTTTTGGTCAGACAGTGGCCGACTGGTACGGCACGCTCAAGCAGCCGCAGAATGTATTCTGGGTCGAGAACGGCGACGCTCAGGGGTTCTTCGATCTGCTGACCGAGCGTCTGGCGCGTCTCAAGTAAGTACGCAACCTGAGGCCGCGTATCAGGCGGGCAGTCCGGCCGCGGCATAGCGGCTCAGCACCTGGCTGATGAAGGCACGGGCACCCTCGGTGCCCAGTTCCTTGATCAGCAGGTCGACTGCGATGATCATCAGTTCTTCCGGATTCCCGGGGCTGTGCGAGCAGTGCCCCTGAGGCCATCTGGCCTTGATGTCCGCGTCTAGGGTTATGGCTGTCATGTCTGTCTGATCTCCACTGAAGGGTCACGCACACGCTGCTCGCTTCCCGGCGTTTGTGTCCCTGGCAGTAAACCATCCCGCGCGCATTTTGACACTTCTACTTAGATATGATCCTGATAGCCCGATTCAATGAGCTGCGGCGATAAACGTTTTGTGACGATTTCCTTGCACGCCCTGTTTCATGCCAAGGCAGACTCCCGTTCCAGGCAGATCAACAGGTTATACAAGGCATGTCGGTCGGACCGTGCAACCAACGCGCCTGAGCGCGGTCGGACAGGGCTGGAAATGTTCATTGGCAGAGGAGGGTGTATGCCCCGGAAATTCGCAACATTGGGTTTTATGGTCGTGGCTTCATTGATGGCAGGCTGCAGCAGTACGGCATCTGATAGCAGTGCCAGTGCTGAAGCGCCCGTCAAGGCCGACGCGCCAGCCAGCAACGCGATACCTGGGCGCTGTGATGCAGGGCTTGCCCAGTTCGCCATTGGCAAGCAGGCGTCCATCGACCTCCTTTCTCAAGTCCGCGCCCGTTCCGGTTCGCAGGATGCGCGCATTCTTGGTCCTGACGACATGGTTACACTGGAATACCGATCCGAGCGGGTAAACGTCAACACCGACGCGTCGGGGAAGGTGACCCGTATCAATTGCGGCTGAGCCGGTACTTTCTTTTGCACATAAAAAAACCCCGTCGGTGACGGGGTTTTTTTTGTGTCAGGTGAATCAGGCCACCTGAACTTCTTCTGCCTGCATGCCTTTCTGGCCTTTAGCAGCAACAAAAGTAACGGTCTGGCCTTCTTTCAGGCTTTTGAAACCGTCGCTCTGGATTGCTTTGAAGTGTACGAACAGGTCGTCACCGCCACCTTGTGGAGTGATAAAGCCGAAGCCTTTTTCATCGTTGAACCATTTTACGGTGCCGGTTTGGCGATTAGACATGGTGTATCTCCAGAAACATAATTTTCAGTAACGTGCTGCTCAGGCCAACTGGGCACACCGGGCTATCATAGTCGAAATGAGCAAAAAAACAGCTATTAAGGTGGGCGCTTTGCGTAAAGGTCCCGTATATGCGGTTCACCATACTCTGCAAACCGCCCTCAGAGGTGCCAGGCTCAGCACAGAAAGGGCCGTATCAATAGCGCTTAAAGCCATGATTTTCATGGCTTTCAGAAGTGCCGGGGCCAACTGCTATCAGCGCTCGGCACGTGCGTCTTACCCCGGCTGAAAAAAATGATTATTTTGTCGCTGTGCAGTTCTCTGCGACCAGTTTTTGCAGTTTTGCCGTCAATGCAGCGGGTGGCGCTGCCTTGGTGTCCTTGAGCGAGGCTATTTCCTTGTCGGTGAAGTGACTGTCTACCTGTTGTGCTCCGCATTCGCAGTGAGTCGTTGCGGTCTTGTCATTCAGCCCCTGTTTCTTGGCCGCAGCCACGCATTCCTGACTGAAGGTGGTGCGTGTCGCTCCATCCATCGCAGCGTGAGCACCCAGCGGGATGAGGGCGGCGCTGCAGACGAGGAGGCTGGTCAGGCGTGAAAACTTCATGGTGTTCTCCTTATTGCTGGAAAAAACGTACGGGGTCTTGCTGGTTTCTGACGCCCATGAAGCCAGCCAGTTCAGGCGGCGTGCCAATTCCATTTCATTTGCGTGGATGTGCATCCCGGCCGGCCTGGCTGTGTTAGGATGCGCGTCCTGTTATTTTCCAGCGCCCCATGGCCAATGGCTTTCGGTGCCGCGCAGGCAGGTTTTTTCGTACATTCCAGTCATCTGGTCCGGTTCAAGGTTGGCCCCAAGGCTCCTGCCACTGTGAGGCAGGCATACCACCGGATCACGTACTGGCTCATCCCAACCCACGTGACCTTTGGTAGGGGTCACCACTAGGAGAGGAGGCGCCATGCCAACTATTACTCTTCCCGACGGCAGTCAACGTTCATTCGATCAGGCGGTTTCCGTAGCCGATGTCGCGCTTTCAATCGGTGCCGGTCTGGCCAAGGCCACCGTCGCCGGCAAGGTCGACGGCAAGCTCGTCGACGCCTGCGACCTGATCGAAAACGATGCCAGCCTGCAGATCATCACCCCCAAGGATCAGGAAGGACTGGAAATCATCCGTCACTCCTGCGCGCACCTGGTAGGGCACGCGGTCAAGCAGTTGTATCCGACTGCAAAAATGGTCATCGGCCCGGTGATCGACGACGGCTTCTATTACGATATCGCCTACGAGCGCCCGTTCACGCCTGACGATATGGCGGCGATCGAACAGCGCATGCAGCAGTTGATCGAAAAAGATTACGACGTCATCAAGAAAGTCACGCCGCGCGCTGAAGTGATCGAGGTGTTCACCGCCCGTCACGAAGATTACAAGCTGCGTCTGGTCGAAGACATGCCGAGCGAGCAGGCCATGGGCCTGTATTACCACGAAGAATACGTCGACATGTGCCGCGGTCCACACGTGCCGAACACTCGCTTCCTGAAGTCATTCAAGTTGACCAAGCTGTCCGGTGCCTACTGGCGTGGCGACGCCAAGAACGAGCAATTGCAGCGCGTCTACGGCACTGCCTGGGCCGACAAGAAACAACTGGCAGCCTACATCCAGCGCATCGAAGAAGCCGAAAAACGCGACCATCGCAAGATCGGCAAGCGTCTCGGCCTGTTCCATACCCAGGAAGAAGCGCCGGGCATGGTTTTCTGGCACCCGCAGGGCTGGACCCTGTATCAGGTGCTTGAGCAGTACATGCGTAAAGTGCAGCGTGAGAATGGCTACCTCGAGATCAAGACCCCGCAAGTGGTCGATCGCTCGCTCTGGGAAAAATCCGGGCACTGGGCCAACTACGCCGACAACATGTTCACCACCGAGTCCGAAAGCCGCGACTACGCGATCAAGCCGATGAACTGCCCTTGCCACGTGCAGGTGTTCAATCAGGGCCTGAAAAGCTACCGCGAGCTGCCGATGCGTCTGGCCGAGTTCGGTGCCTGTCACCGTAACGAGCCGTCGGGTGCCTTGCACGGCATCATGCGCGTGCGTGGCTTCACCCAGGACGATGCGCACATCTTCTGTACCGAAGACCAGATGCAGGCCGAGTCCGCCGCGTTCATCAAGCTGACGCTGGATGTCTACGCCGATTTCGGTTTCAAGGATATCGAACTCAAATTGTCCACTCGCCCTGAAAAGCGTGTAGGCTCCGACGAGCTTTGGGACCGTGCCGAATCGGCGCTGGCTTCCGCACTCGACAGCGCTGGTCTGCCTTACGACCTGCAGCCGGGCGAGGGCGCGTTCTACGGTCCGAAAATCGAGTTCTCCCTCAAGGATTGTCTCGGTCGGGTATGGCAGTGCGGCACCTTGCAGCTGGACTTCAATCTGCCGATCCGTTTGAGTGCCGAGTACGTTTCGGAAGACAACAGTCGCAAGAATCCGGTCATGTTGCACCGCGCAATCCTTGGGTCTTTCGAGCGTTTCATCGGAATTCTGATCGAGCATTACGAAGGGGCGTTTCCGGCCTGGCTGGCGCCTACCCAGGCAGTGATCATGAATATCACTGACAAACAGGCCGATTTTGCCCTCGAAGTGGAAAAAACTCTGGCCGAAAGCGGGTTTCGTGCCAAGTCCGACTTGAGAAATGAAAAGATCGGCTTTAAAATCCGTGAGCATACTTTGCTCAAGGTTCCTTATCTCCTCGTCATTGGAGATCGGGAGGTTGAAATGCAAACTGTCGCTGTGCGTACACGTGAAGGCGCTGACCTTGGCTCGATGCCGGTCGCCCAATTCGCTGAATTCCTCGCACAAGCGGTTTCCCGGCGTGGTCGCCAAGATACGGAGTAATTATTATTAAGCGTGAAATGAGACAAGATAAACGAGCTGCACCCAAGGCCCCGATCAATGAAAATATCTCGGCCCGCGAGGTTCGTTTAATTGGCGCTGACGGCGAGCAGATTGGCATCGTCTCGATTGATGAAGCGCTTCGTATTGCCGAAGAGGCGAAGCTGGATCTGGTAGAGATTTCTGCCGACGCAGTCCCTCCGGTCTGCCGTGTGATGGATTACGGCAAATCGATCTTCGAGAAGAAGAAGCAGGTTGCTGCAGCGAAGAAGAACCAGAAGCAGATCCAGGTTAAAGAAATCAAGTTTCGTCCAGGGACGGAGGAAGGGGATTACCAGGTAAAACTACGCAACCTGGTACGTTTCCTGAGTGACGGGGACAGGGCCAAGGTATCGTTGAGATTCCGCGGTCGTGAGATGGCCCACCAGGAGCTGGGTATGGAGCTGTTGAAGCGGGTTGAAGGTGACCTGCTCGAATACGGTTCCGTCGAACAGCATCCTAAGATGGAAGGACGCCAGCTGATCATGGTCATCGCCCCGAAAAAGAAGAAATAACCACCAGGGCACGGCAGGCCTTGCGGTTATATTTATCAACTGAATGCGGAGTATCCGAACATGCCAAAGATGAAGACTAAAAGTGGTGCAGCTAAGCGGTTTTTGAAAACCGCCAACGGCATCAAGCACAAGCACGCTTTCAAGAGCCACATCCTGACCAAAATGTCGACAAAGCGTAAGCGTCAATTGCGCGGTAGCAGCTTGCTGCATCCGTCTGACGTGGCAAAAGTCGAGCGCATGCTGCGCCTTCGTTAATTTTGATCAAGATATAGAGGAAGTAACTCATGGCTCGTGTAAAGCGTGGCGTCATTGCCCGTAAGCGTCACAAAAAAATTCTGAAACTTGCAAAAGGCTACTACGGCGCGCGTTCACGCGTATTCCGTGTTGCCAAGCAAGCGGTAATCAAGGCAGGCCAATACGCCTACCGTGACCGTCGTCAGAAAAAACGTCAGTTCCGCGCTCTGTGGATCGCTCGTATCAACGCTGGTGCTCGTGTTAACGGTCTGTCCTACAGCCGTTTCATTGCTGGCCTGAAAAAAGCGTCCATCGAGATCGACCGTAAGGTTCTGGCTGATCTGGCAGTGAACGAAAAAGCGGCGTTTGCTGCGATTGTCGAGAAAGCTAAAGCCACCTTGGCCTAAGTCCCCGACAATCACTTGCCCCGGTTCTCCGGGGTCGGTGTTAAACGTCATAAATAGGGGAAGAGCCTTCAGCTCTTCCCCTATTTTGTATCTGGAGTCTGTACATGGAAAACCTGGACGCGCTGGTCTCTCAAGCTCTTGAGGCTGTGCAAAGCGCCGAAGATATCAATGCCCTGGAGCAAATCCGGGTTCACTACCTCGGCAAGAAAGGCGAGTTGACTCAGGTGATGAAGACCCTGGGGAACCTGCCAGCTGAAGAGCGTCCGCAAGTCGGAGCGCTGATCAACGTTGCCAAGGAACGTGTCACAGAGGTTCTCAATGCACGCAAGGCATCGTTTGAGCAGGCAGAACTGACTGCCAGGCTCGCAGCCGAATGCATCGATGTGACCCTGCCGGGCCGCGGTCAGACCTCAGGTGGTCTGCACCCCATTACCCGTACTCTGGAACGTATCGAACAATTCTTCACGCACATCGGCTACGGCATCGCCGAAGGCCCTGAAGTGGAAGACGATTACCACAACTTCGAGGCGCTCAACATCCCAGGCCACCACCCGGCCCGGTCGATGCACGACACCTTCTATTTCAACGCGAACATGCTGCTGCGCACCCACACCTCGCCGGTACAGGTACGCACCATGGAATCGCAGCAGCCGCCGATCCGCATCGTCTGCCCAGGCCGTGTGTACCGTAGCGACTCGGATATCACCCACTCGCCGATGTTCCACCAGATCGAAGGCCTGCTGGTCGATCGCGACATCAATTTTGCCGATCTGAAAGGCACCATCGAAGAATTCCTGCGTGTGTTCTTCGAGAAAGAGCTGGCCGTGCGCTTCCGTCCTTCGTATTTCCCGTTCACCGAGCCCTCGGCGGAAGTGGATATGGAATGCGTGATGTGCAGTGGCAAGGGCTGCCGCGTCTGCAAACAGACCGGCTGGCTTGAAGTCATGGGGTGCGGCATGGTCCACCCGAACGTGCTGCGCATGTCCGGCATCGATCCTGAAGAGTTTCAGGGCTTTGCGTTCGGCATGGGCGTAGAGCGTCTGGCCATGCTGCGTTACGGCGTCAATGATTTGCGCCTGTTCTTCGACAACGATTTGCGGTTCCTCGCGCAATTTCGCTAAGTCGTACGAACCCATCAGGAGAGCAGGATGAAATTCAGTGAACAATGGCTGCGCGGCTGGGTAAGCCCGCAGGTTTCCCGCGACGAGCTGGTTGCTCGTCTGTCGATGGCCGGTCTTGAGGTTGACAGCGTGACGCTGGCCGCCGGCGTTTTCAGCGGCGTGGTAGTGGGGGAGGTGCTGAGCACCGAGCAACACCCCGATGCCGACAAGTTGCGTGTGTGTCAGGTCAGCAATGGCAGCGAAACCTTTCAGGTCGTCTGTGGCGCGCCAAACGTGCGTCCGGGCCTGAAAATTCCATTCGCCATGATCGGCGCCGAGCTTCCGGGCGACTTCAAGATCAAGAAAGCCAAGCTGCGCGGCGTCGAGTCCAACGGCATGTTGTGTTCGGCTGCCGAGTTGCAGGCCGGCGAGGGCAATGATGGCTTGATGGAGCTGGCAGCCGATGCGCCAGTCGGTCAGGACATTCGTGTCTATCTGAGCCTGGACGATGCCAGCATCGAGGTCGACCTGACCCCGAACCGTGGCGACTGCCTGTCGGTGGCCGGTCTGGCGCGTGAAGTCGGTGCGCTTTACGCCGCTGAGGTCACCCGTCCGCAGGTCGCTGCTGTCAGCGCTGTACACGATGAAGTGCGCCCGGTCGAAGTGCTGGCGCCGGCTGCATGCCCGCGCTACCTGGGCCGTGTGATCCGCAACGTCGACCTGTCGCGTCCGACCCCGCTGTGGATGGTCGAGCGTCTGCGTCGTTCCGACGTGCGCAGCATCGATGCCGCTGTCGACATCACCAACTACGTGATGCTGGAACTGGGTCAGCCTCTGCATGCGTTCGATCTGGCCGAAATCAACGGCGGGATTCGTGTGCGTATGGCCGAGGAGGGCGAGAAGCTCGTTCTGCTCGACGGCCAGGAAGTCAGCCTGCGTGCCGACACGCTGGTCATTGGCGATCACCAGCGCGCGCTGGCAATCGCCGGTGTCATGGGTGGCGAGCACAGCGGTGTGACTGCCGGTACTCGCGATATTTTCCTGGAAAGCGCGTTCTTCGACACCATTTCGGTGGCCGGCAAGGCGCGTTCCTATGGCTTGCATACCGACGCTTCGCACCGCTACGAGCGTGGTGTGGACTGGCAACTGGCCCGTGAAGCCATGGAGCGGGCCACTGGCCTGCTGCTGGAAATCACCGGTGGCGAAGCCGGCCCCGTGATCGAAGTGGTCAGCGAGCAGCATTTGCCGTCGATCGCCCCGGTTACGCTGCGCGCCAGCCGCGTCGAGCAGATGCTCGGTCTGGTGATCGAAAACGCTGAAATCGAACGCCTGCTGAAAGGTCTCGGTCTGGCTGTGACTGCCGAAGCCGATGGGCAATGGCGTGTCGAAGTGCCAAGTCATCGTTTCGACATCAGCCTTGAAGTCGACCTGATCGAAGAGCTGGCACGTCTTTACGGCTACAACCGTCTGCCGGTCCGCTATCCACAGGCCCGTCTGGCTCCTCAGGCCAAGGCCGAAGCCAGCGGCGATCTGCCTGAGCTGCGCCGCCTGCTGGTTGCCCGCGGTTATCAGGAAGCGATCACCTACAGCTTCATCGACCCGAAATGGTTCGAGCTGTTCTCGCCGGGCGCCAAGCCCTTGCTGCTGGCCAACCCGATCTCCAATGACATGGCGGCCATGCGTGCCTCGTTGTGGCCGGGTCTGGTCAAGGCGCTGCAGCACAACCTCAACCGCCAGCAGGACCGCGTGCGGATGTTCGAAAGCGGCCTGCGCTTCGTCGGTCAGCTCGATGGCTTGAAGCAAGAGCCCATGCTGGCGGGCGTTGTCTGCGGCAGCCGCCTGCCGGAAGGCTGGGCGCAAGGTCGTGATGCAGTCGATTTCTTCGACGTCAAGGCTGACGTTGAAGCGGTTCTGGGCTTTGCCGGTGCACTGGGCGAGTTCACCTTCACGCCGGGTCAGCATCCTGCCTTGCACCCAGGCCAGACGGCGCGCATCGAGCGTGATGGCCGTGAGGTCGGTTTCCTGGGCGCCATTCACCCGGAACTGTCGAAAACCCTGGGGCTGGATCGTCCGGTGTTTGTTTTCGAGCTGGTTCTGGCGGAAGTGTCGACCGGCCGTCTGCCGAAATTCCACGAGCTGTCGCGCTTCCCTGAAGTGCGCCGCGACCTGGCGCTGCTGGCCGATCGGGATGTTTCGGCCAGTGCGGTTCTGGACGTTATTCGTGAAAATGCAGGCGAGTGGCTCACAGACCTCAGGTTATTTGATGTTTACCAGGGTAAAGGCATTGATCCGCATAGAAAAAGCCTTGCAGTCGGCTTGACCTGGCAGCATCCATCACGCACTCTTAATGACGATGAGGTAAACGCAACGACACTTGCTATCCTCACCTCGCTTGAGGAGAGGTTAAACGCCACGTTAAGGAAGTAGCGTATGGGGGCTCTGACGAAAGCTGAGATGGCCGAACGTCTGTACGAAGAGCTGGGCCTGAATAAACGGGAAGCCAAGGAACTGGTCGAACTGTTTTTTGAAGAAATCAGGCACGCTCTGGAAGATAACGAGCAGGTGAAGTTGTCAGGTTTCGGCAACTTCGACCTTCGAGACAAGCGCCAGCGGCCTGGGAGAAATCCCAAGACCGGTGAAGAGATTCCGATTACGGCGCGCCGTGTGGTCACCTTTCGTCCAGGGCAGAAGCTGAAGGCCCGAGTTGAGGCATATGCTGGAACCAAGTCATAACGACGAGCTGCCGCCGATCCCCGGCAAACGCTACTTCACCATCGGTGAGGTCAGCGAGCTCTGCGCGGTAAAACCGCACGTTCTGCGTTATTGGGAGCAGGAGTTTCCTCAACTCAACCCCGTCAAGCGACGCGGAAACCGTCGGTATTATCAGCGCCAGGACGTGCTGATGATCCGCCAGATCCGCGGCCTGCTATACGATCAGGGCTTCACCATCGGTGGCGCCCGACTTCGTCTTACCGCCGGTGAACCAAAGGATGACACCCAGCAGTACAAGCAGATGATTCGCGAGATGATTGCGGAGCTGGAAGACGTACTCGTCATGCTCAAGGCGTAATTGAGCAGTCAGGATACTTCCAAAATTCAAATGCTTAGGGTATATTCCTCAACGTTTTCGCAGGTTGCAAAACAGATACACGCCTAGTCGGGGCGTAGCGCAGTCCGGTAGCGCACTAGCATGGGGTGCTAGGGGTCGAGTGTTCGAATCACTCCGTCCCGACCATATAATTCAAAGGGTTGCGAGATTTTATCTCGCGACCCTTTTTTGTTTTTAAGCGTTTTTACCCCTACAAAAATTCTGGCTCTTGGTTGAATCTTCAGCAGCTACAAAGTTCATGGCGCGAGAAGAGTGCTTCGCTGTGTGCTGGAAGGGGACGGCCGTTAAAGAGCCTTTTCCGGTGCCGGTTGGTCGTTGGGTTGGGCGATGATTGTTTTGAGCTCTGCGCTCATGGGGAATTTGAGATTCAAGCCTTTGGGAGGGATGGGCTGAGTAAACCATTTATCGTAGATGGCGTTGATTTCACCTGAGACAAAAAGTGACTTAATCGAGTCATCCACGACTTTTTTGAGATCCGGATCACCCCGACGCATTGTGCAACCATAGATTTCGTTGGATTGCGGGGTGCCAGTCACTACCCAATCTTCCGGTTTCTTTGCCTTTGCCATTTCGCCCGCTAGCAATGCGTCGTCCTGCATAAACGCAATGGCGCGGCCGGACTCGAGCATTTGGTAAGACTCGCCAATGTCTTTGGCAGAGATTACGTTCATGTTCATCTTTTTCTCGGCATTCATGACCTTGAGCATCCGCTCGGCAGTGCTGCCAGCAGTAGTCACTACGTTCTTGCCGTTGAGATCTTGAAAGTCCTTGTAAACCGAATCCTTCCTGACCAACAGACGGGTGCTGGCTTCAAAAATGCCGACCGAGAAGTCGACCTGCCGAGCTCTCTCGGCGGTATTGGTTGTGGAGCCGCACTCCAGGTCCACAGTGCCGTTTTGCACCAGTGGGATACGCGTCTGTGATGTCACCAGGTTGTACCGTACGTTCAGCTTGGGCATACCGAGTTCTTGCTTGATAGCCTCGACAATCTTTAATTGAATGTCATGGGAGTAGCCCATCGGCTGACCGGATCCGTCGGCCATATAAGAGAAGGGAATGGAAGAGTCTCGGTGACCCAGGGTGATGGTCCCCGAGGTCTTGATTTTCTTAAGCGTGCCGGTGGGTTCGGCAGCCATGAGGGCAGTACTACTTAAGGCCACAGTCAGGGTAACGCCCAGGATTGCAGAGAAGGTACGCATCAAAAGCTCCTCATTAGGGTGAGGCGAGAGGTCTCGCGGGGCTTGGCGACTCGCTTGTTGTTAGTGACGGTCCAGCCAGACGGTCTGTGCATTACAGAATTCGTGCACACCGAAATGCGACAGTTCACGGCCAAAACCGCTTTTCTTTACGCCGCCGAAAGTGACGCGTGGATCGGTTGCGCAATAGCCATTGATGAATACGCCGCCGGTTTCCAGTTCGCCGGCCAGCTTCTGGGCCAGTTCCAGAGCATGTGCGGCGTCCCGCGCAGTTGTGATCGATGCCACGGGTCTAAGGCTGGAAACGTTAGTCATGACACCGTCCTGCAGGATGGGAATGGATGCATAGCTTCTAAGCAACAGCGCCGGTTTTGAATCAGATCGCGCGAGCCAAAATGGATTGCGCGCGACCAATGACCGGCGCATCGACCATTTGCCCATCCAGCACGAAAACGCCTTCACCTGAACGAGCGGCTTCGATAATGCGTTGCGCCCACTGCAATTCTTCCTGGCTTGGTTTTAGCGCCTGATGAATGATTGCGACTTGGGTTGGATGGATACACAGCGCGCCACCAAAGCCCATGTCGCGTGCAAAATGAACCGCGCGTAGTAGCCCAGCGGTGTCCTGGAACGACGGAAATACCCCATCCAACGCTGGAGCGAGCGCTGCAACCCGGGTGGCGAGCAAAACGGCGTAGCGCGCATGGCTAAGGATTTCTTCGGCGGCAGGGCTGCCAGTAGTCAGGTTCAGGTCCAGACCCAGATCCAGACTACCGAACGACAACCGCTCAACGCCTTGAGTGCCGGCAATTTCGTTGAGTGCTGACAAGCCCTTCGCGCTCTCGATGATTGGCCAAATCGGTTTTTCGGTACCGGCAGCTGTGGTGACCTGTTTCGCGCTTTCTGCTTTGGGCAGCAGAATTCCGATAACGCCAGCGTGGCGTCGGCAAAGATCCAGGTCCGCAACATGCGCCCAGTGATCCGGGGCATTCACTCGGACCAGAATTCGTGCATCCGGGGCTTCGCTCAGAAATGCGTCGAGGTTATCCCTCGCCTGCTCCTTGAGGTTTTCTTGCACGGCATCTTCCAAGTCAACGATGACCCGATCCGCCCCGGTGGCAATAGCTTTTGAGATGCGCTCTGGTCGAGTGGCCGGCACAAACAGGGCGGAGCGAACAAGTGATTTGCTCATGGCGTTGCTCCATTGCTGAACTCGATCTCTCCGATCTGTGCAGTGCCGTCCTGATTGCCAGCCCAGACCTGTGCCTTGCCGTTTTCGATTAGACGTCCGCCCACCTCGAAAGGCTTAGGCGAAATCAGAGGTCGTACTCCGCGGAATGCGAAACGCTCCAGACGCGCAGCTGGATGCGCTTTGGTAAAGGCACGCAAACTCAACGTGGCGATCAATGGACCATGTACCACCAGCCCCGGATAACCTTCGGTCTCTGTCACATACGGCCAGTCATAGTGAATACGATGACCATTGAAGGTCACTGCGGAATAGCGAAACAGCAGGGTTGGAGTGGGTTCTATCCGTTCCTGCCATTGGCCTTCAGGTAACGTTTCGGTACCGTTCAGTTTGGGCGGGGAAGCTTCACGGTAAACAATGTCCTGATCGTCTTGAAGGGCGCGTTTGCCGTCCTGGAAAAACTCATGGCGTACTGTGACGAACAATAAGGAACCCGTGCGACCGTGCTTCTCCTCGACGTTGAGGATGGTCGATACACAGGTCACTTCAGCATCCACTCTTAATGGCTGGAAAAACTCAATTCGGCTTCCCGCCCACATGCGATTGTGGTTATGGGCCGGCGGCAAAAATCCCCCCAGCGCTGGATGGCCGTCCGGCCCCAGTTCGCTGGCACCCACCGGCTCCTGAAAAAATGCCCAGTGCCACAGGGGCGGCAGCGGCTCACCGGGTTTTGGTGCCGACTCGCCCAATGTCGCGGCAATGCGTCTGACCAGAGTGAAACTGATCCGGTCCTGGCTTTCCTGACGTCGTCCAATCCAGGCGGAAAAATCGGAACTGTTGCTCATATTCTTTGCTCCAGTCGGTCAGTGATCAAGCCAGGGTGGCCATTTCTGGAATCGCTTCAAAAAGATCCGCCACCAGGCCGTAATCGGCCACCTGGAAGATCGGTGCTTCTTCGTCCTTGTTGATCGCAACGATCACTTTGGAGTCTTTCATGCCGGCCAGGTGCTGGATCGCGCCGGAGATACCGACGGCGATGTACAGCTGTGGCGCAACGATCTTGCCGGTCTGGCCGACCTGCATGTCGTTCGGTACGAAACCTGCGTCGACCGCTGCACGGGAAGCACCGACGGCAGCGCCCAGCTTGTCGGCCAGGGCGTACAGGTGTTTGAAGTTGTCGCCGTTCTGCATGCCGCGGCCGCCGGAAACGACGATCTTGGCAGCGGTCAGCTCAGGACGATCGGACTTGGCCAGCTCTTCGCTGACGAAGCTGGAAGTGCCGGCGTTGTGAGCAGCAGCAACCGCTTCAACAGCAGCCGAACCACCTTCAGCGGCAACCGGGTCGAAACCGGTTGCACGCACGGTGATCACTTTGATCGCAGCGGTCGATTGCACAGTAGCGATGGCGTTACCGGCGTAGATCGGACGCTTGAAGGTGTCAGCGCTTTCTACCGAGATGATCTCGGAAATCTGGTCAACGTCCAGCTGGGCGGCAACGCGCGGCAGGATGTTTTTGCCGTTGGAAGTGGCGGCAGCCAGGATGTGGCTGTAACCAGCGCCCAGTTCGGCTACCAGCGGAGCAACGTTTTCCGGCAGCTGATGCGCGTAGGCAGCATTGTCAGCGTTCAGGACTTTGCTCACGCCTGCGATTTTCGCGGCGGCTTCAGCCACGGCGCCAGCACCCTGGCCGGCAACCAGAACGTGGATGTCGCCGCCGATTTTGGCAGCGGCAGCCACGGTGTTCAGGGTGGCCGGAGCCAGCACTTTGTTGTCGTGTTCAGCAATAACCAAGATAGTCATTTAGATTACCTTCGCTTCGTTTTTCAGTTTCTCGACCAGTTCAGCCACCGACTTGACCTTGATGCCCGCGCTGCGTGCAGCCGGCGCTTCGACTTTCAGGGTCTTGTTGGTGGAGGCGGTGGAAACGCCCAAAGCGTCCGGAGTCAGCGTCTCGAGAGGCTTCTTCTTGGCTTTCATGATGTTTGGCAGGGACGCATAGCGCGGCTCGTTCAAACGCAGGTCGGTGGTGACGATCGCTGGCAACTTCAGGGAGACAGTCTGCGCGCCGCCGTCGATTTCGCGGGTCACGGCAACGCTGTCGCCGGAAACTTCGACTTTCGAGGCGAAAGTGCCCTGACCGTAGCCGCTCAGTGCAGCGAGCATCTGGCCGGTCTGGTTGTTGTCGCTGTCGATGGCCTGTTTGCCCAGGATCACCAGCTGAGGCTGTTCCTTGTCGACCACGGCCTTGAGCAGCTTGGCCACGGCCAGGGAAGTCAGGTCTTCAGCGGATTCGACGAGGATGGCGCGGTCGGCACCCAGAGCCAGTGCGGTACGCAGCTGTTCCTGAGCGGTGGACGGGCCGATGGAGACGACGACGATTTCAGTCGCAACGCCTTTTTCTTTCAGGCGTACGGCTTCTTCCACTGCGATTTCGCAGAACGGGTTCATCGACATCTTGACGTTGGCGAGGTCTACGCCGGAATTGTCCGCCTTGACGCGAACCTTGACGTTGTAGTCGACCACTCGTTTCACAGCTACCAGCATTTTCATTGGGCAGTGTTCTCTCGAAAAACTTTGATCGTTGCAGGCAGGCTTTTTATTTTCAGCTGAAGGCTAAATCGCCCCGGCTACGCGCATTTGTTCAATACGGTCTGTACCCAGCCCCAGTTCCCTGAGCACCTGTTCGGTGTGCTGACCTAGACCCGGTACGGCATCCATACGTGGCTCGAACGCGCTGTTGCTGCCGGGAGGTATCAAGCTCGGAACGGTACCGGCGGAGGTTTCGACTTCCCGCCAGCGATCACGCGCCTGAAGTTGCGGATGGTCCCAAACACCTTGCATGTCATTGACCCGAGCATTAGCAATTTGCGCATGCTCCAACCGATCAAACACGGCATCGAAATTGAGTGTGGAGAACGATTCAACGATGAGTGCCCGCAGCGCCTGGCGGTTTTCGACGCGCTTGAAGTTGGCAGAGAAACGTTCGTCTTTCGCCAGTTCAGGAGTAAGCAGTACCTTGTCGCAAAACAGCTGCCACTCACGCTCGTTCTGCAACCCCAGCATGACTGTGGTGCCGTCACCGATGGGGAAGGGACCATAGGGGTAAATTGTGGCGTGCGCGGCGCCGGCGCGAGGGGGAGGGGGAGAGCCGTCGTACGCGTAGTACATCGGGTAGTTCATCCACTCGACCAGGCTTTCCAGCATGGACACATCGAGGTGGCTGCCTTCGCCAGTGCGTCCACGCAACAGCAAGGCAGACAGAATTCCGGTGTAGGCGTACATGCCGGCCGCGATGTCAGCAATCGAGCAACCGGCCTTGGCCATTTCGTCTTCACCCGGTCCGCCGGTGACCGACAGGAAACCGCCTTCGCTCTGGATCAACAGGTCATAGGCTTTTTTCTTTTCATACGGGCCGCCTGCGCCGTAGCCTGAAATGTCACAAACGATCAGGCGCGGAAACCGCTGATGCAAAGCCTCAAATGAAAGTCCCATTCGTGCTGCGGCACCCGGCGCCAGGTTCTGCACCAGGACATCGGCAGTGGCCAGCAAGCTGTCCAGCACCTCGGTGGCCGAATCTTGTTTCAGATCGAGGGTCAGGCTTTCTTTCGAGCGATTGGTCCAGACGAAGTGCGAGGCGAGACCGTTGACGCGTTGGTCGTACCCTCTGGCGAAATCACCGGTGCCTGGGCGTTCGACCTTGATCACACGCGCGCCAAGATCGGCCAATTGTCGGGTGCAGAAGGGCGCTGCAATCGCATGCTCAAGGCTGACGACGGTAACGCCATCGAGCGGACGGATGCCTTTGGGTTGGCTCATGATTATTATCTCTCTTGTCATGGCTCCCCAGTCGCGTCTGCTTGGGCCGACGCACTGGGCTATACGCTTATTCCTTAAAAGGAGCGCGGCAGTTCGAGCAGGTGTTCGGCAACGTACGACAGGATCAGATTGGTGGAGATGGGAGCAACCTGATACAGACGGGTTTCACGGAATTTGCGCTCGACGTCGTACTCGCAGGCAAAACCAAAACCGCCGTGGGTCTGCAAGCACGCATTGGCGGCTTCCCACGAGGCTTTCGCCGCCAGGTACTTGGCCATATTGGCACTGGCCCCGGCGTTGATACCGCTGTCGTATTCCTCGCAAGCACGCCAGCGCATCAGGTCAGCCGCTTCGATTTCAATGTGTGCTTCAGCGATGGGGAACTGAACGCCCTGGTTCTGCCCGATAGGGCGTCCGAACACGACGCGATCACGCGCATAGGCGCTGGCTTTTTCGATAAACCAGCGACCGTCACCAATGCATTCGGCTGCGATCAGTGTGCGCTCGGCGTTCAGTCCGTCCAGAATGTAGCGGAAACCTTTGCCTTCCTCGCCGATGAGGCTATCGGCAGGAATTTCCAGGTTGTCGAAGAACAGCTCGTTGGTTTCGTGATTGACCATGTTGGCGATCGGCTGCACGGTCATGCCGTTGCCAATGGCCTCGCGTAGATCGACGAGAAAGATCGACATACCTTCGGATTTTTTCTTCACGTCGGTCAAAGGCGTGGTACGCGCCAGCAAGATCATCAGATCGGAGTGCTGGACGCGCGAGATCCAGACCTTCTGCCCGTTGATCACATACTTGTCACCTTTGCGCACGGCGGTGGTCTTTATCTTTGTAGTGTCGGTACCGGTAGTGGGTTCGGTGACGCCCATCGATTGCAGGCGCAATTCGCCGCTGGCCAGTTTCGGCAGGTAGTAGCTTTTCTGCGCCTCGCTGCCGTGTCGTAGCAGGGTGAACATGTTGTACATCTGGCCGTGCACGGTGCCGGAATTACCGCCGCAGCGGTTCACTTCTTCCAGGATTACCGAGGCCTCAGCCAACCCGAGGCCGGAGCCACCATATTCGACAGGGATCATCGCTGCCAGCCAACCTGCGTCGGTCAGTGCCTTGACGAAGGTTTCCGGAAAGCCTTTTTCTTCGTCGACTTTGCGCCAGTAAGCCGCATCGAATTCAGCGCACAGAGCGCGTACGCCCTCGCGGATGGCATTGAGTTCTTCAGAGTTACGGTCAGTCATTTTTATTCTCCTCAACGCGTCACGCACGGTAACTGCCCTGCGTGACCGGGGCCGAGCAAAGAGCAATCAGATCGGGTTGAAACCCAAGGCGGCACGAAAGCGATTCTTGACGTAATGACCATCGCGCGGCGGCAGCACCCGGGGCGGGTTCTCCGCTTTGATCTTTATCGTCGCGAGCTTGACGCCGTCGCGGCTCGCAAAGCGCTCGCGCAAGTTATGTACGCCTTCCATGTCGCGGATCTCATCGGTCCAACTGAAGCCGCAAGTTTTCGCCACCTGGTCCAGGGAAATACCAAAGCCGGCGTGGCTGACTTGCATGCCGGTTTCACCAAAGTGACCGTTATCCAGCACAGCGATGGTCAGGTTGGCAGGCTTCTGCAGTGCCACCGTGGCCAGTGCGCCGAATCCCATGAGCAACTCGCCGTCACCGGTGACCACCACCACCGACTTGTCTGGCTGCGCATTCGCCAGGCCCAGGCCCACAGTGATTGCGCTGCCCATGGCGGCCCAGAGGTAATAATTCAGATCGTTGTCACCGGCGGCCATCACGTCATAGGACGCGGAGCCCAGCCCCGTCACGACCAGCACGTCTTTGCGGTCGGCCAGTAAGGCCTTGACCACTTCGCGGCGGCACAGAGTGTGGTTTGCGCTTACTTGACCCATTTCTTTTCTCCAATCAGGCGCTGGCCGAGCAGCAGGGCAGTGGACGAATCACCGTTGAAGGCCATGGTCGCGGCACCGTGCAGCAACGGGGCGACGTCTTCCGGGACGTCCGCGCGCCAGGTCATCACTTTCATCAGATTCAGGGAGGCTTCTGTGGCCTGGCCCATCGGGTTCTGCCACGCGTTGAATTCGGCCCAGTCGCCGCGCATTGTGACCACCATCAACAGCGGAAAGCCTGCGCAGACTTGCAGAGCGAGAGTGTTGATGCAGTTACCGACTCCGCTGGATTGCATCAGGAGGGCACCACGCTCTCCACCAAGCCATGCGCCGGCGAGATAGCCGATGCCTTCTTCCTCGGTGGTGAGGACAACGGCCTTGATGTCCGGGTCCGCATACGACATGCGGATCGCCGCCGAGTGGCCTGCATCCGGTACGAAGACCACGTGTTTGACGTCGTGGGCCTTGAGCACGCGGAACACGTCCTCTTGCCAATTCTGTCCCACGGTGTGTTCAGCTTCTGTTGACATGCCAATCTCCCAAGCAGTGCTGCTTTTGTGTTTTCACCCATTCTGGGAGGGATGGAGGAGAAGGACGACTACCGTTTTTGTCTTTGAGATATGCCCATTTTGTATAGCTAGGGGGGAATGCGTGGCCTGTTGGGCAACGGCGATAGCCACGCATTATGGGAAGGGAAATGATTAACGCAGAGAGGGGCAGGACGTACGGAATCGCCTCGCGCTCCCTACGCAATGAAGCGTCATCCATAGCGTAGGCAATGCGAATGTAAGGGAAGGCCAAAAGCGCTTCCATGCACCACTGCCACATCCGCGTCGTCGAGCAGCGCCTGCGCGACATCTTTGTCGGTGTGCAGTACTCGGCCGGTATCAAGAGGCCCGTCTTTGACTCAAGTCAGTTCAAGGATCTTGATCTGGATTGCAGGCATGGCCAAACCGGGAAAGGTAACCAAGGTTCATCAAGAGCATTCATCACAAGTAGCATCGGTATCCGCTATCCAGTGATTTTAAAAGGGCCCATGGATCATCATGGGCCCTTTCAAAAAACCACGGTAATCGTCAGTGCCTCAGATCCTGGCAGCCTGCGATTTGATGCAGCCCCTCAGTCCGGTGCGTTCTTCGATCTCACCCGAGCCGCTGATGTAACCATAGCGGGACAGGTTGGGCATTAGCGTCGCTGCGATGAACGTGATGGTTACTACGGCCGCGACGTAGAAGAAGAAATACTCCTCAATACCCTGCGACCGAAGCGACAAGGCGACGTATTCGGCGGTGCCACCGAATGCCGCGTTGCCGACGGCATAAGGAAAGCCCACACCCAATGCACGTACCGCTGGCGGGAACAGTTCAGCTTTGACGATACCGGCAATCGGGGTGTAGAGCGACGCGATTGCCAGGCCGCCAAATACCAGCAGGAACGCTGTAAATGGACTGCTGACTGATTGCAGTGAATAGAGCAGGGGGATCACCAGTAGCATGGCCAACCCGGAAAACAACAACATATGGACCTTGATTCCGATTCGGTCGGCGAGCAGACCAAAGAGTGGCTGACAAAACATGAAACCGACCAGGGCGGCCGTCATGATGAAGCTCACCGTTTCCGGACTAAACCCCGCAGAGATCACCAGAAATTTCTGCATGTAGGTGGTGAAGGTGTAGAAGTAAAGTGAACCGCCAATGGTAAACGCGACCACCAGTGCCACTGCGCGTTTGTGTTTGAACATGCCACGTAGCGAGCCGGCATCTTTGCGGTTCATTTCTTTTTTTGTGGCGGTTTCATGCATCGCGCGACGCAAATACACGACTACGATAGAACTAAAGGCGCCGATGAAAAAAGGAATTCTCCAGCCCCATTCCCGCAATTCCTCGCCGGTAAGGGTTTGTTGAAGTATGACCACGGTCATCAGGGCGAGGAGTTGGCCTGCGATGATGGTGAAGTACTGGAATGATCCATAGAAACAACGACGCCCAGGTGTCGCGATTTCACTGATGTAGGTGGCGCCGGTGCCGTACTCCGCGCCGACTGACAGACCCTGAATCAGCCTGGCAACGACAAGCAAAACTGGCGCCGCCACACCGATGGTTTCATAGGTCGGCATGACGGCAATCAACAAGGAACCGGCGCACATCATGAACACCGAGATAATCATCGATACCTTGCGGCCGCGGGTATCAGCAATCCAGCCAAAAATCCAACCGCCGAGCGGCCGCATGAAAAAGCCGACGGCGAAGACGCCGGCGGTTGCGAGCAACTGACTGGTGGTGTCGCCTTTGGGGAAAAACGAGCTCGCAAAATAGATGGCGGTATAGGCGTAAATGAAAAAGTCGTACCACTCCACCAGATTGCCCGAGCAGGCACCCATGATGGCTCTGACACGATTCGGACTTTTCATCTGATCGGACTTTTCAGTGTGGCGTGTTGAGTCGCTGGTTGATGCAGACATTTTGTTCACCCTTGTTTCAAGGCGAGACGATACGAGGCCCACGCTGATGCGTGTCCGACGTTGCTAGCTCGATGGGTTGATGTGCTTAACGCAAGTGCTGTGACCCTTCGACGACCAAGGCACATGAAGCGGGGGGGCGTATATGAGAGGTCAGCTGTTCGCTGACTGTATAAGGCGGGTCGGTCAGGTAACGGGAAAGGTAGTAAATCATGGCGGCAAGCCCTCGAATCTTATTCTTGTAGTCAGTCGATCGCTCTTGGCGTCGACGTTGATTGCACGCTACCGCAGAGTGACGAGGGTAATAAGCCGTCAGCCAGGTCTAACTGATATACCGAAATTCTATAGCTTGTCTTGCAGCCCCTGCGGGCTGGGGGATACAGCCGGCTATAAAGCCATTAGGTCCCATGCGACGCGGGCCCTGTGGCATTTCAGGAAACGCTAATGCGTTTACACTCATACTACTTCGACGCATTTCGCGCCGAGCCCGACTTTGACTGGCCTGGTAATGGATGTCGTTCAACTCAAAACCTTGATTCATGTGGCCGAGCTAGGCAGTCTCAGCAAGGCCTCAGACCGGCTTCACATCGCACAACCGGCACTCAGCCGACAAATTCGAATGCTAGAAAAAGAACTCGGCACCTACCTGTTTGATCGGCATGGACGAGGCATGGAGATTACCGATGCTGGTCGCGAGGTGCTGGCGCATGCCACTCGAATCATGGAAGAAATGGAATCCATTCGAAGTTCAGTGGTGGGCGGAAAGACCTCTTTTCGGGGAACGGTCGTCATCGGTACGACGCCGACGGTAGCGGAAATTGTCACCGTTCCTTTAGTGCGCAAAATCAAAGAGGCGCATCCGAATCTTGCCGTCAGGTTTTCCTCGGCCTTCAGCGGTTATCTGCTGGATTGGGTTCAGCGTGGCGAATTGGAACTGGCGATTTCTTACGATCCCCAACCCCTGCATACGCTGCGTATCGTGCCGGTGATGATGGAAAACTTGCTGCTGGTCGGACCTGCCAGTGCCAAGCTGCGCCTGGATGTGCCGGTGTCATTCGAGTCTTTGGCCGAGCAGCAGTTGGTGTTGCCAAGCGCCCGCCACAGTCTTCGCGTGATTCTGGATAATTGTGCGCGAGAAGTCGGCATCAAGCTCAAAACCAGCGTTGAAGCTGACTCCTTCGGCGCGATGATTGACCTGGTTCGTAATGGCTTCGGTTTGACAGCTTTGCCACTGGCATCAATTTACGCCCAAATCGAAGCTGGTGTGCTCAGTGCCGCCCCCTTGGTTGACCCTATTCCCATGCGCAAACTTGTTCAGGTTTTTCCTGCCGACAGGCGTGTCAGTCCGGCTGCCAAATTCGTCGGGGATGCCTTCATCGAAATTGCTGCCGACCTGGTCAATCGTAAGATTTGGGCTGGGCACATGCTTTGAGCCAACGGATTCGTTGGCCAGGTGAATCGTTCGTTTAAACGTAATTGCTCAGCTACTCACTCTATCCGCCTTTCTCACCACTGATGACATTGTCTTGAATCAACAAACACGACTGCCTGGCGTATTCGGCATTTTCATTTTGGGGATGCTGCAGGTTCTGGTCTGGGGAGGCTCGTTCTTCCTGATGGCCGTCATGGCCGACTCGATCATGAAAGAAACCGGCTGGGCCAGCCAATGGGTGTATGGCGCACTGTCTCTGAGCATTCTGGTTTCCGCGATGCTGGCGCCGTTGACCAGCCGGCTTATTGCCCAGTATGGCGGTCGCCCTATTCTGGCCAGTAGCGGTCTGGGCGTCGCCATCGGGTTGTTTCTGATGGCCAGTTCGACCTCGTTGCCGATGTTTTTTTTGTCTTGGGCTGTAATAGGTGTCGGTATGGCGCTGGGGTTGTATGAAGCGCTATTCGCCGCTTGAACAGCTGATCAATATCGAAACCGGGATGCGCGGCTTTGTCATTGCTTCAAAGGATGCGTTTCTGGAGCCATTGGTGGCGGGGGAGAAGCGCTTCATCGAAGAACTCGATTCGCTCAAGCGTCTGACAGCTGACAATGCGGAACAGCAGCGCCGCCTGGCTGCTCTGGGTGACACCCAGAAACGCTGGCTTGATGAAGATGTCAATCCGATCATCGCCCTGCGCCGCGATCTGACTGCACGCAATATGCCTGATGATGAATTGGATGCACGCATCACCTCGGGTGCCGACAAGGCCAAGATGGACAGCATGCGCGCTTTACTTGCCGAGATCAGCGGTGCCGAGCAGAAGTTGCTGGTTCAGCGTAGCCAGGACATGACGGACGCCAAGCATTTGGCGATCCTGATCCTGATGTGCGGCGGCCTGGCCGCGGCTGTTCTCGCGATGATCCTTGCCGCTGTATTGGGGCGCAGTACCACGGCGCGTTTGCAACTGGCCATTGATGCCGCAACGGCAATTGCCAATGGCAAGCTGGACACCGTGATCGATACCAGCAGCCACGACGAACTGCCGAAAGCCTTTGATCGTATGCAGAATCGCCTGCGCGAGATGATTCAACAGATCAGCCAGGCCGCCAATCAACTGGTCGTCGCCGTGCAACAGATTTCCGGTGCCTCCGAGCAACTGTCCGGTGCTATCCAGGAACAGTCGACGTCCGCCTCGGCGATGGCGGCCACGATCGAAGAGCTGACCGTCAGCATCCATCACGTTTCCGAAAACGCCGACGAGGCGCATGAACTCGCCAGTCGTTCAGGGCAACAGTCGAAGGACGGTGCGCAGGTCATCGAAAATACCCTGTCCAGCATGAATGGCATCGCCCGGACCGTGCAGCTTTCCTCTACTCAGGTCGCAGGCCTGGGTCAGCACTCCGAGCACATTTCATCGATCGTCAGCGTGATTCAGGGCATTGCCGACCAGACCAACCTGCTGGCCCTCAACGCTGCCATCGAAGCTGCTCGTGCCGGTGAACAAGGCCGTGGCTTTGCAGTGGTTGCCGACGAAGTGCGCCTGCTGGCGCAGAACACCGGCAAGTCCACCAAGGAAATCGCCGGGATGATCGAGAAAATTCAGGCGGGTGTACGGGAAACCGTCGAGAGCATGCGTAGCGGCGTTCAGGAAGTGAACGAAGGCGTCGAAATGGCGGGCACCGCCGGTCAAGCGATCATCGAGATTCGCGACAGTTCGGGCAAGGTTCTGCAAGTGGTCGACCAGATATCCTTCGCGCTGCGTGAGCAAACCGCAGCGAGCCAGGATGTCGCACGTAGCGTCGAGCGCTCCGCGCAAATGGCTGAACAGAACAACATATCGGTTCAGGAATTGCTCAAGACCAGCGGCGGCCTGAAGAACCTCGCTACCAGCCTGCAGACGGAAGTGGGAAAGTTTCGGCTTTAAGGTCTGAAGACACATCTCGTCAGCAGGATCACCCTGCTGAAACCCCCGGTATTAGTCGAAGCGCTGATACCGGTTTTTTTTGCATATTCAAAAAACGCGCCTAACCTTTGATGCGCTGGATGACGATCCCGAGCAGCGCATCGAAATTCATGCAATGAAATGGCAGCGCGGATTCTCTCAGGGCTGACGATTTTTTACGTCAATGCTGAGCCAGAATACTGTCCAGCAGACCCGGGAAACGGCTCTCAAGCATCTGTTTGCGAAGCGAGTTCATGTGCGTGGTGCCAACATTGCGCGTCTGTACAAGCCCGGCGTCGCGCAGCACGCGGAAGTGATGGGACATGCTGGATTTGGGGCGTCCGCCGTCCAGTTCGCCGCAGGTGGCCTCTGCAACGCCGGCCAGGCAGCGCACGATTCCCATGCGAACGGGATCACTCAAGGCATAGAGTACGCGTTCGAGTGTGAGGTCTTCAGGATCGGGGTGTTGGAAGGTTCGCATGGTGGGGATGATATCAAGGCTTCCGTTTATTGCCATAGTTCGATTACCATCGAACAACTGAAATCAAAAGTCATCTGGCCTACGGGAGCTTTCCAATGTCTGCATTGTTCGAACCCTTCAAACTGAAAGACGTCACGCTGCGCAACCGAATCGCCATTCCTCCGATGTGCCAGTACTCGGCAACCGAAGGTGTTATCAACGACTGGCACCACGTGCATCTGGCCAGCATGGCACGCGGTGGTGCGGGTCTGTTGGTGGTCGAAGCTACCGCCGTTGCGCCGGAAGGGCGTATTACCCCCGGTTGCACCGGTATCTGGAATGACGAACAGGCGCAGGCATTCGTGCCTGTCGTCAAAGCCATCAAGGCCGCAGGGTGCGTACCGGGTATTCAGATTGCTCACGCCGGTCGCAAGGCCAGCGCCAATCGTCCATGGGAAGGCGATGACCATATCGCGGCGTCCGATTCGCGCGGCTGGGACACCATCGCGCCGTCCGCCATCGCGTTCGGTGCCAACCTGCCGAAAGTCCCGCGCGCCATGACCCTGGACGATATCGCGCGTGTTCGCCAGAACTTCGTCGATGCTGCGCGTCGCGCACGCGATGCCGGCTTTGAATGGATCGAGCTGCATTTTGCCCACGGTTATCTGGGGCAGAGCTTCTTCTCCGAGCACTCCAACCAGCGCACCGATGAGTACGGCGGCAGCTTCGATAACCGTAGCCGTTTCCTGCTGGAAACCCTGGCTGCAGTGCGTGAAGTCTGGCCTGAGAACCTGCCGCTGACCGCACGTTTTGGCGTGATCGAGTACGACGGTCGCGACGAGCAGACTCTGGCAGAGTCGATCGAACTGGCGCGCCGCTTCAAGGCTGGCGGGCTGGATCTGTTGAGCGTCAGCGTCGGTTTCAGCACCCCGGATGCCAACATTCCGTGGGGGCCTGCGTTCATGGGGCCGATCGCCGAGCGTGTGCGTCGTGAGGCGGACATTCCCGTGACCAGCGCCTGGGGTTTTGGCGAGCCCAAGCTCGCTGAAGAAGCGGTCAAGTCAGGCCAGCTCGATCTGGTCTCGATTGGTCGTGCACATCTGGCCGACCCTCATTGGGCCTACTTCGCAGCGAAAGAACTGGGCGTTGAAAAATCGGCCTGGACCTTGCCTGCACCTTACGCTCACTGGCTTGAACGTTATCGCTGAGTAAGCCTGATCTGAAAGGATGCACTCTTTGGTGGCGCCTACAGTGTATGCATCTTCTCGTCAGATGAAGTGGTGGGAGGCATTTGCCAACCACCACCCAGCGCTTTGAATACGGCGACCGCCGCCTGCGCGGATTCGACCTGGGCCTGCGCCTTGGCGTCAGCGACCTGCAGCATTTTCTCGTCGGCGCGCAGCACCTCGATCAAGCTGGCGGCACCTTTGCTATAGCTTGCGAATGACGATTGCCGGGCTGAAGCAAGTGCAGTTTCGCCTTTACCCAGCATTGCAGCTTGAGTTTCGCGACTGGCCAACGAAGAAAAAGCGTTTTCAACGTCCTCAGTGGCGCGCAAAACTGACTGTCGATAAGCCGCCAGAGCCTCTGCCTCTTGTCCTTTGGCTTGACTGATCCGGGCGTTCACCCGGCCGAAATCAAAAAGCCTCCAGCGAAGCCCCAAAATACCTGCTGACTGACTGGCACCACCGGTAAACAGATTGCCGCTCGACACGGCTGTGGCGCTGCCCAGCAATGCGCTGAGTGAGAGTTTGGGATAATACTCGCTGATCGCCACGCCGATACGCGCGTTCGACGCGGCGAGGCGCCGCTCGGCCACGATCAGATCAGGTCTGCGACGGAGGAGATCGGCTGGCGTTCCTGTCGACGTCAGCTCGGGTGCGTGTGGGATTCGACCCGTTTCAGCCAGAGAGCCCCGATGAGTGCCAGGCGGTACGCCCAGCATCACGTCAAGCGCGTTCATTGCAGCGTCGAGACCGGTTTGCAGAATCGGCACTGTTGCCTGCACCTGTAGAAGCTCAGCTTCGATCTGACGAACTTCATAGTCAGGGGACAGACCACGCTCATGGAGGAGCTGGACTTTTTCCAGAAGGTCTTGCCGGGTTTTAAGTTGTCGGTTCGTGATCGCCAGCCTGGCTTGCAGACCACGGATGTTAATGTAGGTATCGGCGGTCCGGGCTGCCACAGCGAGCCTGGCAGCCGCGACACCTGCCTGCGAAGCTTGATATTCAGCCAGCGCAGCCTGTCGACTGCGTTTCAAACCGCCAAAAACGTCCAGCTCCCAGCTTGCGGTCAGATTGGCTTCATAGGCATTGCCATAACGATCGTAGCCAGGTGCCGAGTTCAGCACCTGGCCGAGTGGAGTCTCTACCGATTGATGAGCCCGCGCCGTCTGTGCATCGATGTTGCCCGACGGGAGCAGGGCGGCGGTTGCCGCATCTGCTCCGGCGCGTGCCTGAGCCAGTTGCGCGCTGGCTTGAGCGAGATCGAGGTTCTGCGCCAGTGCGCGTGACACGAAGCTGCTCAGTAACGGATCATCAAAACCGTCCCACCACGCGGCACTGACAAGCGGATGCGCGGTAATATTCGCAGCGCCACGTGGTTGAGTCAGATAGCGGTCAGGCAGGGGCGCATCCGGGCGCTGGTAATCCGGACCCACGGCGCAGCCCGACAGCAGGCCGGTGCTCATGACCAGTACATAAGTACAAAGCGTGCGCATGGAAATTCCTTGAGATGATCAGGTCGTGACTATATTACGATTCGGTCACTTGTTGTCAATGAGTGTTCACATAGCTAAGCTGGAAACATGACTAATCAAATCAAGACATCGCCAACACGTGGTCCCTCCGACCACAGCGTTCGCGATCAGGTTGTCGAAGCGGCAACACAGCATTTCGGCCACTACGGCTATGAGAAAACCACGGTCTCCGATCTGGCCAAGGCCATCGGTTTTTCCAAGGCCTACATCTACAAGTTCTTCGACTCCAAGCAAGCCATCGGCGAAGTGATCTGCTCGAACCGGCTGGCGATGATCATGGCGCTGGTGAACTCGGCCATCAGCGACGCACCAACGGCCTCCGAAAGGCTGCGGCGCCTGTTCCGCTCGCTTGCGGAGGCGGGTAGCGATCTGTTTTTTCACGACCGGAAGCTGTATGACATAGCCGCTGTCGCAGGCCGTGATCAGTGGCCTTCTGCTGCCGCGCACGACGAACGTATTCGCCAGCTCATCCAGCAAATCGTTCTTGAGGGCAGGGAGTCCGGAGAGTTCGAGCGCAAGACACCTCTGGATGAGGCCGTTCAGGCCATTCACCTGGTCATGCGTCCGTACATCAACCCGGTGCAATTGCAATACAACCTCGACATCGTGTCGACGGCCCCGGTCCATCTGTCGGCGTTGATACTGCGAAGTCTGGCACCCTGAATTTGTGACCATTGACTAATTTGGTCACTTTACGGAGAATCGTTTCCCTGCTCACTTGATTTCAAGTAAGGGATCCCATGCTCCTGTCCAGACCCAACACTACCGTCTTGTTGTTATTGCCTCTCTTCCTGGCTGCGTGCAGCGAGTCGTCCGGGGGGCGCGATCCACGTACCCAGCCGCCTCTGGTAAGGGCGGCCACCGTTGCAAATGCTGATCAAGCCTCCCGTTCATTCACCGGGGTTGTGGTCGCTCGGGTTCAGAGCGAACTGGGGTTTCGGGTTTCCGGGAAGGTGCTCGAGCGCCTGGTTGATACCGGCCAGACCGTCAAGCGCGGTGAGCCGCTGATGCGCCTGGATCCCGTTGACCTTGGTCTTCAGGCTCAGGCCCAACAGCAGGCGGTTGCCGCTGCTGTGGCGCGCGCCAGGCAGACCGCCGATGACGAAGCGCGCAACCGTGACCTGGTCGTCGCTGGTGCGATATCCGCTTCCGCTTACGACAGGATCAAATCCCTGGCCGACACCGCCAAGGCAGAACTGAATGCTGCACAAGCGCAGGCCAGCGTGGCACGTAACGCAAGCGGGTACGCCGTCTTACTGGCGGACGCCGACGGCGTGGTGGTCGACACTTTGGTCGAGCCTGGGCAGGTCGTCAGCGCAGGCCAGCCCGTGGTCAGGCTGGCAAAGGCCGGGCCACGCGAAGCCATTGTCCATCTGCCTGAAACCTTGCGGCCGGCGATGGGTGATCGGGCTGAGGCCAGACTGTATGGCGACAGTGCGCGCGTCATACCGGCAAGGTTGCGGCTGCTCTCTGACGCCGCAGACCCGCTGACGCGTACGTTTGAAGCCAGGTATGTGCTTGAAGGCTCAAACGTCAGTGCGCCTCTGGGGTCAACGGTGTCCCTCGATATCGCCGCTGGCAAGCCTGCCCGGCAGTCGCTGGCGATACCCATTGCCGCTCTGCATGACCCCGGTCGAGGCCCAGGTGTCTGGGTCATTGCAGGTACGCCTGCACAAGTCACCTGGCGCGCCGTACAGCTGCTGGGTGTGAGTGACGATTCGGCAAACGTGAGTGGTGGTCTCGAGGCCGGTGAGCAGGTCGTGGCATTGGGCACGCATTTACTTCACGACGGTGAGCAAGTGCGCGTGCAGCAGGGTGGTATCACCGCTGAGGCGCAACCATGAATCCGGGACGCTTCAACCTTTCTGCACTGGCCGTTCGCGAACGCGCCATCACGCTGTTTCTGATTATTTTGATCGGCGTGGCCGGTACGCTTTCATTTTTCAAACTGGGGCGTGCGGAAGATCCGCCTTTCACCGTCAAGCAAATGACCGTTATTTCTGCGTGGCCTGGCGCAACCGCTCAGGAGATGCAGGATCAGGTCGCCGAGCCGCTTGAAAAACGTATGCAGGAATTGAAGTGGTACGACCGTAGCGAGACCTACACCCGGCCAGGTCTGGCATTCACTATGGTTTCATTCCAAGACAAGACGCCACCTTCTCAGGTGCAGGAAGAGTTTTATCAGGCGCGCAAGAAACTCAGTGATGCCGCGAAGTCATTGCCCGCAGGGGTCATTGGTCCGATGGTCAATGATGAATTCTCGGATGTGACCTTTGCGCTGTTTGCGTTGAAAGCCAAAGGTGAGCCGCAGCGACTGCTGGTACGCGATGCCGAGTCACTGCGCCAGCGTCTGCTGCATGTGCCGGGCGTGAAGAAGATCAATATCATCGGCGAGCAAGCCGAACGAATTTTCGTGTCGTTCTCCCATGAGCGGCTGGCAACGTTGGGTATCGCTCCTCAGGACATTTTTTCGGCGCTCAACGACCAGAACGTCCTGACGCCTGCCGGTTCGATTGAAACCAGCGGACCGCAGGTGTTTCTGCGTCTTGACGGTGCCTTCGACACGCTTGAGAACATCCGCAACACGCCGATTGTGGCGCGGGGTAAAACGCTGAAGCTTCAGGATGTGGCGACAGTGGAGCGCGGCTATGAAGACCCCGCGACCTTTCTGGTCCGCAATCAGGGTGAGCCGGCCCTGTTGCTGGGCATCGTGATGCGCGACGGTTGGAACGGTCTGGACCTGGGCAAGGCGCTGGACGCAGAAACGGTCAGCATCAACCAAGGCATGCCATTGGGAGTGACGCTTTCAAAAGTCACTGACCAGTCGGTGAACATCGGTTCGGCCGTTGACGAGTTCATGATCAAATTCTTCGTCGCCTTGCTTGTGGTGATGCTGGTGTGCTTTCTCAGCATGGGCTGGCGAGTCGGTGTGGTGGTCGCTGCAGCCGTACCGCTGACGCTGGCCATTGTCTTCGTCGTGATGGAAGCGACGGGCAAGAACTTCGATCGTATTACCCTGGGATCACTGATCCTGGCGCTGGGCCTGTTGGTGGACGACGCAATCATTGCCATCGAAATGATGGTGGTGAAGATGGAGGAGGGCTACGACCGGATCAAGGCGTCAGCCTATGCCTGGAGCCACACAGCGGCGCCCATGCTTGCCGGTACCCTGGTGACCGCTGTCGGCTTCATGCCCAATGGCTTTGCGCAGTCGACTGCCGGCGAGTACACCAGCAACATGTTCTGGATTGTCGGCATCGCCTTGATTGCCTCATGGATAGTTGCAGTGGTCTTCACACCTTATCTGGGGGTGAAGATGCTGCCGGGAATCAAGCCGGTTGAAGGCGGACACGCTGCCATCTACGACACGGCGCATTACAATCGTTTCAGACGGGCTCTGGCCCATGTCATTGCCAGGAAGTGGTGGGTGGCGGGTGCGGTGATCGCTGCATTTGTGGTGGCGATTCTCGGAATGGGGGCAGTCAAGAAACAATTCTTCCCGACCTCCGATCGCCCGGAAGTACTGATCGAAGTGCAGATGCCCTATGGCACGTCCATCGAGCAGACCAGCGCCACTACCGCCAAGGTCGAGGCGTGGCTGCACAAGCAGGATGCCGCGAAGATCGTCACGTCCTACATCGGCCAGGGCTCGCCACGCTTTTATCTGGCAATGGCGCCGGAGCTGCCCGACCCGTCGTTTGCAAAGATCGTTGTACTGACTGAAAGCCAGGAAGCACGTGAGGCGCTCAAGCTGCGGATTCGTCAGGCTGTTGCTGACGGGCTTGCACCTGAAGCCCGGGTCCGGGTCACACAGCTCGTGTTCGGTCCTTACTCACCGTTTCCCGTGGCGTATCGCGTGAGCGGGCCAGCCCCTGACACATTGCGCGAGATCGCCGCGCGGGTCGAAACCGTGATGGCGGCGAGTCCGATGATGCGTACCGTCAACAGCGATTGGGGTACACGAGTGCCCACGCTGCACTTCTCTCTGGATCAGGACCGTTTGCAGGCCGTCGGGCTGACCTCGAGCGCAGTTGCCCGGCAATTGCAGTTCCTGCTCTCAGGTATCCCTGTCACGTCTGTCCGCGAAGATATCCGTTCAGTGGACGTGATGGGCAGGGCGGCAGGTGACATCCGCCTGGACCCTGCGAAGATTGAGGGTTTTACGCTGGTGGGGGCTGCCGGTCAGCGTATTCCTTTGTCGCAGGCCGGAGTGGTCGAAGTGCGCATGGAAGACCCGATTCTGCGCCGTAGAGATCGTGTGCCGACCATCACCGTGCGCGGTGATATTGCGCAAGATCTGCAACCGCCGGATGTCTCCGTCGGGATCATGAAAGCACTGCAGCCGATCATCGACAGTCTTCCGCAGGGCTATCGGATCGAGCAGGCCGGATCGATAGAGGAGTCGGCAAAGGCCACTGTGGCATTGGCGCCGCTGTTTCCGATCATGATTGCCGTCACCTTGCTGATCATCATCCTTCAAGTGCGTTCGATGTCGGCGATGATGATGGTGTTTTTCACCGCGCCGCTCGGGTTAATCGGTGTTGTACCGACACTGCTTCTGTTCAATCAGCCGTTCGGTATCAACGCCCTGGTCGGGCTGATCGCGCTGTCCGGCATTCTGATGCGCAATACCTTGATCCTGATCGGGCAAATCGACCATAACGAAAAGCAAGGGCTCGATCCGTTTCATGCGGTGGTTGAAGCGACCGTACAGCGCGCACGCCCGGTGCTGCTCACGGCACTGGCGGCGATCCTGGCGTTCATTCCTCTGACCCATTCGGTGTTCTGGGGCACGCTTGCCTACACGCTGATCGGAGGCACTCTCGGCGGGACTGTCATGACGCTGGTCTTCCTGCCAGCGATGTATTCGATCTGGTTCAAAATCCGTCCGGACAGAGGATCGCTACCCCGAAATTCCAGCAGTCATGCCTCAACTGGCACAGAGATGAAGAGAATCTGATCATGAATCAATATGGCCAAAAGCGGATTGTCGTAACGGGTTGCGGCATAGTCAGTCCCTTGGGATGCGGAGTCGAAAAGGTCTGGCACAGATTGTTGGGTGGCCGCTCGGGCATTGGCTTGCTGCCGGGCAGCGTCAGTGATGGCACCGGTGTTTCAGTCGCAGGTCAGGTGCCGACCCTTGGAGAAGACCCGGTTGCCGGGTACGCCCCGGACAGCGTGATCCCGATGAAGGAGCGCAAGAAAATGGACCGCTTCATCGAGTTCGCACTCGTTGCTGCTCATGAAGCGCTCGCGCAGGCGGGTTGGCATCCTGACTCTGAAGTGCAACAACAGCGCACGGCGACCGTCATTGCTTCGGGGGTTGGCGGTTTTGGTGCCATTGCCGACGCTGTGCGTGTCACGGATACCCGTGGACCTCGAAGGCTGTCGCCATTCACTGCTCCTTCCTTTCTGGCGAACATGGCGGCTGGACAGATTTCCATCCGTTATGGTTTCAAAGGGCCGCTGGGCGCCCCCGTGACTGCCTGTGCAGCCGGCGTGCAAGCCATTGGCGACGCAGCGCGGTTGATCAGAAGCGGTGAGGCCGACATTGCAATCTGCGGTGGTGCCGAGGCCGCCATCGATCGCGTCACCCTGGGATGCTTTGCTGCGGCCCGTGCGCTTTCCACGAGCTTTGCGGGTCGACCGCAAGAGGCTTCACGCCCGTTTGACCGGGACCGTGACGGTTTCGTCATGGCTGAAGGCGCGGGCCTGCTGGTCATTGAATCACTGGAGCATGCCCTGGCGCGGGGCGCGACGCCGCTTGCGGAGCTGACTGGCTATGGCACCAGTGCGGATGCCTATCACCTGACGGCCGGGCCGGAAGACGGTCGCGGTGCGCGCAGGGCCATGGAGCAGGCACTGCATCAAGGTGGCACTAGGGCCGATGAGGTGCAGCATATCAATGCTCACGCCACTTCCACACCTGTCGGTGACAAGGGGGAACTGGCTGCTATTCGCTCATTGGTCGGCACTCGATCAGGCGTTGCCATCAGCTCGACGAAATCGGCCACCGGACATTTGCTGGGCGCTGCCGGCGGAATCGAAGCAGTGTTCACAGTGCTGGCACTAAGAGATCAAATCGTGCCACCCACATTGAACCTCACGCACCCGGACGAGGCTGCTGAAGGGCTTGACCTGGTGGCCATGGTCGCCCGAGAGACCCCAATCGTTCATGCCCTTTCAAACGGCTTCGGATTTGGCGGGGTCAATGCCAGCGTTCTCTTTCGGCGCTGGGAAGGCAAGTTGTAAGTCGTTTGAGCCTGGAAAGTGCTCTGCAACGGCCTGGCTGCTCACTTGCGCCGCACCCGCGGCGCAAGTCCTGTCAATTGCTGCCGAACGCACGCCCAGGCCAGATGCAGCGCATTACGCAACGCCACTGCATCGGCGCTCATCACGCGTACGGACACGCCGCAATCGTTCGGCAGTGCGCTGACGCCCTGGTAGCTATCGGCAACGTCCCGTAACGTTTCGCGTAACGTCCGTTTCAAATCCTCTACCGGTAAACCCTGACCCACCAGCATGAACGTTGCCAAGGCTTGCCGTTGTCCGCTTACGCCGGGCAGTCGGCGTTGCAGGTCTGCGCCGGTCATTGCCAGTCGGTCACCGGCCAACAGTTTTCCGGCCGGGCTGTAGACCTGCAGATCGGCGCGGTAAAAGTCGGGCAGTCCTTCGCTGCCTAGAGGTGTATGCAGGCAGAATGCATCACACAGCAGCACCCGTGCGCCGGGGTGCAATGTCACGTCCACCCGGCTGTGCAGTCGTGTCTGTGGAAACAGAATGGTCGCCATCGGCAGGTACTCCAGCAGCGCATCGGCTTCGGCGACCAGCGTCACGGTCTGCCGCGCCGATTGTTCTAGCATGCTGTGCGCGACCGTCGCAGCGCCGGTGCTGACGTGCACTTGTGTACCTGGCCCCGCGTGCAGATGCAGGTGCAGTTGTTCCCCGGCGAACAGGCCTCCCGAGCACGATTGCAGGTAGACCGCCGCCATGCCGGGCGGGTCCTGCGGCAGGGTCAGGGTACGCCCCAGATGGAAGGGGTAGCCGACCTCCTGACGAGACACATAACTGGCCCCGGAAGGCGCTTTGCTGAAGGCGATATGTGCCGTGCTTTTCGTCTGTGCGGGCAGTGACGATTGATGGGCGTTCATGTGCGGTCGAACAACACGGCACGGCTTATCGCGTCCACCACCGCGTCGACGCCTTCGCCGGTGTTGCAGTTGGTAAACAGCACCGGCTGCCCGTTGCGCGCTTGCGCTGACTCGCGCCGCATGCGCGGCAGGTCGACGCCCACATAGGGTGCCAGGTCGTATTTATTGACCACCAGCAGGTCGCAGCTCAAAACGCCGGGGCCGCGTTTGCGCGGGATATCGTCGCCGCCTGCGACATCGATGACGAAAATCCAGTAGTCCACCAGATCCAGCGAAAAGGTCGAGGCCAGGTTGTCGCCGCCCGATTCGATCAGCACCAGATCAAGATTACCGAAGCGCGCTTCCAGCTCATCGGCCATTTGCAGGTTGAGGGTCGGGTCTTCGCGAATGGCGGTGTGCGGGCAGGCACCGGTTTCCACCGCACGAACCCGCTGCGGGTCGATCAGCCCGCTGCGCTGCACACGCTCGGCATCTTCACGGGTCGCAAGGTCATTGGTGATGATCGCCAGCTCGGTACCACGCGCGATGAAGCGCGGAATCAATTGTTCCAGCAGGCGGGTCTTGCCCGAGCCCACCGGGCCGCCGATGCCCACGCGAGCAGCGCCGGGATGGGGTTGGGCATCGGTGTGCGGGGCAGATGCGTTCAAGGGCAGGCTCATTGTCGGGTTTCCTCTGCGGGGTGGGTTTCAACGCAGCATGTAGCGCTGCGCAAGTGGCACTTCGCTGACCGGCTCGCAGTGCAGGCGCTCGCCGTCGGCGTACACATCGAAAGTCTGCGGGTCGACGCGGATATCCGGGCAGGCATCGTTGTGCAGCATGTCGGACTTGCGCAGGGTGCGAGTGCCGAACGCGGGCAGCAGTTGCTTCTTGAGCCCCAGGCGCGTGGCGGTGTCGGCTTCGACGGCAAGACGATTGACGAAGTTGACCGACAGCGCCTGTTTGGCCTCGCCAAACGCGCCCCATTGCGGGCGCATCACCAAGGGTTCGCAGGTGTACAGCGAGGCGGCGGAATCACCCATTACGGCGTGCACGATGAAGCCACCCTTGACCACCAGTTCCGGCTTGATGCCGAAGAAGGCCGGCCGCCAGAGCACCAGATCGGCCAGCTTGCCGGGCTCCAGAGAGCCGATGTAGCTGTCGATGCCGAATACCCGCGCGGCATTGATGGTGTATTTGGCGATGTAACGCTTGATCCGTTCGTTGTCGCCCAGTGCCGTGGTTTCTTCCGGCAGGCGACCGCGCTGGTCTTTCATTTTTGACGCCAGTTGCCAGGTCCGGCAGATCACCTCGTTGATACGGCCCATGCCCTGACTGTCGGAGCCCAGGATCGAAATGGCGCCGGTGTCGTGCAGGATGTCCTCGGCGGCAATGGTCTGCGGGCGCACCCGCGATTCGGCGAACGCCACGTCTTCCGGCACATCCGGATTGAGGTGGTGACAGACCATGATCATGTCCAGGTGCTCGTCGAATGTATTCACGGTGTAGGGGTTGGTCGGGTTGGTCGAGGAGGGGATGCAGTTGCTTTTGCCGGCGACGCTGATGATGTCCGGCGCATGCCCGCCACCTGCACCTTCGGTGTGGTACATGTGGATGGTGCGGTCGCCGATGGCCGCCAGCGTGTCTTCGAGAAACCCGGATTCATTGAGCGTGTCGGTGTGCAACTGCACCTGAAAGTCGTATTCGTCGGCGACTTTCAGGCAGGTGTCGATCACCGCTGGCATGGCGCCCCAGTCCTCGTGAATCTTCAGCCCCAGGCAACCGCCACGCAGTTGCCCGAGCAGCGATTCGGGCTTGCTGGAATTGCCGCGTCCCAGAAAACCGAAGTTGATCGGCCAGGCCTCGGCGGCTTGCAGCATCTTGCCGACGTTCCACTCCCCGCCACAATCGATGCCGACCGTGATCGGCCCCAGCGAGCCGCCGATCAGTGTGGTCAGGCCTGCCGCCAGCGCGTGATCGCAGAGTTGCGCAGAGTCGAAATGCACGTGCACGTCGATGCCGCCGGGGGTGACGATCAGACCCTCGGCATCGCGTACGGTCGTGGCGACGCCGCAGATCAGTTGCGGGTGTACGCCGTCCATGATCTGCGGGTTGCCGGCCTTGCCAATGGCCACGATCTTGCCGTCCTTGATACCGATGTCGCCTTTGACGATGCCGATCACCGGGTCGATGATCAGCGCGTTGCAGATCAGCATATCGAGGGCGCCGTCAACGCTGTCATGCCCGGGCATCAGGCCCATGCCGTCACGCAGCGTCTTGCCACCGCCGTGCAGGCACTCATCACCGGGTACCGAGTGGTCGAACTCGACTTCGGCCAGCAGCGAGGTGTCGCCCAGGCGCACGGCATCGCCAGTCGTGGGGCCGTACATGGCGGCGTATTCCTTGCGCGTCATCGTTGCCATGCCTCAGGCTCCTTTGAAGAATTGGGCGCGGGCACGCTCCAGCGCTGCGAGCTTGCAGGCCGGATCGTGCAGGTTGCCATTGGTCAGGCCACTGAAGCCGTGGATGTCGCCAGTTCCGCCAAACTGCACCAGTTGCACTTCGCGCAGCTCGCCGGGTTCGAAGCGCACGGCCGTGCCTGCGGGAATATCCAGGTGCATGCCGAAGGCACGTTCACGCGGGAAATCCAGCGCCTTGTTGACCTCGAAAAAGTGATAGTGACTGCCGATCTGCACTGGCCGGTCGCCGGTATTGATCGCGCGCAGGGTGGCGGTCGGTCGGTCGCCGTTCAGGTGGATATCGCCGTCAGGTGCAAGAATCTCCCCCGGTGTGGGCATGACTGCCAGCGGCAGTTGGCCCGGGCGGATTGGTTGATGCACAGTGACCAGTTTGGTGCCGTCCGGAAACGTGCCCTCGACCTGCAGCACCGGCAGCAGGTCGGCGACCCCTGGCATCACGTCATCGGTGTTGAGGATCGTTGAGCCGAAACCGATCAGCTCGGCGACGCTGCGACCTTCACGCGCGCCTTCGAGGATTTCGTCTGCGATCAGTGCTGAGGCCTCCGGGAAGTTCAGGCGCAGGCCCTTGCTGCGGCGTTTGCGTGACAGCTCGGCGGCGGTGTACAGCGTGAGTCGTTCAAGTTCGGTCGGGGTCAACAACATGAGGGGGCTCCAGAGCTGTCAGTAGAAGGCCGGTCAATTGGCAAACAGACGCAGGTCCTGGGTTTCGTGGCGCATCACGGCGATTTCTCCCATGGGTGTGAAGCCGCACGCGTCGTCCGGCTCAGGCGGCTCCTGCGCCAGCAGTTCGGTGATCAGCGGTTGAATATCGGTCAGCACCCGTTGCGCATCGATGTGGCCCATGACCCCGAGCCGCACGGCGGCGCTGACCAGCCCGGTACACAAAGCGTGCGCGGCAGCCAGCTGGCAGTGATCGCGGTGCATGCCGAGGTGATTCCAGAGCAGGCCCTGCACCACGGGCAGATGGCCCGGTGTGTTGCCTGTCAGAATCTGCTGCTGATAGGACGCCGCGCCCGATGTGCCCAGCGCGACATGCACGCCCAGCAATGCCTGGCCGACACGTCGTGAGCCCTGGCGCAGTTCCTCGGCCAGGGTCAGCGCTTCGATCCGGGCGTCCAGAGCCATCAACGTCGGCAGGTCATCAGCCGCGTGCCAGGCGGCGAGCAGAAACACTCGATCAAAACTGTTCCAGCGATGGCGCAACTGGCCCTCGACGAAGCCATGCACTTCGGCACTGCGGTTATGGCGAACAGTTCGTTGTCGTTGTCGTTGTCGTTGTCGGCGTCGCGGCGCGACTATTTCTCCGTGACCGAGATGCCCGTCGGCCACCAGCGTTTCCAGACCCCACGACCACGCCACTGCGCCGCCGGGGAAGAAACTGTCGGCCTGTTGCAGTGCCAGCAAGAGGCTGCTCGAAGCGTTCATGCGCGCTGCACCCGGCCGTCCGCGAGCATGGGCGCCAGACGCTCGAGGTAGTCAGCTTCCGGGCCATTGAGCGGGATCTGCAAGGTGTCTCCGGCAAAACGCACCGCCCAGTGCATGTTGCCGGCGAAATAACCCAGTTCCAGCGCGGCGGCCGCATCGCGCGGCTGCAGGTCGAGATATTCCTGATCCTGCATTTGCACGACGATGGCGCGTTGACTGTCGAGCATCAGCACCGAGCCGTTGCGCAGGTGTTGGTGACGTTCCAGGCGGATCGCGCAGTCGGTGCCGCGGTCGCTGGCCAGGCGCAGGCGATGACGCTGGATGTCACTGCCGGACAGGCTCAGGGTTTCCACCTGACCGGCGTGGCTCAGGTCATGCAGGCGGTCGGCGAGGGCAGGGTCGCTGGCCTGGCCCAGAATGCGGTCGAGTATCAGCATCACGATGGCTCCTGTGCGTTGTTCAGATTGTCAGGTAGCGCAGGATGCGCTCGCGGTCGACGGTTTCGCGGACCTCGCTGTGGACGAACTCGCCTTTTTCGATGATCAGGTAGCGGTCTGCCACCGCCATGGCGAACGACAGCACCTGCTCGGAAACAATCAACGAAAACCCGCGTTCCTTTTTCAGCAGGTTGAGGGCTTTGGCGATGTCCTTGATGATCGAAGGCTGGATGCCTTCGGTGGGCTCATCGAGGATCAACACCTTGGGGTTGGAGACCAGCGCGCGGGCGATGGCCAGCTGTTGCTGCTGGCCGCCGGACAGGTTGCCACCCTTGCGTCGGCGCATCTCGAACAGCACCGGGAAGTATTCGAAGATGTAGTCGGGAATCGGCGCAGCGGGCGCGCCCTGCATGCCGGTCAGAATGTTTTCCTCGACGCTCAGGTAGGGAAAGATCATCCGCCCCTGGGGCACGAAGCCAACTCCGGCGGCGACCCGCTCGTAGCTCTTGCTGGCGGTCAGTTCCTGCCCGGCCAGGGTGATGCTGCCGCTGCGCGTCGGCAGCATGCCGACCAGGCTTCTGAGCAGGGTGGTCTTGCCCATGCCGTTGCGGCCCATGACCGCGAGTGACTCGCCTGCCGCCAGCTCCAGGCTGAGGTCACGCAACACGTGGCTGTCGCCGTAATACACATTGAGGTGAGAGACATTCAGCATGTTCAGTGCCCCAGGTAGACGTCAATGACGCGAGGATCGTTCTGCACCTGATCCATCGAGCCGTAGGCCAGGGTCTTGCCCTGATGCAGGACGGTGACCTTGTCGGCCACCGATTTCACGAACTCCATGTCGTGCTCGATGATCACCATCGCGCGACCCTTGGCGATGAGCTTGAGCAGGCCAGCGGTTTTCTCCCGCTCACCTGCGCTCATGCCGGCGACGGGCTCGTCGAGCAGCAGCAGTTCCGGGCGCTGCATCAGCAGCATGCCGATCTCCAGCCACTGTTTCTGGCCGTGAGACAACAGCCCGGCCTTGCGTCCTAACTGGTCCTTGAGAAAGATCATTTCGGCGGTCTGCTCGATTTCGGCGTTAAGCGCTGCGTTCTTTCCGGCGAACAGGCAGTTGAAGATGCCGCGCTTGTCCGGCGAGGAAATATCGAGGTTTTCGCGCACGGTGAGGTCTTCGTAGACCGACGGGTTCTGAAACTTGCGGCCCACGCCAGCGCGGGTGATCTGGTACTCGATCATGTTGGCCAGTTGCAGGTCCTTGAAACGGATGCTGCCGGCACTCGGGCGGGTCTTGCCGCAAATCATGTCGAGCAGGGTGGTCTTGCCCGCGCCATTGGGCCCGATCACCACATGCACCTGGTTTTCCTCGACATAGAAATTGAGGTTGTCGACCGCCTTGAAACCGTCGAATGAAACGGTCAGGTCTTCGACACTCAGTAACATTGCACTCATGACTGCGTCTCCTTGTTGCTCAGGCGCTGCAGCAGCCCGGCCAGCCCGGTGGGCAGGAACAGCACCACGGCCATGAACAGGAAACCGATGAAGTACTGCCAGAAACTGACGAAGTTTTCCGACAGCCAGGTTTTTGCCGTACCGATCAACAGCGTGCCGTACACTGCCCCCACCAGCGACAGGCGCCCACCCAGTGCGGCATAGATGACGATTTCGGTAGACGGAATGATGCCCACCAGCGAGGGCGACGCCAGACCGACCTGCAAGGTGAACATCACCCCGCCCAGCGCGGAAATCAGCGCGGCCACGGCAAAAATGAAGGCCTTGAACAGCGCAGTGTTGTAGCCCGAGAAACGCACCCGGTCCTCACGATCACGGATCGCCACGATCACCTTGCCCAGACGGCTGCGCAGGATGAAGCCGCACATCGCGACGCTGGCCAGCAGCAACAGTGTGGTGATCAGGTAGAGAATCCAGGGTGTCTGGGGCGTCTGCAGGCTCAGGCCGAAGGCCGTCTTGAAATCGGTCAGGCCATTGACGCCGCCGGTGTAGCCCTGTTGGCCGATGATCATGATCGACATGATCGAGGCCAGTGACAGGGTAATGATCGAGAAGTACACGCCGCCCACGCGTTTTTTGAAGTAGGCATAACTGAACAGAAACGCCAGCAGTGCAGGCAGGATCAGGATCGCGGCCAGGGTAAAGGTCGCCGACTCGAACGGCTTCCACCACCAGGGCAGGGCTTCGACGCTGTTCCAGATCATGAAGTCCGGCAGTGCCGAACCGTAGAACGCGGCGAGGGCGCTGGCCGCTTCGTCCGTGGCGGTGGCTTCGAGTTTGAGGTACATCGCCATCATGTAACTGCCCAGGCCGAAGAAGATCCCCTGGCCGAGGCTGAGGATGCCGCCGTAGCCCCAGATCATCACCATGCCCACTGCGCAGAACGCCAGGCTCAGGTATTTGCCGGCCAGACCGAGGCGAAAATCCCCCAGTATCAGCGGCAATGCCACCAGCAACAGCAGCGACAGCCAGATCAGGCTGTAGCGCTCGATCAGCGTCAACCAGCCACCCGCTGGCTTGCCGGCGCCGGACACCGAGGCCTGCGGCCGCAGCGTCGGCTTTTCAGTCATGTCATTCATCTCAACGTCTCACTTTCGTGGCGAACAGGCCGTTGGGGCGGAAGAACAGCAGCACGATGACCACCAGCAGGGTGATCGCCTTGGCCATGGAACCGGTGGTCAGGTATTCCAGCGAAACCTGGGTCTGGCCGATGGCGAACGCCGAAAGGAAGGTGCCCAGCAGGCTTTCCACGCCGCCGAACACGACGACGATAAAGGTGTCCACCAGGTACTGCTGACCGCTGACCGGGCCGGTGGACGCAAGCATGGTGAACGAACTGCCGGCAATGCCCGCAAGGCCACAGCCCAGCGCGAAGGTCACCGAGTCGACCCGCGCAGTGTTGATCCCGGCTGCACCTGCCATGGCGCGGTTCTGGGTCACGGCGCGAATGCGCAGGCCCCAGCGGCTGCGGTAGAGAAACAGGAACACCGCAGCGGCTATCACGAAGGTCAGACCGATGATGAAAATCCGGTTGAGGGGCAGCTCCAGCCCGTCGCTGATTTTCCATGCGCCCTGCAACCACTGCACGGTGGGCACGCTGACTTCCTTGGGGCCGAAGACCTGGCGGAACAGCTGCTGCAGGACCAGAGACAGCCCCCAGGTCGCCAGCAGGGTGTCGAGCGGCCGGTTGTACATGAAGCGGATGAAGCAGCGTTCCAGCAGTAGACCGAAGGCAAAGGTCACCACAAAGGCCATCCCGATGCCGATGATGAAATACCAGCCCATGAGCTCGGGAAAGTAGCGCTGAAACACCACGGAGGTGACGTAGGTCATGTATGAGCCCATCGCCATCAGTTCGCCGTGCGCCATGTTGATCACGCCCATCAGGCCGAACACGATGGTCAGCCCGAGTGCCATCAGCACCAGCACGGAAAACAGCGAGAACCCGCTGAAGACTTGCATTACCAGCGTATCGAGAGTCATGCCGTCGCTACCTGTTGCTGCACATTGACGAAAGCGGGCGCGAAGCGGATCGCGCCCGGGCCGGAATCAGAGTTTCGGAAAGGGGTTGGGCTCGATCGGTGCCGACTCGTAGATCACGTCGACCTGGCCCTGCGCATTGAGGGTGCCGATTCGCGCACGCTTCCACAGGTGGTGGTTGTCCTTGTGCACCTTGATCTCGCCTTCAGGCGCATCGAGGGTCATTTCCGAGGATGCGGCGATCACTTTCGGCACCTCGAAACTGCCTGCTTTCTCGACGGCCTTTTTCCACAGGTATACCGCGGTATACGCCGCTGCCATCGGGTCACCGACCACGCGCTGCTGCCCATAGCGTGTTTTGAAGGCCTGGACGAATTTCTCGTTGACCGGGTTTTTCAGGCTCTGGAAATAGCTCATGCAGGTCAGGAAGCCGACGAGGTTTTCCGCACCGATGCCGGTGACTTCCTCTTCGGTGATCGCCAGCCCCATCAGCGTCTGGTTACTGCTGTCGATACCCGCGGCCTTGAGCTGTTTGTAGAACGCTACGTTGGAGCCGCCGACGATGGTCGACAGCACGATGTCCGGCTTGGCCGCCTTGATCTTGTTGATCACCGAGGAAAACTCGATGGCGCCCAGCGGCAGATAGTCTTCGCCGACGATGGAGCCGCCCTGTTTGGTCACCGATGCCCGCGCCAGCTTATTGGTGGTGCGTGGCCAGATGTAGTCGGAACCGACCAGATAGACGCTCTTGCCCTTGTTGGCCATCAGCCAGGTAACGGCTGCCAGGGTCTGCTGCGAGGCCTCGGCGCCGGTGTAGATAATGGCTGGGGATTTCTCCAGCCCTTCATAGAAGGTCGGGTAGTAGAGCAGGCCCTTGTTGCGCTCGAAGACCGGCAGCACCGCTTTGCGCGAGGCCGAGGTGAACGCGCCAAAGGTGACCGCGACGTGGTCGTTTTCCAGCAGCTTGCGCGCCTTCTCGGCGAAGGTCGGCCAGTCGCTGGCACCGTCTTCGACGATCGGCTCGATGGTCTTGCCCATCACGCCGCCACTGGCGTTGATCTCTTCGATGGCGAGTTTTTCCGCGTCGACCACCGAGGCTTCACTGATGGCCATGGTGCCGGTCAGCGAGTGGATGATGCCGACTTTCACGGCCTCGTCCGCCTGCGCCTGACCGATCAGGGCAAACGGCAGCAGGCTGATCGCGCCCAGCAACAGAGCATGCTTGATCAAACGGCGTTTGTCGTTGTGCATTCACTTATCTCCCAGGAATGAAAAAAGCCCGACGTCCCGGCCAAATCAATGGGCGGGAGGTCAGGCTTTTGTGCCGAATCTGGCGGGACAACTGCGTCCGATCCAGTCGTACGCGAGGTGTCTCCCTACTTGCCAAGAGGGGCGTAGGGCAAACAGCTGGCGCGATGTCTCAGGGTGAACTTAGCAAGGGCAATGCCAACTGGCGAAACGGCTCTTGGCGCGCGTTTCGAAACCCTCAGGCAGAGCCCCCCTGCATTAATTGCACGCACAAACCGACATGCGCCGCTTTGGCGCGAACAGGGCTCCTACGCACCAAAAGCGTGATGCAGAAGACCCTTTTTTCTCGCGATATGTACTCATGCATAGACTGAGATATTGTGCTTTTGCAGGAGCGAACCTGTTCGCGAAGGCACTGTTCGAGGCGACCTGGACCTCACGAATGCACGGCCTTCTTCGCCAACGAATTCGCTTCTCCCCGACGCGCCTCGTCACGCATGGCCCGCTCCCTGCATGAGCCTGCCCGACACCCTCGCAGGGTCTCTTGCCACACGCCCATTCTCGGCAGGTGTGGAAGGCCCCTCGCACGACTGGTCCTGACACTGCCGTCACGCCAGCCCCAGGCACAACCGCCTGAGAGCCACCGTTGAATCCACGGTTATTCGCTCAGTCTTCTTTTCAGGCTCCCGGCCACCTGCGGGCGTCTCATCTCACGTGAAAGGTTTATAGGCATGACTGACCCGTCGATCCGTATAGGAGGTCTGTTTTCCAATACCGGCGTCACCGCTGCCGGTGAGTGTTCAACAATGCGCGGCGCACAGTTTGCAATTCATCAGATCAATGCCGCCGGGGGCGTGAATGGCCGTTCTCTGGAACTGATCACCCGCAATCCGGATTCCACGCCTGCGCTGTTTGCCATGCATGTCGAATCGCTGATTCGCGAAGAGAACCTGCGGTTTTTCTTCGGTTGCTACACCTCGGCGGCACGCAAGGCCGTATTGCCTGTCGTCGAACGTTACAACGCTTTGCTGCTTTATCCGGTGTACTACGAGGGCTTCGAGTATTCGCGCAACATCATCTACACCGGCGCCACGCCGAACCACAACGCGGTGCCACTGGGCAGCTACATGTTCGATCACTTCGGCAGTCGCGTGCTGATGATCGGCTCGGAGTACGTCTATCCCTACGAAACCAACCGGTTGATGAGCGACCTGCTTTACGAGCGGGGTGGCAGCAAGCTGGGTGAATACTACTTGCCACTGAAAAACGCCAGGGCAGAGGACTTCGCCAGGCTCATGGTCAAGGCCAGAGAGCTGAAACCCTCGTTCATCTTTTCGACAGTGGTCGGCGACACCATGGCGCACCTGTATCAGGCCTACGCCGATGCCGGTTTCGACCCAGCGGTCATGCCGATCGCCAGTGTTACCACCAGCGAAACCGATATTCAGCAGATGGGCGTCCATCTGGGCACCGGGCACATTTCGGCCGCGACCTATTTCCAGTCGATCGACACGCCGCTCAATCGCCAGTGCATCGCCCGGTACCGGGAAATGTTTGGCCAGCATCAGGTGACCGACCGCTGCTGGGAGGCCGCTTACTTTCAGGTCCATCTGCTGGCCAAGGCGATCGCCCGCGCAGGCAGTACCGACGTGGAGAGTGTTTTGCAGACCATGCGCGGTCTGGAATACGACGCGCCGCAGGGACGGGTGCGTATCGATGAACACAACCACCATACCTACCTGTACTCGCGGATCGGCCGTGCCAATGCCGATGGGCAGTTCGACATCCTTTACGAGAGTCAGAAAGCGCTGAAGCCCGACCCTTATGCGGTGGCGCCTGACTTCAATGGCTGGTCCAGCCTGACCGGGAGGCGTCCATGACCCTGCGTGCCGCCAAGAAACGTTTGCGCAACGACAGCGCAGGCGGCATCAAGGACCTGCGCGATATCAGCGTGCTGGTGATGCATCCCGATGACGAAGACGGTCGCAACCTGATCGCTCAGTTGCAGCGCATCGGGTGTCAGGTGCGGGTGCAGTGGCCGATCCCCGAGCGTCTGCACAGCGAGGCTGATGTGATCGTACTGGCGGTATCGCCGGAGAGCCTGTCGACCAATACGCCCTGGCTGCTGCACCACTCGACGCCACCGATCATTCCGGTGATCGCCTATGAAAACCCGATCATTGTCGAGGCGCTGGTGCAGCTCAACGCCTGCTCGGTGATTCCGTCGCCAGTCCGCTCGTTCGGCCTGCTGACCGCTCTGGCCATCACCCTCAGTCAGGCCCGCAAGACGCGGGAGCGGGAAAAGCACGTCAAGCGCCTGGAAGGGCGCATGGCGGTGATGCGCACCGTGCAGCAGGCCAAGATCATCCTGATGGAAACCAAGGGCCTGTCTGAAACGGATGCCTATAACGCGCTGCGTGATCAGGCCATGGCCAAGCGCGAACCGGTGGAAAAAATCGCCGAGGCGCTGGTCAAGGCCCATGAATTGTTTCAACAAGCCTGTTCCTGACAGGTTGCAGACAAGCTTCGAGTGTCGGGCGCCGCGCCTGATCCTCTTCTGCGCGGACGGTTGCCATACGCCCTGAACCGGCAGGTATGGAACACCGCGTGGCGACCGGCGTGGACAACGACGTCCTCCGGATCGAGCCCAGGCCTGTGCGCGCCCTGCGCAGGCGGCTCCAGTCAATGACTGCCTGAACCCGGGCTGTCCTTACCGTTATCTGGAGAACACCATGTCCGTAAAACGCCCCAGCAAAGCCGACTTTCTGATTGCCGCCCAGGACCATGGCTACGACCTGTCAGACAGTCAGATGGAGTCGTTCCTGAGTCTCGCAGACGAAACTCTGGGTTCCTACGAAGCCATCGATGCCTTATACGCTGCCCATGTCGCCCAGCCGGCGCCGTTGCGCGAACACAGCAAACCGGCTGCGGCCGAGAACCTGTACGGGGCCTGGTACGTCAAGACCCACATTGCCGGTGCTGCCAGTGGCCCGCTGGCAGGCAGAACGGTGGTCATCAAGGACAACGTATCGGTGGCCGGTGTGCCCATGGCCAATGGCTCGCTGAGCCTTGATGGTTACGTGCCGTCCGAAGACGCCACGGTGGTCAAGCGCCTGCTGGCCGCCGGTGCGACGGTGATTGGCAAGTCGGTGTGCGAAGACCTGTGTTTCTCCGGAGCCAGTTTTACCTCGGCCACCGGCGCGGTGAAAAACCCCTGGGACCTGACCCGCAACGCAGGTGGTTCATCCAGCGGCAGCGCCGTGCTGGTCGCCCTGCAGGAAGTGGACATGGCCATCGGTGGCGATCAGGGTGGGTCGATTCGCATGCCGTCGGCCTGGAGCGGCATCGTCGGACACAAACCCACCTACAGCCTGGTGCCTTACACCGGCGCCTTCCCGATTGAACGGACCATCGACCATGTCGGCCCGATGGCCAATAACGTGCGTGACTGCGCGATTATGCTCGATGTGATCGCTGGCGCCGACGGGCTCGATTCAAGACAGAAAAACCCGCCAGCCGTCAGCTGCGTCGCGACCCTCGATCAAGGCGTTGCAGGCCTGAAAATAGGCCTGCTGCGTGAAGGCTTCGCGATTCCCGGCATGTCCGAGCCGCAGGTCGACGCACTGGTTCGTGCTGCCGTGGCGCAACTGGAAAGTCTCGGTGCGACGGTCGGTGACGCCAGTGCGCCGTGGCACCGCGGAGTGGCGCTGGACATGTGGAATGTCATCGCCACCGATGGCGCGGCCTACCAGATGTTGCAAGGCAACGGTTATGGCATGAATGTCGACGGCTATTACGACCCCGAGATCATGAGTTACTTCGGCGCCAAGCGTCGCGAACACGCCGATGCGTTATCCAGCAGCGTGCGTGCCGTGGCGCTGACCGGGCATTACAGCCTGAAAAACCTGCACGGTGCGTACTACGCCAAGGCGCGGATGCTGGTGCCGGAACTCACCCGCCAATACGATGAAGCCTTCAAGCAATTCGACGTGCTGGTAATGCCGACCATGCCGTTCGTGGCCACCACACTGACCGCCGCCGACGCGCCGATTGAAGAGTACGTGCACAGCGCGTTGAACATGCTGGCCAACACCGCACCGTTCGACCTGACCGGCCACCCGGCCACGTCAGTCCCGGCTGGTCTGGCCGAGGGCCTGCCGGTCGCCATGATGATCGTCGCGCCGCGCTTCAAGGATGCCCTGGCGTTGCGTGTCGCGCAGGCTTATGAAACCGCCCGCGGAGCGTTTCCCACGCCACCAGGGGTTTGAGTCCGGAGACTGATCGAGGGGCATGCTCGCTCCATGCGAGCGGGTGTGCCCCTTCATCCCTCAAGGCTTCCAGACCTCCACATCCTGCGCATCCACCGCCTTGGGCAGCAGCCCGGCAGCGAAGAAGGCGTCGGCGATATGCTGTTGTTCGTCCAGTTGATCGTGCGTGACTGGCTGGATCTGATAAGCCCGGTTGCTGTTGGCGATTTCAACCGTTTCGATATCCAGATTGCCCCACAAAGGGCTTAGTACCTGCGCTGCTTCGCGTGGATTGGCCTTGAGCCAGATGCCTGCCTTGTGCAACTGCTCGTAAACCACGCTGAGCACTTGTGGGTGTTCCTTGGCATAGCCGGTGCCGGTCAGGTAATAGCGCTTGTAACTGGCCAGCCCTTTGCCGTCAGCCAGAGTGCGCGTTGGTAATTGCCGTTGGGCGCTGGTCAGGAAGGGTTCCCAGGTGACCCAGGCGTCAACCTTGTTGTTCTCGAAGGCTGCGCGGCCGTCGGCGGGCGACAGATAGGCGGGCTGAATATCGGAAAATGCCAGACCGGCCTTTTTCAATGCCGCGATCAGCAGGTAGTGAGAACCCGCCGCCTTGGTGACCGCGACCTTTTTGCCTTTCAGATCCGATAGCTGCCGCACGGGCGAGTTTTTGTGGACGATGATTGCCTGCGCGGAAGGCGAGGCCGCTTCCTGGGCAAAGTAGGTCAGCCGGGCCTGTGCCGCCTGAGCGAAGATCGGTACGGTGTCCGCCACATCCGCGCTGATGTCCACGTTGCCGACATTCAAGGCCTCCAGCAGTGGCAGGCCACTCGGAAACTCATGCCAGGTCACCGCAACGTGCTGTGCGGCGAGGGCTTTTTCCAGAGTGCCCTGTGTTTTCAGCAGCGTGATCAGCGTCGACGACTTCTGGTAACCGATTCGCAGCGTTTCCTGTGCTTCGGCGGGAAGGGTGATGCACAGGGCCAACCCCGCGAGCAGACCTGCCAGCAGCGCACGGCGATAGCCGGTTTGTGTGTGTTTTATCGGTTTGGGCATGGCACGCTCGGTATTTGAAGGTGGCACTGAGTGTCAGGAGTGGTATCCCCACGCAGCGCAATGGCGATGATTTTCGTCAGTAGCCACGCTGGTGATCAGCCTGATTCTGCAAGGCCTGCCCGCTGAGGAAACGGTCAAGGTTGGCCAGAAAGCTGTCGGCTATTTCGTGGCGGCTGTTGCTGGAGATCGCCGAGGTGTGGGGGGACAGGCGTATTCTGGGGTGTGCATACAGGGGATGACCGTCCGGCAGGGGCTCGGGTTCGGTGACGTCCAGCGACGCGAGGCCAATGTTTCCCCGGTCCAGTGCATTGAGCAGCGCCTCATGATCAAGCAGCCCACCACGGGCGATGTTGATCAGGTGCAGGCCGGGTTTGGCGCTGTCCAGTACGTCAGCGTTGACGATGTGCCGTGTGGCAGGTGTCAACGGTGCGGCCAGCACCAGATGGTCGGCGCGGGAAAAAAGCTCGTGAATGTCGCGTGCACTTTCGACGCCATCAACCTCGAACGGTGTCTGGCTCTGCCGCAATGCCACGACGTTGATGCCCAGTGCCAGCGCTTTACCGGCCAGGCTGCTACCGATGGCGCCGAAGCCGAGAATTCCGAGCGTAGTGCCCTTGAGTGGCGTCAGTGCAGTGAAATTCCATTGCGAGTCATGCACCCAGATGTCCGGCAGGTGTTTGGCAGCAGCGAAAATGGCGGCCAACGAGAACTCGGCAATGTTTTCTGCCGCGCTGCCCCGCGAGGTGCTGACCGGCGGGCCGTCGAACAGCCAGCCAGGATAGAAGTCGATGCCCGAAGACACCACCTGAATCCATTTCAGGCCATAAGGCCAGCCCGGAGGCGGCGAGGCAGGGGCTTCATAACCATGCACATTGATAGGGCGCGCCAGCAGAATGCTGACCTCGGCAGGCAGGTCGCTCGGCACGCCGGCCGGTACGCCGATGACCCTGGCTTCTGGATGGGTCACTGCAAGCCGCTCGCGGATGACCTGATTGAAGTCATTATCCAGTTGGCTGGCTATCACGAGTCGGGTCATGCCACAGCCTCGTCCGATTGATGGGCGACAGCCTTTGCATAACGATTGGCCGGCACTTCAAGACCGAGATTGTCACGCAGCGTATTGCCAGTGTATTCGGTACGGAACAGGCCGCGCTGCTGCAGCACCGGCACCACCTGTTCAGTGAAGTACTGCAAACCATCGGGCAGAACGCTGTTGATGATGAAGCCATCGGCCGCCCCTGCTTCGAACCATGTCTGTATCGCGTCGGCAACCTGTTCCGGCGTGCCGACGAAGTCGCGGCGGGGCAGGGAGAAGCGCAGGGCGACTTGACGCAGGCTCAGGCCTTCATCTCTGGCCAGTTGCTTGATCCGGTCCGAACCGCCTTTCTGGCTGTTGGAGCCCAGATCGCCCAGTTCCGGGAAGGGTTCGTCCAGGGGGTACTGGCTGAAGTCATGATCATTGAACGGTCGGCCAAGGGCGACGATGGCATCTTCGATCGTCACCAGATCCACGGCCTGGCGATAGCGGCTCTCCACTTCGGCCTCATCACGCCCGACAATCGGGCGAATGCCCGGCAGAATCGACAGCGCGTGCGGATCGCGGCCAAAGCCGCCAGCCCGTTGTTTCAGGTCCTGATAATAGGCGCGTGCCTCATCGAAGCTCTCGGCGTGAACAAAGATCGCATCCGAGTTCTGAGCGGCGAAGTTACGCCCGGCCTCGGAAGTGCCTGCCTGAAAAATCACCGGCTGACCCTGCTTCGACCGGGCGATGTTGAGCGGGCCTTTCACCGAGAAAAATTCGCCCTTGTGGTTCAGCGCGTGCAGTTTGCCTGGCGTGAAGAACTCGCCTTTCTGCTTGTCGTAGGCGAAAGCGTCGTCTTCCCAGGAATCCCAAAGGCCCTTGACCACGTCGATATGCTCCTTGGCGATGCGGTAGCGCACCGCATGTGGCGGGTGTTCGCCCTTGCTGAAGTTATCGGCGGTGCCACTGAGCCACGACGTCACCACGTTCCAGCCAGCCCGGCCGCCGCTGATGTGATCCAGCGAGGCAAACTGGCGAGCGACCTGGAACGGCTCGGTGTAACTGACCGTGACCGTTGCTACCAGGCCGATGTGCCGGGTGGTGGCTGCGAGTGCGGACAGAATGGTCAAGGGTTCGAAGCGATTCAGGTAGTGCGGGCTGGATTTCTCGTGAATGTGCAGGCTGTCGGCAATAAACACAAAGTCGAAGCGGGCCGCTTCTGCCAGATGGGTCTGTTGCTGATAAAAACCTAAATCAACACTGGCATTGGCCAGCGCTTGCGGGTGGCGCCATTCGCCCCAGCCATGGCCGACCCCGTGGACCATGGCGCCAAGTTTAAGGTGTTGTCGTCTACTCATGGAGTGTGCCCCGGACGTGATGAAGAAGGTAGATTCACCTCCGCCTGGCGAAAGGGGTCGGTAATGGGGTCACGGTATGCCTATAAAAAACCGCCGTGAAATTCTTTTTTGTTATAGGTTTATTATTAAATTAAATAATTATTTATGTGATGAGTATGCATAAATTGAATTTTATCCGCTGATTCAGGAGTAAGACTCATGGGTTGGCAGCCCGGTCGCCGAGCAGCGGCAGTTTCATCAGCATGTTCTTCAACGCCAGAGCATCCCATGGCAGGTGTTCGGCAATGCCAAGTCCGACCACGTCCACGACGCTGGCGACGTCTGTCAGCAAGCGGACGACCTGCTCGATAGTCATCTTGCCCTGAGCAACGCCTTCAAAGTCACTGGCCGGGACACCGGGTTGGGCAAACAGCAGAGAACGAAACAGTGCCGGGTCCAGCACGTCCAGGTCTAGATGGATCGCCAGGTGCCTTGCCCCGATGTCCTCAAGCCACTGCAGCACCGGCTCGCTGGAGTGGGCCAGCGCCTGGGCACCGGCACTGCGCAGCCGGAGACGTTTGATGAACGCGGTTTCTACCTCGAGGGTCTCCTGCAGGCCTGCATACATCACATTGGCCGGCTTGACAGGGCGTTTCACCGCGTCGACGAAATCCTTGTCACCTTCGCCCAGCAGATTGCCCATGACCATCGCATGCGCATGCTGGAAGTCTCTGGGTGTCATGACGTCCGGATGAGCGTCGACCCACAGCACCGCAAGGTCACCGTCGTAACGTTCATTCAGGTAGGCGAATGGCGCGAGGTCGACCAGACAGTCGCCACCCAGAACCACCAGCCGATCCGGCTGATGCCGGTCGATCAGTTGCCGTGCAAGGTCAAGCTGCGCGAGCAACGCATGGCGGGCGATAATGCCGTTTTCCAGTTCAAGTGGTTGATCATCGGGTTCGGTTACGGCCACGTGCTCGACAGGCCCTGACGTGTCCGGTGCCAGCCACGCCAGCAGTTGTGCGCCAAAATGATAAGGTGCGTTGTTGCCGCCCTGCCACTGGGGAAAGATCAGGCGCAGGGTCTTATCGGGGTGGGTCGTCATCGAGGTTTTCCTTCATCACCGTTCATTGGCACGGCGCGCAGAAAGCGCCGTCAGTAGGGCGGTGATACTGATCGACCCGGATGCGGCGTGCTTTGCCTGAACGGTCAATCGCTGTGCCGAAGACGCCAGTCGTCTTATCGTGGCTCCAGCAACTGCTGGGGAGGAATGCCATAAGCGTTTTTGAAGGCTCGACTGAAATGCGAGAGGTTGGTGAAGCCGAAATTCAGCGCAGCGTCGCTGACCCGGCGAACGTGGCGTTTGAGCAGTGCGTCATGGCACGCCGAAAGCCTTTGCTGCCAGAGCCAGCGAATGGCCGTAGTGCCTTCCTGTGCGAACAGTCGATTGAGTGTGCGTGGGGAGACATGAGTCGCCAAGGCAATGTTTTCGGCCGTCAGCCCTGTGTCGGGCAGATTATTCAGCAGGAACTGCTTGATGCGCTGCAGTTGCTGCATTTGATGAGACTGACGTCGGATATCGGTGTCGCCAAACACCGAGTCGAAGGCGGTAGACAGTACGTCCAGCAGTGATGCATTGAGTCGTTCGCTCAGCGGGTCCGATAAACCCTCTGCGTTCCAGGCTTCGGTCAACACGACGGCGGCAACACGACCCAATGCCGAATGGCCATCCAGCGTCCGGCACACCAGTCGTTCGGCACTGGGGATGTGTTGCAGCAACAGCTTGCGGGGCACCGTCAGGACAATCTGATCGTCCCCTTCGGGGTAACGGCATGCGTAAGGCTGTGCGCTATCGTAAAGGACGATATCGCCAGCGCCTTGCCGGGACTCCCTGTCGTTCTGCACGACAAGCGCGTCGGGACACAAAGAGAGCGTGAGGAGGAAGTGATCGCTTTCCCTGTCTTGCTGCAAGCGCCGGTAATGCAGGGGGGATGACTGGATCCGGGTGAAAGTAACGCTACCCTGACCCCTGACGTTCAGTCTGCCGTCAAACGGCGCTTCGTTCAGGGGCTGGCTGGCGACCAGGCCATACGTCGAACTCACAACCTCCTGCCAGGCGTCGAAACGATCCTCGGGTCGTAGTGGTTCGACTGGGAAAATCATGGCCATGTCTGCCTCTGCGAAGAGCGTCTTTCACGAAGTGATAGGCTTCAAGGTTATCAGACGTTGATCCAGAGCAAGACCCCTGCGTCTACAGTGCTCCAGTGTGACGAAAATAATTGATATGTCGGTGATCCGGCCGATATAGGCCTACGTATGCTGCGCTCTGCTTATCCAAGCCTTCCAGAACAGGAGTTCCATGGATCCGCGTCTTGCTGGACTTTCCTTCTTGCTGACCCTGGGCTGGACTGGCGCAGTCATTCTTGTCATCTGGTTCTATTACTGATGACGGCGAGTTGTTCAAAGCAGGTAAAGGAATGGTGTACCAGGCGCGCTTAGCCGACTACCGGCCAGGCCAAGGGGTGTCTGTGTGTGTGGTGGCGAACCAGTTGCCCTAAAGCTGTTCCGTTTGATGCCGATGTTAATGCTACAGCTACCTGCCAAGTGGAGTCGGTCATTCCATCCGACGCTGATGAACTGCAGTTTGCGCTATGGACGGCATTGAGAAAGACGATTAACCGGCTTGATCGGCAGCCTCCATAGTCCACACATCGGTGTGTCTGACAGGGCTCGCGGAAACCGGCGCTTTATAACAATACTTCCATAGATGCTTACTCGCAGAGTATTTCCACATGTCGACCACAATTGAAACCACCCACAGGGACAAGGCCGGGCTGGAACTTGATCTTCACTCGCTGATGACGGCCATTGACCGCTCCCAGGCGATGATCGAGTTCGATCTTGATGGCAATATCCTGCGGGCCAATACCAATTTTCTGGATTGCGTCGGTTATCGGCTGGATGAGGTCCAAGGTCGGCATCACCGCATGTTCTGCACGCCGGAACATGCATCCAGCGTCGAATATGTGACGTTTTGGGAAAAACTCGGCAAGGGCGCTTTCGACGAAGGGCAGTACAAGCGCCTGGGCAAGAACGGGCGCGAGATCTGGTTGCAGGCGACTTATAACCCGGTGTTCGACGAGCAGGGCAACCCGTTCAAGGTGGTGAAGTTCGCCACAGACGTCACTGCGCAACGCAAGTCCAATGCCGAGTACGAAGGCAAGGTTGCGGCCATCGATCGCTCGCAGGGCATCATCGAGTTCGACCTGAACGGTCGCGTGCTCAACGCCAACGAAAACTTTCTCAAGGTCCTGGGCTATCGTCTGGACGAGATTCAGGGTCAGCACCATCGCATGTTCTGCGAAGACGACTACCTGAACAGCCCTGCATATCGTGCCTTCTGGGCCAAGCTGGAACGTGGCGAGTATGACTCAGGCGAATACAAGCGCATCGGCAAGAACGGTCGCGAGCTGTGGATCAGCGCGACGTACAACCCGATCTTCGACCCGGATGGTCGTCCTTACAAGGTCGTGAAGTTCGCCAACGATGTGACCGAGAGCCGCATTCGTCAGGCTGAGTCCGCAGGCAAGGTAACGGCCATCGAACGTTCTCAGGCGGTGATCGAATTCGATCTGACGGGCAAGGTGCTGCACGCCAATCGCAATTTTCTGGCGGTATTCGGCTACGAACTCGATGAAATCGTCGGTGAACACCACCGTATGTTCTGCTCCGAGGAATTCGTCAGCAGCCTGCAGTATCGTGAGCTCTGGGAGAAGCTGGGGCGCGGCGAGTACGACGCCAACGAATACAAGCGCAAGCGCAAGGACGGTAAGGAGATCTGGATTCAGGCCACCTACAACCCGATTTTCGATGCACAGGGCAAACCCTACAAGATCGTCAAGTTCGCGCTCGACGTGACTGTGGCCAAGGAAACCAGCGTCGAGGACCAGGGCAAGGTGAATGCCATCGACCGCGCCCAGGCCGTCATCGAATTCGACATGGCCGGCAACATCATCACCGCCAATGCCAACTTCCTCAAAGCGCTGGGTTATGGCCTGCTGGAAATCAAAGGCAAGCATCACCGTATCTTCTGTGAGGAAGAGTATGTGCGCGGCACCGAGTACCGTGAGTTCTGGCACGGGCTGGGGCAGGGCGAGTTCTACTCCGGGCGCTTCATGCGTGTCAGCAAATACGGGCAGAAAATCTGGATTCAGGCGACGTACAGCCCGATTTTCGACCACGACGGCTTGCCGTTCAAAGTGGTGAAATTCGCCACTGATATTACCCGTCAAGTCGAGATGGAACAGGCGATAGAGGCCAAGACCCGCGCCATGGGCGAGTCGGTGAAAGCACTGATGAACGCCATTTCCTACGTCGCACAAAGCACCGAGACAGCCACCGATCTGGCCAGAATGACGCGTGAGCAGGCCAGTTCCGGTTCGCAGACGCTGGTCAAGGCGTCCGACGCGATGGGCATGATTGCCAAGTCCGCCGAGGGCATTCAGGACATCATTCAGGTGATCAGCGAGATCGCCAGTCAGACCAACATGCTGGCCTTCAACGCGGCCATCGAAGCGGCCAGGGCCGGTGAGCATGGCCTGGGCTTTTCGGTAGTCGCCGACGAGGTGCGTAAGCTGGCCGAGAAGTCCTCGCGTGCGACCAAGGAAATCAACAAGCTGATTCTGGAAACGGTCAGCCGGATCGAGTCGGGCAACGAGATTTCGCGCAGTGCCGGCGAAGCCTTCGAACACATCGTGGAAGGCGTGATGCAGACCACTCAGGCGATCGACGGGATCAACACGGCGACCGAGAAGCAACGCCTGTCGGCGCAGGAAGTCGAGACCCTGATTGTCGAGCTGCATAAAGCCAACCTGACTGGCTATACCGAAACGCTGAACAAGGTATCCATCGGACAACCTGCATGAGCAGCCTGAATGCCTATGGCGTCGTGCAGGTCAATGGCGTGTATCTGGCGGTGGTTGCCGATGCGTTGATGGAGGCCGTGCACTGGCCCGCTGATCTGAATCCCCATCCGTTGACCCGGGGAGCGCTGCGCGGGGTGTTTACCTTGCGTGGCAAACCGGTGCCATTGGTCGACCTGCGGGCTCAACTGGCGGAGGGCGGCGATATGTCTTCGCCGACGCCACTGGTCGCGATTCTCAAGTATGGCGGCGGTTACCTCGGGCTGGCGATCGATGCGGTGTGCGACATTCTCAAGGCCCGTGATTCTCAGTTCAGCCCACTGGGGCCCGAGGGCAGCGCTGTCGGGCTGCTGCCCTCTCTGCTGCTCGGCTCTGAAGAGTCGCGGATGATCTACAAGCTTGATCTTGCCTTCATGAGTGGTTTGCCAGGCGTACTGTTCGCTGCCGATCCCAACGCGCAAGTGCTCAAGGACGAGGCGCTGGCCGCCAAGAACCGTTTGCTGCATTACCTGGTGTTCGAGTGCGACGGCCGTAACTTCTGTATCGATGCCAGCGTTGTGACCGAGTTGGTGGACGAACCCGAGATCACGGCGTCGGATTTTGCCAGTGACTGCTGCTTTGGCGTCACCTCGGTGCGTGGCACCAAGGTCCCGGCGCTCAACCTGTCCGAAGTGCTTGGCCTGGACCACCAGCGTCAGACGTCCAAGCCGCAGTTGCTGCTGTTGACTGCGCCGGACGGGCGGGTCTGCGGGTTCGGCTACGACCGCATGGTCGCCATTCAGCGTCAGGATCCGGACAGTCTGTTGGCGGCGCCGGGCTATGGCCTGCCGCATCCAGAGCTGCTCGCCGGGGTAATGAACCTGGAGGAGGGGCAGCAAGCCTTGTTGCTTGATCATCCGATGCTGTTGCAGCGTCCGGAAGTCAAAAGCTACACCCAGGTTTACCAACACGACGTCAAACCTGCCCAGGCCTCGCACGATGTGACCAAGGCCATGCTGCGCCACGCCTGCCTGCTGTTCGATGCGCCGACCCGCTTCGTCGCACCGTTGAGCCAGATCGTGGAAATCATGAGCATGCCGCAGCAACTGATCGGCCTGTCGCAGCCGGAAACGCATTTGCTGGGACAGTTCAATCTGCGCGGCGAACAGGTGCCGCTGATCTGCCTGAGCAGCCTGTTGGGCGAAGGGGCACAGGTCCAGGGCGAAGCGTCGCGTGTATTGATCGTGCGTGGCGAGCGGCTGTGCTTCGGTTTTGCCGTGAACCGCGTCGATGCGATCGACGCCTTCAATCAGTTCGATCCGGCCATGCTGGAACAAGGCTGGCAAGCCAGTACCGGCAAGGGCATTTCGGTCAATGACCGGGTCCGTTCGCTGGTCAGCGTCGGCAGTCAGGAGCGCAGCTGGCGCGCGACCCTGCTCGATCTGCAGGGCCTGGCCCGACAGTTGGAATGCAACGTTGATCAGCGCCGCACTGTGCAATCAGTCTGAACCGAATGCTCCGCGCGTGGCCTTATTTGAGTGTTCACCAGCGGAGTCAACGACCATGACTGACAAGAAAGACGAGAAAAAACCGGAACCGCAAAGCGACGTGCCCGCGCACTCGACGCCCGAAGAAAAGGAACGCCTGAAAGACTTCAACAAGGACGGCATCCCGCCTGGGGTTTGCTGATCAGCCTGCGGTAGTGTTCACGTGACGCCCGGTCTGTTCAGGCCGGGCGTTTTCGTTTCTGAAAGCCTGACTGGGCTTTGTCTAGACTCACGCGTCGCGCAGCAGGTCGTTGGCGTTGAGCAACTGATAGGCGATCTGTGGACGTGCTTCCAGGGCGCGGCGGATGGCGGCGGGTATCGATTGGCGCGTCTTGCGGCACAGCCCGACCTTTTCCTCGACGACAATGCTGATGCCGCGCATGGTGCGCACTTCATTGAAGCCCGGCGCGACGTCGACACGCACGCCCAGTTGCTGGAAAATCTTGCGCTGCATGTGCTCCAGGTCTTCCAGACTGTCGATACGCTCCAGGCGATCCAGCAGGCTTTTCTCTGCGTCGCGGGACAGCAGCAGAATCCGCAGGTCTGCATCTTCCGCGTCCAGCAGCTCGCGCTTGCAGTCGCAAGCGCCGGGCGGGCAAGGGTTACGGATTTTCAAAGGCGCGTTCATGGGCGCAGCATAGCGACTGATATGGGCGTCTGACCATAGCTGAGTGCATGTGCGCCGCGCAGTTAAAAAGCCTGGCCCCTGCCGATATTCGCAGCGCTCCGCCGGGGCCTTACAGGTGCCGGATCAATTCGGCCACTTCATCTCGCCCTTGATGACTTTTGCGCTCATCTCCAGCGAAGCCGGCTCGGCCAGTTGCGGCCAGGCTTTCTGCATGGCGTCGATCAGGGCGGCGGAATCCTTGGCCTTGGCGGCCTGTTCTTCGAAGGACTTCAGGTAGTCGGCGGTGAACGTCACAGCCTGGGTGCCTGACGGGATCTCGCCCAGATAATGACCCGGAATCACGGTGGCCGGTTTCAGCGCCTCGATGCCCTTGAGTGTCGCGAGCCAGTCCTGACGCGATTTCGTGCTTTGCGTGTCAGCGATCCAGACATGGATGCCGCTGGAGACCACGACACCACCGACTACCGCCTTGAGTGAGGGAATCCATACGTAGCTGCGCTCGTGGGCCGGGCCGTTCAGGCCTTTGATCTGCAACGGTTGGCCTTCAAGCGTCAGGTGGTCGCCCTTGAGTACTTCCGGCACAACCAGGCTGGCTGGCGCATTGTCCTTGAGAATCGGGCCCCAGTAGGCGAGTTTGCCCTGCATCGACGCCTTGATCGCCTTCACGGTAGGCGCGCTGGCGACGATCTTCGCTTTGGGGAACGCAGCTTTGATGACGTCCAGACCGAAGTAGTAGTCCGGGTCACTGTGGCTGATGTAGACCGTGGTGAGTTGCTTGCCGCTGGCCTTGATCTTTTGCACCAGGGCCTCGGCGTCGTTGCGCTGGAACTGCGCATCGATGAGCACCGCGTCATGCTTGCCGGTGATCAGTTCGGATGACACCGGGAAGACGGCTTTTTCAGCCGGGTTGTACACCTCGATGGCCAAGGGGGCGGCGGCCTGGGCTGCGAGAGGGAACAGAGCAGCGAAGGACAGGGCAAGCAGGGATTTACGCAACATGGGTACGACCTTCGTTCGGGCAGGACTGAGGTGGTTATCTTAGGTTGCCTCAGGTGAAACAAAAGCCTCAGTATTGGCAACTATTGATTGCTTATATCGGACGAATCGTGGATCGGATCATAGCGGCAAGGGTATTCATCGCCATCAACGACAGGGGCAGCCTCATTGCCGCCGCCGAGGCGCTGGATATGTCTCGGGCAATGGTCACGCGTTATCTGGCGCAGATGGAAAGCTGGGCCGGAGCGCGACTGCTGCACCGGACTACGCGCAAGCTCGGCCTGACCGCCCCCGGGCAGGTGACGCTGTTGCGGTGTCAGCAATTGGTCGAGCTTGCCGACGCGGTGCCGCTGGCGGCCGATACGCAAGTCGACGAGCCGCGCGGCATGCTGCGCATCGCCTGTTCGCAGTCACTGGCCCTGGCCGTTCTGGCACCCGCGGTGACGGCTTACCTGCAACGCTATCCCGGCACCTCGGCAGACCTGCTTATCGGTAACGAGGCCGTGGATCTGGTCAGCGAGCGAATCGATCTGGCGATCCGCATCACCAATCAGCTGGACCCCAATGTAATTGCCCGTCCACTGGGGCAGTGCGCTTCGGTGGTGTGCGCTGCTCCAGCCTATCTTGCCGTGCACGGCACGCCGTCCAGGCCACAGGAACTGCCTGCCCACAATTGCCTGACCTATTCGTACTTCGGCAAGAGCCTCTGGGAATTTACCCGCCAGCAGATGCCGCTCAGTGTGCCGGTCGGCGGCAACCTGAGTGCCAACGATTCAGTGGTGCTGCTGGAGGCCGCAGTGGCGGGCGCCGGTATCAGCCTGCAACCGGTGCATTCGGCAGCGCCGCTGATTGCGAGCGGCAAGCTGATCGCCCTGATGCCGGAGTACCAGCCACGGGCACTGGGGATACACGCGATCTACACTTCGCGGCACCACCAGTCGGCAACGCTGCGCACTTTTCTGGATTTTCTGACTGAATGGTTTGAGAGGGACGGAGATTAGATCACCTGCTGCGTCCAGAACGGCATGCCCGCGTGGAGCATGGGCACGATAGGGGATGCCCATCGTTCCTCACGCTCCGTGTGCGCGGTATCAGGTCTTGAACTTGCGTACCAGGCCGTCCAGTTCGCTGGACAGCATCTCCAGACTTCTGGAATCCGCGCGGGCCGAGTCCGAGAGTTGAGCGATCAACTGCGCATCACCATGGATCTGGCTGATGTGCCGGTTGATGTCTTCGGCCACCTGATGCTGTTCTTCGGCGGCAGTTGCGATCTGGGTGTTCATGTCGCGAATCACATCCACTGACTCACGGATTTGCCCGAAGCTGCTGCGTGCCTGTCCGATCTTGGTCACCGACTGCTGCGACACGTCGAGGCTGGCATGCATCTGTTGCGCCACCGAGGCAGTACGTTTGGCCAGGTTGCCCAGCAGGCTGTCGATTTCGGCGGTCGAGTCCGAGGTGCGTTTGGCCAGTGCGCGGACTTCGTCGGCTACGACGGCGAAGCCGCGGCCCTGTTCGCCCGCACGTGCTGCCTCGATGGCGGCGTTGAGCGCCAGCAGGTTGGTCTGCTCGGCAATCGAGCGGATGGTGTTGAGGATCGACTGAATGCCTGCGCTGTCTTTTTCCAGTTGCGTCATGTCCTTGGCCGAGCGGGTGAGTTCTTCGCTGAGCTGGTCGACGCTGCGCACCGCATCGTCGATCTGCCGCTGACCTTCACGCGCCTGTTGCTGACCGTTGTCTGCCGAGTCGGCGGCCTGGCTGCAGGAGCGGGCGACTTCATTGGAGGTGGCGACCATTTCATGAAACGCCGTGGAGACCATATCCACCGCTTCGCGCTGCCGGCCAGCAGCTTCGGCCATGTCGTTGGAGACACGTGTCGAGCTGTGTGAGGCTTCGAGAATCTTCCCGGCGGCCTGACCGATGTGCTGGATCAGGCTGCGAATCGCGGTCAGGAACTTGTTGAACCAGCCCGCCAGTTGCGCGGTTTCATCCTTGCCGCGCACGGCGAGGTTCTGAGTCAGATCGCCTTCACCGCCCGCGATGCCTTCCAGGCCGCTGGAAACGCTGTGGATCGGACGCACGATAACGCGGGCAAAACTGGCACCGACAATCGCAAAGACCACCGCCAGCACCGCCGCGATGATGCCGATCAACCAGGTCAGGCGGGTGGCCGAGGCCATCACTTCGTCCTGTTTGATCAGGCCGATGAAGTTCCAGCCCAGTTGTTCGGACGAGTAAACGTTGGCCATGTAACGTTCGCCGTTGAGTGTCACCTCGACCAGACCACTGGCGGTTTTCGCCAGCTCGCTGAAGCCGTCGCCCAGTTCACCCAGTTTCTTGAAATTGTGCTCGGGCTGTTTGGGATCGACCAGCACCGTGCCGTTCTTTTCCATCAGCATCAGATAGCCGCTTTCGCCCAGTTTGATCTGCTTGACGATGTTGGTCAGCTGCTTGAGCGATACGTCGATATTGACCACGCCGCCAGGGTTGCCCAGTTTGTTGGGAATCGCCCGGATGGTGCTGACCAGTACAGCATCGTCGTTGGCCCAGTAATAGGCATCGCTGCGCACAGTCTTGCCGGCATTGGCCATTGCAGTCTTGTACCACGGCCGCACACGCGGGTCGTAGTTGCTCATTTTCGGGTCTTCCGGCGTCATGATGTAGCTGCCGTTGATCAGACCATAAGAGACGTAGGAGTAGGCCGGGTGAGCCTTGGCGATACTGGCGAACAGCTCGGTCGCCTGCCTGTCATTCTCGGACTGCGGAGGAGGCGTTGCGCCCATGTAGTTGCGGAAATCGTCGCTCGCCCCGGCGATCAGCGGGTGCGCCGCGATGTAATTGACGTTCTGCGTAATGCCGTCGAAAAACAGCTGCATGGCGTTGTCGACCTGGCGAATTTCACGCGCGCTGCTGTCCACGAAATCACTGGTCGCCTTGTCACGCAGGTTCACGACCACGATGGCGGCGACGACTAATATGGGCAAGCACGCAATGACTGCGAACGCCCACGTCAATTTTTGTTTGATATTCATTCGAGCTCCGGGATGTCCGTTACTGCCGCAAGTGTTGGGCGCTGCATGGGTACAGTCTGCGCCCCGAGGCGTTGGCCTGAAGGGCGCTCTTATGGTCTACCAACAGTTCAACGGCTTTATGCCAGCATTCTTTAGGCGGCGTGGCGGTAACAGACACTTGTTGTCGTTCATGAGCACGAAACGACCTTTGCTCACTGATGCAGTAACCTGTTGTTCATACGTAGCGCCCTCCAAACTCGGTCATGGCATCCAGCATTGCGTCCTTAAAGTAAGCCAGTGAAGCCCGGTCAAAGAGGATCTGGAAACAGGGTTCGGCCTGCGCGCCGAGGTTGATGACGATCACATTGATGCGCGCTGCCGAGGTCTGCGCCACCGAACCGGGAGCAAAAGCCCCCGGGCGCAGATCCACGCCACACAGTTTGGCCATCACCTCGGCGATACACTCGCCACTCAGTTGCAGCCAGGCATGGCTGTCTTCGCGCGGCAGCAGGTAGTTGGCGCTGTGGTCCAGCTCCCAGCGAGCTTCTTCATCGGCGATGCGCTGCCCGTCATCCAGCGGGCTGCCCAGCAGCAGGTATTCGGTCTGCGAAAGGCGTGCGACCTGGCTGCCGTCCGCCTGTGTGATGGCTCGGTTCGGTGCCTCGGGCAGGCTGAAACCGCGTGCCGTCAGGTAGTCAGCGCTTTGCGTGCCGCGAAATCCCACGCGTGGCCGATCGGTCAGGTCTTGCAGTGTGCACAAGGCCCGCGGGTTGGCGCCGACAGGACTGTTCTGGATAAGGCTGGTCATGGGTCAGAGCTCCTGGCGCTGGTTTTCAGGGTCGAAGAACGGCAGTTTGACGACGGTTGCCTGAACCACCACACCGTCTTCGACGCGGATCGGAATCTGCTGGCCGGGTGTGCTCTGGTCGAACGCGGCATAGGCCATGCCGATGATCATGCCCAGGGTCGAGGAGTACTCGCAGGACGTCACGTTGCCACTGATGTCCGGGCCTTTGAGCACCAGATGCCCCTCAAGCGGCAGCGGGCTGGCTTTGGGCAAGGTGAAGCCAACCAGCTTGCGCTTCTGCGGCTGGGCTTCGAGGATGTCCACCGAGCGGCGGCCGACGAAGAAAGGCTTGCTGCGGCTGACCGCCCAACCCATGTCGATCTCGGCCGGATGGGTCATGCCATCGGTGTCCTGACTGATGATGACGTGGCCTTTTTCCAGACGTAACAGCCGTTGCGTCTCGACGCCGAACGGACGCATGTCGAAGGCCTTGCCAGCCTCGACAAGTGCATCCCAGAGCCTCAGCGCGTGACGAGCGGGGACGTGGATCTCGTAGCCCAGTTCGCCGACGAAACCGACCCGCAACAGCCGCGCCTTGATGCCGGCGACCGTGCCCAGGCGCACGCCAAGATAAGGGAAACCCTCGGCAGACAGATCAAGGTCGGTACAGACCTGCTCCAGCACCTTGCGCGAATCCGGCCCCGCCACGTTGACCGCAGCAATGGCCGCCGTGACGTTGGTGATGTCCACGTTCAGACGCCACTGGGCATTCCACTTGAGCATCTGCTGATAAATGCGATCCACACCGCTGGTGGTGGCGGTGACGTAGAAATGCTGGTCGGCAAAGCGCGCGCAAACGCCGTCGTCGATGACCACGCCTTGCTCGTTGGTCATCAGCGCATAACGCGAACGCCCGACCGGCTGTTTGAGAAAGGCGAAGGTATACAGGCGGTTGAGCAGCTCGGCGGCGTCGGGGCCGCGTACGTCCAGGCCGCCGAGTGTCGACACGTCGATGATGCCGACCTTGTTGCGCACCTGCAGTGCTTCCTGTTGCATGCAGGCATCGCGTTGCGAGGGTTTGCCATAGAACGCCGGACGCTGCCAGATCCCGGCAGGCATCATTTTCGCGCCTGCCTGCACATGACGCGGGTGCATGGGTGTCTGCCGATACGGATCAAAGGCACGGCCTGCAACGTGTGCCAGTTTCTCGGCCTCGAAGGGCGGCCGGGCTGTGGTCACGCCGGTTTCACTGATACTGCGCTGGGTCGAAGCGGCCACCAGTCTTGCAGTCGGCAGTGCCGAGTGACGACCTTGCGACGGGCCCATGCCCACCGTGGAATAGCGTTTTACCAACTGGATGTCGCGATAGCCGATGCGCGTGGCATTGACGATATCGCGTACCTGAAGGTCTTCGTCGAAGTCGACAAAATCCTTGCCGTCAGGGTGCGGGAAGATCGGCCAGGCGAAGTTGACCTGCGCTTCGCTGCGCAGCGCGGCTGGGGTGTCAGCCGAGGTCAGGCCCAGTGCCGAGACCACGCTGGCGGCGGCATGCGCCGCATCGGCCAGCACGTTGTCCAGCGCGTGGTAACCGTTGACCGAGCCCGCGATGCTCAGGTTCTGCGGCAGGCTGCTGATCGTGAATTCGGCCTGTTCATCGTCATAGGCCAGCTTGCCGCCGGCCTGACACAACAACTGGTAGACCGGCATATAGCCGCCGGACATGCACAGCAAGTCGCAGTCGACACGCGAACCGCTGTTCGCCACCTGCCCCTGGCCGGTGATCTTGCGCAGCTCGGCGCCGCTCACATGGCGCATGCCTTTCTCATGCAGCGCTTCATAGACCGTTGTGTTCACGTGGCAGACGATGCCGCGCTTCTCCAGCGCAAGCCGCAGCGTCCGGTCCGACGGGCTGCTGCGCATGTCGGCCACTGCAACCACGTCGACGCCCTGATCGTGCAAATCCAGTGCGGCGAGGTAACCGTCATCATTGCCGGTCAGCACCACCGCGCGTTTGCCGGGCTTGACGGCGTACAACTTGATCAGACGCTGTGCAGCACTGGTCAGCATCACGCCGGGGAGGTCGTTGTTGCGGAAAATCACTGGCTGATCGAATGAGCCGCTGCACACCAGACAGTGTGTGGCGCGCACCTTGTACAAACGCTTGCCCTGAATCACCGGCAGGTAGTTGTCGGTGAACCAGGCATTGCAGGTCGCCTGCTTGAGCACCTGGATATTGTCATGTGCTTCTACCGCAGCGACCAGTTCGCGCCGCAGCTGCTCGGCGCGCAAGCCGTCGACATCGAAGCGGGCATACGCCAGTGAACCGCCGAGGATGGGCTGCTGTTCGATCAGCAACACCTTGGCGCCGGCATTGGCAGCGCTCAGTGCCGCCTGCAAGCCGGCCGGTCCTGCGCCAATCACCGCCAGATCAGTGAACAGGTAGGCCTTGTCGTAGTACTCGGGCTGGAAGGTCAGGTCTAGCACGCCAAGGCCGGCCTTCTTGCGAATGATCGGCTCCCAGACCTTCCACATGCCCTTGGGCTTGTAGAACGAGCGATAGTAGAAGCCCACCGGCATGAACTTCGAGAACTTGCCCAGGTACGCGTCCCGATCGTTGTCCAGCGAGCCGTTGAAGTTCTGGCCGGAGGCCTGCAAGCCTTCCTGCAGGGCAACGGTGTCGGCCATTACGTTGGGCTCGTGAGGCAACTGGATCAGGCTGTTGGCATCCTGCCCGGCCATGGTCAGCGGGCCGCGCGGGCGGTGGTACTTGAACGATCGCGAAAGCAGGAAGCGACCGTTGGCCAGCAGGGCACTGGCAATACTGTCGCCCTGCAGGCCCTGATAGGTTTTGCCATCGAAGCTGAACGTGAGCGGCCGGGTGCGATCGATCAGCAGGCCCATGGGCGCGGGCAGGCGGGCGGGGGTGGTCATCCTGCGATCTCCTTGGAGGCGAGAGGGGCGAAGTCGATACGTACGGTAAATAGTTCGCGTGGGTCGAAGGTGCGGATGATCTTGTCGCTGCCAGTGTGGCGCTCGGCCAGGAACCAGTAGCTGGAGGGAGTGTGCATCCACCACTCGCGCACCACGCCCAGCGTGTCCTCACTGTTGAACACGTAATCGGCCCACTCGCTGTCGCTGCAGGTTTGCGGGTCGGGCATGTGTTTGAATTCCCCGCCGTAGGTGAACTCGCTGATGTTGCGCGGCCCGTTGAGCGGGCAGGTCATGATTTTCATGTGTCGCTCTCCGTCAGTGGCTGGCCGCTGTTGCGCCCATTTCGTTGACTTGCTGAAAGGTCGAGAAGCGCTCGAGCGCGAATGGCCTGATCAACTCGGGCACCTTGCCGCCGCTGGCCACCAGTTCGGCCATGGTCTTGCCGCAGATCGGTGTGGCCTTGAAGCCCCAAGTGCCCCAGCCCGCGTCCAGGTAGTAATTCCGGACCGGCGAAAGGCCCATGATCGGGCTGTAATCCGGGGTCATGTCGGTGATCCCGGCCCATTGGCGCATCAGTTTGGCGTTGGCCAGAAACGGAAACATCTCGATGGCGTGGGCCAGCAGGCTTTCCTTGAGGTCCAGCGTCGAGCGGCTGTTGAACAACGGGTAGGGATCAGAGCCGCCGCCAAACACCACTTCGCCACGGCTGGTCTGCTGCACATAGCAGTGCAGGGCGGACGAACTCACCAGCGGGTCGAGGAACGGTTTGAAGGGTTGAGTGACCATCGCCTGCAGCGGGAAGGTCTGGATCGGCGAGCGAATCCCGGCCTTCTTCATCATCTGCGAACTCATGCCCGCCACCGCCTGCACGGCGCAGCCGCACGTGATGGTGCCGCGATTGGTCTTCACCGCAGTGAGGGTGCCGTTCTCGATCACTAGTTCCTGCACTTCGGTCAGTTGATGAATCTCCACTCCACGCTTGGCCGCCTGCTTGGCGTAACCCCAGGCGACCGCGTCATGCCGGGCGGTGCCACCGTCGATGTGCCACAGGCCGGCGAGCACCGGCAGATGGCCGGGGTCCAGATTGAGGCTCGGCACCAGCTCGCGGATCTGCTGGCGATCGATCATCTCGGTGCGGCCGCCGAAATGCTTGTTGACCTCGGCGCGCTGGCGGAACGACCTGACCGTGGCGTCGGTGTGCGCCAGGGTCAGTTGGCCGCGCTCGGAGTACATGATGTTGAAGTCGAACTCGTTGGACAGGCCCTGAAACATCTTCACCGACTCGGTATAGAACTTCACGCCTTCGCTGGTCAGGTAATTGGAGCGGATCACCGCCGTGTTGCGTGCCGTATTGCCGCCGCCCAGGTAACCTTTTTCCAGCACGGCAATATCAGTGATGCCGTGGTATTTCGACAGGTAGTAAGCGGTGGCCAGGCCATGCCCGCCGCCGCCGATGATCACCACGTCGTAGGAGGACTTCAGTTCCTTCGGCGCAGGCAGATCTACCTCGACCGGGTACTCCGAACTGAGTCCGTATTTCAACAGGTTGAAAGGCATACGGCCTCCGATTGGCTGCGTTGCGCGTGGGCCTGCTGACGGGCAGCAGTCACGGTGTTTTTCATCAGAAAAGCGATGGTCATCGGGCCGACCCCGCCGGGGACCGGGGTGATGGCAGAGGCGACTTCGGTGGCGCTGGCGAAATCGACATCGCCCACCAGGCGGCTGCGGCCATGGTCCTCGATGCGGTTGATGCCGACGTCGATCACCACCGCGCCGCGCTTGAGCCAGTTGGCATCGATCAGGCGCGGACGGCCAACCGCCGCCACGACGATGTCGGCCAACTGGCACAAGGCCCTGGCGTCGGTACTGCGCGAATGCACCACCGTCACCGAGCAATGCGCTTGCAGCAGCAGAGCCGCCATGGGTTTGCCGACGATGTTGGAGCGACCGATCACCACCGCATGCTTGCCGCTCAGATCGCCGCAGGTTTCTTCCAGCAAGTGCAGGCAACCGCTGGGGGTGCAGGGCGTCAGTACGTTGCGCCCCTGGCTCAGGCCACCGACGTTTTCACTGTGAAAACCGTCAACGTCCTTGTCCGGGTCGATAGCCTGCAGGACGCGGTTTTCATCGATGTGAGCGGGCAAGGGCAGTTGCAGGAGAATGCCGTTTACCGTGTTGTCGGCGTTCAATTCGGCAATCAACGCCAGTAAGCGTGCCTGGCTGCTGTCGGCCGGCAGGCGGTGCTCCAGCGAGCGAATGCCGGCTTCCCCGGCGCGCAGGATCTTGTTGCGTACGTAGACCTCACTGGCCGCGTCATTACCGACCAGAATGACCGCCAGCGCCGGTTCGATGCCTTCGGCCTTCAGGGTTTCTACATCGTGTCTGACCTGTTGCAGAACGCGAGCGGCGGCGGCCTTGCCGTCGATGATGTGTGCGCTCATCGGAACACCACCGTTCGATCCGTGTTGAGAAACACGCGGTGCTCCAGGTGATATTTGACGGCCCGCGACAGCGCGATGGTTTCGTTATTGCGTCCCGCCGCGACCAGGTCGGCCGGCAGGTAGACGTGATCGACGCGCTGCACTTCCTGCTCGATGATCGGACCTTCGTCCAGGTCGCTGGTGACGTAATGCGCGGTGGCGCCGATCAGCTTCACGCCGCGCTCGTAAGCCTGGTGGTAGGGCTTGGCACCCTTGAAACCCGGCAGAAACGAGTGATGGATATTGATCGCCCGACCCGCCAGTTGCTGGCACAGGTCGTCGGAGAGAATCTGCATGTAGCGGGCCAGCACCACCAGCTCGGTGCCGGTTTCATCGACCACCTTCATCAGCGCGGCTTCCTGCGCAGCCTTGGTTTCCCTGGTCACGGGCAGGTAAATGAAACGAATGCCCTCGCGTTCGGCCATCGGTCGCAAATCCAGGTGATTGGAGACGATGGCGGTGATGGTCATGTCCATTTCGCCCTTGTGGTAGCGGTACAGCAGGTCGGTCAGGCAGTGATCGAACTTGCTGACCATCAGCAGCACACGCATCGGCCGGCGCGTGTCATGCAGCTCCCACTGCATGGCAAAGTCGCTGGCCACGGCATCGAAGCCGGCTTTCAACTGCTGGATGTCACCCTCATGACCATCGTTGAAACGAAACACGGCGCGCATGAAAAAGGTGCCGCTGTACTCATCGTCGAACTGGGCCATTTCACCGATGTAGCAGCTGTTGCCAGCCAGGTAGGAAGTCACCGCCGCGACAATGCCGGAGGTCGCCGGGCAGCTGATCTTCAGGATGAAATGGTTCTTCTCGTGTTGCATGGCGTGTCCTCTGAAGGGTGGCGGCAGTTCGGCGCAGGGCGAAAAAGGTCAGATGCAGAGGTTTTTCGTCGACGAATAAAATTCTCTACAGGAATTTAATATTCTTGAAGGCTGTTTTATAGGCGAAAGGAAATCCAGCGTCCAGAGGTTTCTGGAAACTTTGTTTACTAAAGGGAATATTGCGGGTTTCTGGGGGGGCGCGCGGCGTTGCCAGATTTTACTGTGCTGGCAAGCTGCTATTCCGGCGGAGCATTGCGCCCGCTGGAAATATTCAGGGCCCGGTCGATGCGTGACGCCTATTTCATCCCGATCAGGCCCTTGGCCTGGCTACGGCTGTCGGAGTCCATATTATTGGACGACATCGCGTTATTCAGCGCGCTCGTGGCTTGGGACAACGCTGATTGCATGCTTCTGATGGTGGACGTCAAAAGCTCTCTCTGCCGTTTCCTCTCATCTTCCGACAGGGTCTTGTCGTTCAGCAGTTCCATCAATTCCTGGTTCTTTTCAGCGATCTGATCCTGAAGCTTGCGGATGTTTTTCAAGACTTCCTTGACGTCCTCAGGCAGGCCGGACTGATCGATGTCTGCGTTCTTTTCACTTTCGAGTTTTTCCTGACCTTCTTTCGAGATCTGAACCTTCGCAGCGGCAGGTGTGACACTGGATACTGCGGAGCTTTCTGTCACCGAAGCTGGCGTTGAGGTCACGACCTGAATATTCATGATCGGAGTGGTGTCGAAAGGTGTGATTTTCATTGAGGTTCCGGTCCCGGAGCATTTGTGGAGTCTTGTCTAATACGCCTATCGGCCCGCAACAGCAGGGCCTTTAGCCTGATGTATCTATTTTGTACAAAATTGTATATTCGCGCACGCATCCGATGGTCAGGCTCTTGGGGAATGGTCTGTACACCTCTACTGGACGGGTTCTTTGATTGATCCCGACTGCCTGACCAAGGCGTCGACCTTGTTTGCTATGACTTGACCGAACTCGGCCACTCATTGAAACCGCAGCTGGAAATGCTGTCCGCATGGGCAAGCAATAACAGACAGGCAATCGAGCAGGCACGCGCAAGGTTCGATCAGCAAAGTTCTCCGGCAACGTCGGCCGAAGATACTTTGCGTACCTGAATAGAAGCAATTTGCTACTGCGCGTCATCAGTCATGATGCGCCTCACCGACAAACGTCAGCGAGGTAAACAAGCCGCGTTCGGCGATGTCGGCGTTGTCCTTGACTGGCAGCGTGATTTCGGCGGCGATGATGTTCAGCCCCTCGTTACGCACGATGACGCTGGCCAGACCCTGTGCATCGGTTTCAGCGCTGACGGCGTCCGGTGCGCTGCGGTAATCGCCGATCAGTTTGATGCCGGCGGCGGGTTTGCCGTCGATCAGTACGCGCACCGGCAGTGGTTTGCCTGCGCCGACTTTCAAGGGATCGGTCTGCGGCACGATCACGAAATTCAGCTTGTTGAACGCTGGCAGGTGCGCGCCTTCTGCGTATATCGCCACGCTGTATTTGAAGGTATGGATGGAGTCGGTGCCGTTGGGCACTTTGCTGCGGCCCTCATTGATCCATTGCTTCTCGGCGTTGCGCGTCCACATGCCGTTATCCAGCGCAATGCTCATGACCGCAGGCGGCTTGAGCGGCACCAGACGCGCGTGGTCTTCAAGACGTTGTACCGTCACCGGGATCATTTTGCCTTGCAGGTCGTAGGCCCACGCGCCGCTGACTTTCTGCGCCTTGAAGGCGTTGTCTTCGGCGCCATGGCCGTAGACCACTTCGATATTGCCGCGACGCTGTTCGGTCCATAGGCCGTGCGCATTGACGTGACTGGCGAATAAAGCGCCGAGCAGGCTCAGGGCCAGGAAAGGTTTGCTTGAAAGCATGATGCGTCCTTGTTGTTGTGAGCGAGGGTCTATTGAATCGGGTGTCATGGGCGTCAGAGGCTGAGGGTCAGGCTGACCGTAACGTTGCGCGGTTCGCCAGGCGCGACCCAGTAGTTGCTGTAGGAGCGCTCGTAGTATTTTTCATCGAAAATGTTGTTCAGGTTCAAACCCACCGTGACGTTGTCGCTGGCTTTGTAATGCGCCAGCAGGTCTACGGTCTGGTAGGCCGGCAACTCGAAGTCAGCGCCCGACTGCCCCGAGCGGTCGCCGACGTAGGTGTACGCCGCGCCCACGTCCGAGCCGCGCAACGCGCCTTCCTGGAACTCATAGACGCCCAGCAGGCTGCCGCTGTGTTTGGCGACACCGAGGATGCGACTGCCCGTGGGGATGCTCTGGTCGCCCTTGGTCACTTCGGCGTCGATGTAGGCGAAGGCACCGATGACCCGAACGGCTTCGCTGACCTGCCCGGTAAATTGCACGTCGAAGCCCTGGCTGCGAGCCTTGCCCACCGCGCGATTGGTGTCGGTGCCGGGGTCCAGGGCCAGAACGTTTTCCTTTTCGATATGAAAGGCGGCGAGGGTCGTGCTCAGGCGATGGTCGAACAGTTCGCTTTTGATTCCGACTTCGTAGCCGACGCCTTCTTCCGGGTCGAAGGTTTTGCCGGCGGCGTCCAGGCCATTGTTGGGCTTGAACGAGGTGGAGGCATTGGCGAACAGGCCGACCTGCGGTGTGAGTTGATAAAGCAACCCGGCGCGTTGAGTGAAAGCGTCCTGGCGCTGCCCGGAAGTGGCGTTGGTGGTGAAGTCATCGACCTGCTGATCGAAGTGCTCGTAGCGTGCCCCGATCATGCCGCGCAGCTTGTCGGTAAAGACAATCTGGTCCTGCAGGTTCAGCGCGCGGCTTTCGACATGCTCGTAAAAATCAGTACCGGAGCGTGCGCCAGCGGGTTTCGGCTGGCCGTAGACCGGGTTGTAGATGTCGATGGCGTAGGGGCTGCCGGCGATGGTCGTGACGCGTTCGTTCTTGCGATAGTTCTCGTACTCGGTGCCGATCAGCACCTCGTGCTCGACGCCCAGGCCGTCGAAACGGCCGCGCAACTCCAACTGGGTGATGCTGTCATGCCAGTTGTTGTCGCGCTCACGGTAACGGCGATTGACCGTGTGCCCGTCGGCATTCAGCGGGCGCGCCTCGCTGGCAAAACCCGACATCTCGCCCTGTTTGTAATGGCTGGCCAGACGCAGCGACCACACATCGTTGAGCTGGTGGTCCAGGGCGAACTGCACCATATTGTTGTCATTATCGATGTCATCGTCCGGCTCACCGAGGAAGGTCGAGCGCGACACGCCACTCCACTTGTTGTTGGGGGCGACCACGCCTCGGTCGAACGTCGATGTGTGGCGCACGAACTCGGTTTCCAGCAGCAGACGGGTGTCAGGGTTCAATTGCCAGCTGAAGGATGGGGCGACAAACACCCGTTTGCTCTCTACATGGTCACGAAAGCTGTTGTTGTCTTCGACGGCCAGATTGACCCGCGAAAGCAGATTGCCTTCTTCATCCAGCGGCGTGTTGACGTCCAGCGCGGTGCGATAGCGATCCCAACTGCCTGCGCTGGTCTGCAAGGTGGTAAAGGCTTCACGCTGGGGTTTTTTGCTGACGATGTTGACCGTGCCGCCCGGATCGCCACGCCCGTACAGGCTGGCGGCGGGGCCTTTGAGCACTTCGATACGTTCGATATTTGCGGCATCCGGCGTGGCTGGGTAACCGCGGTTGGCGCTGAAGCCGTCCTTGTAGAACTCGGACGTGGTGAAGCCGCGGATGCTGTACTCGTAAAGCGTCAGACCGCCGAAGTTATTCTGCTTGGATACGCCGCCGGCAAAATCCAGCGCGCGCTCGACATTGCTGCTGCCAAGGTCCTTGAGTACTGAGGCAGGTACGACGCTGATCGACTGCGGGATATCCGCGATGGCGGTGTCGGTCTTGGTGGCCGTGGCCGAGCGGGTGGCGCGATAGCCCTGGACCGGGCTGGTCGCCGTCTCGTACTGATAGTCGGAAGTGACGTTGACGCTTTCCAGTTCAATGGTCTGCGGGCTTTCCTCCGCGTAACCCGTGTTGCCAAAAACCCCGATTGCCAAGCCTGCCAGAGACACGATTCTACGAGACGACATGTGAGACTTCCTGATAGTAATAGATACAATATAACATCTCCGTTGAGAATTATTGCTGTTTGTTGAAGGGGAGATGTAACCGTCGCATCTATCAGCAGGCGTCCCGGGCTTGAGGACCAGGATTCAGGTAGTGGGAATAGGGATAACGCGTGAGGTCCATCTCTGTTGAAGAAATGGACCTTGCTCACTCACGCCAGCAACTCTGTCCCGAGTTGAAACGCCACCCACAACGCCAGTCCGGTGGCGAAGGTCAGCGCGATGTTTTCGAACCAGTTGTTGCGGTATTCCTTGCTCAACAGTGACTTCTGATTGGACATGATCAGTAGCCCCAGCGAGATGACGGGCAACCCGATGATATTCAGCGCGTTGACGCCCAGGGTCAGGGTCACGAAGTCCGGCATGCCGGGCAGCGACCAGATCAGCGGGGTGACCAGAATGAACAGCATGAACCACCGGTGCATCGGGTCGTTGTGGAACACTTTGCCGTAGCGTTCGCGGCGCTTGGGCTGGATGTGCTGGAAAGCATCGGTGATCAGCATCGGAAAGGCTGTGGTCTTGCCGGAAATACTGGCAAACAGGGTGGCGAACACGCCGATGAAGAAGATGTACCAACCCAATGGGCCGAAAAAGATTTCCAGGGCCTTGCCCAAATCCGCCAGGGTGTTGACCTGAATACCGTTGGGCCGCAGGATTTCGACGCCCACCACCCAGATGGCCAGGTTGATGACGATGCCGACGATCACCGCGAACAGCAGATCGTTGCGCTGGATGCGCTTGTGCTCCGGGCCGGTCCAGCCTTTTTCACGCATCACGTAAGGGTGGACGAAGTTAGCGATCGACCCGGCTACGGCACCGATCACCGAGACCGCCACCAGCAGTGCGCCGTGCACGCCCTCATCAGGCGGAATGCTGAAGCCGATGGTGCCCTTGATGATGCCGGTGACGTCGGGCCCGGACATGATCGCCAGGGTCAGAAACGCCAGGGTCATGATCGCCAGCAGCACCTTCATTACGCCTTCGATCATTGCGTAGATATTGCGTCCCACCAGCAGCCAAACGGCAATCACCACTGCGACGGAGCAGAGCAGTGGCTGGTCGATGTGCAGCAGCATGGCAAGCGCCTCGCCAGCGCCCTTGATCATGTAGGCGTTGATCAAATGCCCCATGAGCAATGCGTAGCCAAGCATGAACCAGGCGAACAGCGGGTGCAGTTGCGCGTAACCCTGGAGGATGGTCATGCCCTGGTTATTGCAGAGCTGGAAGCGGGCGATGATGTTGACGATCAGAAACCTGAGCAACAGCGAAATCGCCAGTACCCACATCATGGCGTAGCCGTAACTGGCGCCTGCCACCGATGAGGTGATCAGATCGCCCGCGCCCAGCCAGGACAGCACGGCGATGATGCCGGGCCCCAATAATTTTGCAAATTTCTTGAGACGAGGTTCGGCTACTGGCGTGGCCGTTTCTTTGAGAGACGGGGTAAGCGGCATGCGGTGAATCTCCGTTTTTTATTGTAATGAGATGTCAGTCACTGCCAGACAAGATAAGACGTCGTACAACATGGGTCGTTGGTAAAAATGTAACTATGTGTGAACCGGCTGTGATGCAGGCTAAGCTCGCGTCTGCCAACCCCGTTTATCTGGAGAGCCCATGACGTTTCCAATACTCGCCGCTGCTCAATTCTGTTCTGCACGGGGAGATATCGAAAGCAATCTCTCCGGGCATCTGGCGTTCATGCAGCGGGCAGCTGAACTGGGCGCCCGTTATCTGCTGTTTCCCGAGTTGTCACTCACAGGCTACGAGCCGGATCTGGCTCGCGAGTTGGCTTTGCTTCCAGACGATGCGCGTCTGGCGCCGCTCGTGGCACTGGCTAAAAAATTGCGACTGACGACCACCCTTGGCGTGCCGCTCAGGGGGCCGGACGACAGCGTGCTGATTGGCGCACTGACCTTCACCGCTCGGGGCGATGTCATCGCCTACGCCAAGCAATATCTGCATCCCGGCGAAGACGTCGTGTTCAGCGCCGGCAACGAGGACTGCTATCTGCCAGTTGATCAGCAGCGAATCGGTCTGTGCGTGTGTGCCGACTTCGCCCACGCCGAACACGCGCAGCGCATGGCGCAAGGCGCAGCCTGGGTGTACGCAGCCAGTGTGCTGATCTCGCCGGGAGGCTATGAATACGATGCCGGACTGCTTTCGGGGCATGCCCGCCGTCACTCGCTGCCGGTGTTGATAGCCAATCATGGCGGGCCGACCGGCGGCTGGCAGTCGGCGGGGCGCAGTGGTCTGTGGGACGAGGCAGGGCGCTGGGTTGGCGGGATGCAAGGTGAAGGAGGTGGTCTGGTAATCGCAACCCGCCAGCGCGAGGGCTGGCGGGTGAGGGCGGTTACGGTGGACTAAGGGTGGTCACGCGCCCACGGCATTGTCCGCTTTGAGCTCGGGCTCATTATGCGAGCGCGAAAGGGTCTCCGGCACGGCCAGCCACAACAGGCAGAACGCGACCGCTGCCACGCCGGCGAGGGTCAGAAATGCCGCGCTGTAACCTGCTGCATGCACAACAAAGCCCGCCAGGCTGTTGCTCAGCGCTGCACCCAGCCCGAATAGCGTGGACAGCGCACCCAGACTCACGTTGAAACGCCCGCTGCCTTGAGTGAGGTCCTTGACCATCAAGGGGAACAAGGCACCGAACAGGCCCGCGCCGATGCCGTCAAGCATCTGCACCGCCACCAGCCAATAGGGATCATCGGAGAGGGTGTAGAGCACACCGCGAATCGGCAAGAACAGAAAGCCGGCCAGCAACAGTGGCTTGCGCCCCCAGACATCCGCTTTCATGCCGACCAGCAGCGCGGCCGGCACCATCACCAGTTGGGCCGCGACGATGCACGCCGAGGTCAGCGGTGTGGCCATCTGCATATTGATTTGCGACAGCTTCTGACTCACCAGCGGCAGCATCGCCGCATTGGCCAAATGGAACAGCGCGCAGCAGATACCGAACATCAGCAGCGGTTTATTGCTCAACAGCGCAGAAAGGCCTGACGGTTGATGACCACTGACGTCGTGGCTGGCATCGAAACCCCGCGCCACGTCGTGATCGATGGCGTCTGCGGAAACGAAGCTGACCGCGACAATACTCGCCAGCGCCATGGCGGCCATCAGGTAGAACACCGCAATAGGTCCGAAGAGGTAGGCGAAGCCGCCAGCCAGCAGGGCTGCGCAGGCATTACCGGCGTGGTTGAACGTTTCGTTGCGCCCGGTACGGCGGGTAAACGCTTTGGGCCCGGTGATGCCCAGGGAAATGGCCGCGATGGCCGGTGCAAATACCGAGGCCGCAATGCTGCTCAACGCCTGGGTCAGGGCGACAACGGAAAAAGACGAGGTGAAGGGCAGAATCAGGCAACTCAGCGTCACCAGCAAGGCCGCCACACCGATCATGGCGCGCTTGTAGGGCGTACGGTCGATCAGCGCCCCGGCAGGTGTCTGGGTCAGCAGCCCGGCAATGCCGGCAATGGTCATCACCACGCCGATGCTGGCCGGGTCCCATTTGTGCACCGCCAGCAGATAGATCGCCAGATACGGGCCCAGGCCATCGCGGACATCGGCAAGGAAGAAATTCAGGCTATCCAGTGAAAGGGTGTTGCGGCGATCTGCATGACTGACCAAGAGTGAGATTCCTGTAATTCGTCCGACCCCAGGCAACCGAGTCACGGGTAATACTGACCCGGGCCGTTTTAAAGAAGTTTCCGCACCCAAGATGAAATTTAGGCTTCAAATGCTCTTTTTCTGCAGGCTTTTCAGTCGCTGGGTCGCGCGTTGCACGGCAGCCATTTTTTCGGGCCGTTTCATGCGCTTCCACTTGCGGATATCGTCTTTGGTACGCCCGCAGCTCACGCACAGATCGCCGCTGAGCTGGCACACGGAAATGCACGGGTTTTCGATGTCCTTGGCCATGCTCAACCTCGGCTGGCGTATTTGCGTTTGATGCGCTGCTGCCAGTTGCCCGCGTTCTCGCGCAGGCACTGCTCTTCGCAGTCGACATGCACATGCGCCGCTGCATTCGACAGGCTGACCTGGGCATCGTCAAGTGCCTCTACCGTGAGACCGATCATGCGCTCGTCCAACCCGCGCTGCAGCGCAGCGTTCTTGTCGGCCAGCGTATCAAACACCCACACCACCTGCAGGCTGGCCGGGAATGCTGCGTAATCGACTTCATGAGTCAGCCAGCAGAAACCGGGCATCTCGGCCTTGGCGGTCTCGCAGGCGTGCGTCAATGCGCTCACCAGACGCCGATCTGTCTGGGCCTGTTCGCGTTTGCTGGAGGGCATGGTGGACCTTGGAGTGTAGAGGGAAAGATGGTAACGATACCTGATGCCAGTATTGCTCGCAGTACTGATCAACCACATACAACGGGGAATGGTGCCTGGCGTCGGTACCCGCCACGTGACGCGCCACAAACAAATGAATGTTTATTGTTAAACACAAATTTGCGATGAGTCCCTCATGATCTTCTGACCGGGATGATGGAGTGTATGATCGCCGTTCAGGTAGTCTGGTATTCAGTAAATCAATGTAGTTTCAGCTGGGCTAAAGAGCGTTACAGGATTAAAAAGCCAGGCGGTTGAGCTGTTTTTAATGTATGGACAAGGAGCGTGACATGGCATTTGATACCTATAGGTACATCGAAGGTATTCCGGGCGAATCGTTTGATGAAGTGTTCAAAAACTGTATTGAGCTTTCCGATTTTGATGTGAAATGAAACTCATCCTTCACAGTGTGCTGATTCTGGCGCTTTCTGTACTGCTTACCAAATGGCTTGTCGCTTTGGACCTGCTGGCCTCGCTACTTCAAACTGAAACAGGCCTCGATCTGTATGCTTCAGCTACAAATACCCTGGGCATAATCGGTGGCGAGGATGGAGAGTTCATGCTTCTTGCCTTGACGGTATTCGTCATGCTGGTTCCATCGGCGTTTCTTGTGGGCGTTGCAGCTAAAAGGCTTCATACGTTCAGAGCAAAACGGCAGTCAGCAGCAAATAAGAGAGCCGGCAGATAATACGCAGTGCTGTCTGATTGCACGCGGCCATTATTCAAGCCGCCCAGCGGTATCTTGTAGGATGACGTGCGGCCGCAAGACGCGCGCCTTTCCGACAATAAAGATAATGGATGCTCATCATGGAATTCTCATCATCAGGCAGCACACCCGATCAAAGCCGCAGGGGGTTTCTCAAGCAGTCGCTGGCCGTTTCTGCAACCGTTGCCGCCATTGGCGCATTGCCGCGTCTTTCCAGCGCTCAGCCGCTGACCCAGCGTTATCCCGACCCTTTGGTCAGTGTGCTGGACGACAGCTTTACCCACATACGAATATTCAATGCCAGCGTCGAGAAACTGGCCAGCGGCATGCGCTGGGCCGAAGGGCCGGTGTGGATCGGTGACGGTCGCTACCTGCTGGTCAGCGATATCGCCAACAATCGCATCATGCGCTGGGACGAGGTGACGGGTGAGCTGTCGGTGTACCGCGAGCACTCGAACTTTTCCAATGGCATGTGTCGCGACCGTCAGGGCCGGCTGCTGGTTTGTGAGGGCTCCAGCACGACCACCGAGGGGCGGCGCGTGACGCGTACCGAGTACAACGGGCGCATCACCGTGCTGGCCGACAGATTCGAGGACAAACCTTTCAATTCGCCCAATGACATCGTCTGCAAACGTGATGGGTCTATCTGGTTCACCGATCCCACTTTCCAGGCCGAAAGCAACTACGAAGGTCAAAAGGTCAAGCAGGAGCAACCCTTTGGCGTCTATCGCATAGACCCCGCGAACGGCAAAGTCTCCAGGGTGATCGATGATCTTGCCGGTCCGAATGGCTTATGTTTTTCGCCGGATGAAAAAACCTTGTATGTGGTCGAGGGGCGCGCCAAACCCCACGGCCTCATCTGGGCGATAGCGGTCAACGAAGACGGCACGCTGGGCGAGCGGCGCAAGCTCATCGAAGGCCTGGACTACGCGGCGATCGACGGCATCAAGTGCGACGAGAGCGGCAATCTGTGGTGCGGCTGGGGCGGTAACGGTGATCCCAAGGCGGATATGGAGAAACTCGACGGTGTACGAGTGTTCAATCCTCAAGGCAAGGCCATCGGCCATATCAGCCTGCCCGAGCGCTGCGCCAACGTCTGCTTCGGCGGGCGAGAGGGCAATCGGCTGTTCATGGCCAGCAGCCATTCGCTTTATTCGGTGTTCGTGAACGCGCGCGGTGCCACGTTTGCCTGACAGCGCGTGACCCGATGACGGCGTATGACACGACGCGTCGTCAATCGGGTCGAACCCCTCGGACTATGCCCGGTCTGTTCCTGTAATTACTTTCAGGGATAGTTATTTATGTCGGCGCAACGCGGCCTTGTTCTACTTGCGCGAGGCGGTTATGCCGCCCGTGGGGTTGTTTATCTGATTATTGGTCTGTTCGCGGTACTGGCGGCGCAGGGCTCCTCGCAGCCGGCCGACAGCCACAGCAGTCTTGAAGCGCTATTGAGCCAGCCCTTCGGCGGCGTTCTGGTCGGGGTGGTGATCGTCGGTCTGCTGGCGTTTGCGGCATGGCGTGTCTTGCAGGCTACCCGGGACGTTGACCATCATGGCCGCGAATTCAAAGGGCTGGTGATTCGCGGCGGTCTGTTGGTGGGCGGCTTTACTTACGGCGCACTGGCGTTCTTTGCCTTGGGGCTGCTGGTCAGTGGGCTGAAGAGCTCCGGAGGCTCATCGGGTGGTGGTCAGGCCAAGGACCTGCTGGCAGCCATTCTGTCCTGGGATCACTCCAATCTGCTGGTCTACGTGGTCGCCCTGGTGCCCCTGGGGTTGGGCATTGTGCACATCATCAAGGGCTACAAGGCGTCCTTCGAGAAGTATTTCGAGGCCGATGAAGACGTGATGAAGTACGTGCGTCCGGTATCGCGCTTCGGCCTGATCGCCCGCGGCGTGGCGTTCATCGAAATTGCCGTGCTACTGGCAGTGAGCGGTTCCAGTTATCAGGCCATGCACCCGCCGGGCATGAAAGATGCGCTCAACGGTTTGCAGGATCTGCCCGCAGGCGGCCTGGTATTGCTGATCGTGGCACTTGGGCTGATTGCGTTTTCGGTGTACAGCTTCGCCCAGGCGGCCTGGCGCAGGATCAATATGGACGTGCCTGACGCGCCGGAGGCTGTAGCGCGCCATTTCCGCTGATCCCGTATTCTGGTAGAGGACTGCGTGACGTCTCAGGTCAGGCAGTCCCTTAGTGGCGCCTGCCAGTAAAAATAATGTGATCTACGTCTCAAGTCGTCCTTGGTGTGGCCGACATTCTCTTTAGCGCTGCGATCATTTTCCGGACTGACGTTCTCCACGCGGGCCCGGATCAGATTCAGCGCAATAAAAATAAAAGAGGATAGCCATGACCATTCTTCAGCGAGTGATCGGTGGGTTTGCTGTGCTGGTGTTACTGCTGCTCGCCATGGCAGGTATCAGCTATCAAAGCACCCATTCCATAAGCGATCGGATCAGCGTCATCACAGGGCAGTCCGCACCCTTGAGCAGGGCGGCGAGCGAGCTTTACGTGCATGTGCTGCGCGCCAACCAGGCACTGCTCGGGATTCTGGTCAGCACTGATCCCAAACAGATCGATGATGGCAAGCAGCCGTTCAACGACAGCATGACCCGGTTCAATCAGTTGCTGGACAGCACGCCTGCCTACATTGGCGATCGTGCCGAACTGCGCGACAACCTGAACCAGCAACGCCAACTGAGTGCGGCTTATGCCGAGCAGGCGCAGACGCTGATTGCCAGCCATCGACAGCACGTTCTGCAGGCACTTCAGAGCCGAGTGTTGCAGGGCTACAGCAGCAGTCAGGGCGCGCAACTGACCGGTTATCTTCGTGACTATATTGCCCGCGAGCGCAACGCCGGCTCCGCCGAGACGGTGGCGGCGGGGGAAAAGCTGTTACTGGACGTCGGCAAATCCTACGAAGGTCTGGCTGCCCATGCCGCCACACCGAATATTCAGACCTTGCAGCGCGTGCTCAACCTGCAGGATGAGGTGATCAGCAGCCGCACACGGGAGCTCATCGCAGTCGACCCGCGCGCTGGCCGGATTGCCAGCGTGATGGTCAACCGCTTGCTGAACGACCTGACCGGCAGCGACGGCGTTTATCAGGCCTACAGGCAGGAAGCGGCACTCGCCGAGCAGGTCGACAAACAGCGCCAGGCAGCGGAAACCCGTCTTCAAGCAACGCTGGGCAAGATTGGCGAGTTCGGCAATCAGTCACTGGCGGTGGCCAACGAGGCCAAGGCCGGGGCTGATTCGACCATCGCCACCAGCCTCAGCCTGTTGCTGATCGCCTGTCTGCTGGCCGTCATGGCGGCAGCGATCATCGGCACATGGGTCGCCTTCAGCCTGCGTCGCCCTCTGGCGGCGTTCCGCGAGGTTTTGAAGACGCTCACCAGTGGCGACATGCGGGTACGTTTCGACGTCAGCCGCCGCGATGAGTTTGGTGAGTTGGGGGGTTATCTCAATGAATTCACCCAGTCGTTGCAACAGACGTTTCGTCAGCTGATCGGGTCGGCCGATGCCCTGGCGCTGACCGCCAGCCAGAACGCGCAGATCAGTGAGCAGACTACCCGCGTGGTCGACGAGCAGAAGGATCGTCTCAACTCTGCCGCGTCAGCCATGAATGAAATGGAAAGCACGGTCGAGGAAGTCGCCCGTCGGGCTCAGGACACCCGTGGCGCGGTGGACAGCACCAGTGAGTTGACCGGGAAAGTGCAAAAGCGCGTGGCTGAAACCATCGTCAACATTCGCCAGCAGGCTGAGCAGGTCAACAAGGCGTCTGCGGTGACCGACGAGTTGCAGAAATACGGGCAGAACATCGACGGCATCGTCGACGCCATTCGCACCATTGCCGAACAGACCAACCTGCTGGCGCTCAACGCAGCCATCGAAGCGGCGCGGGCTGGTGAGCAGGGCAGGGGCTTTGCGGTGGTGGCCGATGAGGTGCGCTCGCTGGCCAGTCGCACTCAGACCTCCACCAGCGAGATCCAGGAAATGATCGGGCAGATGCAGAGCAAGATCCATTCGGCGGTAGAGGTGATGAACGAAAGCCAGATCCAGTCCGACCATTGCGTGACACTGGCCTCCGGCGCTGATCAATTGCTGGTGGAAATGGGCGAGGCGGTGGATGTGATTCGCGACATGAACATTCAGATCGCTGCGGCCACCGAACAGCAAAGCGCGACCGTGCAGGAGACCAGTCGCATGGTCACGCACATCAACGATTCCGCCCAGCAGGCCGCCGACGGTGCCGAGCAATCGGCAATCAGCAGTCAGGACCTGTCGAAAATGGCCAGGGATCAGCGCGAGCTGCTCCATCATTTCAGCGTTTAACGCCCCGGGAGTCAGAACATGAAACAGTGGTTATCGATTTCCCTGAGTGCGAGCCTGCTGTTCGCTGGCCTGGCGCAGGCGGCCACGCCGCTGATCGGTGTAGGCATGGCCAAATATAACGACAACTTCCAGACCATCCTGCGCCACGGCGTGGAAAAACAGGTAGCCCTGCTGGACGCCGACATTTTCATGGAAAACGGCCAGGACGACGTGGAGCTGCAGATGCGGCAGTTTCGCAATCTGGTGAACTCGAAAGTCGATGCCATCGTTGTCGCGATGGTGAGTGGCAAAAGTGCACCGGAAATGATGCGTCTGGCCAACGAGGCCAAGGTTCCGCTGGTATTCGTCAATCGCAATCCTGAGCCTGCCACGTGGCCTGCACTGACGGCGTTCGTCGGCTCCGACGAACTGGAATCCGGCACATTGCAGATGGAAGAGCTGGCTCGCCGTGCCAATTACAAGGGCAATGTGGTGATTCTGGTCGGCGACCCGAGCAACAAATCATCGGTCATGCGCACCGAGGACGTGGAGAAGGTGGTCGCCAAGTACCCGGACATGAAGGTTGTGCAGAAGAAAATCGGCAACTGGGAGCGCAGTCAGGCTGCGACCATCGTGATTGAATGGGTCAAACAGGGCGTTGACTTCTCCATCATCGCCGCCAACAACGACGAAATGGCCATTGGGGCAATCATGGGGCTGGAAAAAACCGGTAAAAAGGCGGGTGATTACCTGGTGGGCGGGATCGACGGCACCCCGGACGGTTTGAAGCTGATGGCCGAAGGCAAGATGGCGGTGAGCGTGTTCCAGGATGCGCTCGGGCAGGCTAACGGCGCAGTGGATGCCGCGATGCGCATGGCGCGCGGCGAAACCCTGGCGTCCCCGGTCATCTGGGTGCCGTTCAAGCTCATTACTCCGGAAAATCGTCAGCAGTTCGAGTAGTGCTCAGGTTACAAACGTGTGGCGCTGGGCGTCACACGTTTGTGTCCTTGCTGCACACTCGGGGTCGAACATGGAGCAGGGCGCGCTTACCGGCAAGTCAGACTCGAATATCCTGCGGTCCGCGGATCTGGGCTTCGATGCGTGTGCCGGTCAGGCGTTCTTCGTTGGAGAAGCCGTCGTAGCTGGACAGGTCGCCAAAGCGAATGCCGGTGAGTTGTTCGATCTGCGCGACGCTGCGTTGCCAGGTTTTGAGTGGGCCGAACATGATGTCCAGCTTACCCAGCTCGCGGGTCTGGTCGATCATGTAGGCGCTGGCCGAAGGCTTGCCGTCATCACCGAGAAACGCCACGACCTTCCAGAATGCAGAAGGGATTTTGACGTTGCGGTAGCTGCGGTCGTCGTCGCGCAGCACCGGGCCGGTGAACACCGTTACCCGTGATTTCCAGCGTCGTGTGTTGTCGAGAATGTAGTCCTCGAGTTCCAGCCAGGTCTTCTGGTTGAACGCGCCCATCTGCGGCGAGCAGTTGGTGAAGTGGAAGGTGTCGCTGTTGGCAACTTCGGCTTCCTTGCCCCAGTTAGGGTCCTGACGCCGAACCAGATGGCCGCGATCCAGCAGGTTGTCGGCATACACGCTCTCGCCAATCTGCGCCTCGGCGGGCAGACGGCCGTCAAATGCCCAGGAATCCTTGCTGCGCTTGACCTCTACACTGTTGGCACCGTCAATGTTGACGCCGACATACAGCGCCAGACGCCGACTGCGCGACATGGTGATGGAAAAGTGCGTGTAATCGAGGCGATCGCCGGCGTTCTTCAAAGGATAGACGTCAGGCGCAAGCTCCTCGTCGGCAGTCGGCCAGGGCACGATAAAATCGCCGAGGAAGTTCTCTGCATAGCCGGTGCGTTTTTTCAAGTCGCTTGCTGGTGTGGTGCGTCCTGCGGCAAGCGCCTGTGGTTCGAGCAATGGGGTCGTCGACGTCAGCGGTTTGAGGTCGGCAAGGCGGGGACGGTAGGCGAGATCGATGGCGAACTTCTTGTCAGGCACAGTGCTTGCTCCTGTGGGGGACTGAATGTGTTTAGTTCACCATAGACGCGTTACAGAGTGGCGTCAGGCCGGACGTTCGACATGATCGACTGCCGATTCGGCAAATTCCGTTAAATAGGCTTAAGTATCTGGCAACGTGCGTCGATAAGCTGTTGATAAGAGCAATCCGCAGCTCGCGTTATTTCATTGACCGGAGGGCTACAGGATGTCGATAAAGCTACGTCTGTTCTTGCTGATAGGCACCAGTGTACTGACCGTCATGATCATCAGCCTGGTCAACTACCTGGGTAACACGCGCATGGAGGCGGCGATGCTCGACAGTGAAGTCAGCATGGCTGCGCTGGGCAATCACCTGGAAGCCGACATGATGCATGACGCGCTGCGTGCCGATGTGCTGTCGGCGATGCTGTTTGGTCTGGGCAGGAGCAACAGCACGCGTGACGAAGTGCAGACATCCCTGAAAGAGCATGCCGCACTGTTTCGCAAGGTCGTGAGCGATAACCTGCAACTGCCGCTCACCGATGCCATCAAGGCGGAGCTGAGCAGGATAAAGCCAAGCCTCGACGCTTATATCAGCGCAGGCGAGCGGATTGTCGGGCTGGCCATCGACAGCCCGGACCGTGCGCAGCAAGATCTGGGTACGTTCTCCAGCGCCTTCACGCAACTGGAGGGGCAGATGTCGACCTTGAGTGACCTGATCGAGGACAACTCCAAAGCCAGCGGCGAACGCACCCGTCAGACCACCCGCAGTGCCAATCTCACCTTGGCGGTCGTGCTTTCGATCAGTATTTTGCTGCTGCTGGTCCAGGGGTATTGGGTGACGCGCAGCATCATGATCCCGCTTGCGTCCGCCAGTCGTATTGCCGACAGCATTGCTCATGGCAACCTCAGCGAACCCATTGCCGAGTCCCGTGGCCGTGACGAAGCCAGCATGCTGATTCGCAGCCTGGCGATCATGCAGCGTGACCTGCGCAGCATGATCGAAGTGGTGCGCAGCAATGCCAATGACGTCAGCGGCATGAGCCGTCAGCTCAGCAGTGGTTGCCATGAGGTGGCCGACAGCAGCCGGCAACAGAGTTCGGCAGCCGGCACCATGTCGGCGGCGACCAGCGAGATGACCGCAAGTATCGAAGAAATCACCCGGCATGCCGGGCAGGCACTGGAAATGGCCAGTCAGGCCGAATCCCTGGCCAAGAACGGCGGTCGGGTGATTCATCAGGTGGTCAGTGACATGGACAGCATTGCCCGTTCGGCACAGCAGTCGGCTCAGGTGATCCGCACGCTGGACAAGGACTCGGAAGGCATCTTCAATATTATTCAGGTCATCAAGGGGATTGCCGACCAGACCAACCTGCTGGCGCTCAACGCGGCCATCGAGGCTGCCCGTGCCGGCGAGCAGGGCCGTGGTTTTGCCGTGGTGGCCGACGAGGTGCGCAGCCTGGCCGGACGCACCAGTGCGTCTACCCAGGAAATCACCGCCATGGTTGCGCGCATTCAGCAGAGCACCCGCGAAGCGGTTACCAGCATGGAAGCCGGTGTCGCTCAGGTCGACAAGGGCATGGCGGTCACCGCCGAAGTGGAACGTGCGATCAGCGACATCCTGGATGCTACGTTGAGCACCACGCAGTTGGTCAACGACATCACCCGTACCATTGGCGAGCAAAGTCTGGCCAGTAATGAAATCGCCCATCAGGTAGAAATGATTGCCAGCATGTCCGAGGGCAATAGCCGGGTCATCGGCCAGACCGCCAGTACCACCGACGAGCTGTCGGTAATGGCCGGGCAGCTTTCACAATCGGTCGATCGCTTTCAGCTGTGATATCAAATTGCCCGGGTCTGCAGTACTCTGCGGCGCGAAAAGCGCCGTGAACTGCGTGGCTGAAGTTTTTTCGCCTGCGCTGAAGGCGAACGCATTAAAGCTTTGGTAGCGACAGACGTTAACCATCGCACCGGAATCACCCTTGTACCCAGGAGCAGCAAAATGCAGACGTTAAAGGCTTTGTACGAGTCAGTTGAAAAGCAGTTTTTCAACACGCTGACCAAGAAGCTATCAAGCCTTTTCCTGCTGGTCCTGGTCAGCGCCTTGCTGTATTGGGTGGCGCTGAATATTCGTTCCGACATCATGCTGCAATTGCGCGGCACACAAACGGACCCGGCCGCGCTGGGCGTGATCCAGAGTCAGCTGGATCTGCTGAGCAATGCGATTTTGCTGAGCACGCTGTTCACGCTGGTCATGGTCAGCTTCATGGTCTGGTATTTCCGCCACCTGATCGTGCGCCCGGTGATGTCCATGACCCGCGCGCTCGAAGAGGTCGCCAGCGGTGAAGGTGATCTGTCGAGGGATCTGCCGTTGCTCACTCACGATGAAATTCGCGGGCTGGCCAGTACCTGCAATCTCTTTCTGGCCAAACAGCGTGAGATCATCAGCAGCATTCAGGGGCTGACGGTACAGATTGCCGTCGAGTCGGCGCGTTCGCTGAAGAACATCAGTGATTCCAGCGACAGCGCGACCGATCAGGCCCGCTTCGCCAGAGAAGTGATGGACCAGAGCAACATGGCAGTGGGCAGCATCGAGGATGTCTCGCAGCAGACTCAGGGCATTTCCAGCACCACCGCGCAGAACCTGAGCATGGCGCGCGACTCTTACGCCGAATTGCTGGAAGTGACCGGAAACATCAGCCAGATATCCAGCAGCCTGAATGAGTTCGGTGGGCTGGTCTCCGGCTTGAATGAGCGTTCATCAAGCATCAAGTCGATTGTCGGGCTTATTCAGCAGATTTCTTCGCAAACCAACCTGTTGGCGCTCAATGCGGCCATCGAAGCGGCGCGGGCGGGGGAGAGTGGTCGAGGTTTCGCGGTGGTGGCCGACGAAGTACGCACGCTGGCGCAAAACGTCAGTAAAGCCACTGACGACATCTCGCGCAACATCGACGCCATGCTTCAGGAAGTCAGCTCCACACACGAACAGACCATTCAGATCAGCCAAAGCGCCCGCGAAACCCAGCTGGTGGTGGAGCGTGCGTCCGGCCATTTCGAAAGCATGATCGGCGATTTCGAGTCGACCAACGACAAGCTCGCCGACATCGCGGCGCACATTCAGCAGTTTGCCTCTACAAACACGGGGATCAATGAACGGGTAACGCGGATTTATTCCGATAGCCAGGCCATCGACCAGCGCATGCAGCACTCCGCGACGGCCACCCGGGATCTGTCCAGTGTGGCCGAGCAGGTGCAGGCGTTGCTGGGGCGATTTGTGCTTGGGCATGGCGAACTGGATGCGGCGATTACTCGCGCCAGTCAGTGCCGTGACATTCTGCAAGTCCGCCTGGCCGAGCTGCACAAGCAGGGTGTCAATCTGTTCGATCAGAGTTACAAGCTGATTCCGGGCACAGACCCCAAACAATACACGACCGGTTACACCGAGCGTTTTGCGCAAATCTGCCAGGAAGAATGCGACAAGCTGACCAAGGGCACACGCGGCGGCAAGGTTACCTTCATCGTCGACAGCAAAGGCTATTGCCCGGTCAATAACAGCTGGGTATCGCAAAAACCTACCGGCAATCGCGAAGTCGACCTGCCGGTGTGCCGCAACAAACGCATGTTCTCCGACCCGATCGGCCTGCGTGCTGCAGGCAACAAGCAGCGTTTTCTGTTGCAGACTTACTTGCGCGATACCGGCGAGATCATGACCGAAATCGATGTGCCGTTCTTCTTTGAAGGGCGCCACTGGGGCAACTTGCGGATGGGCTTCGATGCCGCGCTGCTGCTGGGGAAATAAGCGGGGGCGCGACGTGCGCGCCCGACGCTCGATGCCGACCCACAGTAACATCGCCTAACCCGTTTCATGTACCCATGGCAGAACGCATGCAGGCTGGCCTGATCCGAAACGACTGAACGTTTGTGCCAATAAAAGCTCCATTTTCAAGCGGCGCTGATTTCCAGAACGCCACCGGAGGTGTGACTTTGAACATTCAAGACCTGACCAAGCATGTAAAGGATCAAACGGTTCGTGAACTCGATCTGATCTCCATGGAAGGCGGTTCCTACGTGCTCCACGCGAAGATCGACGGCAAGTCCGTGCCGGTGGAGGATTCGAGTGGAAAAACCCTGCACGTTGCCTCGGTGGAAGAAGCGCGCAAGGTGCTGTCTTCGGTGTCTGACGTGAAGCTGTTCATGACCCAGGCCGTGGCGCATGACGAGATGGTCGGTCTGGATGACGTTCGGGCACAGGCTTCGCGGCACGAGATACCCTTGCGCTCCAGCCTGTAACTGCCGATCAGGCGTTGTTGCGCCTGACCGCAATGCACTTGATCTCCAGAAGCAGCCCTGGATGTGCCAGCTCAGCCACGCCGATGCAGGTCCAGGCGCACTGGCCACGCGGGAAGATGCGGTTTTTCACCTCGCGAAACACCGCCATGTGTTCGCTCATGGCGACGTGATAAGTGGTCATGTCGACGATATCCTCAAAGGTGCAGCCGCCCTCGGCGAGTACCGTGCGCAGATTCTCCCAGCAGGCGATGAATTGCGCCTCGGGGTTGAGAATGACCTCCATATCCCGTGTACGTCCCACCTGGCCCGCGCAGTACAGGGTATCGCCAACCCTGACCGCAGGCGCATAGCCTGCACGGTCCATGATCGACTGCATGGTGGGCGGGATGATGAGCTCTCGGTCTGACATGTTGTAACACCTGTTCGTAACGCTTGAATGTGCAATGGCTGGTCTGGCTATCGCTGTTGCGGCCTACGCCTTGGCGGCCGGTCTGGCAGCACGCCGCGGCTTTTTCGCCGCAGTGTCCGTTGTGGCGGTCTTGGCGACGCGCGTTGTGGTCTTGCGTTTTTTCTTCCAGGGCGGTTTAACGCCCGCCGGGCTGGCCGGTCCGCTGATGCTCATACCCATGCCGACGCAACGGCTGATCTGTTTGCTCATCCACGCCGCCTGTTTGGCGACGAACTCTTCAAGGCTCATTTCGCCGCTCTGGACCATGTCCAGCGCCTGTTCCCAGATGGCGGTGGTGCCCGGATCGGCGATGGCACGGGGCACGGCGTCGATCAGGCTGAAGGCTGCCGGAGCTGCGCACAGCGACTTGCCCTGCTTGGTCAGGTAGCCACGATCCAGCAGGCCTTGAATGATCCCGGCGCGGGTGGCTTCGGTGCCGATGCCGGTGGTGTCCTTGAGCTTCTGTTTGAGCAGCGGGTCTTCCACCAGTTTGGCGACGTTCTTCATCGCCTTGATCAGGTCTCCCTCGGTGAACGGCTTGGGCGGCTGGGTCCAGAGGTCCTTGAGGATGACCTCGGCGACTGCACACTCGCAGCCCTGAAACAATGCCGGCAACGGCTGCGGGGCAGGCGCTTCGCGACCCTTGGCCGGGGCCAGCGCTTCGGGCATTGCACGCTTCCAGCCCGGCTCGACAATCTGCTTGCCCACCGCACGCAGCGCGTGGCCTGCACAGTCGAAGTCAGCTTGGGTGCGGTCGTATTCATGGTTGGGCAGAAACTGGGCCAGATAACGCGCCCTGATCAGGGTGTACACCGCTCGCGGTTTGCCGCTCAGACGTTCTACGCCGCGTACAGCTGCGGTGGGAATGATGCCGTGGTGGGCCGTCACTTTGCTGTCATTCCAGGCCCGTGACCGACGTTGTGGGTCGAGGTGCGGCGACAGGTTTGCCAGCGCAGGGTCGGCCTTGCACAGCGCCGCGATGATGCCTGCGGCTTCAGCGTGCTGACTGTTCGGCAGGTATCCGCAATCGCTGCGCGGGTAGGTGATGACCTTGTGGGTTTCATACAGGGACTGGGCGATGTCCAGGGTTTCCTGCGCGCCGAGGCCGAGCTTTTTCGAGCAGATTTCCTGCAGGGTGCCCAGGCCGAACGGCAAGGGCGCCGCTTCGCGAATGCGCTCGGTGCGCAGCTTGACCAGCCGTGCGCTGGCAGCGCCGCGCATCGCTTGCGCAGCCTGTTGCGCCAGCGCCTGATTCAGGCAGCGGTCCTGATCGTCGCAGGCATCCGAGGGTGCGCGCCACTGGGCAATGAACGCCTGATTGTCATGCAGCAGCCTGACGTCGATAGCCCAATAGGGCGCCGGGACAAAGTTGGCGATACTGCGATCACGGTCCACCACCAGTCGCAGGGTCGGGGTTTGTACCCGGCCGACCGGAAGGACGCCCTGATAACCGGATTGCCGACCCAGCAGGGTGAACAGGCGGCTCATGTTCATGCCGATCAGCCAGTCGGCGCGTGATCGGCCCAGTGCCGAGTGATACAGGCTGAACGTATCGGCACCGGGCTTGAGCGCCGCCAGTGCCTTGCGGATCGAGGCGTCATCCAGTGCCGACAGCCACAAACGCTGAATCGGCCCGCGATAGCGACAGTGCTCGATCAGTTCGCGGGCGATCATTTCGCCCTCACGGTCGGCGTCGGTGGCAATCACCAGCTCCGTCGCTTCACCCAGCAGCCGCTTGACTGCCTTGAACTGGCTGGCGGTTCTGGGCTTGACCAGCATCTTCCATTTTTCCGGCACGATGGGCAGGTCTTCCAGCACCCAGCGTTTGTAACGTGCATCGTAGGCATCGGGCGGGGCGGTTTCCAGCAGGTGGCCGATGCACCAGGTTACCGTCGCATTGGCACCCACCCAGCAGCCGTCGCCACGCCGGGTTGCGCCGAGCGCAGCCGCAATATCTTTGGCCTGGGAGGGTTTTTCGCAGAGAAACAGCCGCATGACTACCGTCGTCGATTACCGGTGCAAGGGCTGCAAGGATGAACGTTGAATGCGCAGCGGGCAAGTTTTATCTGTATGGATATACAGATAAACGCGCTGTGCGGCCGCTGCAATCGACCGCCTGACGCCATGCCCGCTTGCGCGGTTCAGCCTCTAGAGTTGCCGGTGGCTCAGCTCAACAATTCGGAAAATGCCTTGTCGGCTTCCAGCACCGCCGGCAGCCCGGCAAACAGCGCGTCCAGATCGATGCCTTCCATCAGCGGCCCGCCTGACGCCTGCTGCGCCTGAGGTGTCGCGCCGCCGTGAGCTTCCAGGGCATCCGAAATGGTGATGGCCTGGGCGACGATCCTCGGCAGCGATGCGTCAGCCGGTGCTTTCATCGGCGTTGCCTGATAGGCGATAGCCTGTTGAATGACCTTGGGCAGATGCCAGCGACTGGCCAGTTCTGCACCGACCTCCGGGTAGCTGAAACCCAGTTGCAGGGTTTCGCTGGCCGCACGCCCTGGCGTTCCGGCTTTGGCGGCGTTGTTCAGACGCTCGGCAACATCGGGTGCGCCAGTCTGGATCAGTAACTCACCGATGTTATGCATGACCCCGCAGGTAAAGGCGATTTCAGGGTCGACGCCGGTCTGTTTCGCCAGCATCCGGCAGATTCCTGCCACCTGAAAGCTTTTTAGCCAGAACCCCTTGAGATCAAAACTCGGCCCGGCCTTGAATGCACCGGTCACCGCCGAGGCCATGACCAGCGTACGCAGCGTATTGAAACCCAGGCGCATGGCCGCGTCTTCGATACTTGAGGATTCCCTCGAGCCGCGAAAGCGTGCCGAGTTGGCCAGGCGCAGTACCTTGGCGGCAATCACCGGGTCCTTCTCGATGTTGCGGGCGATGCTTTCCAGGTTCGAAGAGGGATTGTCAAATTGCAGCATCAAGTCCTGAGCCACTTTGGGAATACTCGGGAGGCTGTGCAAACCGTCAAAAAGTTGCTCGATACTTGGCATGGCGAGGCCATCCTGTGCAGGGCGGGGGATGATTTCAACCATAGCCAGTTTTTCCTGTTCTGCACGCTTGAGTGTCAATTGTGGGAGGGATGTCTCGACACACGATGAAAAAAATAATCAAGGACTCGTGGATCGCGCCGATATGGCGATACAAGCGTCTCTGTAAGGTTTCGATACTCGCACCTGTCTGGTGATTGACGCCGCGGCAGGCGTATCGGCTCCGGTTGCTGAACGGCCTGTGGGTTGTAACGTGAAATAGACGGCACTGTTGTGAAGTTTGATTGGCGATCCAGAGATCGTCCTTATTGGTTTTTTGCCGTGGAAGTAACCGCTATGAAAAGTCTGGGTTTCAGCAAAAAGATCCTTCTCGCCGCCGCATTGATTGTGGTCGTGGCGTTCAGTGTGTTCATTGTCGTCAATGACTATCGACAACGTCAGTCGCTCAAATCCAGCGTCAAGTCCGAGTTGCAACAACTGGGTACGCTCACCACACAAAACATTCAGACCTGGCTGGAAAGCCGCATGCAATTGCTGCAGTCGATGTCGCAGCAAATCGCCGCGGATGGCAAGGAACTGCCCCAGTTGCAGCGCGCCATCGGCCTGCCTGCCTACAGCGAAAGCTTTCAACTGAGCTACTTTGGCAGCACCGAAGGCGTAATGTTCTCGGTGCCGTCGGCCAATCGCCCGGCTGACTACGATCCGCGTGCGCGTGGCTGGTACAAGGCGGCACAGAATGCGCCGGGCACCATTGTGACCGAACCCTACATCGCGGCATCCTCCGGCAAGCTGGTCATGACCATGGCCACCCCGGTCAAGTTTCAGAATCAGTTCGTGGGCGTGGCCGGTGCTGATATCGCTCTGGACAACGTCACCAAGATCATCAACTCGCTGAACTTCGATGGCCATGGCTATGCATTTCTGGTCAGTGCCGACGGCAAGATTCTGGTGCATCCGGACAGCAAACTGGTGCTCAAGAACATCAGTGAAGCCTACCCGACCAATACTCCGAAAATTACTACCGGCGTGACTGAAATCGACTCCGGTAAAAAGCCGGAGATCATTTCCTTCACGCCTGTTCAAGGTGTTTCGACGGCCAACTGGTACGTGGCACTGGTCCTCGAGCAGGATTCCGCCTATGCCATGTTGGCCGAGTTCCGTGCCTCGGCCATCACCGCCATGGTGGTAGTGGTGGTGGTGATCATCCTGCTGCTGGGCCTGTTGATTCGCGTGTTGATGCAACCCTTGCATCAGATGGGTCGGGCGATGCGTGACATCGCTGACGGCGAGGGCGATCTGACCAAGCGTCTGGCAATCACCTCGCAGGATGAGTTCGGCGAACTGGCCGAGTCGTTCAACCGTTTCGTCGAGCGTATTCACACCTCGATCCGTGAAGTGGCTTCGACTGCCGCGCAATTGGGCGAGGTTGCCACCCGGGTGGTCAAGGTCTCCAACGCCTCGATGGGCAACTCCGACCAGCAGGCCAACCGTACCGAAAGCGTGGCGGCGGCGATCAACGAACTGGGCGCAGCAGCCCAGGAAATCGCCCAGAATGCGGCACGCACCTCGCAGCAGTCGAGCGATGCGAGCGGCCTGGCCAGCGACGGCCAGAACGTCGTGCAGCAGACCATCAAGGCGATGAACGAGCTGTCCGGGAAGATCAGCGAGTCGTGCGTGAACATCGAAAGCCTGAATGGCAAGACTGCCAACATCGGGCAGATTCTCGAGGTGATCACCAGCATTTCCCAGCAGACCAACCTGCTGGCGCTCAACGCAGCCATCGAAGCAGCGCGTGCCGGTGAAGCAGGGCGCGGGTTCGCGGTAGTGGCCGACGAAGTACGCAACCTGGCGCATCGCACTCAGGATTCTGCCCAGCAAGTGCAGACCATGATCGAAGAGCTGCAGGTTGGCGCTCGCGACGCAGTGACCAACATGACCGAGAGCCAGCGTCAGAGCGAGGACAGCGTCGGCATCGCCAACCTGGCCGGCGAGCGTCTGGGCAGCGTGACCCGCCGTATCGAAGAGATCAACGGCATGAACCAGTCGGTCGCGGCGGCAACCGAGGAACAGACCTCGGTGGTCGAGTCGATCAATGTCGACATCACTCACATCAACACCCTCAACCAGCTGGGTGTCGACAACCTGCGCCAGACCCTGGAAGCCTGCAACTCGCTGGAAGAGCAGGCTGCCCGCCTGCAGCAACTGGTAGGCAGCTTCCGGATCTGATCCGGCCACTCTCTGCGCCGCTGCTCATACCCGGGCGGCGCAGACAGAGCGTCTGGAATCGCATCCCGACGCCCTGCATCGCTGACCATGTGCGCATCGCAACAACATCTGCGACAAACTGTTATGACCCCGTCATTCGAGCTTCATGAGGCTGCAACAACACAGGTTCAGTTTGGTTGACAACCGAATGCGACCTGTCCCGGGTCGTGCACAGACCGAGAAGCCTCATGAACGAAGCCATTCATGTACAGGGCCTGAACAAGACCTTTTCCCACAAAAGCGCGCTCATTGACCTTGCGTTGTCTATACAACCCGGTGAGATGGTCGCGCTGATTGGCGCTTCCGGTTCGGGCAAGTCAACGCTGCTCCGGCATCTCGCCGGACTGGCGTGCTGCGATCGCAGCAATGGCGGTCAGGTTCAGGTGCTTGGACGCGAGGTTCAGTCCTCCGGCCGCCTCAACAGCCAGGTGCGACGTCTGCGCGCCGATATCGGCTATATCTTCCAGCAATTCAATCTGGTCAATCGCCTAAGCGTGCTGGACAACGTCCTGCTCGGTTGCCTGGGGCGCATGCCGCGCTGGCGCGGCAGTCTGGCGCTGTTCAATAACGAGGAAAAACAGCGTGCGATGGCCGCGCTGGAAAGGGTCGGGCTGGCAGACCTTGCTGCGCAACGGGCTTCGACCCTGTCCGGCGGACAGCAGCAGCGGGTGGCGATTGCCCGTGCCTTGACCCAGCGCGCCGAAGTGATCCTCGCCGACGAACCGATTGCCTCGCTGGACCCGGAATCGGCCCGACGTGTCATGGAAATTCTCGCCGACATCAACCGCCGCGACGGCAAGACGGTCGTGGTGACCTTGCATCAGGTCGATTATGCCGTGCGCTATTGCCCGCGTGCTGTGGCCCTCAAGTCCGGGCGCATCCATTTTGATGGCCAGGCGCAGGACCTCAGCAAACAGTTCCTCAACGACCTCTACGGTGCTGACGCGGATGCGAGTCTGATGATCACCGAACGAAGCTGGCGCGTGCGGCAAAAAGCCCGCCTGACGCTGGCCAAAGTCTGACGTCCTTTCGACATCCACCACCTGACATTTTCCGGAGAGCCTGCATGTTCAAGCGTATCGGTCGTCTTCTCGCCTCTGCCGCCTTGCTGACTGCCTGCGCGTTGGGCACGGTCCAGGCCGCAGAAGAAAAAGCCATCAATTTCGGCATCATGTCCACCGAGTCTTCGCAAAACCTGAAAAGTATCTGGCAGCCGTTTCTCGATGACATGAGCCGCAAGACCGGTCTTAAGGTCAACGCCACCTTCGCCTCGGACTACGCCGGCCTGATTCAGGGCATGCGCTTCAACAAGGTGGACGTGGCCTGGCTGGGCAACAAGGCGGCGATGGAAGCGGTGGACCGCTCCAACGGCGAGATCTTTGCCCAGACCTCGGCCGCCAACGGTGACGCGGGCTACTGGAGCCTGCTGATCGTGCGCAAGGACAGCCCGATCAATAGCGTCGAAGACATGCTCAAGAACGCCAGGAGCCTGACCTTCGGCAACGGTGACCCGAACTCCACTTCGGGCTATCTGGTGCCAGGTTATTACGTGTTTGCGAAAAACCACGTCGATGCGTCCACCGCCTTCAAGCGCACCTTGAACTCCAGTCATGAAGTCAACGCCCTGAGTGTTGCCAAGGGGCAGCTGGACGTTGCGACCTTCAACACCGAAAGCTGGGATCGCCTGGCCGTGACCCAGCCCGACAAGGTCGAGCAACTCAAGGTTATCTGGAAATCGCCGCTGATCCCGGCCGACCCGATTGTCTGGAGCAAGGCGCTGTCGGACCAGGACAAGGCCAGGATTCGTGAATTCTTCACCAGTTACGGCAATACCGATGAAGAGAAAACCGTCCTGAAGAACATGCAGATGGGCAAGTTCCTCAAGTCCAGCGACGACCAGTTGTTGCCCATTCGCCAGCTCGAACTGTTCAAGCAGCGCACCGAAGTGGTGGCCAGCACCACGCTGGATGAGCAGGAGAAAGCCACCCGTCTCAAGGAGATCGATGCCAGCCTGAGCAAGTTGCAGGAGCGTATCACCGAGCTGAACCAGAAAACCGCAGGCAGCTCCGCAGGTTGAGCCAGCCGTTCACGATCAGGAGTTCGTCATGACCACTCACGTTGCCTATACCCAGGTTGCGGGCAAACCCAACAGGTCCCGTTATCTGGGCTGGGGCCTGTTGCTCGCTGCACTGGCCTGGGCCTGGCACGGCGCAGAAATGAACCCGATGGCACTGGTTCGCGACTCGTCGAACATGGCCACATTCGCCGCCGATTTCTTTCCGCCGGACTTCCGTGAGTGGCGCAGTTACCTCAAGGAAATGCTGGTGACTATCCAGATCGCCCTGTGGGGCACGGCACTGGCGATTGTCTGCTCGATACCGCTGGGCATTCTGTGCGCCGAGAACATCACGCCGTGGTGGATTCATCTGCCGCTGCGGCGCTGCATGGACGCGTTTCGTTCGATCAACGAGATGGTCTTCGCGATGCTGTTCGTGGTCGCCGTCGGGCTGGGGCCGTTCGCCGGGGTGCTGGCGCTGTGGATCAGCACCACCGGGGTCCTCGCCAAACTGTTCGCCGAAGCTGTCGAAGCCATCGAGCCCGGACCGGTCGAAGGCGTGCGGGCCACCGGTGCCAGCGCCTTGCAGGAAGTCATCTACGGAGTCATTCCGCAGGTCATGCCGCTGTGGATCTCCTATGCCCTATACCGGTTCGAATCCAATGTGCGCTCGGCAACCGTGGTAGGAATGGTCGGCGCAGGCGGCATCGGGGTTATTCTCTGGGAAAACATTCGCGCCTTTGCGTTCGTCCAGACCAGCGCCGTGCTGCTGGTGATCATCGTTGTGGTAAGCGTCATCGACATCATGTCGCAGCGCCTGCGCAAGCAATTCATCTGACAGAAGAGGGGTGTTCAATGAACACTTTTTTTAATCATGCAGTTGTCTAGACAAGTTAGCCCGGTGTACCACGAGCTCGCCAACATTTTGCGTGAAGAGCTGACCACCTATCAGCCCGGCGATTTCCTGCCCGCCGAATTCCAGCTGGCCGAGCGCTTCAGCGTCAACCGCCATACCATTCGCCGCGCGGTCGATGAACTGGTGCGTGAGGGCAGCGTGTTGCGACGTCAGGGCAAAGGCACTCAGGTACTGGAGCGTCCGCTGATTTACCCGATGCAGGCTGACAGCGCCTAGCGCCTATAGCAAATCCTGGTCGGCGCAGGGCCTGGGCGTGGAAGCGATCCTGCTGCGTCGTCAGGAATGTCAGGCCAGCCGTGAAGATGCCCGGCATCTGGGAGTGGACGAGCACGCGCCGCTGATCGAACTGCAGACACTGCGCAAACTGGACGGCCAGGCGGTCAGCCTGATCTTCCACCGCTACAGCGCCCGTTACAGCGATTTGCTGGCCGATTACCGCGGCGGCTCGGTGCGCCAGTACCTGGCTGAGCGCGAGTTGCCGTTGAGCCGTGCGCAGAGCCTGATCGGCGCACGCCTGCCGTCCCGTGAAGAGGCCGCGTGGTTGCTGATGCCCAGACACATGCCGGCGCTGACCGTACTGACGGTTTCCTGCGACGCGGCGGGGCTGCCGGTGGAGCTTTCCCGCTCGGTCAGCCGCGCCGATCGTTTCCAGTATCAAGTGGCGACTCCTTTCAAGACGACCTGACACCGAGGTGTTCCATGCAAGCAACTCCCGAAACAACGGCGCGTCAGCACTGGATGGGCGTACTGGCCCGCGCTCATGCCGATCAGCCGAGCCGCGAGCAGTTGAACCGCCACGAAGCGGCGCTACGCGACACCGATTACCAGATGATCCGCGCCCCGGAAATCGGCATGACCCTGGTGCGCGGCCGTATGGGCGGCACTGGTTCCGCTTTCAACCTCGGCGAAATGAGCGTGACGCGCTGTGTGGTGCGTCTGGCCGATGGGCGCACCGGCTACAGCTATCTGGCGGGACGCGACAAGCGCCACGCTGAACTGGCGGCGCTGGCCGACGCGCATTTGCAAGGCGCGCAGCAGGCCTGGTGGCTGTCCGAACTGATCGAGCCGCTGGCGCGTGCGCAAGCCGAGCGTCGGGCGCGCAAGGACGCCGAGGCCGCGGCAACCAAAGTCGAATTCTTTACCCTGGTCCGAGGAGAAGACTGATGAACGCCGTTCTTTTGCAACCTGCCTTCAGCGATCCGGTACTGGATGCCCAGCGCAGTTTTCGTGTCGCCCTCAAGGCGTTGTCCGGGCCGGGCGTGATCCAGACCTTGCCCACCGCGCATCAGCCGCCGGCCTTGCAGGGCCTGGACAGTGCAACCCACGCCTTGTGCCTGGCGTTGCTGGATCTGGACACGCCAGTGTGGCTGGCACCGGCATTCGATACCCCGGCGATTCGCGCGAACATTGCCTTTCATTGCGGCAGCCCGATTGTCACTGAGCGGCACGCAGCGCGCTTCGCGTTGCTCGATGCGGCGACGGCCCTGCAACTGCACGATTTCGATACCGGCAATGACCGCTACCCGGATCAGTCCTGCACCTTGCTGATCCAGCTACCTGACCTGCAAGGCGGGCGGATGCTTGCCTGGAGCGGTCCGGGCATCGAGCGACACCATTCGGTGGCGCTGCCGCTGGATCAAGGTTTCTGGGCCGCACGTGAAGCGCGTAATGTTTTTCCTTGCGGGCTGGATGTGTTCTTTGTCTCGGGCAATCGACTGCTCGGCTTGCCACGCAGCACTCGCGTGCAGGAGTGTGCCTGATGTACGTCGCGGTCAAGGGTGGCGAACAGGCCATCGATAACGCTCACCGCCTGCTGGCCAGCAGGCGTCGTGGCGACACCGGCATCGCTGAACTCGACGTCGAGCAGATCCGTCAGCAACTGCCGCTGGCGGTAGCACGGGTCATGAGCGAAGGGTCGCTGTACGACCCGCAGCTGGCTGCGCTGGCGATCAAGCAATCGGCGGGCGATCTGATCGAAGCGATCTTCCTGCTGCGCGCCTATCGCACCACGTTGACGCGCTTCTGCGCCAGCCTGCCCATCGACACCTCGGACATGCAGCTCAACCGTCGCTTGTCGGCCACGTTCAAGGACCTCCCCGGCGGTCAATTGCTGGGGCCGACCTTCGACTACACCCACCGCTTGCTGGATTTCACCTTGCTGGCCGAAGGTGAGCACCCGGGCCCGGAAGTCACCCCGCACGCCACGCTGGAGCCCTGTCCGCGAGTGCTCGGGTTGCTGGCCAAAGAAGGGCTGATGAAGCCCGAAGTCGACGATGGCGAGCGCGTCGCGGACATCACCCGCGAGCCGCTGGAGTATCCGTCCAGCCGTGCCCAGCGCCTGCAGGCACTGGCGCGTGGCGATGAGGGGTTCCTGCTGGCGCTGGGTTATTCGACCCAGCGCGGTTATGGCCGCAATCACCCGTTCGCCGGGGAAATCCGTATCGGCGAGGTGGAAGTCTGGATAGAACCTGAAGAACTGGGCTTCCCGATCGTGATTGGCGACATCGAAGTCACCGAATGCGAGATGGTCAATCAGTTCGTCGGCTCGGCCAGCGAACCCGCGCAGTTTACCCGCGGTTACGGTCTGGCGTTCGGCAACGCGGAGCGCAAGGCGATGGGCATGGCACTGGTGGACCGTTCGCTGCGCGCCGAGGAATTCAATGAGGCGATCGTCTCACCAGCCCAGCAGGAAGAGTTCGTCCTGGCGCACTGCGACAACGTTGAAGCGGCGGGTTTCGTCTCGCACCTCAAGCTGCCGCATTACGTGGACTTCCAGTCCGAACTGGAGCTGATTCGCAAGCTGCGCACGTCTGCACCGAAACCGGGGAGCGACCAATGACTCATGCACCGATGAACACCGCACAGCAAAGGCCTGCACGGGACGAGGCCTACAACTTCGCTTATCTGGACGAGCAGACCAAACGCATGATTCGCCGCGCCTTGCTCAAGGCGGTGGCGATCCCCGGTTATCAGGTGCCGTTCGGCGGCCGCGAAATGCCGCTGCCGTATGGCTGGGGCACCGGCGGGATGCAACTGACCGCGGCGATCCTGGGCGCCGATGATGTGCTCAAGGTCATCGACCAGGGCGCTGACGACACCACCAACGCGGTCTCGATCAGGCGTTTCTTTGCCCGCACGGCCGGCATCGCCACCACCGAACGCACGCCCGAGGCGACGGTTATCCAGACCCGTCACCGGATCCCGGAAACACCGCTGCACGCCGATCAGATCATGGTCTATCAGGTGCCGATTCCCGAGCCGCTGCGTTTCATCGAGCCCTCGGAAACCGAGACCCGGACCATGCACGCGCTGGATGATTACGGCGTCATGCACGTCAAACTCTACGAGGACATCGCCACTTTCGGCCATATCGCCACCAGTTACGCTTATCCAGTGATGGTCGATGAACGCTATGTGATGGACCCGTCGCCGATTCCCAAATTCGATAACCCCAAGCTGCACATGAGCCCGGCACTGATGCTGTTCGGTGCGGGGCGCGAAAAGCGTCTGTACGCCGTGCCGCCGTATACGCAGGTGGTGAGCCTGGACTTTGAAGATCACCCGTTCGAGGTGCAGCGCTGGGAGCAGTGCTGTGCTATTTGCGGCAGCCATGATTCCTTTCTCGACGAGCTGATTCTCGACGATGCCGGGACGCAGAGTTTTGTCTGTTCCGACACCGATTACTGCGCCCAGCGCGTCAAACAGCAGGAGAACGACCGATGATCAGTGCACGTTCACTGGACCCGGCGGGCGAGCGCCTTCCCGAGGCTGTGCAGCCGCTGCTCAAGGTACGCGGCCTGACCCGTCTGTACGGTGTGCAGAAGGGCTGTCAGGACGTCAGTTTCGATCTGTATCCCGGTGAAGTGCTGGGCATCGTTGGCGAGTCCGGCTCGGGGAAATCCACGCTGCTCTCACTGTTGAGCGGACGTTGCCCGCCGGATCGCGGCAGCATCGACTATCGCAGCAAGGAGGGCGACTGGTTCGACCTGTACAGCGCCAGTGAGGCGCAGCGGCGCACGTTGCTGCGCACCGAATGGGGCTTTGTCGAACAGAATCCGCGCGATGGCCTGCGTATGGGCGTGTCGGCCGGCGCCAATATCGGCGAGCGTCTGATGGCGCAGGGGGTACGCAATTATCAGCAGTTGCGCGGTGCCGCGCTGGACTGGCTGACCCAGGTGGAGATCGATCCGCAGCGCATCGACGACTTGCCGCGGACTTTTTCCGGCGGCATGCAGCAGCGCCTGCAAATCGCCCGCAATCTGGTCTCCAGCCCCAGACTGGTGTTCATGGACGAACCCACCGGCGGGCTCGACGTATCGGTGCAGGCCCGCTTGCTCGATCTGTTGCGCGGGCTGGTGCGCGAACTGGATCTGGCCGTGGTCATCGTCACCCATGATCTGGCGGTCGCGCGGCTGCTGGCTGACCGGCTGATGGTCATGCGTCGCTCGGAAGTGGTCGAAAGCGGCCTGACCGACCAGATTCTCGATGACCCGCAGCACCCGTATTCGCAACTGCTGGTGTCCTCGGTATTGCAGCCATGAGCCGCACTGTCCGAACAGCCTGTACAGAAGAGGTGAGCCCGATGACAACGTTGATCGAGGTCCGTGACCTGTCGAAAACCTTCACCCTGCATCAGCACAACGGTGTAGTCCTCAATGTACTGCGCGGCCTGAATTTCTCGGTGCGCGCCGGCGAATGCCTGGTGCTCAGCGGGCAATCCGGCGCGGGCAAAAGCACGCTGCTGCGCACCCTGTACGGCAATTACCTGCCTGCCGCCGGCAGCATTCGCGTGCAGCATGAAGGCGAGTGGACCGAACTGGTCGGCGCAACCCCGCGCCAGGTGCTTGAGGTGCGACGCAAGACGCTCGGCTACGTCAGCCAGTTCCTGCGCGTGATCCCGCGTGTGTCCAGCCTGGACGTGGTCATGGAACCGGCCCTGGCGCGCGGCTGGTCCCGTGAGCAGGCGCAGGAGCGCGCGCAACTGCTGCTGGGGCGGCTGAACATTCCGCAGCGTTTGTGGCCGCTGGCGCCCAGTACGTTTTCCGGTGGCGAACAGCAGCGCATCAACATCGCGCGCGCATTCATGGTGCCATGGCCGGTGCTGTTGCTCGACGAACCGACTGCGTCGCTGGACGACGCCAACCGCCGGGTGGTGCTGGAGCTGGTCGACGAGGCCAAACAGGCCGGTGCCGCCCTGATCGGTATCTTCCATGACCGCGACGCCCGCGAGGCAGTCGCCAATCGTCAACTCGACATGACCCCGGTGGACCTCACCGCCAAGGAGTTGCTGCAATGCTGAACGAACAGGTTTTCAGTAACGCCCGCGTGGTGACGGCCGAGCAGGTATTCACCGGCACTGTGGTGGTCCGTGACGGCCTGATTGCCGAGGTCGAGAGTGGATGCAGCCAGTTGAGTCAGGCTCAGGACATGCAGGGCGATTACCTGCTGCCGGGGCTGGTGGAATTGCACACCGACAACCTCGAAAAGCACCTGTCGCCGCGTCCGGGCGTTGACTGGCCGTCGATGTCCGCGGTGATCAGCCACGATGCGCAAATCGTCGCAGCGGGCATCACCACGGTGTTCGACGCGCTGTCGATCGGCGACATCAACCCCAAAGGCAAGCGCATGCAACAATTGCCCGCCATGCTGCAGGCGATTGCCGACGCCAACGCGGCAGGCATGACCCGCGCCGAGCACCTGCTGCACCTGCGCTGCGAGGTCAGCCACCCGGATACCTTGAGCGTGTTTCGCGATCTGGTGGACCAGCCACTGGTGCAACTGGTCTCGGTGATGGACCACGCGCCCGGCCAGCGTCAGTTTGCCCTGGAGTCCAAGTACCGCGAGTACTACATGGGCAAGTACCACATGAACAACGAGGAAATGGACCGTTTCATCGTTGAACAGGTGGCCAACTCCAACGAGTACGCCGACCGTTACCGGCGTGCGATCGTCGAGCTGTGCCTGGCGCGCGGCCTGTCGATTGCCAGTCACGACGATGCAACCATGGCGCATGTCGAGGAGTCGGCGGGTTTCGGCATGAACATCGCCGAGTTCCCGACCACGCTCGAAGCGGCCCGTGGCTGTCGGCAACTGGGCATGAGCGTGTTGATGGGCGCACCGAACATCGTGCGCGGCGGCTCGCACTCCGGTAACGTGGCGGCAGCATCGCTGGCCACGGACGGGCTGCTGGATATTCTGTCCAGCGATTACTACCCGGCCAGCCTGTTGCAGGCTGCATTCATGCTCGCCGCTCAGGACAACGCATGTGACCTGCCGCAGGCGGTCAACATGGTCAGCCGCACGCCTGCCGTGGCTGCCGGCTTGGCGGATCGTGGTGAAATCCGGGTCGGGCTGCGTGCTGATCTGATCCAGGCGCGTGATCATGCTGGCCTGCCGGTTATCGACAAGGTCTGGCGACAAGGCAAGAGGGTGTTTTGATGGTTGGCAGGTTGATCTATCTCATCGGGCCGTCCGGATCAGGCAAGGACAGCCTGCTGGACGCGGCCCGGGATACCTTGGCGCAACGTGATTGCCGGATCGTTCGGCGGGTCATCACCCGTTCCGCCGAAGCGGTGGGCGAGGCGGCGCAGGCGGTGACTGTCGACCAGTTCGAGCAGATGCGCGAGCGAGGCGCGTTCGCCCTGAGCTGGCAGGCCAATGGTCTGCACTACGGCATTCCCGTCGAGATCGATCAGTGGCTGCTGGAAGGCCATGACGTCCTGATCAACGGCTCCCGGGCGCATCTGCAGAAGGCGCAGGCGCGCTATCCCACGCTGCTGGCGGTGTTGCTTATCGTCAATCAGGAGGTGTTGCGCAAGCGCCTGCTGGCGCGCAACCGGGAAAGCCTCGCGGAAATCGAGGAGCGCCTTGCGCGCAACTCGCGCTTTGCCGGAGATTTGCTGGCGAGCAACCCGCAGGTCTTCCCGCTGGATAATTCCGCTGACCTGCAACACACCGTTGCCACGCTGCTCGGCCTGCTCGACAAGCGTCACGCATGCGCCTGACCCTGTTGGGCACCGGTGACGCCCGGCAGGTGCCGGTCTACGGTTGTCAGTGTGTGGCGTGTGCTGCCGCGCGGACCAATCATGATCTGCGCCGCTTGCCGTGCAGCGCGCTGATCGAGTGCGCCGACCAGCGCTGGTTGATCGACAGTGGCCTGACCGACCTCACCGAGCGTTTCCCGCCGCGCAGCCTGAGCGGGATTCTGCAGACGCATTACCACGCCGACCATGCGCAGGGGCTGTTGCACCTGCGCTGGGGCCAGGGGCTGGTGATTCCGGTGCACGGCCCGGCGGATCCGGAAGGCCTGGCCGACCTCTACAAGCACCCTGGCATTCTGGATTTCAGCCAGCCATTCGCGGCTTTCGAACGCCGTGCACTGGGCGCGTTGCAGGTCACAGCGCTGCCACTGACGCACTCAAAGCCTACGTTCGGCTACCTGTTCGAAGGTGACGGGCAACGTTTTGCCTACCTGACCGACACCGTCGGCCTGCCCGACGACACCCGCGAGTACCTGCAACGTGCACCGCTGGATCTGCTGGTGCTCGACTGCTCGATGCCTCCACAGCCTCAGCCGCCGCGTAATCACAACGACCTGACCCTGGCGCTGCAAACCATCGAGTGGCTAAGACCGGGCAGGGCGGTGCTGACGCACGTCGGCCATACGCTGGATGCGTGGTTGATGGAGCACTCCAAACAGTTGCCGGGCAATGTAGTGGTGGGGAGGGATGGTATGACGGCGGTCTGAGCGACGTCTTCACATCGCCCCGATCTCCGGCTTGCCCGTTCTCGACCCGCCATAAATCGGCGGATGCGTGACGATGTGGGTCAGGTCGACCGCCGAGGCCAGCAGTTTCTGCAGGTCGGGACGCGGACGTGACAGGCGTGGATCATTCAGTGTTGCCTGCTCGATCGCTGCAGCGCAGGCCAGCAGTTTCGCATCGCCACGAAATCCGCCGATCACCTGCAGCCCGAACGGCATGCCGTTGTGGTCGGTGCCGCAGGGCAGGGACAGCGCCGGGTTGGTGGTCAGGGTGATGGTGTAGCACAGCGCCAGCCAGCGATAGTAATTGTCCAGCGGCACGCCGTTGACTTCGCGCAGGTACAGCTCGCTCCAGGGGAAGGGCGAGACTGGCGTGGTGGGCGCGAGGATCAGGTCGTAGTGTTCGAATTGTTTCTGAAAGCCGCGAAAGATCCGGCTTTGCTCGCCATGCGCCTTGACGCAGTCCTGCAGCGACATCGCGGCACCCATGTCGAAATTGGCGCGGGTGTTGGGCCCCAGTGCATCAGGATCGCGGTCGTGAGCGTCCTGCAGCCCGGCGACGAAGGCTTCGGCACGCAGGACGTCGAAGGTGCGATGGGCGCTGGTCAGGTTCAGGTCGATGGCTTCGCAGGACTTGAACAGCGATTTCAGGGCGCTGATCTTTTCCCGAAAGACGGCACGGATTCTGTCATCCACAGCACACGCGCCGAAGTCTTCGCTGTAGCCGACGCGCAACTGGCTGAGGTCGATCGGGCGGGGTGCGAACTCGTCGGCGGCGATGGTATAACTCAACGGGTCGGACTGCCCCAACCCGGCGCTGGCGCGCAGTTGCAGCAGGGTATCGGCAACATTGCGGCCCATGGGGCCTACCACTGAAATCGGTGTCCAGCCGAGCTTTTTGCGCTCACTCGGCACCAGCCCGGGCGAAGGACGCAGGCCGACGATACCGCACAGCGCCGCGGGAATGCGCAGCGAACCGCCGGTGTCCGAGCCGCTGCACAACGGCACCATGTCCACGGCCAGTGCGGCGGCTGATCCGCCCGAGGAACCGCCGGCATTCAGCTCGGGATTGAACGGGTTACCGGTCGCGCCCCACACCACATTGCGGGTATTGGCGCCTGCGCCCAGCTCCGGAACATTGGTCTTGCCGACCATTATTGCCCCGGCCGCACGCAGGCGCGCGACGAACAGGTTGTCCTGCGCGGGAATGTTGTCGCGAAACAGTTGCGAGCCGTAGGTGGTGAGGACCCCGGCGGTTTCTTCCAGGTCCTTGATGCCGATTGGCAGGCCATGCAGCAGCCCCAGCGGCTTGCCTTGCATAACGTCCTGTTCGGCCAGCAGTGCCTCGTCGCGGGCGCGCTCGAAACAGGTTGCGGCGAAGGCATTGATCTTCGGGTTCAGGCTTTCAATCCGCTCGATACAGGCGTCCAGCAACTCCACCGGAGAGAGCTGTTTGTTGCCGATCAGCGCACGCAGTTCGGTGGCGGATTTACCGAGCAGCTCGGACGAGTTTTGCATGGAGTGTTCCTCGCTGGACTTAGGTATAACGCTGTGTGCGGAGTATGGGTACGATACTGGCCCGAATGTTCATCGTTCCGCACGCTCCGCGTGGGAATGCAGTTCGTGACGCTCTGCGTCACACGTCCCCCAGCGCCAGAATCGTCGCGACCAGTGCCTGGCCTCTGGGCACCAAGGTGTTCAGTTCCAGGTACTCGCGGTCGGTGTGGACCTTGCCGCCCACCGGGCCAAGGCCGCACAGGGTCGGGATCCCCAGGCTGGCGGTGAAGCCCGAGTCGGCGCAGCCTCCGGTGAATTCGCCCTCAACGCTAAAACCCAGCTCCTGCGCGAGGCCCTGATAAATACTCAGCAACTCGGTACTGTGCCGGGCTTCCATCGGCAGGAAGGTGGTGGCTTCCAGCAGTCTGGCCGACGTGCCGGACAGTTCCTCTTCGGCGACGATAGCCTGCACGGCTGCAAGTATTTCCGCCCATTGGCGAAGCTCGACAAAACGCACGTCGAGCATCGCCGTGGCGCTGGGCGCTACCGTATTGCTGGAGGTACCGCCGGAGATCAGCCCGACATTGGTGGTGATGCCCGCCGCGTAATCAGTCAACGCATGCAACTTGATTATCTTGTGCGCCAGCGCCTGAATGGCGCTGGCGCCGTCGGCATGATTGACCCCTGAATGCGCCGCGCGGCCGCTGACTTCGATGATCAGCGTGGCACCGCCTTTGCGCGCGCTGACCACATTGCCACTGGCGCGTCCCGGCTCGGGGTTGAGCACCGCGCGCGCCTGGCGGGCGTAGTGTTCGATGTGATTGCGAGCGCTGGCGGAGCCGATTTCCTCGTCGCCGGTATACAGAATCTGCACCGGGAACGGCAGCGGGCCTGCGCGCTTCAACGCCTTCAGCGCAAAGCAGTTGAGCACCAGTCCGCCTTTCATGTCGGCCACGCCAGGGCCGTAGGCCAGCTCGGCGTCCCTGGTATAGCCGCGGGTGGACGTGGTGCCTTTCGGAAACACCGTGTCGCGGTGCCCAAGCAACAGCACCGGCTTGCCGGGTCCACCGGGCAGTTCAGCTAGCAGCACATCGCCGAAACCCTCGACCGGGATACGCTGGACGCTGATTCCGTCAGCCTGCAATTGCGCGCAGAGCAGCTCACCGACTGCGTCGACGCCGACCTTGTCATAACTGTTGGAATCGGTATCGACCAGGCGCTGCAGCAGCGCTTCCATCGCCTCATATTGCTCAGCCAGCCACGCAGTGGCGTGCAGTTGTGCTTCATTCATTCACTCAGCTCCTGTGCCCGTTGTTCCCGGGTCAGTCGTGCGCCGTCCGTGCCCAGGTCCCAGAACAGTCCGGCCATGATTTGCAGGCTCTCCTTGACCACCGGAGCCAGCAAGTGCTCGTCAGGTGCATGCTGCGAGCACGCCGGGTATGAGTGTGGCACCCAGACCGTCGGCAGGCCCAGCACTTCAGCGAACACGTCATTGGGCAGCGAACCGCCCAGATTGGGCAGCAGCGCAGGTTTCTTGCCCGTGGTGGCGGCCAGCGAATCCAGCGCCCAGCCGACCCACGGGCTGTCCGGCGACAGGCGCGTGGCGTGCATCACGTCCATGCGGGTCTGCCTGACCTCGACGCGATCGAAGCCATGGGCATCCAGGTGCGCGCGCACCGCGGGGATGAAGGCGTTGTAATCGCTGTCGACCACAAAGCGAATGTGACACAACGCGTGAGCCTTGCCGGGAATGGCGTGTACCGGGGCGTCCGGGTTGCCGGTCTTGAAAGCGAGCACGTCGAGGGTGTTCCAGCCGAAGACTTTTTCGCTGAGCGACAGCGCCGGGTTGCCCCAGTCGGCGTCGATGTCCGGGTCGCCGGGGCCGCCGCCGACCTCGATATCCGCCAACGCGGCCTTCACTGCGTCAGGGATGGCTTTGGGCATCAGCCCTGCAACTTTCACCCGGCCATGCTCATCGACCATGCTGGCGATGGCATTGGCCAGAATGATGCCCGGGTTAGCCAGCAGGCCGCCCCAATTGCCGGAATGGTGCGCGCCTTCGCGCAGGTTCACCGTCAGCTCGAAGTTGAACACCCCGCGCGAGCCGAGAAACAGGGTAGGGCGTGCCGCTGCGAGGCGCGGGCCATCGGAGGCGATAAAGATGTCGGCGGCGAGCTCTTCAGAATGGGCCTGGCAGAACGCGCTCAGGCCGGGAGAGCCATCTTCTTCGCCCATTTCCAGAAGCAGTTTGACGTTGAAGCCCAGCTTGCCATCGCGAGCCTTGAGGGTCTGCTCCAGTGCCGTCAGGTTGATCAGGTGCTGGCCCTTGTTGTCGGCGGTGCCGCGCCCGTACCAGCGCTCGCCACGTTCGATCACCTGCCATGGCGACAGGCCGGTCTGCCACTGTGCGTCATAGCCGCGAACCACGTCGCCGTGGCCGTAACTGAGCAGCGTCGGCAGTTCAGCGGCTTCGATGCGCGTGGCGATCATCAGCGGGCCACGCCCGGCGACCGGGTTGTCATGCACGGTAACGCTGAAACCCAGGCGCTCGACATGCGGGGTGATGAACTCATGAAGATAACGATACAGCTCGGGCAGGCTCTCGGCCTCCTGGCTCTGGGTCGGGTAGGCAACGCTTTTGCCGAGCAGGGCGAAAAACGCGCCGTTGTCGAACTGTTCAGTGACGTTTTCGATGGCGTGCGAACGGCTACTCATGAGGGTATCTGCTCCAGAGGTTTCGAGGTGTCGTGCAGGTGGCAGCGAACGGTTCCGCCTTCCATGCGGCCAATGGCCGGGGCTTTTTCCTTGCACACCGGCATGCACGCCGGGCAGCGCGGATGAAAGGCGCAGCCGGACGGCGGCGACATGGGATTGGGAAAGGTCCCGTGCAAACCCAGGTCGGGAATGCCCAGGTGCGGGTCCGGGGTCAGCACCGAGTCCAGTAACGCCTGGGTGTAGGGATGGCCGGGCCGGGCGAACAAGGATTCGCGGCTGCGCTCTTCAACGATCCGCCCCAGGTACATGACCGCCACGCGGTCGGCCAGATGTTCGATGACGGCCAGGTTGTGGCTGATCAGCAGGTAAGTCAGGCCGAACTCCTGCTTGAGGTCCTGCAACAGATTGAGGATCTGCGCCTGCACCGAAACGTCCAGCGCCGAAGTCGGTTCGTCACAGATCAACACATCCGGACGCATCACCAGCGCCCGGGCAATCGCCACACGCTGGCGCTGGCCACCGGAAAGCTGGCTCGGGTAACTGTCGATCACGCGTTTGGGCAAGCCGACCACGTCCATCATCGCTTCGGCGCGCTGGCGACGTTCGGCCGGGGTGCCGATGCCATGCACGATCAGCGGCAGCGTGACGATCTCGCGCAGGGTCTTGCGCGGGTTGAGTGACGAGTAGGGGTCCTGAAAGATCGGCTGAATGCGCCGCGCCATCTCATTGCGGTCGGTGCCGGCGAGGTGCTTGCCGTTGACCAGTACGTCGCCGCTGCTGGGCGCAAGCAGCCCCAGCAGCATCTTCGCCAGGGTACTTTTACCGCAACCCGATTCGCCGACCAGCCCGAGTGTTTCGCCGCGCATCAGGCGCAACGACACACCATCGACGGCTTTGAGCGTGGCATCGGGTTTGAAAAAACCACGACTGATGCTGAATTCGCGGCGTATATCGCACAGCTCCAGCGCAATGTCTTTCTTGACGCTGGCAGTCGGAACCTGTTTCACGGCGGTATTCATGACGGTACGCCCTCACGGTGAAACACAGGTTCGGCGCCCGCTGCGGCAAACAGGCAGCGAGTCATGTGGTTGTGGCTATTGATCGGCGGGACGTCGTCGGCGCAGGCCCGGATCGCCTGCGGGCAGCGATTGCGAAATGCGCAGCCGTGTTGCTCGCCCACCAGACTGGGCACCAGCCCTGGAATCGACCCCAGCGGCTGGCCCGGCTGAGTGCGTCCGGGGATCGGGATGCTCGCCAGCAAACCGCGGGTATAGGGATGTTGCGGGTTCTCGAACAACTCGATGGCCGGGGCGGTCTCGACGATCTGTCCGGCGTACATCACCGCAACCCGGTCGGCGATACGTGCCACCAGCCCCAGGTCATGGGTGATGAAGATCACGGCCAGACCCAGCTCCTTCTGAATGTCGCGGATCAGGCGCAGGATCTGCGCCTGAATGGTCACGTCCAGCGCGGTGGTCGGTTCGTCGGCGATGATCACGTCCGGTTCGCACATCAGGGCCATGGCGATGATCACCCGCTGGCGCAGGCCGCCGGACAATTGGTGCGGATACTGGCGCAAGCGCTCGCCCGCGTTGCTGATCCCGACTTTCTCGAGCATTTGCGCGGCGCGCTGCAGGGCCTCCTTGCGCGACACCTTGCGATGTCGGGTGAGCACTTCGCTGAGCTGATCGCCAATGCTGTAGGCCGGGTTCAGCGAGGTCATGGGCTCCTGAAAGATCATCGCCAGACGGTTGCCGCGCAGGTCGCACATCTGCCGCTCGCTCTGGCTCAGCATGTCGATGCCGTCCAGGCTCAGTGTCGTTGCGGTACGCCGGGCCTTGCGCGGCAGCAGGTCCATGAGCGCCAGCGAAGTCAGGGATTTGCCGCAGCCGGACTCGCCGACGATGCACAGCATTTCGCCGCGCTCGACCTGAAAGTCCAGGCCGCGCACTGCGTGAAGCGTGTCTTGCCCGAGAGGAATCTCGACACGCAGGTTTTCAACATGTAACAGCGCCATGTGCGTATCTCCTCTGTCAGTTGCGCCCGTCGGGCAGGATCAGGTCGCGCAGGCCGTCACCGACCAGGTTGATGCCCAGCACCAGCACCATCAGGGCGACGCCGGGGATGGCGATGACCCAAGGGGAAAAGAACATGTACGGTTTGCCCTCGGCGATCATCAGCCCCCATGAAGGAATGGGCGGCTGCACGCCGACCCCGAGAAACGACAGGGCAGATTCGAGGAGGATCGCGTGAGCCATTTCCAGCGTAGCGACGACGATCAGTGCACCGACCAGATTGGGCAGGATTTCACTGGCCAGAATGCGCAGCGTCGAACAGCCCAATGCCTGGGCCGAGGCGACGTATTCAGCGTCGCGAATCTGCTGCACGGCAGCGCGGACCACCACGGCAAAGCGGTCCCAGAGCAGGCAGCCAAGCAACACGATCACCACTTTCAGCGAGCCACCGATCAAGGATGCCGAGGCCAGCGCGATCATCACCACCGGCATCGCCAGGCGGGTGGTGATCAGGTAGCTGATCAGTGCATCGGTCTTGCCGCCAAAGTAGCCGGCCAACAGGCCCATGATGGTGCCGATGATCCCGGAGATCAGCGCGGCCGAGAAGCCGATGAACAACGAGATGCGTGCGCCGTAGAGCAGGCGCGACAGGTAATCGCGGCCCAGTTTGTCGGTGCCCAGCACGTAGTCCCAGGTGCCGTTGGCCATCCACACCGGCGGTTTCATGCGCAGCATCACGTCCTGCGCATAAGGGTCGTAGGGTGCCAGCCAGGGCGCGAATAGCGCGCCAAGCAGGATGACCAGCAGCAGTACCGCGCCGATGGCGAAGCCGCGATGCGCAAAGCTGCTGCGTAACGTGCGCCAGACGCTGCGCGCCGGAGGCTGGTAATCGTTGATCAGCAGCGGCGATGAGGTGGTTGTGCTCATGGGGCCTCCTATTTCACGCGGATGCGCGGGTCGAGCAGTGCGTTGAGCACGTCGGCCAGCAGGGTGAGGACGATGTAGATCACCGCGATCAACAGCACGACCGCCTGCACCACCGGGAAGTCGTCACGGGCAATCGCGTCCCAGGCCAGCTGGCCAATGCCCTGCAGCGAGAAAACCGTCTCGATGACCACCGAACCGCCGAGCATGAAACCGAATTCCACGGCGGCGAGGGCCACCACCGGAATCAGCGCGTTGCGCAGCGCATGCTTGAACAGCACGGTGGCAGGGCGCAGGCCCTTGGCTCGTGCGGTGCGGATGTAATCGGAGTTGAGCACGTCGAGCATGCCCGCACGGGTCAGGCGCATGATCGCCGGCGTGGCGTAATAACCGAGGGCGATGGCCGGCATCACGAAGTGCGCCCAGGTCGAATTGCCGGATACCGGCAGCCATTTCAGGGTGACCGAAAACACCACGATCAGCATCAGTGCGAACCAGAAACTCGGCATGGCCTGACCCAGTACTGCGATGCTCAGTGCCAGGCGATCAATCCACGTGTCACGTTTCACCGCGGCCAGCACGCCCAGCGGAATGGCGATCAGCAGCGCAATACTCAGGGCCATCGCACCCAGCCCGAGGGTGATCGACAGCCGTGAGGCGATCAGGTTGTAGACCGACTCCTGAAAGAAGAACGAGTCGCCCAGATCAAGACGTACCACGTCGGCCAGCCATTCGAAATACTGCGTAACCAACGGCTTGTTGAGGCCGTACTGCACGCGGATCTGTTCGATCTGCTCGCTGCTGGCTTCCGGGCCACCGATGGCAGTGGCCAGATCGCCGGACAGGTGCAGCAGGGAAAAGCTGATCACCGACACGGTAATCGCTACGCACAGGGCAATACCCAGGCGGCGCAAGAGAAATCCGAACATGGCAAGTGACCTTGTGTTCAGGGAATGACGGGGTGGCGGACCCTGCTGCAAGGCGCGGCATGCGCCTTACAGCCAGGCTGGCCGACTGGCCTGGGCAAGCGCTTATTTCCAGCTCGACAGTACGAAGCGCGGCAGCTCGTCCGGGTAAGGCTTGAAGTTCAGGTCCGAGACGTAGGCGTAGTTCATCGAGTAGTTGAACAGCGGCGCCCAGTAGGCCTGCTCGCTGATGCGCTGCAACGCCTTGCGGTAGTTGTCCTTGCGCACCTGCGGGTCCAGCGCGTTGTCGGCGGTCTGCAGCCAGCCCTGGACTTGCGGGTCCTTGATGTTGTCGTCGGGGTTGCCCTTGAACCAGGTACCGGCCGACGCCGAGGTGTCGAGGATCGAGAACGATCCCCACGCCTGGAACGACATCGGTACCTTGCCGCCGCGCTGCTGATCACGCAGGGCGGCGTATTTCAGGTAGCGCAGCTTGGCGTTGATGCCCACGGCGCGCAGGTTGCCGATGATGGCTTCCACGTAGTCGCGGTCGCGGTAAGCGAAGATTTCGGTTTCAAAGCCGTTCGGGTAGCCGGCTTCGGCGAGCAGCGCCTTGGCCTTTGCCGGGTCGTAGTTGTAGACCGTGGCGGCGGTGGTGTCACAACCGAACTGGCCAGGGTAGCAGGCGACTTGCAACGGCTTGCTTTCGCCGCCGACCAGTTGCGAAGCCAGCCCGTCCCGATTGATCGCGTAGTTGATCGCCTGACGTACTTTCAGGTGCTTCATCGGTGAATCGGCGCTGGAGGTGCCGCGCGCGTCGAGAATCAGAAAGCCGATGCGCATGGTCGCACCGCTGGTGACCACCAGGTTGGGCATGGCCTTGAGGTTTTCCGCCTGATCCGGCGCCACCCGCCAGGTCCAGTCGACGCCACCGGTCATCAGCTCGGCTAGGCGCGTTTCGGCATCGGCGATCACCCGAAAGTTGATGTGCCCGATCTTTGGCTGACCTTGCGGGCTGTCCTTGAAGTAGTCCGGGTTCTTGTCCATTTTCACGCCTTCGCCGGTGGCGATGGCCGTTACCTTGTAAGGCCCGGTGCCGATCGGTTTACGGCTGAAGCCTGCCAGCCCGACTTCTTCGAAATATTTTTTCGGAAACATCGGTACGGCGTTGGAGAGGTATTCCAGCGCAGGCGGGAAGGGCTTTTTCAGGTGCAGACGAACACTGTAATCGCCCAGCTTTTCGGCGCTCTTGATCCAGTCGACGTTTTGGACGGTGACCACCTTGGACTCGGGGGACACCACATAATTGAGGGTGAACACCACGTCATCTGCAGTGAACGGGTCGCCGTTGTGAAACTTCACGCCCTGGCGCAGCTGGAAGTCGATGGTCGTATCGTCGACCTGTTTCCAGCTGGTGGCGAGCATCGGTTGGTACTCGCCATTGTCCGGGTTGCGATAGACCAGGTTGTCCCAGATCAGGCGACCGAGGATCACGCCTTCGCGCAAGTCGTTGTGATAGGGGCTGATGTTTTCCGGTTCGCTGTCGGAGGCGTAGACCAGTGTGTCGTCAGCCTTGCCGGCCAGGACGGAGAAACTGCTGAACAGGCTCAATAGCGCGATGCTGCGAGCGAAACCCTTGATTCCCATGCCGTCGTCTCCAAAAGGCAAAGTGGATGTATCAAAGGGCAGTGGGTCGCAAATGCGAGAAGGAGGAAGCAACAAGGCCGCAGTGTTCTTTTGATTGGGTTGTTTTGATGAGTTGCGCCTCGACACGACTCTAGGCAAAGCGTATCAATGCCACAAGCACAATATTTCGAACCTTTCATTGCTGAAAAGGCAACGCAGGAGCATCGATGCAACTCTACGGCGTACAGTCCACGGCCTTGCGCTACTTCCTCGAAGTGGCGCGGTGCGGATCGATCAGCGAAGCCTCGATCCGCCTCAATGTCGCGTCTTCGGCGGTCAGTCGACAGATCAGCAAACTGGAGCGGGAACTGGATGCGGTGCTTTTCGAGCGTCAGGCGCGCGGCATGATGCTCAGCGAGGCGGGCGTCCGCCTGGCGGCCTATGCGCGCAAATCACAGCTTGAGGCCGAGCAGGTGGTGCTGGAGATCACCGAGTTGCAGGGCTTGCAGCGTGGGCATGTGCGCATCGCCTGCTCGGAGGGCTTTGCCCTGGACTTTCTGCCGCAGTGCATTGCGCGCTTTCGGCGACAGTATCAGGGCATCCATTTCTCGATGGAGGTCTGTGCCCCGGCGCAGGCCACCGAACGGGTGCGCTCGGGTGATGCAGACCTGTGCCTGACCTTCAGCCTGACGCCGCAGAACGAAATCAAGGTCGAGCACATCCACAGCGGCGCGATCTGCGCAGTGGTCAGTCATAACCATCCGCTGGCCGCACGCAAGGAGGTCACGCTGGCCGAATTGCAACCTTATGCCATCGCCCTGACCAATACCGACACGACCTTGCGCCAGTTGTTTGATATCTGTTGCGGTGTGCAAGGTCTGCTGTTCGATCCGGTGCTGACCAGCAATTACATCGGTGCCTTGCTGCGGTTTGTTCGGGAGGAGGGCGGAATCAGCCTGTCCAGCGAGATGACGCTGGACAAACGCGCCCATGAAAAACAGCTCAAATCGCTGCCGATCAGTGACGATGGCATGAAGGCACGGCGTATCGAGTTGCAAAGCATGGCCGGGCGCAACCTGCCGGCGGCAGTCGCGGCCTTTCGCGATTTCCTGATCGAGGAGCTGGCAAAGACCTGAGCCGCAGGCGGTAGTGCGGGAGCGCTGTGTGGAGTGAGTAACCTTTGGTTGATGAAGTTGGCGAGCTTAATGTTATAGTGTAACGAATTTATGGTTTTGCACTGTACTGCTGTGAACCGCCAACTTCAGGCTTCGCCCGCGTGGTGAAGTTCGCCAACGAGACGAACGACGCACATGAACAAACCTCTCCCGGATGTTGCCCTGACGGAAATTTCCCCGGCGCTGGTGTCACTCGACTGGGTCGGCATGCAAGGTGTGGAAGTGCCGATCAGACTGGCCGAAGCGAGCATTCGTCATCCTGTTCACGCGCACGTCGATCTGCAGGTCGATCTGGCCGACCCGAGCGTCAAGGGCATCCATATGTCGCGACTCTATCGGCTGCTCGACGGCTATGCCGAGCGCCAGATCGTCAGCCCCGATACGCTGGCTGCCTTGCTGGAAGCCATGGTCGAGAGTCACCTCGACTGCCATTCCAGTCACGCCCGGTTGACGCTGAGCTTCAATCTGCTGTGCCGTCGACCGGCGTTGATTACCGAAGGGCTCAGCGGCTGGAAATCCTACCCCGTGAAGCTCGATGCCACCTGGCATGCCGGTCGGCTGTGCCTCGACAGTTCGGTGGATATCACCTACTCGTCCACCTGCCCGTGCTCGGCCGCACTGTCTCGCCAATTGCTGGAAGAGGCATTTGCGGCGCGCTTCGGCAGGCAGTCGTTTGTCGATCCGATGCAGGTCGCGACCTGGCTGCGCGAGAACGCATCGTTCGCCACGCCGCACAGCCAGCGCAGCGTTGCGACGGTGCAGGTACGGGTGGCAGAGCAGGCGGCCGAACTGGGCTTGATGACGCTGATCGACCTGGTAGAGCAGGCGCTGGGCACCCCGGTGCAAACCGCCGTCAAGCGTGCCGACGAACAGGCCTTTGCGCGGCTCAACGGCCAGAACCTGATGTACGTCGAAGACGCCGCACGCAAGGTCCAGCAAGCACTCGAAGGCCGCTATGCAGCTTCTAGCGTCAGTGTCCGTCACTTTGAAAGCCTGCATCCGCACGATGCAGCCGCCCAGACTTCCAACTACCTGTCCTGAGGTTTCATTCCGTGATCCGTAAAAATCCTTCCGGCCATCTGCCGGTCATTGCCGAGTCCGCCTACATCGATAAAACCGCGATCATCTGCGGCAAGGTGATCATCAAGGACAACGTGTTTGTCGGCCCCTACGCCGTGATCCGCGCCGACGAAGTCGATGCCACCGGGGACATGGAACCGATCGTCATCGGTGCCAATTCCAACATCCAGGATGGCGTGGTGATCCATTCGAAATCAGGTGCTGCAGTCACCATCGGCGAGTTCACCTCGATTGCCCACCGCTCTATCGTGCACGGACCTTGCATAGTCGGAGATCGCGTGTTCATCGGTTTCAATAGCGTGCTGTTCAATTGCCAGGTCGGCAAGGGCAGCGTGGTCAGGCACAATTCGGTGGTCGACGGTCGCGATTTGCCGGAGCACTTCTATGTGCCGTCCACCACCCGGATCGGGTCGGGCACTGACCTTTCGCAATTTCCGCCGGTGAGCATTTCGGCTTCGGAATTTTCCGAAGATGTGGCGCGCACCAACATTGATCTGGTACGCGGCTACAAGGCGCTTCAAAACGAGTTTTGAAGCGCTGCGCGCCAGCGGCAAGCGGCAAGTTATAAGCTGCAAGCTAGAGGCTAAAAGCTTGAAGCTTTCCACTTGCAGCTTGCAGCTTGCAGCTTGCAGCTTGCAGCTTGCAGCTTGCAGCTTGCAGCTTGCAGCTTGCAGCTTGCAGCTTGCAGCTTGCAGCTTGCAGCTACAAGCCATTAGCCCCCCCATCACGGACCTTGGACTTTTCATGACAACAGCTGTTCACCCCCCTCGAGCGCCGGCATCCCGGCTTCGCTCAATCGATGCTCTGCGCGGGCTGATTATTCTTTTCATGTTGCTGGACCATGTGCGGGAAACCTTCTTTCTGCACCGTCAGGTGCTGGACCCTATGGACATCACGGCCACCGAGCCTGAGCTGTTCTTCAGCCGCACGCTGGCGCATTTGTGTGCGCCATTGTTCGTGCTGCTTACCGGGCTTTCCGCGTACCTCTACGGCGAGAAATACCAGGGCAGAAGCGACGTGTCGGCGTTCCTGCTCAAGCGCGGGCTGTTTCTGATCGCGCTGGAATTCACCCTGGTGAGCTTCGCCTGGACCTTCGAGTTCCCGCCAACCGTCATCTACCTGCAAGTGATCTGGGCCATCGGCCTGAGCATGGTGGCGCTGTCGCTAATGGTGTTCCTGCCGCGCTGGGCGCTGGTGGTCATCGGTGTGGTGATCATTGCCGGACACAACCTGCTGGACACGCTGCATTTCGGCGTCGAGTCGGCCATGCACATCCCATGGGCGATTCTGCATGATCGCGGCTGGATCGAGGTGTCGGACAACCTGCGTTTCCGTACCTCATACCCGCTTTTGCCGTGGATCGGAATCATTGCGCTGGGCTACGCTGCCGGGCCATGGTTTGTCTCCGGTTTCGATGCCGCAACGCGTCAGGCGAAACTCTGGACCTGGGGCCTGGGTGCGCTGGCGGGTTTCGTGATTCTGCGCATGATCAACGGCTACGGCGAAAAGCCGTGGAGTGTTGGCGAGACCGGCCTGCAAACCGTCATGAGCTTTTTCAACATCACCAAATACCCGCCATCGTTGCTGTTCATCAGCCTGACGCTGGGGATCGGCATGCTGATCCTGATCGGGTTCGAGCGCAGTCAGGAGAAAAGCTGGTTGCGGCCGTTGGTAGTACTCGGTTCAGCACCGATGTTTTTCTACCTGCTGCACCTGTACGTGCTGAAGATTCTGTACCTGATCGCTCTGGCCATCTGGGGCGCGAATCAGGGCAAATACTTCGGCTTTGACCACATGTGGGGCGTCTGGCTGACCTCGGTGGTACTGGCTGTTCTGCTGTTCCCGGCGGTGCGCTGGTTCGCCGCGCTCAAGGCCCGGCGTCGGGATATCAGCTGGCTGAAGTACTTCTAGTCCCCGCAACAGCGGTGCGCCTGCTGGCGTACCGCTTCTCGCCTGGCGTCAGTCTCCGTGCGCCCCGTAATTCATGATCGACAGCAGTTTGATCGGCACCTGCACCAGTTGCTCGGGGCCATGGGGGATGTCGCCGTCGAAGGTCAGGCTGTCACCGGCCTGCATCGGATACAGCTGGTTGCCGTGGCGGTAGATCAGTTCGCCTTCCAGCAGGTGCAGAAACTCCGTGCCGGGGTGTGAAAAGGTCGGAAACTCTTCGCTGGCATCGTCCATCGTCACCATGTACGCCTCGAAACTCTTCTTCGGCCCACGGGTATGGTTGAGCAGGTGATAGGTGTGGCCTTTCTCGGTGCCGCGCCTCACCACTTCGAGTCCTTCATCGGCCTTGACCAGCAGGGCGCTGCTGCCTTGCTGGTCGTACTGGCTGAACAGTTTGGACATGGGCATGCCCAGCACGTCGCACAGGCGGCTGAGGTTGTCGAGGCTGGTCGAGACCTGCGCGTTCTCGATCTTGCTCAGCATGCCCTGGCTGATACCGGCGATGCGCGCCACGTCGGCGAGCTTCAGTTCCTGAGCCTGGCGCTGACGCTTGATCTGAATGCCCAGGTACTGCTCGAGCTTCAACTTCGGATGCGGTTCGGTCGGCATATTCATCGGCTTTGCACGGTTTCCGTTCAATAAATTTTATTTCGCACTGGGAATGTGCATTTCGATGCGGCCGTGGTGTGGCCGGGTTGCAGATTATTCCCAGAGGGAAAACGAGTTTCCCATATAAACAGCCGAATTACCCCTCCTGAGTGGCTTCGTTCGATTGGCATACCAAACTGGCAAGCGCCTTGCATTCCTAAAGAGAAAGTAACTTTCCTACTCGGAATATATCCAGAAAGGCAGTGAACAGCGGTCCTTCCCTGAAACGTTTTGCTTTTGCCAGGAGACACGTCCCATGTTGCCACCCGAAACACAGCGTCTGATCGAACAGCACGGCATCAAGTACGTACTGGCTCAGTTCGTCGACATTCATGGTTCGGCCAAGACCAAATCGGTTCCTGTGACAGGTCTGGAAATGGTTGCAGAGGACGGTGCCGGCTTTGCCGGTTTCGCGATTTGCGGCATGGGCATGGAGCCTCATGGGCCGGACTTCATGGCCAGGGGCGACCTGTCGTCGCTGACACCGGTGCCATGGCAGCCGGGCTATGGACGGGTGGTGTGCATCGGCCATGTGGATGGCAAACCCTGGCCCTATGACAGCCGCTATGTGCTGCAGCAGCAGGTCGAACGCCTCAGCCAGCGTGGCTGGACCCTCAATACCGGCCTGGAGCCCGAGTTCAGCCTGTTCAAGCGCGACGTCACCGGCAGCCTGCAGATGGTCGATGCCAGCGATAACCTCGACAAGCCTTGCTACGACTACAAGGGGCTGTCGCGCTCTCGCGAGTTTCTCGAGCGCCTGACCGAAGCATTGCAGCCGGTGGGTTTCGACATCTATCAGATCGATCATGAAGACGCCAACGGCCAGTTCGAGATCAATTACACCTACAGTGACGCCATGGAATCGGCTGACCGTTTCACCTTCTTCCGCATGGCCGCCGGAGAGATCGCCAATGACATGGGCATGATCTGCTCGTTCATGCCCAAGCCCGATCCCAAACGGGCCGGCAATGGCATGCACTTTCACTTGTCGATCGCCAGTGTCAGTAACAAGAACCTGTTCCACGATGCCAGCGATCCGAGCGGCATGGGGTTGTCGACGCTGGCCTATCACTTCGCTGCGGGCCTGCTGGCTCACGGGCCTGCGCTGTGCGCCTTTGCGGCACCCACGGTCAACTCCTACAAACGCCTGGTGGTCGGCAATTCACTGTCGGGCGCCACTTGGGCCCCGGCGTTTATTGCCTTCGGCGCCAACAACCGCTCGGCGATGGTGCGCGTGCCCTATGGCCGCCTGGAGTTTCGTCTGCCCGACGCCGGTTGCAATCCGTATCTGGTCAGCGCCGCAATCATTGCCGCAGGGCTGGACGGTATCGACCGGCAACTGGAAATCGATCACGTCTGCAACGAGAACCTTTACAAATTGAGCCTCGAAGAGATTGCCGCACGGGGCATCAAGACCCTGCCGCAGTCGCTCAACGAAGCCTGCGACGCGCTGCAGGCCGACCCGTTGTTTGCCGAAGTGCTGGGCAGCGAGATTGTCGATGAATTCATCCGCCTCAAGCGCATGGAGTGGGTGGAGTACAGCCGCCACGTGAGCGATTGGGAAGTGAAGCGCTATATCGAATTTTTCTAGCGGCAAGCTTCAGAGAGCAGCTGCAAGTTTCAAGCGGCAAGCTGCAAGAGGAAGCTGGATTGCGGCGTATTTGATTTCTCTGTCTATGCGGTTGGTTTTAGCTTGCAGCTTGCAGCTAAAAGCTTGCCGCTCCCGAACAAGGTGAGGCGTATGTGCGGAATCGTTGGTTTGTATCTGAAAAACCCGGCGCTGGAGTCGCAACTCGGCAAGTTGTTCGAGCCGATGCTCGAAGCCATGACCGACCGCGGACCGGACAGTGCCGGGTTCGCCATCTATGGCGATGAAGTGGCGCAGGGCTGGGTCAAGCTGACCTTGCAGGCCACCAGCGAACAGTATGATTTCACGGCGCTGATTGCGGCGCTGCAAGACAGGTTGAGCGCGCAGCTGGACTGGTTTCAGAACGCCAGCGCCGTGGTCTTGAAGATTCAGGCAGAAGAAGCCCCGGTGCGCGCTGCGCTGGCGGAACTGGCACCGAGCGTGCGCATCATGAGTGCCGGGCAGAGCATCGAGATCCTCAAGGGCATGGGCCTGCCGCGGGAGATTTCCGAACGCTTCGGTCTGGCGTCCATGAAAGGCAGTCACATCATCGGCCACACGCGCATGGCCACCGAAAGCGCCGTGACCATGGAAGGCAGTCACCCGTTCTCCACGGGCTCCGACCTGTGCCTGGTGCACAACGGCTCGCTGTCCAATCACTTTCGTCTGCGCCAGAACCTGCGCCGCGAAGGCATTCACTTCGAGACCGACAACGACACTGAAGTGGCCGCCGGTTATCTGGCCTGGCGTCTGCAACAGGGCGACAGCCTGCAACAGGCGCTCGACAAGTCGCTTGAAGACCTCGATGGCTTCTTTACCTTCGCCATCGGCACACGCAATGGCTTTGCGGTGATTCGCGACCCGATCGCCTGCAAACCGGCGATCCTTGCCGAAACCGATGACTACGTCGCCATGGCCTCGGAATATCAGGCGCTGTCCAGCCTGCCGGGGATCGAAAACGCCAGGGTCTGGGAACCGGTCCCGGCCACCATGTACATCTGGGAACGCGAGCCAGCCGAGGGAGCACGCCCATGAAAACCGTCGATCTTTCCAGCGCCACCGTGCGTGATCTCAATCAGGCCCTGCACGATCAGGTCAAGGAACTGCAGGACCGCGAATGGCTGGTCACGCATCCCGATGGCGCGCACAACCTGGCGGTCGGCGTCAACGAAGCCATCTCCATCGATATCCAGGGCCACGCGGGTTACTACTGCGCGGGGATGAACCAGAAAGCGTCGATCACCGTGCACGGCAACGTCGGTGTCGGCTGCGCGGAAAACATGATGTCCGGCGCTGTGCGGGTCAAGGGCAGCGCCTCGCAGGCAGCCGGCGCAACGGCACACGGTGGCTTGCTGGTGATTGAAGGCGATGCCGGGGCGCGCTGCGGGATTTCCATGAAAGGCATCGACATCGTGGTCGGCGGCAGCATCGGCCACATGAGCTGCTTCATGGGCCAGGCCGGTCGGCTGGTGGTCTGCGGCGACGCCGGCGATGCGCTGGGCGACTCGCTGTATGAAACGCGGATCTACGTCAAAGGCAAGGTCGAGTCACTGGGCTCCGACTGCATCGCCAAGGAGATGCGTGAAGAGCATCTGCAGGAGCTGCAGGAATTGCTCAATCGCGCGGGCTTCAACGAGAAGGCAGCGGATTTCAAACGCTACGGCTCGGCCCGTCAGCTGTACAACTTCAAAGTCGATAACGCCTCCGCGTACTGATCCAGGAGCATTACCATGAGCGACCCTATCAGCCACAAACCTGCTCCAGTCCTGCGCGAGTCGGCCACCTTCGATCGCCTGACCATTCAGGAAATCCAGCGTGCTGCGGAAACCGGCATCTACGACATTCGCGGTGGCGGCACCAAGCGCAAGCTGCCGCATTTCGACGACCTGTTGCTGCTCGGTGCCAGCGTGTCGCGCTACCCGCTGGAAGGCTATCGCGAGAAATGCGGCACCGACGTGGTGCTCGGCAATCGTTTTGCCAAGAAGCCGTTGTACCTGAAAATCCCGATAACCATTGCCGGCATGAGCTTCGGCGCGTTGTCGGCCAACGCCAAGGAAGCACTGGGCCGTGGCGCAACCATCGCGGGCACCAGCACCACCACCGGCGACGGCGGCATGACCCCGGAAGAGCGTGGCCAGTCGCAGCATCTGGTCTATCAGTACCTGCCATCGCGTTATGGCATGAACCCGGACGACCTGCGCAAGGCTGACGCGATCGAGATCGTGCTGGGGCAGGGCGCCAAGCCGGGCGGCGGTGGCATGTTGCTGGGCATGAAAGTCACCGAACGGGTGGCTGGCATGCGTACCTTGCCAGTCGGTGTCGATCAGCGTTCGGCCTGCCGTCACCCGGACTGGACCGGCCCTGACGATCTGGCGATCAAGATTGCCGAGATTCGCGAGATCACCGACTGGGAAAAACCGATCTACGTGAAGATCGGTGCCAGCCGTCCCTACTACGACGTGAAACTGGCCGTGAAAGCCGGCGCCGACGTGATCGTGCTCGACGGCATGCAGGGCGGTACGGCGGCGACTCAGGAAGTGTTCATCGAACACGTCGGCATCCCGATTCTGCCTGCCATCCCGCAAGCCGTGCAGGCGCTGCAGGAAATGGGCATGCATCGCAAGGTGCAGTTGATCGTCTCCGGTGGCATCCGCAACGGCGCCGACGTGGCCAAGGCCATGGCGCTGGGTGCCGACGCAGTGGCGATCGGCACAGCGGCCCTGATAGCACTCGGCGATAACCATCCGCGGCTCGACGAAGAACTGAGAAAGATCGGCTCGGCAGCGGGTTACTACGACGACTGGCAAAACGGCCGCGACCCGGCGGGCATCACCACCCAGGACCCGGAACTGTCCAAACGTCTTGACCCGGTCGAAGGCGGACGACGGCTGGCCAACTACCTGCGCGTACTCGTCCTCGAAGCCCAGACCATGGCCCGCGCATGCGGTAAATCACACCTGCACAACCTCGACCCGGAAGATCTGGTGGCACTGACCGTCGAGTCAGCAGCCATGGCCCGCGTGCCCCTGGCCGGGACATCGTGGATTCCGGGGTCTGGTTCTGGTTACTGACGCCATACCGGGCTTTTCGATCACGATGGCACTGACGACGCGGAGTGCGACGTCAGTGACGGGGCGAAGGAACCCGATGAAGTCGGGCCGGAAACCGGAGCGGGGATTTTGCTCACTTTGGTCCCTAAACGTGAGTCGCCGAGGGGCGAAAAGGTGACCTGAGCCAGACACCAATCCACCTGACATCACAGAACCGCTGTGTGACGCAGAGCGTCACGAAAGGCATTACCACGCGGAGCGTGGGAACGAGCGTCGCAATGTGATTTTTGATTCTGGCCGAAGGGCAGAAGCCTGGAAGCCTTTTATTTGTAGCCTCCAGGACGATGAACCCTCAAGAGGCCAAAGAGCCTCGCCTTTCTGAATAACCCTCTTTGCTGCCAGACACTTTCCATTCATTTGCGGGAGCTTTGAACATGGTCAATCGTCTACACGGCAAATCCCTTACAGCCTTACTCGCGCTCGGCGCCTTTGCCCCGATTGCGCAGGCAGCTGACGCCCCCGTTCTGAACACCGGCAGCACGGCCTGGATGGTCACCGCAGCCGTGCTGGTGCTGTTCATGTGCCTTCCGGGGCTGGCACTGTTTTACGGCGGTCTGGTACGGGCCAAGAACATGCTCTCGCTGTTCACCCAGTGTTTTGGCATTGCCGGAGTCGTGGGCGTGCTGTGGGTCATCTATGGCTACAGCATGGTGGTGGACACCAGCAACATGGTCGAAGGACAAGTGAGTTTCAATAGTTTCGTGGGCGGTCTGAGTCGTGCGTTTCTGGCCGGCATGACCCCCGACAGCCTGGTCGGCGATATCCCTGAAGGGGTATTCGTAACCTTCCAGATGACCTTCGCCATCATCACCCCGGCGCTGATTGCCGGGGCCTTCGCCGAACGCATGAAGTTCTCTGCGGCGCTGCTGTTCATGGCGCTGTGGTTCACCCTGGTGTATGCGCCGGTCGCGCACATGGTCTGGGGGGGCGCCGGCGCCTTGATGCACAACTGGGGCGTGCTGGACTTCGCTGGCGGCACCGCGGTGCACATCAATGCCGGTGTCGCGGCACTGGCGGCATGTCTGGTACTGGGCAAGCGCAAGGGTTATCAGAACACCCCGATGCCGGCGCACAACCTGAGCCTGACCATGGCCGGCGCAGCGATGCTCTGGGTCGGCTGGTTCGGTTTCAATATCGGTTCCGGTGGTGGCCTGAACGGCACGTCCGGCATCGTCATGCTCAACACGCAAGTGGGGGCGTGCGCCGGGATACTCGGCTGGATGTTCACCGAGTGGTTCAAGGTCGGCAAACCCAGCGCGCTGGGTCTGGCCAGCGGTGCATTGGCGGGTCTGGTCGGCATCACCCCGGCGTGTGCCTACGTCGGAGTCGGCGGGGCACTGGCCATCGGCGTGCTGTGCGGAGTGTCCTGCTACCTGAGCGTGACCGTGCTGAAAAAACGCCTGGGCTATGACGACAGCCTCGACGTCTTCGGCCTGCACGGCATCGGCGGCATGATCGGTGCAATACTGACCGGCGTGTTCTGCGTGCCCTCACTGGGCGGTCTGGTGCCCGATGTCAGCATGGGCGCCCAAGTGATTGCCCAGATCAAAGGCGTGCTGTTCACCACCGCCTACTGCTTCGCGGTCAGCTGGATCATCCTCAAAGCCGTGCAGGCACTGATCGGCCTGCGCGCTCACGAGTCAGTCGAAGAAATGGGCCTGGACCTGGCCGAGCACAACGAACGGGCCTACAACCATTGAGAGGGCTGCCGGCCAATGTCATGCCTTGCGCGAGGTCGCTGCATATACAAGCGCTTTTCTATCGCGATGGCACAGACGACGCAGAGTGCGACGTTAGTGACGGCTGAGTCCTGGCGCTGATCCGGGGGTAGCCTGGCAGGACGCCAGGCTAGCTGCACCGGGCCATGGATGGCCCGTTGCAGCGACCCCCGGATCAGTGACAGGGCGAAGGAACCCGACGAAGTCGGGCCGGAAACCGGAGCGAGGGGGTTTGCCTACTTTGGCCCCATCAAAGTAGGTCGCCGAGGGGCGAAAAGGTGACCTGAGTCGAATCCAAATCTACCTGACATCACAGAACCGTTGTGTGACGCAGAGCGTCACGAAATGCATTACCACGCGGAGCGTGGGAACGAGAGTCACAACGTGATTTTTGATTCTGGCAGAAGCCTGGAAGCTTTTTATTTGGAGCCTCCAGGACTTGCGCATAACGATGAGTGCAGAGCGTGTGGAGGATCAATATTGTGGTCTGAGCAGCATTTTCCTGGGCTTCTCAGGCAATCTCAACACTCAACGAAACACCGGCACCACGTGCTTGATGAACAGCTCAAGCGACTTTTTCTTCTCGGCATGCGGCAGGCTGTTGTCGCACCAGAAGCTGAACTCGTCGACACCCAACTCCTGATAGTGACGAAGGCGCGGAATGATCTCCTCCGGGGTGCCGATCATAGTGTTCTTGCGGATATTCTCCAGCTCGAACTCCGGACGTTCCTTGAATTTCTCTTCCGGGCTGGGGGCCAGAAAACCGTTGACCGGCGTCTGTTTGTTGCCGAACCAGGCGTCGAAGGTACGGTAGAACTTCGCGATGGCGGTGGCGCCCACTTTCCAGCCTTCAGGATCATCTGCGGCATGCACATGCGTGTGGCGCAATACCATCAATTGCGGGCGGCGCACTTCGGGATTGTTGGCCAGCGCGGCTTCGAACTTGTTCTTCAGGTCGACAACTTCTTCATCACCCTTCATCAATGGGGTGACCATCACGTTACAGCCGTTCTGCACGGCGAAATTGTGCGAGTCAGGGTCGCGTGCAGCGATCCACATCGGTGGCGTGCTGATCGGCTTGGGCACGGAAGTCGAGGTCGGGAATTTCCAGATGTCGCCATCGTGAGCGTAGTCACCCTGCCACAGCGCACGTACCACCGGGACCATCTCACGCAACGCCTTGCCACCTTCGGAGGCTGGCATGCCACCGGCCATGCGGTCGAACTCCACCTGATAGGCGCCGCGTGCCAGGCCGACTTCCATTCGCCCGTTGCTGATCACATCCAGCAGCGCGCATTCTCCCGCGACCCGCAATGGATGCCAGAACGGCGCAATGATGGTGCCGGCGCCCAGATGAATACGCGTGGTCCTGGCCGCCAGATAGGCCAGCAGCGGCATCGGGCTTGGCGAGATGGTGTATTCCATCGCGTGGTGTTCGCCGATCCAGACGGTGCTGAAGCCACCTTGCTCGGCCATCAGCGTCAGCTCGGTCAGGTCCTCGAAAAGCTGGCGATGACTGACACTGTCATCCCAGCGTTCCATGTGCACGAACAACGAAAACTTCATGACACTTACCTCGCTTAAATCCTGGCGCCTGCACCGGCGTGATGAGTTATTGTTGTCTGATGGTATACCGTAATACTTTCGGTGCAAGTGTTTTTTGCGCCGCTGCTCCTCGTTGCAAAATGCAACGGCAGAAACGAAAAAAGCGCCTCAAAGGAGGCGCTTTCGGATGTTGCGGATTCAGCCGGGGCAGGCTCGATCAGTCGGCTTCAACTGCAGGCTTCGGATTCAATATAGTCAGCCGTGGAGTCGCGAATCACCGGTCCCATGCCACTCACGGCCTTAGCCTGCTCCATGATTTCCAGCGTGGAACCGGTGCCGACCAGGTTCACCGTATGGTTGGCGCAGTTATACACCCGCTTGGAGTAGATCACCCCAAGCATGCCTTCACGCCGGGTGATCACCACGCGTTCCTTTGCGCTGCCGCTTTTTTCTACCAGTGCGTGATGACCGGTCGGATCATGGGGGATGGATAGGGTTTTGCCTTCGGCATGCGCCGACAGGGCAGGGATCATCAGGGCCAGAAAACAGGCATGCAATTTCATCAGTGCTCCTGCGGATGAATGCGGGTTCGTTGGATCCAAAATTTACTACTGCAACACGATTCTGGATAGCCGGGCGAGCTGCCTCTCGTCGGCTTGTTTTCATCAAATCACACCCTGCGCCATGCCAAAAAAACCGTGAAGCTGTTGCTCCGGCAACAGCCATTCCACACCCTGGCATGGCACGGACAGTTGACGCCGCACCTTAGCCGTCGCAACGCCTTGATCTGCCTGTATTTTATTCAATGGCACGGTTGCTGCTCTGTGGATGTGCAGGCCCTTGTGCTTAATGCGCTCGGGAAGCTTGCAGCCAGAGGAGTACCGATATGAGCCAATCGTCCATAAAATTTGCGTACTGGGTCCCGAACGTCAGTGGCGGGCTGGTCGTCAGCAAGATCGAACAGCGCACCAGCTGGACCATCGACTACAACCGCAAGCTGGCGCAGATCGCCGAGCAGTCCGGCTTCGACTACGCGCTGACGCAAATCCGCTTTACCGCCGGCTATGGCGCCGAATTCCAGCACGAATCCGTAGCCTTCAGCCACGCACTGTTGGCGGCGACCGAAAAGCTCAAGGTCATTGCCGCGATATTGCCCGGGCCATGGACCCCGTCGGTTGCCGCCAAGCAACTGGCGACCATTGATCAGCTCACTGCCGGGCGCGTGGCGGTCAATATTGTCAGCGGCTGGTTCAAGGGCGAGTTTCAGGCCATCGGCGAGCCCTGGCTGGAGCATGATGAACGTTATCGGCGCTCCGAGGAGTTCATTCGCGCGCTCAAGGGGATCTGGACCACCGACAACTTCACCTTCAAGGGTGATTTCTATCGCTTCCACGATTACACCCTCAAGCCCAAGCCGATCCAGCGTCCTCACCCGGAGATCTTTCAGGGCGGCAGCTCCCGTGCTGCACGTGACATGGCGGCGCGGGTGTCAGACTGGTATTTCACTAACGGCAATACTGTCGAAGGTATCAAGGCGCAGGTCGATGACATTCGAGCCAAGGCAGCCGCGAACGGGCATTCGGTGAAGATCGGCGTGAATGCCTTCATCATTGCCAGGGATACCGAAGAGGAGGCGCGGGCCGTGCTGGCCGAAATCGTCGACAAGGCTGACCCGGAAGCCGTCAACGCCTTTGGCGATGCCGCGAAACAGGCCGGCCAGTCGAGTCCGGAAGGCGAGGGTAACTGGGCCAAATCCACCTTTCAGGATCTGGTGCAGTACAACGATGGCTTCAAGACTAACCTGATTGGCACACCCCGGCAGATTGCCGAGCGCATCGTGGAACTCAAGTCCGTTGGCGTAGACCTGGTGCTTTCGGCGTTCCTGCATTTCCAGGAAGAAGTCGCCTATTTCGGCCGGTACGTATTGCCTCTGGTACGCGAACTGGAAGCTGCTGCACAACGCAAACCTGTCGCCGAGACGGCTTGACCCCGGCCAATACCGACAACCCCGCCTTGCCCCGGTAAGCCGGTCGCGCTTACCGCCCGCCATAAAATCAGGCGCCACTGTGATCCAGTGTGCGCCTGTGTCCGTATGTTCAACCCCGATCAACCCATAGACAGTTGTACGTGGCATTATGATGCCACTCTCTGGCATGCTTTTATCGATGCCAGGCCTTCCAGGTATGGCCGAGCACTTGCCGACAACGGCAGTTGATAGCGAAAGGATTGTCGATGGCCCCTGAGCAATCAGGTCCGGTTTTCAGAAAAACCAGATGCACTGGTTCTCACCTGTTGTGGAGGCAAGTTTTGAAACGCGACCTTCGGCTTGCGTCATGGCTGATCTTCGTAGTGTGCGCCTGCGTGGTGATGTTGATGGCCTGGCAAGCATGGACCGCACGCCGCAACACCCTGGAAAACATCCAGACCAGCACGATCAATCTGGCTGGAGCGCTGAGCACCTACACGGATGGTATTTTCAAGCAAAGCGAGCTGATGCTGATCGGCCTGACGGAGCGTGTCGAAAAGGACGGCGTCGGGCCTGAACAGATCGAGCGTCTCAGGTGGGTCATTGCGCGTGAAATGGGCGCGCTGCCGCAGATCGATACCGTGTCGCTGTACAACGCCGACGGGTACTGCATCTTCTCGAGCAATCCCAAGGTCATTGGCATCAACAGCGGGCAGCGCGAGTTCTTTCAGCACCACCTGCAGATGCCTGACAAAACCCCTTATATCGGCCCGACGATTCGCAGTCGCGCTTCCGGCGAATGGGTCATATCAGTCAGCAGGCGCATCAATAATCCCGACGCCAGTTTTGCCGGGCTGATGGTCGCGACCATCGGTGTCGACCATCTGTTGAAGTTCTACTCGGATATAAAGGTTGGTCGAACCGGCATCATCAGTCTGACGTCGACCGCCGGGCAACTACGGGTGCGCTACCCCCATCTGGAGCAGGAGATCGGTCGCGATCTGTCATCGACGCCCATTTTCAAGTCGGAACGCGGGCGAGTGTCCGGTACCGCCCAGTTCGTTTCCAGGATTGACGGTGTTGCGCGTTTTTATGCGTTCAAACGCAGTGATGTGTACCCGATCGTCACCGTGGTTGCGCTGGGTCAGAAAGAAGCCATGCTCGACTGGCTGGGTCAGACCAAGCAGTCCATTCTGGTCATGCTGGTGCTGCTCGGACTGGTGATCGGACTTGGCGTTCGTCTGATCGGGCATATTCACAGCCGCATACGCGCAGAAGACCAGTTGCTCGATTCCCAGGCGGCCCTGATCCAGCTGAACCAGCACCTGGAGTTGATCGCCTCCGAAGACAAACTGACCGGGCTGGCCAATCGCAGACGTTTCGATCAGTTTCTGGAAGTCGAATTCAAGCGCGCCAGACGCGAGCGCAGCCCGCTGTCGTTGATTCTGATCGATGCCGATCATTTCAAGCGCTATAACGATCATTACGGTCACCTGGCCGGTGACGAATGCCTGATTGCGCTGGCCAGAGTGGTCGAGCAGTTCATTCGTCGTCCCAGTGACGTCGCCGCCCGTTATGGCGGTGAAGAGATCGCGGTGGTGTTGCCCGGTACTGATGAGTCGAACGCTCGCCAGGTGGCCGAGAAGATCCTGCGGGCGATCCGTGACGAGCAGATCGAACATCCTGCCAGCCCGTTTGGCATCGTGACGATCAGCCTCGGTGTTGCGACATTCGTCGGCACGGATCGCCAACTGGATCAGCGCGGCCTGATCGAGCTTGCCGACCGCGCGTTGTATGCCGCCAAGTCGCAGGGGCGCAACCGGGTGAATGTGGCGTCGGAAATCGCGACCAGTACGTTACCGGCCTGGACCCGCGTCAAGTCCGCTACGGACGCGCAAGCCGACACGGAGCCAAGGTCGGGCCAGCGGGATTGATGCCCGCCGGCCGTCTCTGGCCTAGCGCTTCTCAGGCAGCTGCTGGTCTTCGGTAGCCTGTTGCGCATGCGGTTTGCGGCGCAGCACGGACAGGACCCAGACGAAGAATATCGGCACCAGAACCACGCCCAGCAGCGTCGCGCTGAGCATGCCGCCGATGACGCCGGTGCCGATGGCGCGCTGGCTCGCCGCCCCCGCACCGGTGGCCAGGGTCAGCGGCACCACGCCAAGGATGAAGGCCAGCGAGGTCATGACAATCGGCCGAAAGCGCAGTCGCGCAGCCTGAAGCGCCGCGTCGCGCAGTGAATGGCCCTGATCCCACAGCTCCTTGGCGAACTCGACGATGAGAATCGCGTTTTTCGCCGCCAGCCCGATGATGGTGATCAGGCCGACTTTGAAATACACATCGTTGGGCATGCCCACGGCTGTCACGGCCAGCACGGAACCCAACGCGCCGACGGGTACGATCAGCATCACCACCAGCGGGATCGCCCAGCTCTCATACAGTGCGACCAGCAGCAGAAACACCACCAGCAGCGCCAGGCCGAACAGTCCGGCGGCCTGGCCGCTGGCGACTCTTTCCTGATAGGAGAGGCCGGTCCATTCGTAACCGATGCCTTGCGGCAGCTTGGAAACGATCCGTTCGATTTCCGCCATGGCCTCGCCGGTACTGACCCCCGGCGCTGCGTCGCCGGAAATCCTGAACGCGGGGTAGCCGTTGTAGCGGGCGATCTGCACCGGGCCTTGTTCCCAGTGCGTCGAAACAAAGGCACCCAACGGCACCAGCGTGCCGCTGCTATTGGGCACGTAGAGTTTGAGCACGCTTTCCGGGGTCATTCGCGCACTTTGCTCGGCCTGCACGACCACGCGCTGCTGACGTCCGGCATTGGCAAAGTCACTGATCACCGAGGATCCGAAGGCGGTGGACAGGGCGTTGTTGATCGACTCGAAACTCACGCCAAGCGCCCGGGCTTTTTCGCGGTCGATGCTCAGGCGCAATTGCGGCGCTTCGGCCAGACCTTCCATCATCGCGTAGAGGATCTTCGGATTGCCGTTGGCCTCGCCGAGCAGCTTGTCGCGTGCCGCCAGCAAGGCTTCACGGCCCAGGCCAGCGCGGTCCTGCAGACGCAGCGAGAAACCGCCCGAGGTGCCCAGGCCGTCGATGGGCGGTGGCGTTACCGCCATCACCGTGCCGTCGCCAAGCCCGGCAAAATGCTGGTTGAACGCCACCGCTTCTTCAGCCGCCGACTGGCCCTTGGCGCGCTCCGACCAGTCCTTCAGGGTCGGGAACGCAAGACCGGCGTTTTCACCCATGCCCGAGAAGCTGAACCCCAGCAGCATGGTCACCGCGCCCGTGGCTTCACGGGACAGCATGTAGTTCTCGAGCAATTGCGCGGTGAGGTCGGTACGCGACCGGGTGGCACCGGGAGGCAGTTGCACGTCGATGATCAGATAGCCCTGATCTTCCACGGGTACAAAGGACTCCGGCAGGCGCAGGTAGAAAAAGCCCAGCAGACCGACGATACCGACGTACAGCAGCATGTAGCGTCCGGCGCGCTTGATCATGCTGGAACTGACGCGCTCGTAACGGTGGGTGAACTTGCCGAACAGACGATTGAAACCACCGAAGAAACCACGCTTTTCATGGTGCCCGGCCGGGATCGGCTTGAGCAGCGTGGCACACAGCGCCGGGGTGAACGTCAGGGCCAGGAAACCCGAAAACAGAATCGACACGGCCAGCGACAGCGAGAACTGCTGGTAGATGACCCCGACCGAGCCGCCCATGAACGCCAGTGGCAGGAACACGGCGGCCAGGACCAGCGTAATGCCGAAAATCGCTCCGGAAACCTGCTGCATCGCCTTGACCGTGGCGGCGGCGGGAGAGAGGCCTTCTTCAGCCATGATCCGCTCGACGTTCTCCACCACCACAATGGCGTCGTCGACCAGAATACCGATGGCCAGCACCATGCCGAACATGGTCATCATGTTCACCGAGAAGCCCATCAGGTACATGATCGCCAGTGTCCCTGCCAGACACACCGGGACCACGATGGTCGGGATCAGCGTGTAACGGATGTTCTGCAGAAACAGGAACATCACCAGAAACACCAGCACCATGGCTTCGATGAGGGTGTAGATCACCTTGTCGATGGCCACGTCGACGAAGCGCGAGGTGTCGTACGGTATCGAAAACCCGACGCCTTCCGGGAAATTGACCGATAGCTCGGTGAGCCGCTGCTCGACGGCTCTGGCCGTCTGGATCGCGTTGGCACCCGGCGACAGTTGCACGGCACCGGCGACGGCGCGTTGCCCGTTCAGGCGTGATTCGAAGCTGTAATCCTGGCTGCCGACCGCCACACGCGCCACATCGGACAGGTGCACCGCAGAGCCGTCTTCGTTGGCACGCAGAACGATGCGCCCGAACTCTTCCGGGTTGTCCAGCGTGCCCTTGACCGCCAGGGTCGCCGTCAATTCCTGCAGTGACGAGGCTGGGCTGCTACCGAAGCTGCCTGCCGGAACCTGCACGTTCTGCGCCCGGATGGCGGCATTCACGTCGTCGATGGACAAGCCGAAGCCCACCAGCTTCTGCGGATCGATCCAGACCCGCATCGCGGCTTCGGCGGCGAAGAATTGCAGCCTGCCGACACCGTTCACCCGGCTGATTTCGTTATTAACGTTGCGTGCCGCGTAGTCGGCCAGCGCGACAGTATCCTTGCTGGCCGCGCCGTCCTTGTAGTTCAGGGTGTAGATCAACAGAAAACCGGAGCTGGCCTGTTCGACCTGCAGGCCCTGGCTGAGCACCGTCTGCGGCAAGCGTGCTTCGGCTTTCTTGATACGGTTCTGCACCTCGACCTGAGCCAGGTCCGGGTTGGTGCCCGGCACGAACGTCACGTTGATTTCCGCGCTGCCGGTCGAGTTGCTGGTCGACTCGTAATACAGCATACCCTTGGCACCGTTGAGCTCGTCCTCGATAACGCTGGTCACCGAATCGACCAGCACTTTCGCGGATGCGCCGGGGTAGGTCGCGGTGATGGTGATCTGCGGTGGCGCCACGTCCGGATACTGCGCCACGGGCAGGGACGGCAGCGCCATCAGCCCGGCGAGCAGGATGAACAGGGCGAGTACCCAGGCGAAGTTGGGGCGCTTGATAAAGAAGAGAGACATGGACAATGATCCTCGGTCGCGCTGAAGGCGGCTTTATTGCGCCTTGGCCTGCGGCTGGGCGGAGGGCGATTTGCGGGCGACCTTGTCACCGGCGCTGAGCCCGGTCATGTTGCCGACAATGACCTGTTCGCCTGCCTTCAGGCCTTCGGTGATCTGCCAGCGCGAATCCTGCATCGCCCCGGTTTTGACCGGACGCGCTTCGACCGTGCCGTCCTGGGCAATCACCAGCACGCGGGCGGCACCGTCACCGGAGCGCTGAACGGCACGTTGCGGAACAAGAATGGCGTTGCTGTCGACGCGTTGCGGTGTGCGTACCCGCACGTACATACCGGGCAGCAGCACGCCCTTGGGATTGGCAAAGCGGGCCCGCAACGACACCTGGCCGGTGGTCCGGTCTACTGCAACATCGGTAAACAGCAGGGTGCCGGTGCTCTTGTAGTCGGTGCCGTCGACACTCAGCGACAACGCGTCTTCGCCACCCTTGGGCAAGCGGCCTTCCTGTATTGCAGCGCGCATCTGCAAGGCCTCGGCAGCCGGCTGGGTGAAGTCGGCGTAGACCGGGTCGAGTTGTTGAATGGTGGCCAGCAGGGTGGTTTCGCCCTGACCGACCAGCGCGCCCTCGGTGACCATCGCGCGGCCGATGCGGCCCGAAATCGGCGCCTTGACGGTGGCATAGCCCAGGTTCAGTCTGGCTGTTTCCACATCGGCCTCGGCTGAACGCTTCGCTGCGACAGCGTTTTGCAGCGCGGAGCGGGCCGTGTCGAAGGTCTGACGACTCACCGCTTCAATTTCCACCAGCGACTCATAGCGCTTGACCGTAGCCTGAGTCTCGAACAACGTGGCCTGGGTCCGTGCCAGATCTCCCTGCGCCTTGGACAACGCGGCCTTGAACGGCGCCGGATCAATCTGGAACAGCACTGCGCCGGCTTTCACATCGGCGCCTTCCTCGAAGTTGCGGCTCAGCACGATACCGGCCACCCGGGCACGAACCTGCGCCACACGCACGGGTTCGATACGGCCGGGCAATTCGTCAACCACTGTGAACGATTCGGTGTTGACGGTAATGGCTTCCACCTCTTTGGGCACTGTCGATGCAGCGTGATCCTGCTGCTGTTTCTGCTCGCATCCGGACAGACCCAACGCTGCCAGCAGGGCTACTGCAGGCATGACACGCCAATCGCTGAAACTACTCATCGTTCACCCGGCCGCAGCCATCAGATGCTAAAGCCGCGAATGATCCACTCTGAAAGGCGGTGAGTCAATATTGACTCACATGAGGCTTTAGTGACTAATTGTGTATAGGCTTTGAGAACGCGGTAAGGTTTCTGCACAATGCGCCGCCTGCCACTTAGACGAGTTGAAGACGTACCCAATGGAATTACCTGCTGCTGACGACAAATTTCTGAAGGCCCTGGCCGTTGCGCTGGTTGACCATTCCAACGGTACGCTCAAGGATATTGCTCAGGCAGCTGGCGTCAGCAAGGCGACGCTCAACCGCTTCTGCGGCACCCGCGCCAACCTCGTGGAACTGCTGCTCAATCACGCCTCGGACCTGATGAACCAGATGGTTGCCGACGCGGATCTGCAGCATGCTCCGCCGCTGGAAGCGCTTCAGCGGCTGGTCGACAACCACCTCATGCACCGCGAAATGCTGGTCTTTCTGGTATTCCAGTGGCGCCCTGATTCGCTCGATGAAAGCAGCGGTGGGCGCCGCTGGTTGCCTTACTCCGACGCCCTCGATGCGTTTTTCCTGCGCGGTCAGCGTGAAGGTCTGTTCCGGATCGACGTCGGTGCCGCTGTCCTTACCGAAATGTTCGCAGCGCTGCTCTCCGGGATGGTCGACGCCGAACGCCGCGGCCGTGTGGCACGCGTCGGCATGGGCGCTTTGGTGACCCAGTTTTTCCTGCAGGGCGCGGCGGCACGATAAGCAGGCCTGTGCTGTTTTGTCGCATGACCTATTGCAGCCCATGAGCGCGACGTTTGCGCGTCTGCTCATGCCTTGATACAGGATTGGCGGTATTCCCCATTGTCCTTGAGTGGTAAATTCGCCGCCTTTGAATTTGTCTGAATCCACGCGCCTTATCCTCAGGGGACGCATGACATGACGCAACATCTGACACGCCGCGAGGTGGTCGCCGGCCTCTCGTTGCTGAGCCTTGGCCTGCTGACCGGCTGCGGCAGTTCCAACGCATTGCCGTTCAAGCACGGCAAGGACATGAGCAACGAGATTGTCGGCCGCAACTTCCGGCTCAAGGATTCGCAAGGCAACGTCAAGACCTTGTCCAGCTTTCGCGGCCTCATGCCGATGATCTTCTTCGGTTTCACCCAGTGCCCGGCCATCTGCCCCACGGCGCTGGCGCGGGCTGCGCAGATCAGGAAACTGATGGGCGAGGAGGGCAAAACGCTGCAGGTGGTGTTCATTACCCTGGACCCGGAGCGCGACACGCCCGAAGTGATCGACGCCTACGTGAAGGCCTTCGATCCGACCTTTGTCGCACTGTCCGGCACGCTTGAAGAAACGGCGGCAACGGCCAAGGAGTTCGGCGTATTCTTCGAGAAGGTCCCGCTGGGTGACACCTACACGATCTCGCACACTGCCACCAGTTACGTCTACGACACCCGCGGTGTATTGCGCCTGGGGTTGTCGCACAGGCTGTCCGCCCAACAATGCACCGAAGATCTGCTCACTTTGATGGAAGTATGCTGATGACCGTTCTGATTCGTAACGTCGCAAAACCGCTGTTGCTGACCCTTTCGCTGTTGGGCCTGAGCGCTCAGGCCCTGGCCGAAACACACGTCGATGACGCCTGGGTGCGTGCCACTGTGCCAGGCCAGTCAGCCACGGGCGCGTTCATGCGCATCACTGCGGACACCGACAGCAAGCTGGTCGACGTTGCTTCACCTGTTGCGAAAACCGTGCAGATCCATGAGATGAGCATGAAAGGCGATGTGATGAGCATGCAGCGCGTCAACTCGGTCGACCTGCCAGCCGGCAAACCGGTGATGCTCGATTCCGACGGCTATCACGTGATGTTCATGGGCCTGGCCGCCCAGGTCAAAGAGGGCGACCAAGTGCCCCTGACCCTGACCGTGGAAGACGCCAAGGGCGCGAAGCAATCGATCCAGGTCAGCGCAGTCGCCAAGTCACTGACCAGCGACGAGCACAGCAGCCACGGCGATCACAGCGGCCATTGAGGCTTGCAGAATCGGACGCGGAGCGTCGAGTGATCTACCTGACGACTATCGTTCCTCACGCTCCAGCGTGAGAACTCCTCTCGTGACGCTCTGCGTTACAACTCTGTGCCACGCTGCTCATTCAAGAGAGGACGCAGAGCGTCCAGAACGGCATGCCCACGCGGAGCGTCGGCACGATATGATCTGCCTGACGACTATCGTTCCTCACGCTCCGGCGTGGGAATGCCTTTCGTGACGCTCCGCGTCACAACTCTGCGCCGCACTGCACATTCAAGAGCTGACGCGGAACGTCGGCACCCTAGTCTTTTCCGTACACTCATGCCGCATTCCGACCGAGTCCAAGAAAGCAGTCAATCAGGTCTTTATATGTATTTAAGATCTAACCGACGAACCAAATATTCTTTTCAGGAACAAGCCTTTTTCGGCGATGATTGCCTCGCCACTTCGGCCTTAGGAAGGTGACTGATACCAACAGAACCTGGATTTTTATCATGAAAATGCAGGAGTGTATCAATGGGCAATGTCCAGACCGCAGCCAGTGCACATGACGTGCCCTGGCGCCAGACGCCGAGTGGCGACCTGGTCGATCTTGGGCGTCCTTTCCGTGCGCCGCTGGCGTTAGCGCGGCTGCAAAGCACCCCCAAGCCGATTCTGGGGCGGCGCGAAGCCATTTTGCTCGGTGCGCTGGCGCTGGTGTTCCATGGCGCGATCATTTACTGGCTGAGCCAGAACCCGACGCCAGCGTTGCCGGTGGTGCCACCTGAAATTCCGCCGATGACCATCGAGTTTTCCCAGCCTGCGCCACCGGTTGTGGAAACACCGCCGCCAACGCCCGAGCCTGTCGTGCAGCCGGTGGTCGAGCCGCCGCCTCCGGTCGAGGACGAACTGGCAGTCAAACCACCACCGCCCAAACCGATTCCCAAGCCCAAGCCACAGCCGCCCAAACCGGTGTTCAAGCCAGCTGTAAAACCAGTGGCCAAACCGGTTGAGCAGCCACCCGCACCTCCTGTACCTGCAGCCCCTGTCGCCGCGCCTGCGCCACCGGCAGCGCCCGCACCAAAGCCGGTGACCCCGGCCTCGGCCAGCGCGGGTTACCTGCGCAACCCGGCCCCGGAATACCCATCGCTGGCCATGCGTCGTGGCTGGGAAGGCACTGTGCTGTTGCGCGTACATGTATTGGCCAGCGGCAAACCCGGCGAGATTCAGATACAGAAGAGCAGTGGCCGCGACCAGCTCGACGACGCCGCGCTGGCGGCGGTGAAACGCTGGAGTTTCGTTCCGGCCAAGCAGGGCGATGTCGCCCAGGATGGCTGGGTCAGCGTGCCCATTGATTTCAAGATCAAATGAGGCTTCAAGATCAAATAACGCTTCAAGATCAAACCCGGCTATTCGAATGACCTGGCGAGCTACCTGAACCAAAGGCGCATCGCGACACAACCCATGCCTTGTTCAGACTTTGTTCATAGAGAGAGCTGCGCCATGAACCTGATTGCTTCGCCTTTTGAATCCATCGAACACGCGGTCATCTGGCTGCTGGTCATTTTTTCCGTCGCGACCTGGGGCCTGGCCCTGCTCAAGGGCGTGCAGTTTTCGCGCCTGAAGTCTCAGGATCGCAAGTTCCACAAGCAGTTCTGGGCGGCATCGAGCCTGGATTCAGCCGCGCAACTGGCCCACGAGCAACCGGGCGCTGCCGCTCGGGTCGCGCTGGCCGGTTACGCCGCCATTCAGGTGGCGGATGGCGCGCAGGCCCATGACCTCAGTCAGTCCATCAACCATCAGGACCGCCTTGAGCGCGCCCTGCGTCAGCAGATCGTCCGCGAGCGCCGCTCGCTGGAAACCGGTCTGGCCATCCTCGCCAGCATCGGCAGCACTTCGCCTTTCATCGGTCTGTTCGGTACGGTCTGGGGCATCATGTCGGCCCTCAAGGGCATCAGTGCGGCCGGTTCCGCGAGCCTGGAAACGGTGGCCGGGCCGATCGGCGCGGCGCTGGTGGCAACCGGTGTCGGCATTGCCGTCGCAGTGCCTGCAGTGCTGGTCTACAACTACTTTCTGCGACGCCTGAAACTGACGGCTGCCGATCTGGATGACTTTGCCCATGACTTCTATAGCCTGGCGCAGAAGAGTGCCTTCCGTGTGCTGCTGCATCCGGTATTGAAGTCCGGCGCTGCAGGCGCACACGCCGGGCAGAAAGTGCAGGAGGCCTCCTGAGATGGCTTTTTCCACGCAAGACACCGATGAAGTGCTGAGCGAGATCAACGTCACGCCGCTGGTAGACGTGATGCTGGTGCTGCTGGTGGTGTTCATCGTTACCGCGCCGCTATTGACAAACTCGATCCCGATCAACCTGCCCAAGACCGAATCGGTCGCGCCAGTGGAGCAGAAAGACCCATTGGTGGTGAGCATCGACGGGCAGGGCAAGCTGTTCATCAACAAGGACGAAATCCAGCCGGACTTGCTGGAAAGCAACCTGAAGGCGGCCAGGGACAAGGCCCCTGACGTGCGCGTGCAATTGCAGGCGGACAATGGCGTCAACTACGGGGAAGTCGCGCGCGCCATGGCCTCCATCGAACGTGCCGGGATTACCAAATTGTCGGTAATCACTGCCAGGTAAAAGATTCATACCACCTACAGTTTCAACAGTTTCGGGCCGCATCCTCAGGCAGGTGCGGCCTTTTTTTGTCTGCATCGCAGGCATTTTTCAGTACTGACACAAATGCAGATGCTTATTCGTTATTGATATTTAAATATTTAAATCAATGTCATTAAGCTATATCGCATCGGACTACCGGAACATTAATCAGACACCGTAATGATCGCCACCGTCCGCCGCACGGATCGCTCGTTGTAACCAGAACAGAGTTTCTGGATCAGGGATTTTCAAGGGGTAGTGGTATGGGGAATTTCAAACGCAGTGTATTGGCCACGGCGATTTTTTCAGCCAATTTGCTGAGCGTCGCGGGCATCAGTGCAAGTGCATTCGCCGCAGAAGCGACAGATGAAGCAAACACTCAGGGTGCGTCCACCCTGGGTACAGTGATCGTGACCGGCACCCGTGCGCAGGAGCGTACCGCCAGCGCCTCGCTGTCGCCTATCGATGTGATTTCCGGTGACAGCCTGCGCAGTTCCGGCTCCAGCGAACTGGGCACCGTGCTGGCACGTTTGATCCCTTCGATCAATTTCCCCCGGCCGAGCCTGGTGGACGGTGCGGAGCTGACGCGTCCGGCGCAACTGCGCGGCCTGTCGCCGGATCAGGTGCTGGTGCTGGTCAATGGCAAGCGCCGGCATACATCCGCCTTCGTCAATCTGGGCGGGGCGGTCGGACGCGGTTCGGCACCTGCCGACCTGAATGCCATCCCGCTGTCGGCCATCGACCATATCGAAGTCCTGCGCGACGGTGCGTCGGCACGTTACGGGTCCGATGCCATCGCCGGGGTGATCAACATCATTCTCAAAAGCGCCGACCACGGCGGGTCGATTTCCAGCCAGTACGGCCAATACAAGAAGGGCGACGGGATCCAGCGCCAGGTGTCGGGCAATACCGGTTTTGCTTTAGGCGACAATGGCACGTTCAACCTTTCCGGTGAAGGTGCCAACAATGACTACACCAACCGTGCCGGTGACGACTTTCGAGCGTCCAGTGTCGGGTCCACCACTTACGGTCAGCAGGTGTTTCGCCAGGGCGAGCCACAGACGCACGAGGGCAAGCTGCAGTACAACGCTGAATACAGCTTCAATGATGCGGCGGAGTTCTATAGCTTCGGGGGCTACAGCAAGAGGCGTGGCGAAACCGCCGGATTTTATCGGCCGAGCAATGCCTCGAATAACATTGCGGCGATTTATCCCAACGGCTATCTGCCGCTGATCAATGGCACGCTCGAAGACATCTCGCTGGTCGCGGGCCTGCGCGGAGAGCTGGCGTATGACTGGCACTACGACGTGTCCGCCAACTATGGCAAAAACTCCTATGAGCTGCGCACCAAAACCATCAACACCTCATTGGGACTGAACACGCCGCGCTCGTTCTACAACGGCACGCTGACCAATGATCAGAAGCAACTGAGCCTCGATCTGTCCAGAGAATTCAATACAGCGTGGTTGCCTTACCCGGTATCGGTTGCGTTTGGCGCGGAATACCTGCGTCAGGGCTATCAGATCGAGGCAGGGCAAGCGGAGTCGTATTTCCAGACCGGCAGTTCCGGGCTGGGCGGTTTCCGTGCGGCGGATGCCGGCAGTTACTCGCGACACAACTTCGCCCAGTATCTGGACCTGGAAACCAATCTGACCGAGAAACTGGGCGTGTCGGCGGCCGTTCGCCACGAGGACTACAGCGATTTCGGCTCCAATGTCAGCGGTTCACTCTCGGCGCGCTACGATTTCACTCCGCAGGTGGCCTTGCGAGGCAGCGTATCGACAGGCTTCCGCGCGCCTTCGCTGGCGCAGCAGAATTTTGCCTTCACGTCGTCGCAGCTGATTGGCAACACCCTCCAGGAAGCGGGCACGTTTCCGGCCGGCAGTAACGTTGCACAACTGTTGGGCGCCGAAGACCTCAAACCGGAAAAGTCCCGTAACTACAGCCTTGGCCTGGTACTCCAGCCGCTGAACAGCCTGACCTTGACTGCCGACGTCTATCGCATCGACATTCAGGACCGTATCTCGCTGTCTTCCAATCTGGTGCTCAATGACACCGCCATCAATTACCTGCGCAGCAATGGCGTAGGCGATATCAACTACACCAGTGCCCGCTATTTCACCAACGCCACGGACACCAGCACCGATGGCGTCGATCTGGTCGCCAGTTACCGCTATCAGTTCGACAACGGCGTGCGCTGGAACAGCACGGTGGGTTACAACTACAACCACACCAAAGTCACCGACGTGAAGGCCAACCCGGCGATTCTCGATCAGTTGGGGGTGAATCTGGTACGGGTAGACCGCAGGGAACGCATCGGTTTGCTGGGCGACACCACGCCACAACACAAACTGACACTGGGCAATGACCTGACGTTCGGTAACTGGGCGTTGCACTCCAACCTGGTCCGCCACGGCGAGTTCACCAGCTATCAGGCCGACAAGGTCAACGATCAGACCTTCAGCGCCGCCTGGCTGCTGGACCTGGCGGTCGACTACAAGCTCAAGAGCTGGGTCTTTACCCTGGGCGGCGACAACGTCACCGACAAATACCCGGAAAAGCTCAACGACTTCTCCTCCAGCGGCGGCAACCTGGCCTACAGCACGTTCTCACCCTACGGGTACAGCGGCGCTTATTACTACGGCAAGGTGACGTATAACTGGTAGCGCGATTTGCCGCTGACTGTCGTTCCAATGCGTTGAGTTTGTATAAAGCTCGTGACGCTGCAACACGACGCTATGCCTTGCTCCTGGGCACTGCACATAAACGAAAGCGCTTTTTTGGCGCGATGGCACTGACAACGCAAATTGCGACGTAAGTGACGGCTGAGTCCTGACGCTGATCCGGGGGATGCTCGGCAGGACGCCGAGCAAGCCGCACCGGGCCATGGAGGGCCCGTTGCGGCGACCCCCGGATCAGTGTCAGGGCGAAGGAACCCGACGAAGTCGGGCCGGAAACAGAGCCAGGGGCTTTGGTCACTTTGGCCCCACCAAAGTGACTCGCCGAGGGGCGAAAAGCTGACCTGAGTCGGACCTCAATCCACCTGACATCCCGGAACCGCCGTGTTACGCAGAGCGTCGGCCGCTGTGAGGCAGCTGATACGGGGCAGAAATCTTGCAGTCTTCGGCGTGCGATGCTCCAGCGGGGATTTAGAATGCTCTGGAGCATGTCGCTATACAAAAAGTTATTTAAATAGCCTTTAGGAATAATCATAGACCGTCGTGCACACGCGCAAAGCAGATGACCAAGCAGATTTTAATATTCTGATTTTTTATAATTAGCTTAGAAGTAAATGTGCTTTTTAATTGGATTGCCATACGCCTAGTCTTGTTGATCAGTCAGCAGTCATCAAGGAGCAATACCATGAGCAACGTCAGCGCTTTGCCAGTCCAGTCAGGTACGACGCAGTCGGGTGGCGGCAGCGTGCGCGACAGAGTGTCGCCGGAGGAATGGGACGTCCGGGTCAAACTGGCGGCAGCCTATCGGCTGGCGGCGCTCAAGCGTTGGACCGATCATATCTATACGCACTTTTCGGCACGTGTGCCGGGCCCGGACGAGCACTTTCTGATCAACGCGTTCGGGCTGTTGTTTGATGAAATCACCGCGTCCAACCTGGTCAAGGTCGATATTGACGGGACGATTGTCGATGACCCCACCGGGCTGGGTATCAACTACGCCGGTTACGTGATTCACAGCGCCATTCATGCAGCGCGCCACGACCTGCAGGCGGTGCTGCACACTCACACCCGTGACGGTATCGCCGTGTCGGCCCAGAAGCACGGCCTGCTGCCCATCTCCCAGCACTCGATTGCCTTCTCCGGCCGGGTGGCTTACCACGGCTATGAAGGTATTGCGCTGGATTTGAGCGAACGCGAACGGCTGGTAGCGGACCTGGGTGACAAGAGCGTGATGATCCTGCGTAACCACGGGTTGCTGACTGGCGGGGTGAGTGTCGAGCATGCGTTTCAGCAGCTTCATGCCCTCGAGTACGCCTGCAACATTCAGATTGCAGCGCAGTCGGCGGGTAACGCCGAACTGGTGTTTCCGCCGCGCGAGGTGATTGCCAAGGTGGAGCAGCAGGCAAAGGCCATCAAGGACGGCCATGCGCCGGGTGTCGCACGGCACTGGAATGCCCTGATTCGCGAGCTGGAGCGTAATGACACCGACTACAGGACCTGAGCCTGCAACGCAGTGATGCGAGGCGCTTGAGGTTGGTGTAGTGTGCGCAGCCAAAACAAGGGGCGCACACATGCAAGACCTGCTGAACGAAATCCTCGACGAAGTAAGACCCTTGCTTGGTCAGGGCAAGGTTGCCGATTACATCCCGGCACTGGGCGAGGTCCGGCCTGATCAACTGGGCATCGCGGTGTACGGCAACGATGGCCAGGTGTTCAGCGCCGGCGACGCCGAAACGGCGTTTTCGATACAGAGCATTTCCAAGGTGTTCAGCCTGGTGCAAGCCATCAATCACTCGGGCGAGGAGATCTGGCAGCGCCTCGGGCACGAGCCTTCCGGCCAGCCGTTCAACTCGCTGGTGCAGCTGGAATTCGAGCAGGGCAGGCCACGCAACCCGTTCATCAATGCCGGTGCGCTGGTGATCTGCGACATCAATCAGGCGCGGTTTGCAGCACCGTCGCTGTCGATGCGCGACTTCGTTCGACGCCTGTGCGGCAATCGGGCGATCACTTCCGACTCCAAAGTCGCCGACTCCGAATACCAGCACCGTTCGCGCAATGCCGCGGCGGCCTATCTGATGAAGTCCTTCGACAATTTCCACGGCGATGTGGAAGACGTGCTGCGCAGCTACTTCCACCATTGTGCGCTGAGCATGAACTGCATCGATCTGGCCAAGGCATTCGGCTTCCTGGCGCATCAGGGCTTTTGCGCGCACAGCGGCGAGCAGGTCCTTACGGCGCGTCAGGCCACCCAGGTCAACTCGATCATGGCCACCAGCGGCTTGTACGACGAGGCCGGCAACTTCGCCTATCGCGTAGGCCTGCCGGGCAAGAGCGGGGTAGGCGGTGGTATCGTTGCGATCGTGCCCGAGCGTGCTTCAGTCTGTGTGTGGTCCCCGGAGTTGAACGCAGCGGGCAATTCCCTTGTCGGTATGGCTGCGCTGGAAAAACTCAGCGCGAGGGTCGACTGGTCGGTCTTTTGAGGTGAAAAGCCTTCTGAAGTGAACCGCGCGTCGAAGCGCGAACCAGACAGGAGTCATGGATTGAATAGAAGGCTATGCAAATCGCTCATGCTGAGCGTCGGGCTGCTGGTGTTGGCAGGCTGCGGCACGCAACGGGTTCTGGAACCCGAGTTGACGCCTGAACAGGCGCGCGCGCAGATCGTGCGCCTGATGCCGGCGACGGTTACGGATCGCCAGGCATGGGCCACGGATATTCATGCCGCGTTTGCCGCGCAGAAAATCCCGCTGACCACCGAAAACCTGTGTTCGGTGATGGCCGTTACCGAGCAGGAGTCGACCTTTCAAGTCGATCCTGCAGTGCCGGACATGGGCCACATCGCCCGCGCTGAAATCAACCGCCGCGCCGCGCGGCTGCACATTCCCGATGCGCTGATCGCCACGGCGCTGCGCGTGCGCTCGCCGGACGGCAAGACTTACGGCAAACGCCTTGATTCTGCGCGCACCGAGAAAGACCTCAGCGCGATCTTTGATGACTTCATCGGCATGGTGCCGCTGGGTCAGGCGTTGTTCGGCAACTTCAACCCGGTCAAGACCGGCGGGCCGATGCAGGTCAGCATCGCCTTTGCCGAGAAACACGCCGAGGATTATCCCTACACAGTCGACGGTTCGATCCGTCGCGAAGTCTTCACCCGCCGTGGTGGCATGTACTTCGGTATCGCCCACCTATTGGGCTACCCGGTCAACTACACCGAGTCGCTGTACCGCTTTGCCGACTTCAATGCCGGCTGGTACGCCAGCCGCAATGCTGCGTTCCAGAATGCCGTGAGTCGGGCAACCGGGATCGAGCTGGCGCTGGATGGCGACCTGATCCGCTTTGACTCCACCTCGCCAGGCTCCACCGAGCTGGCGGTGCGCACCCTCGGTGATCGGCTGGGGATGAACAAGTCGCAGATATGGAACCAGCTCAAGCAGGGCGATACGCTGGAGTTCGAGGAAACCGATCTGTACAGCAAGGTCTTCGCCCTGGCGGACAGGGCGGCGGGCAAGCCTTTGCCCAGAGCCATCCTGCCTGGCATCACCCTGAAAAGTCCGAAAATCACCCGCAACCTTACTACCGCCTGGTTTGCCGAGCGCGTCGACGACCGACGCGAACGCTGCGTGCAGCGTGCGCCCAAGTGAAGTCGAATCATCGTGACAGGAGGTTCACCGTCATTGCGTCCCGCTCGCCCCCGAAAAACGTATCCAGCACCTTTTGAAACACAGGCCGCTCAGGTGCTGCGATGCTGAACAGGGTCATGCTCGAATGCAGTTTCATGTCATCCGGCGAACTGAAGATCTGTCGCGCCGAACGTTCTACCTGAGGCGCAATGATGCCGGCGCACTGTTCCAGGCGCGGGCCCAGCACGGGGTGTTGCAGGTAAGCCCGCGCTTCATCGAGATCGGTGACTGCGTAGTGTCGCGCCGTGTCGCTGCGCCCCAGCCCCTGGATCTGCGGGAACACGAACCACATCCAGTGGGAGCGTTTCTGCCCGGCTTCAAGTTCCGTTAACACCTGCTGGAACAGCGGCTGCTGGGCATCGACGAAGCGTTGCAGGTTGTAAGTATCTTTCATGATGAGTTTCCTGTTTTTCAACGAACCTGTGGTCGTATGATGGCCGCCCCTCAAGGGGGTTCGACCTGTCTGAAGAGTTTTTAAGCGTATGCCGGTTTTCAAACGTTTCATTTCGTTCATGCAGCAGGCCTTGCGCGCCATGCATCTGGTCTGGACCACTTCCCGAGCGCTGTCCATCGGCCTGATCGTCGCCACGCTGATCGCCGGCCTGCTGCCCGCGCTGGCCGCCTGGCTCGGCCAGCGCATCGTCGATGCCGTGGTCGCTGCCATGCAGTTGCACGCCAGCGCAGGCGAAGCGCCGTTGTGGCCGGTGTTGCGCTATGTGTTGTTCGAAGCCGGTGTGCTGGCTCTGCTGGCGGCAGCACAGCGTGGGCTTTCGGTGCAGCAGGCATTGCTGCGGGTGCTGCTGGGGCAGAAGGTCAATACCCTGATTCTGGAGAAGGCCCAGACCCTGTCGCTGTCGCAGTTCGAAGACTCCGAGTTCTACGACAAACTCGTGCGGGTCCGGCGTGAAGCCTCGACACGGCCGCTGGCGCTGGTGACCAAATCGTTGGGGTTGCTGCAAAACCTTATTTCGCTGATCAGCTTTGCCGTACTGCTGGTGCATTTCTCGCCTTGGGCGTTGCTGATTCTGGTGCTCGGCGCGTTGCCGGTGTTCTTTGCCGAGGCGCATTTTTCCGGCGATGCGTTCCGCCTGTTTACCCGGCGCGCTCCGGAAACCCGTCGGCAGAATTACATCGAAACACTGCTCTCCCACGAGGGCTATATCAAAGAGGTCAAGCTGTTCGGCTTCGCGCCGCTGCTGCTCAAGCGTTACCGCGACACCTTCGAGCGTCTGTACGCCGAAGACCGGCGCCTGACGGTGCGCCGTGATGGTTGGGGCTTCCTGCTCGGCCTGCTCGGCACGGCTGCGTTTTACCTGGCCTACGCCTGGGTGGTGGTCGATGCGGTGCATGGGCGGATCACCCTGGGGCAGATGACCATGTACCTGGTGCTGTTCAAGCAGGGGCAGGCCGCGGTCAGCAGCAGTCTCAGCGCCATCAGTGGTCTGTACGAGGACGGCCTGTATCTGGCCGACCTGTATGTCTACCTCGGTCAGCCGGTCACGCCGTCTGCCGGCAGCCTGACCGTGGGCGCGCAGCCCGGCGATGGCATGCGCTTCGAAAACGTCAGTTTCACCTACCCGGGGACCAGCCGTCCGGCACTGGAAAACATCGATCTGCACTTGGCGCCGGGGCGCAGCGTGGCCCTGGTGGGCGAGAACGGCTCGGGAAAGACCACGCTGATCAAGCTGCTGACGCGCCTCTATCAACCCGATCAAGGCCGTATTCTGCTGGATGGCAGCGACTTGCAGGAGTGGGACGAAGAGGCCTTGCGATCGCGTATCGGCGTGATTTTTCAGGACTTCATTCGCTATCAGTTTCTGGTCGGCGAGAACCTTGGAGTCGGCGACACTCAGGCCTTCCATGATGAAGGCCGTTGGCGCGAAGCGGCGGCGCAGGGCATGGCCGCGCAGTTCATCGAACAGCTCGACAAAGGCTACGCCACCCAATTGGGTCGCTGGTTTGCGGGAGGTCAGGAGCTGTCGGGCGGGCAGTGGCAGAAAATCGCGCTGTCACGCGCCTACATGCGCCGCGACGCCGATATTCTGATTCTCGACGAGCCGACTGCTGCGCTGGATGCAGGCGCAGAAGCGGCGGTATTCGAGCATTTTCGCGAGTATGCCAAAGGGCGCATGACGCTGCTCATATCGCATCGCTTTTCCAGCGTGCGCAATGCCGAACACATCGTGGTACTGGAGCACGGGCGGGTGCTGGAACGCGGTGATCATGACAGCCTGATCGCCGCCGCAGGGCGCTATGCCGCGCTGTTCGATCTGCAGGCGCAGGGTTATCGCTAGGTAAAACCGGATAAAAAGTGTTGCAGTGAATGACCAGTCGGCGTTTTATGGGAGCCCTGTTTCAAGCTGTATCTTTTTGAATCAAACGGAGACATCGATGCAATTTCGTAAATTGGGCAAAACCGATCTGTCGGTCAGCGCGATCTGTCTGGGCACCATGACCTGGGGCGAGCAGAACACCCAGGATGAAGCATTCGAACAGATTCGTATGGCCAAGGATGCCAAGGTCAACTTCCTCGACACGGCAGAAATGTACCCGGTGCCGCCGCGTGGCGAGACCTACACCAAGACCGAAAGCATCATCGGCGAGTACTTCAAGAAGTACGGCGACCGCAACGACTGGGTACTGGCCAGCAAGGTCGCCGGTCCAGGTCGCATGGATCACATCCGCGATGGCAATCCGCGCCTTGACCGCAAGAACATCACTGCGGCGCTGGAAGCCAGCCTCAAGCGTCTGAACACCGATTATCTGGACCTGTACCAGCTGCACTGGCCGGATCGCAAGACCAACTTCTTCGGCGTGCTCGGTTACACCCACGACCCGGATGATCAGGCCGTCGAAATCGAAGAAACCCTGTCGGTACTGGGCGATCTGGTCAAGGCGGGCAAGATTCGTCACTTCGGCCTGTCCAACGAAACGCCATGGGGCACCCAGCGTTTTCTGCACCTGGCCGAAACCCTCGATCTGCCACGTGCCGTCTCCATCCAGAATCCCTACAACCTGCTTAACCGCACGTTTGAAGTCGGTCTGGCGGAAATCGCCATTCGCGAACAGATCGGCCTGCTGGCGTACTCGCCGCTGGCGTTCGGTGTGCTGGCGGGCAAGTACCTGGACGGCGCACGTCCGGCCGATGGCCGTCTGACCCTGTTCGAGCGTTTCCAGCGCTACAACAACCCGCAGGCCGTCACCGCCACAGCCAAGTACGTCGCGCTGGCTCGCGAACATGGTCTCGATCCCTCGCAGATGGCGCTGGCCTACGTGACCAGCCGACCGTTCGTGACCAGCAACATCATTGGCGCAACGAAACTCGATCAGCTGAAGATCAATCTGCAGAGCATCGACGTCACGCTGTCCGATGAGGTCATCGCCGGTATCGAGGCCATTCACACCTCGCAGCCCAACCCTGCGCCATAACCTGCACTGAACTTAATTTCAGCCTCGCCAGTCAGCACTAATACGCTTACTCCGAGGCTGAAATTGATGCACATCTCACTCAAGCAACAAGTTGCAATCATTACCGGCGCCAGTTCCGGTCTGGGCGCAGGTGCCGCACGCGCGCTGGCAGACGCCGGTGCCGCCGTGGTGATCAACTACAACTCCAAGCCTGAACCTGCCGAGAAACTCGCCGAAGAGATTCGTGCGTCCGGGGGCAAGGCGCTGGCTATGGGTGCCGACGTTTCGAAGGAAGAAGACGTCGAGCGGCTGTTCGCACAGACCATCGAACATTTCGGCGCGCTGGATATTCTGGTCGCCAATTCCGGCTTGCAAAAGGACGCGTCGATCGTCGACATGTCCCTCGAAGACTGGAATACCGTCATCAACGTCAACCTGACCGGGCAGTTTCTCTGCGCCCGCGCAGCATTGCGCCAGTTCATCAAGCAGGGCATGCGCCCTGAAGTGTCACGGGCCATGGGCAAGATCATTCACATGAGCTCGGTGCACCAGCTGATTCCATGGGCCGGGCACGTCAATTACGCAGCGTCCAAGGGCGGCGTCGACCTGTTGATGCGCAGCATCGCCCAGGAAGTCGGCGAACTGAAGATTCGTGTCAACAGCGTTGCACCGGGTGCCATCCGCACGCCGATCAATGCCGATGCACGCAAAGGCGACGCCGAGAAGGAAATGCTCAAGCTGATCCCTTACGGTCGTATCGGCGAGCCGGAAGACGTCGCCAATGCCGTGCTCTGGTTGGCTTCCGATGCCTCGGATTATGTGCACGGCACCACCCTGTTCATCGACGGCGGCATGACCCTCTATCCGGAGTTCCGTGGCAATGGCTGACTTTCCCGCAGAGGCGCAAAACCGTATCGAGGATCACGGCATCATCGGCGACATGCGCAGTGCTGCGCTGATTGCCAACACCGGCAGCATCGATTTCTGCTGCTGGCCGGACTTCGACAGCCCGTCGATTTTCACCGCGCTGCTGGACACCCCCGACGCCGGGATCTTTCAGCTGGCGCCCGATCTGCCTGACGCCAGGCGGCTGCAGATCTATCTGCCGGATACCAACGTCCTGCAAACCCGCTGGATCTCCGAGGACGCGGTGGTGGAAGTCACCGACCTGATGCCGATCGGCGAAGATCAGGATGATCTGCCGCGTATCGTGCGCCGCGTCCAGGTGCGTTTTGGCGAGGCCACGCTGCGCATGCGCTGCCGGGTGCGCATGGATTACAGCCGTGCCCACACCACCGCACGAGTCGATGGTCAGGACATCTGTTTCGAAGCCGCCGGGCAACCGGGCATGCGTTTGTCGGCAACGACGCCGTTGCGTCTCGAGCAGCACGACGCCGTGGCCGAATTTCATATGCACAAGGGCCAGACCATCGAGTTCATTCTGGGCGGAATCGACGATCCGAATGTCGCTGCTGGCCGCTGCTCGCGCTATTTCGATGACACCTTGAAGTTCTGGCGGCGCTGGTCCGGGCAATCGCAATACACCGGGCGCTGGCGTGAGATGGTCACTCGCTCGGCGCTGGCCCTCAAGCTGCTGACCTCGCGCAAGCATGGCGGCATTGTTGCCGCTGCGACGTTCGGTTTGCCGGAAACCGAGGGCGGCGAGCGCAACTGGGATTACCGCTACACCTGGATACGTGACGCGTCGTTCACCGTGTATGCGTTCATGCGCCTGGGTTACACCGACGAAGCCAATGCCTTCATGAGCTGGGTACGCGGACGACTGGATGACTGCTGCGAACAGACCGAAAAGCTCGGCATTCTCTATGCACTGGATGGCCACGCCGAGCTGCCGGAAGATAATCTCGATCACTTGTCCGGCTACGGCGGTGCTCAGCCGGTACGCATTGGCAACGAAGCGTACAAGCAGGTCCAGCTGGACATCTACGGCGAGCTGATGGATGCCGTGTACCTGGCCAACAAGTACGGCGACGCCATCTCCCATGACGGCTGGCAGCATGTGGTGCGTCAGGTCGACTATGTGTGCGAGCACTGGAGCGACCGGGACGTGGGCATCTGGGAAATGCGCGGCGGCGATCAGCACTTCCTGCACTCGCGGCTGATGTGCTGGGTAGCGCTGGACCGGGCACTGCGCCTGGCCTTCAAGCGTTCGCTGTCGGGGCCGTTCGAACGCTGGACCAAGGTGCGCGAGGAGATCCACAACGATATCTGGGAGAACTTCTGGAATGACGACCTGGGTCACTTTGTGCAGCACAAGGGCAGCCGCAATCTGGATGCCTCGATGTTGCTGATGCCATTGGTACGTTTCGTCGGTGCCAACGATCCCAAGTGGCTGGCGACGCTGGATGCCATCGAGGCCGCGCTGGTGCGTGACGGGATGGTGTTCCGTTACCGCAACGACGACGATCATGATGACGGCCTGGCAGGTGAAGAGGGCGCCTTCGTGGCTTGCTCGTTCTGGTACGTCGAGTGTCTGGCCCGTGCCGGCCGGGTCGAACAGGCGCATCTGGAGTTCGAGCAGTTGCTGCGCTACGCCAATCCGCTGGGCTTGTACGCCGAGGAATTCGACGCGCATGCTCATCACCTCGGCAATACGCCGCAGGCCCTGAGCCATCTGGCGCTGATCAGTGCGGCCAGTTTTCTGGACCGCAAACTGGGCGGTGGACAGGCGCTCTGGCAGCCTTGACACGGTGAAGAAACGGATCATGAAATGAACGTTCAACGCTTCAGCCATGATTCGTTTCACTTGGCGTGCAATGAATACCCCACTGGCTGTTCTTCAAGTCGGTGGTCTTGCGCCACAGTCGCGCAATAACTCAACCGCGGCAGATAAACGCCGTTGCTGCGCATGGCTGCCCGAATCGCCACGTCGTCATCACAGGTCGCCAGCGTGCGTCCGTCAAGCAGCCCGATCGCTTGCCCCGAGCGCATCGCGCCCATCGGTGTCCAGTCGGCAATGATCAACGCACCTTTGGGCACTACCGGCTCGTAGGCGCGCACGAAATGCTCAGCGGACCGGTCGCGCAGGTAGGGCACCATGAAGTAGCGAATATCGTCACGATAGGGCAGCTGCTCCTTGTGCGCCGGAAGGGTGATGACCCCGTTGGCGTAGAGTGAATACGTCAGCAGGATGACTGCCGGTGCCGACAATGCCGAGAGATTGAGCAACGTGCCGCGTGCCGCTGTGCGGGGCAGGATACGCCGCAACTGAATCATGCCGAGGATCGTCAGTATCGCTGCACCGGGCAGAAAAAAAGTAAAGCGGTCGGTCACGTTGTAGGAAATGGCGAACACCAGATTCAGCAGCGCGGCGCTCCATAACAAGCGCAGCCGGCTTCCCCTGGGAAACAGCAGCAGCCCCGCCATTTGCGGCCCGATCAGCGACAGCAGCAACAGCGCTACCGCGCTCTTCTCCTCGAGGAGTTTGTCGAAACGCAACAGACTGCCTTCCCACTCCGGCCCTGCAACGGTCGCGCTGGCCCCGGTCATGTAACGATGCGCAATGTCCAGCAGGCCCATCCCGGCGTTCAGGTCATTGATTACCGCAACAGCGGCCGCCGCGAAACCAAGCATGAAACCGGGCAGGGTGATCAATACTTGCGCCTTGTGCTGAAACAGCAGGTGCACGTAAAGCGGCAGCAGAACCACGAACGTCAGTTGATGAACCGAGGCCGCCAGCCCGGTGAGTACGCCAATCGCGAAGAGTTTTTTCAGCGGCGTCAGAAGCGGACTGTCATTGAAGTACAGCGCATAGGCCAGTAGCACGATCAGCGTGTGCAACAGGTAGACCTCAGCCTTCGTCGACACCCAGAACACAACATGGGCCAGTGTTGTCGCCGCGGCAGCGAGCAGCGCCTGGCGTGCACCCGCGCCAACGCTCTGCGCCAATCGGTAGACGACCCAAGCCAGCGGCAGGAGAAGCACCGAATTCAGCAGGCTGAGCGAACGTGCACCGAACAGGTTGGAAAAAACCGTATTGAACAGCTGATAAAACGGATGCTCCAGTGGCCCGAGCGACTGGCTGAAATACTGACCCTCATGGGCGTTGGCCAGGAACATGCCATTGTCCATCCATTGCACCGGACCACTGGAGGCCAGAAAGCTCGCCGTGATGGCGGCAGCTAGCAAAAACAGGGGGATACACATCGATGCGCGCGAATCGAGTGGCATTGAACCGCTCCTCCGTGAGGTGAACAAAAATGTCGAGCGTCTGAGTTATGGCCTCAAGACTGAGGATTCGGTACGGGTTTCGCGCCGGTAAAGCGCGAGAGCATCACGGCGCCGATGGCCACCGCAAACCACAGGGTCGCCAGACGTATCAGCACTGTGGCAGCCACCGCATCCGCCCCCGGCATGCCCTTGAACATCAGCAGCCCGACCATCACCGCTTCGGCGCTGCCCAGGCCGCCCGGCATGAAGCTCAACGCTCCCGCGAGCATCGCCAGTGCGTAGGTGAATACGGCAAAGGTCAGCGGGATCTGTGCGCCCATCCAGCCAAGCATCCAGTAAAACGCCAGTGCCTCGGCGCTCCAGGCCAGCAGACTGAGCAGGCTGGCGGTCAGTAGCACGTTGCCATGCAGGCACTGGCGAGCCGCAAGCAGCACGTTGAACAGCTGCTGCCACAGGCTACTGACGCGCGTGTTTTTTGTGGGCAGTGAAGCCTGTAAACGCTCCAGCAAGTGACGGCGAGACAGCACCAGCGAGCCCGTCAGAACCAGTGCAAAACCGAGCAGGATCATCGGCTGCGCCTGCGGATACCAAGACAGGCCGAACAGCGTGAGCAGTACGATGGCCAGCAGATCGGAAAGACGCTCGCTGACAAACGCGGCAAAGCTTTGCGGGTACGGCACGCCCAGCGGCCTGAGCAATACGCCACGCAGCGCTTCACCGGCCTTGCCGGGAGTCGTGGTCAGGGCGAAGCCAGCCAGATAGATCCGCAGGCTTTTTCGCCAGGCCAACGAATGCCCCAACACTGAAAGGTAGAGTTGCCAGCGGACGAAGCGCAGCGCGTAGTTGATTGCAGACATCAACAACGCCACGCCGATGCCGAGCAGCCCGACCTTGCCCGTGGCTTCGCCGACCGCCTGCCAGCCGCCCCACAGCGAGAAACCCAGATACCCCATGGCCGAGACGACGATCGACAGAAGCACTGCCCGATAGCGCCATCCGGACAGCAACAGCAAGCCGCTCACAGGTTGAGCCTTTTGAACAACGGCTGCGGGATCGAGCGAATCACCCACATGATCCATGCCCAGAAGCCCGGCGCGTAAAGGCTTGTTGATTGGCGTGCGATGCCATTGACGATGCGTTCAGCAACGTCTTCCGGTTGCGCCACCAGCCAGGCCGGCAGTGGCAGACCCCGGGTCATGGGCGTGTCGACAAAGCCTGGTTTTATGGTCACTACGTGTACGCCCAGCTTGAACATCCGCGCCTGTAACCCGTCGCAGAACGTCGAGACGGCAGCCTTGGCCGAGCCGTACAGATAATTGGAAGGGCGTCCGCGATCGCCCGCGACCGAGGAAATCACCGCCAGTGTGCCGCAACGCTGAACCTCGAACTGCCTGGCCAACACGGTCAGCAAGGCAATCACCGATGCGCCATTGGTGATGAATTCCTGCACGGCCAGCCCTGCGTTCTGCTCGCAGGCCTTCTGATCGGGCAAGGTGCCGTGAGCCAGAAGCACGACATCGATCTGCTGCAGTACAGCCAGACAATCAGCCAGCATCGCCGGGTGCTCCGAGAAGTGCGTGACGTCCATTTGATAGGTGTCTACGTGTCCGGCACCGCGAGCCCTGAGGTCGGCGGCATTGCTCACGAGCTTGTCCGTATTACGCGCCACCAGGAAAAAATCACAGCCTTGCGTGGCCCAGCGTCGGGCGCAGGCATGGGCAATGGTTGATGTAGCGCCAATGATCAGAATCTTTTTCATGACATCACTCGTTTCCAGAAGCGGGACATCAAAGAGGGGTCGCGCAGGGCTTCCAGTTGTTCCCACGCCGGATAGGCCTGACGGAAGTCGCTGCCGCTCATGTGTGCATCCTTGGCCGGGTACAGTCGTCCACCCGCGTCACGGACAATGGCATCCAGACGCGGGAACAGTGACTCGGCCAGATCGCGCGTTTGCGCAAAGTCCAGTGCCAGCGAGGTGCCCTGCATCGGAAAAGACAGCAGCCCGGGCGAGGCGATGTCACCGCAGCGCTTGAGGACTGCGAGGAATGACCCCTGTCCCGAGGCTGCGATGGCATCGAGCAGCAGCTGCATGGCCTGGGGTGCACAATGCTCGGGAATCACGCACTGGTATTGCTGAAACCCCTTGCGACCATAAAGACGGTTCCAGTGCAGCACTCGATCCAGCGGGTAGAAGAACGCCTCGCAGGCGCTGCGGCGGGGCCTCGGCAGGTCTGAGTGCGCGTGCCAGTACAGCGAATTGAACGCACGCAAGGACAGGCTGTTGACCAGCGACACCGGAGGCGTAAACGGCACGTTCAGGCGATTGCGCGCCTCAACCGACAGTGACCCGTAACGGGCGTGGTCGCCGACCATGTAGACCCCGCGGCCGCTATGCGCACCACGGGCCAGGCAGTCGATCCAGGCCACGCTGTATTCATGCTGCGCATCCAGCTCGTGCGACAGCGTAAAGAACTCCGCCAGATTGGCGAAGCGCACTGCCGTACTGTCGATCTGGCTGCTGCGGATCGGCATCAGTTGCAGCTCGACCCAACTGATAACGCCGGTCAGACCGAGGCCGCCAATGCTGGCGGCGAAAAACTGCGGATTGTCCACGGCCGAGCAGACCATGGGCGGCTGGTCATGACGGATCAGCTCGAAGCGCATGACATGACAGCCAAAGGTGCCGCGCCGATGATGGTTCTTGCCGTGCACATCATTGGCCAGCGCGCCGCCTATCGTCACGTACTGTGTGCCAGGCGTGACCGGTAGAAACCAGCCGTGCGGGATCGCTGCCGCGAGCAGTTGCGACAGTGTCATGCCCGCTTCCAGTTGCACCACGCCGCGCTGCCAGTCGGCAGCAATGAAGCGATCCAGCCCGCGCATGTCCAGTACGTGAGCGCTGCTGGCCAGACAGCTGTCGCCGTAGCTGCGGCCGTTGCCGAAGGGCAGGCTGGTGTGATGGTGTGCAACGGTTTGCGAGATGTGCGCGGGGAAGCGTTTTATCGAGTCACATTCGTGACCCTGCTGGGCAACCTGCGGGTAGCGACCCCAGGAATAGAGAGGCCCGCTCATGCTGCGACCCAGAACACCAGCAGGAACAGCAAGCCGATCCCCTGGCTGATCCGGTCGCGAATCGCGAAAACCACCGGGTCCTCGTTCATTTCACCGCGATGGGTGAGCATCCAGATCCGGGTGATCCAGAACAACAGCAATGGGCAGGCCAGCCAGATAACGTGCGGGTGCTGATACAAGGCCACCGTCGCACCTTCATGGATGTAAAGCGCCAGCACCATCACTGCCAGATTGCCTGACGAGGCCCCCAACGAGGCGATCATGTCCAGATCGCCCGGGTAGTAACCACGGCCAGCCGTCTTGCCTGTTACAGCGCGCAGTCGTGCCTCGCGCAGTTCGGCATAGCGCTTGACCAGCGCCAGGCTGAGAAACAGAAACATCGAAAACGCCAGAATCCAGAACGTCAGTGGCAATTGAAACGCTGCCGCACCGGCCAGGATGCGCGTGGTATAGAGCATCGCCAGAACGATGACGTCGACGGCCATGTGGCGCTTGAGGTAAAGCGAATAAACCAGCGTCAGCAGGTAATAGGCTGCCAGCACCGCCGAAAACTGCCACGGCAATCCTGTTGCCGCAGCGGAGAAGGCTGCGGCGAGCAACAGCGGTATGACCAGCAGGCCGGATTTTATCGACAGCGCACCACTGGCGAACGGGCGCTCGCGCTTGCTTCTGTGGTGGCGGTCGTCTGCCAGGTCAAGGAGGTCGTTGAGCAGGTATACACTGGATGCGCACAGCCCGAAACACAGAAAGGCCAGCAAACCGTCGAGCAGCAACTGCGTGCTCTGGACCTGATGGGCAGCCAGCAGGGGCACAAAAATCAGCGCGTTCTTCAGCCATTGGTGCAGGCGCAGCGCTTTGCGCCAGGCGCTGGTCCCGGACGTTACCGATTGGATAACCTGCTCGACATTGCCTTGTGCCCGCGCCTTGCGCTCCACACCGGCAAGCGGGCTGGCGACGATGGCCTTGCGTGAGACACCCCAGATGCACAGATCGTCCCGGGAGTTGCCGATGTAATCGAAGCCCTGCTCACCATAGTGGCTAACCAGCAAATCGCGTTTACGATGCGCGGAAAGGTTGGTTCTACCGTCCGAGGCCCACACCTGATCGAACAGTTGCAGATGTGCCGCGATCCGGTTGGCGAGGGTTTCGTGCGAGGCGGTGGCCAGAATCACGCTTCTACCGGTCTGCCGCTCGGTCTGAATGTAATCAATGACGTCAGCGTTGAACGGCAGTAACGCAACGTCAATGTCGGTACCCAGCGCCAGGCCTTGCTTGAGAGACGCCTTGCCCTGCAGCAGCCAGGCGAAAAGACTGAACAGCTTTAACGGATGACCACGGATAAACGCCACGGCGGTTTCAAACAGCATGTCGGATCGCAGCAATGTTCCGTCGAGGTCGACAACCAGCGGTGTATGAACCTCAAGAATTCTTCCTTGAATACCGGGCATGAATAGTTGCTCCTGTGAACGTGAGCGCACTATGGAACGAAAACGGACATTCGCCACTTCAATAAAGTTAAACGCTATCGATAATTCAGCCGTGCCGATGGCGTCAGAAAAATCAGCTGTTTGACACTATTCGCCACACGACGGCTATTGATCCGTTATTCGATCAAAGACCGGAATCTGGCGGTGGCAACGGTAATGGCTGGCGAGTGCCGCGCCACCCATCGCGATCTGGCCGGGGCAGTGCGCTTTCGGCGATTCTCTGCCGATCGGTACCAGCGACTGCGCGTGACCCGTTGCAGATCCCGGCCCCGCGCGGACTGCGCTTGAGGTGTTCATTGGTCGCAGACATCAAAAAAATAATGAATTTCTTTGCCACGAATACAGTCACCTATACTTCAAGCCACTGCTGAAAAAGGATCAGACTTTCAATGGCACTTCCAAAGCATTACCGCATTGATTATCTGCTGAATGGTTCGTTCAAGAGTTTTTATATACGAACCGAGAATATGGATAACGCTGAAGCATGGCACTGTGCAAGTGTCGACGCAGGTCTCGCACGCATACCGAAATACCGTTTGGAGAAGGTCGCGCGGGTGTCGAAACCGTACGCCGAGCACTTCGGTGTCACCAATGTTGAGTGGGCTCAGGCCTGAGCCCACTCAACCTGCACTCGTCAGCGGTGAGCGATCTGCTCCAGCGCAAGATTGCGTGTGCGTGGCCCGAACCGGCCGATGGTGACGATCACGATCAACATGCTGCCGACGATGAAGGCCAGCACGCCCGGTGTGCCGAAGTGATCGAGAAATATCCCGATCAGCAGGCTGCTGAACACCGTTGACAGTCGGCTGAATGAGTAGCAGAAGCCCACTGCGCGAGCGCGGATGTTGGTCGGGAACAGCTCACCCTGATACGAGTGGTAGCTGAAGCTCAGCCATGCGTTGCAGAACGTGATCATGATCCCGCAGAAAATCAGCCCTGCCGCGCTGGTCTGAAAGGCGAACAGGCTGCCGAAGATCATGGCGCCCAATGCTGAGCCGACGATTTGCCATTTGTTCTCGAAGCGGTTGGCAAACTTCACGAACAGCAACGGCCCCAGCGGATAAGCCAGCGTAATCACGAACGCATAGGCCAGGCTGTGGGTGACGCTCAGGCCCTGACCAGAAAGCAGGGCAGGCAGCCAGTTGCCGAAGCCAAAAAAACCGATGGCCTGAAAAACGTGAAACACGATCAGCATCAAGGCGCGGCGACGATAGGGTGGCTGCCACATGTCGGCAAATCGACCGTTGCCTGACAGCGCTACGTTTTCCGGTTCAGGCTCATCCAATGGCTTGCCGTGGTCTCTGATACAGCGTGCTTCAATGCCGTCCATGATGCGCTCGGCTTCATCGAAGCGTCCCTTCTGTGCCAGCCAGCGCGGCGATTCCGGCAGCGCCGAGCGCAGCCACCAGACGAACAGGGCGAAGACTGCACTGCTGATTACTACCCAGCGCCAGCCGGAAAAACCGAAAGGGTCCTGGGGCACCAGCCACCATGACATCAGCGCGACGCTGGGCACTGACAGAAACTGAATGAAGAAGGCAAAGGCGAACGCCGAACTGCGTATGCGCTTGGGCACCAGTTCCGACAGGTAGGTGTCGATGGTGACCAACTCGACCCCCAGGCCGATACCCACGACGAAGCGCATGCCTATCACGCCCAGCGCAGAGGTCTGCAGGCCCATGATCACGGTGGCAACGGTGTACCAGATCAGCGCGAAGGTGAAGATCGCGCGGCGTCCGTAACGATCGGCAACCGGGCTGACGAGGCTGGCTCCGAAAAACAGTCCCAGAAAGGTTGCCGAAGCAAAGGCTGCCTGATCGGAAAAGCCGAACAGACCCTGACTGCCGGTGGCGAAGATCCCGTCGCGAATCAGACCGGGACTGATGTAGGCGGTCTGGAACAGGTCGTAGAGCTCGAAAAAGCCGGCGATGGACAGCAGGGCGACCAGTCGCCAGATGGTCGCGACCGCAGGCAGTCGGTCAATACGCGCCGAGATGTACGCTGCCCGCAACGGCTCGTTCGCGGTTGCCTCGGTATGAGGTAATGAGGTCATGGATGGCCATCCTGAGTTCTTGTTAAGGCCTGAATACTACTCCTTACAATTTGTAATCATTGGTCTTTTAATGCAGTTATCGGGGTATAAAAGATGAAAAATTGTTTACTGGATCGGTTTTTTGACTTTTTATATCGGATCCATTAGGTCGCTGGAATTAAGTGAACATGAGGACGGTGCAGCGGTGACCGTGTCAGGCAGGGAGGTACGCGAAAAACAGCAGGCATGAAGCCATCAATGATGTATCAACATGTGTCGCAAAACTTTAGGATTGGGCCTTAACTATCTGCATGCCGGGTTCCCGTGACGTACAAACTGCCCACTACTGCCACCGCTCCTTTCTGCCCTTCGGCGACCACGGACAGTGTGGCCATTCCGCCGAACGCGTCCTTGCTGCGCAAGATGATGCTGTTTGTCGGGCCTGGCCTGCTGGTTTCCATCGGCTATATGGATCCTGGCAACTGGGCGACCGCCATCGAGGCCGGGTCGCGCTTCGGCTATTCGCTGCTGTTCGTGGTGGTCCTGGCCAGCCTCTCGGGCATGGTCTTGCAGAACCTTTGTTCGCGGCTGGGCATCGCGACCGGCCGTGATCTGGCGCAACTGTCCTCCGCACGCTACAGCCGCAAGGTCGCCAAGGGCCAGTGGTTGCTGGCAGAGCTGTCGATCATTGCCACCGATCTGGCGGAAGTGCTGGGCGCTGCGCTGGCGTTTCATCTGTTGCTCGGCGTTTCCATCACCACCGGTGTGGCGCTGACCGCTTTCGATACGCTGATTGTGCTGGCCTTGCAGGGCGCCAATTTTCGTCGTCTGGAAGCCATTGTACTGGGGCTGATTGCAACCATCGCCAGTTGCTTTGCCGTCGAGTTGTTTCTGATCAAGCCATTCTGGCCGGATGTCGTCGCGGGTCTGAAGCCGAGCTGGGATGTGTTGAGCAGCCAGGAGCCGCTGTACATCGCCATCGGCATTCTGGGCGCCACCGTCATGCCGCATAACCTTTATCTGCATTCGTCTGTGGTGCAGACGCGGGTCAACGGTTCGGACCAGGCCAGCAAGGCCAGCGCCATTCGCTACGCGCGGCTGGACACCATCGGTTCGCTGAGCCTGGCGCTGCTGATCAATGCGGCGATTCTGATCCTCGCTGCTGCAGCGTTTCACAAGACCGGGCATACCGAGGTGGTCGAGATTCAGGACGCCTATCACCTGCTTGATCCGCTGGTGGGTGGTGCGATCGCCAGCGTGCTGTTCGGTATTGCCTTGCTGGCGGCGGGGCAGAGCTCGACCTTCACCGGCACCATTGCCGGGCAAGTGGTGCTCGAAGGTTTTCTGCAGGCAAAGATCCCGTGCTGGCAACGGCGCTTGATCACCCGCGCACTGGCACTGATTCCGGCGATGATTGGCGTGATCTGGCTGGGTGACAGCTCGGTGGGGCAGATGCTGGTGCTCAGTCAGGTGGTGTTGAGCCTGCAACTGCCTTTTGCGCTCTGGCCGTTGATTCGTTTCACCAGTGACCCACAACTGATGGGGCCGTTCGTCAACAGCCGTCTGGTTAAAACGGCGGCCTGGGGGCTATTCGGACTGATCTCGGCGGCCAATCTGACGTTACTGTGGTTCTGGATCAGCTGAACTTGATCGGCTGCCGCGACTCTCACACCTGACACCAATGTCAGCCGTCAGGTAGCCGGACATGAGCACATCGAGCGACAAGGGCAGCGTCTTCGAAACCGATTTGCCCGCGCGTCTGGACCGCCTGCCCTGGGGACGGTTCCACACCTTGCTGGTGGTTGCGCTGGGGATCACCTGGCTGCTGGACGGCCTGGAAGTCACCCTTGCAGGCTCCGTCGCCGGGGCCTTGAAAGCCAGCCCGGCGCTCAATCTCAGCAACAGTGACATTGGCTTGGCGGGTGCCGCCTATATTGCCGGTGCCGTGCTGGGCGCGTTGTTCTTTGGCTGGCTGGCGGACCGTCTCGGGCGTCGCAAGCTGTTCTTCATCACCTTGCTGCTGTATGTCGGCGCAACGGCCGCCACGGCGTTTTCTTTCAGTGTGTGGAGCTTCATGCTGTTCCGCTTCCTGACCGGCATGGGCATCGGCGGCGAATACACGGCAATCAATTCGACCATTCAGGAATTTACCCCGGCCCGCTACCGTGGGTGGGTCGACCTGACTATCAATGGCACGTTCTGGCTGGGTGCCGCGCTCGGTGCGATTGGCTCGATTGTCTTGCTCGACCCGCTGTGGGTTGGCGTCGAGCTGGGCTGGCGCCTGTGTTTCGGGATCGGTGCGGTATTGGGCCTGCTGGTTCTGCTGATGCGACTGTGGCTGCCAGAGAGCCCGCGCTGGCTGTTGATACACGGCCAGGCTGAACAGGCCAGGCAGATCGTCGAGCAGATAGAAGCAGACTTGCAGCGTCAGGGCCACGTACTGCCCGCAGTGTCGGGAAAACCCCTGCGCCTGCATGCCCGTGACCACACGCCGCTGGGCGAGGTCGCCAGAACGTTACTGGTGACGTTTCGTCAGCGTTCGCTGGTAGGCCTGACGCTGCTAACGGCCCAGGCGTTTTTCTACAATGCGATTTTTTTCACTTACGCACTGGTGCTGACCGACTTCTATGATGTGCCGGCCGAGCGCGTCGGCTGGTACGTGCTGCCACTGGCGCTGGGCAATTTCTGCGGTCCGCTGCTGCTGGGCAGACTGTTTGACGTGGTCGGTCGACGGGTGATGATCAGCCTCACCTATGGCGTCTCGGGCGTGCTGCTGGCGATCAGCGGCTACCTGTTCCAGCAAGGCGTGCTGGACGTCACCCAGCAGGCCATCGCCTGGATGGTGATTTTCTTCTTTGCATCGGCAGCGGCCAGCTCGGCCTACCTGACCGTCGCCGAAACCTTTCCACTGGAAATTCGTGCCTTGGCGATTGCGGTGTTTTACGCATTCGGTACCGGGCTGGGCGGGATGATTGGCCCGACGCTGTTCGGCGAGCTGATCGAAACCGGCGAGCGCAGCAATGTGCTGATCGGCTATCTGATCGGAGCAGGGCTGATGCTGCTGGCGGCGGTTGTGCAATCGATATGGGGCACGGCTGCCGAGCGCAAATCTCTGGAAGATGTGGCCAGACCGTTGTCGCAGGCCGGGGACCGATAGGGGGCGTTAACGGAATATGCCGCGCAGGCTGTCCACGGACGCCTGCAGGCCGATGATCCGCTCACTGACCTCTTGCGCTTCGTGTGCCCGGGAAGTTCGCTCGAGGTACAGGAGATGTCCGGCCAGGTTGGCCGAAACAAGTTCCAGGTCGTCGGCAGTACGCCTGATGTACGCCTGCATGTCTTGCAACTGTTCGATCTGCACGGATGGTGCCCTTATAGGTCGCATCCGAGCGCACTAAATGAATGGGTGACTATTATCAATCCACCCGATCGGGTTGTCGGCGGCAAGGTCATCTTTCTTTAATGCCGCAGGTAAATAAACAAGCCAATCAGTTTTCGCACCGTGCCGAGCAGCCTAATCGTCTTCCTGATCATCGTGTTCCGAGTAGGAGTCCAGCAACTCGGCCAGTGCCAGGGTGCGGTCCAGCCCACTGCGGGTGGACATGATTTCGGCTACCGCCTGCGTGGCGGCAACTCTGGCAGCTTCGCGTTCGGCATCGGTGTTATTGGGCGTGGCGGCCTGCGCAGCCTCAATAATCGATTGCTCAAAGGTATTCATGGTGCTCGCTCGTGAAATTCAAGTGCCTGTGATACCGAGAATGGCGGATTGTTTCAAGGCCGATCAATCACCTTCGTAGGGAAATTCCTCCAGGCTCTGCATCAATGCAACGCCCTGTGGCCCCTGAACATTCTCCAGCACCCAGCAACTGTTGGCATTTTTGGCCAGCAGCAGGCGTGTTGTCTGGCGGGTGACCGGCTGCTGCGGGGCATCCTTGTAACCCAGGTTATAGGTCATTTCGACCACGGCCTGCTTGTCCGAGTTGGACACCAGCTTCCAGTCAACTGGCTTTTGCACATCACCGTCCTGCGCGTCGGTCCACGGGTTGGCACTCACGGCGCATTGATCGCCGTTCTGGCACGCCCAGTCCTTTTTGAGCAGGCTCAGTAAAGGTTTTGACAAATAATCAGCGCTACCTTTGCCGTTCAGATAAAAATCCTGGTGCTTCTCATAGATCCAGCCCGCCGTGTCGACCGGGGTCGCAGCCGGGCAGGCCGCATGGGCAGTGGTTGAAAGCAGGCAGGCGAAGGCAATGGCGACGGTTCTGGACATGGAGCGGGCTCGCAGAAAAGGTGGCAGTGAGGTTACAAGCTGACAACACTGCATTTGTAAGGCATGCGGACAAAAAAGCAATGGTTTCGGTCATGCGTCAGAGGGGCGGGCAGACTAAACCGGATTGAGGGTCATTTCATTCAGTACGCGGTTCGCGGCCGTCACTTCCTTGATCCGGTCCTTTCCGATCGTGTTCAAGGGGTTTTTCATGAGTCTGCTCATTTCCACGACCGCGTTTGCGCGGGAGGAACCATCGAGACGAGCTCTGCGCCGGACATGCCCTGCATGGCGCTCTGCGGCGCATGGGGCATGCTCACGCAGAGCGTCGGCGAAGAAGGCTTAGCCTTACTTCTTGATTGGCACGATTTCCATCATCTGGCCATTGACCTTCTGGAAACGCACGTATTTGTCGTTGATTTTTACCCATTCGCTTTCTTTCGCAGGCTCTTTAAGGCCTTTGCTTTTCCAGTCCTTCACTTCCAGATCGCTGCGGCGATATTTTTCCGGAACGCGGGAGCCTACTTCCAGCTCATGGACATTGTCCTTGGATTCGCTGACTTTCGGTTCCGCCGTCTCTGCCGCGTGAACGGGCAGGGTGACGGCGGAAAAGCAGCCGAGCAAGGTCATGCAGGCGATCAACGATTTGCTATTCATGTGAAGACTCCCAGTCTTTGGTATAAGGCGATGGCTTAATGCCTCGTAATAACTCGGACCCTCACTGTTGCAAATCATTCGATCGGGTTTGCTGTGCTCAGCCTTTCAGTGTCTCGGCGATGGTTGCAGAAAGCGGGGTGGTCGGGCGGCCGATCAGCGCGCTCAACTGGCGACTGTCATCGAACAGGGCGCCCTTGGCAGCAGCGGCATCGGAATCGGCCAGCAACCGGGCGACGAAGTCCGGCAGGCCTGCCTGGATAAGCGCTGCTTCGAATTCGGCCTGTGGCAGGTTGACGTAAGGCAGGGACTTGCCGCTCTGCGTCGACAACTGCGCCGCAAATTCGGACAGCGTGTAGGACTCATCACCTGCCAGTTCATAGACTTTACCGGCTTGTGTCGTTTCCGAAGTCAGCAGCACAGCGGCCGCTTCGGCGTAATCCAGACGCGAAGCAGAGCTGATACGGCCCTCGTCGGCACAGCCCATGACTGCGCCATGGGCCAGCGCGCCGGAAATGCCCGCCGTGTAGTTCTCGGTGTACCAGCCATTGCGCAGCAAGGCAAAGGGCAGGCCGCTGGCACGCAGGTAGTCTTCGGTTTCGCGGTGCTCGCTGGCCAGGCTCAATCTCGAGGTGTCGGCATGCAGAACACTGGTGTAGGCCAGCAGCTGGACCCCGGCACGTTTGGCCGCATCGATCACTGCCTTGTGCTGCGGCAGACGCTGACCCACTTCGCTGGAAGAAATCAGCAGCACTTTGTCGGCGCCGGTAAATGCGCTGTCCAGTGTCGCCGGCTGTGAATAGTCGGCCTGACGAACCTGAATACCCTGCCTGGACAGATCGGCGGCCTTTTCCGGACTGCGCACGGCGGCAACGATTTGCGAAGCGGGTACGCGGCTGAGCAACTGTTCAATGACGAGGCGGCCAAGCTGGCCGGTGGCACCGGTGACAACGATCATGGAATGATTCCTTGAATCAGGTTGAAAGGAAGCGCCAGCATAGTCATGATGCTTACCTTTAGTAAGTACGTACAAAAAGGTAAGTGTCATGAGCGAATCCGCCTCGCAATCAACTGCCCCGCGATCAAGCGTTACGCCGCAAGGCCTCCAGTCTGAAGCAGTCGAGACGCTATTGGCGCTGGTTCGTCAGGGCCAGGTGCTGGCCACTGACTGTCCTTCGCGGGTGGTGCTCAATCACGTCTGCAGCCGTTGGGGCGTGCTGGTGCTGGTGGTGCTGCGGGGTGGCATGCATCGCTTCAGTGAAGTACGCCGCAAGATTGGCGGGGTGAGCGAGAAAATGCTCGCGCAAACGCTCCAGCATCTGGAGCATGACGGTTTTGTCAGTCGCAAGTCGTTGCCCGTGGTGCCACCGCATGTGCAATATCGGCTCACCCCGATGGGCGAAGAGGTCGCCTTGCAGGTTGAAAGCCTCGTCACCTGGATCGAGACCAATCTGCCGCGCATCATGCAGGCTCGAGAAGCGTCAAACACACTGCAGACCACGCCCGAATGAACCTTTTCTGACAGAATTTTCATCCTGCGATTGTCGGCTTGATCGCCTGCAATCCGCCGCTTCTTGGTATGGTGCGCGCCGAAATCTTTATATACACGTTCAGTTGCGCCGTTTGCCCTTCACCGAGAAGCTGTAGAAATGCCCAATCCCATTCCCCTGAAAGACCACGAAAAAGAGACGCGGCTGGTCAATCAGCGTCTGATTGCCTGCGCAGTGCTGGTCGGCCTGCTGGCTGCCTGTCTGGTCGCACGCATGTATTTCCTGCAGGTTACCGAGTTCGACTATCACTCGACCATTTCCGAAAACAACCGTGTTCACGTACTGCCGATCCCGCCCGAGCGCGGTTTGATCTTTGACCGCAATGGCGAAGTGCTTGCCGACAATCGTCCCAGTTTCAACCTGACCCTGACCCGCGAACGCGCTGGCGACTGGCACAAGGTGATCGATGAGCTGATGACCCTGCTGGAATTGCCCGATGAAGACCGGATTCTGTTCGACAAGGAGCTTAAGCAGGTTCGTCACCCGTTCGAGCCGGCAACATTGCTCTATGAACTCACCGAAGAGCAGATCGCCATTCTGGCGGTCAATCAGTACCTGCTGCCGGGCGTGGACGTGGCGGCGCAGTTCGTTCGCCATTATCCGTTGGGCGCCCATTTCGCTCATTCGATCGGCTACGTCGGGCGTATCAACGAAAAGGAAGCGGCGCACCTCGACAACGAGTATCGCGGCACGCAGTCCATCGGCAAGACCGGTGTCGAGCGCTTCTACGAATCCGAGCTGCACGGCCACGTAGGCTATGAAGAGGTCGAAACCAACGCCCAGGGCCGCGTGCTGCGCGTGCTGAAACACACTGACCCGGTGCCCGGCAAGAACATCACTCTCACCCTGGACGCGCACTTGCAGGCTGCGGCGGAAAACGCGCTGGGTGATCGACGTGGTTCGGTGGTCGCACTGGACCCGGAAACCGGCGACGTGCTGGCGATGGTCAGCAAACCCAGCTTTGACCCCAACCTGTTCGTCACCGGCATCAGCTTCAAACAATACGCGGCGCTGCGCGATTCCATTGATCGGCCACTGTTCAACCGTGTGCTGCGTGGCCTGTATGCGCCGGGCTCGACGGTCAAGCCGGAAGTAGCGATTGCCGGTCTCGACAGCGGCGTGGTGACGGCCTCGACAAAGGTCTTCGACCCCGGCTATTTCCAGTTGCCGGACTTCGACCACAAATACCGCAACTGGAACCACAGTGGCGACGGCTGGGTGGACATGGACACCGCGATCATGCGTTCCAATGACACTTATTTCTACACCGTGGCGCACAAGCTCGGCATCGACCGCCTGCACGACTACATGACCATGTTCGGCATCGGCCAGAAGGTGTCGCTGGACATGTTCGAGGAGTCTGCAGGGCTGATGCCGTCCCGCGAATGGAAGCGGGCCACGCGTCGCCAGGCATGGTTCCCTGGCGAAACGGTGATTCTCGGCATCGGCCAGGGCTACATGCAGGTCACGCCGTTGCAACTGGCCCAGGCCACGTCACTGATTGCCAGCAAGGGTGTCTGGCATCGACCGCACCTGGCGATGGAAGTCGGTGATACGGCGCCCGTTGACGAGCATCCGATGCCAAATATCGTGCTGCACGATCCCAACGAATGGAATCAGGTCAATACCGGCATGCAGATGGTTATGCACGACCCGCGCGGCATTGCGCGGGATGCCGCCAAGGGCGCTCAGTACCGCATCGCCGGCAAAAGCGGTACGGCGCAGGTAGTGGCGATCAAGCAGGGCGAGCGCTACAACCGTTTGAAGACTCTGGAGCGTAACCGTGACAACGCCTTGTTCGTGGGCTTTGCGCCAGCCGACCATCCCAAGATCGTCGTGTCTGTGACCATCGAAAACGGCGAAGCAGGTGGCCGGGTAGCGGGCCCGGTGGTCCGGGAGATTCTCGATGCCTGGCTGCTGGACAGCGAAGGCAAGCTCAAACCGGAGTACGCCACACCCGCCAAGGCACCGGGCAACCCGCACGCCTGATCAGCCTTTTAAAGCGCTGGCCGAGTGACCGAGCCCTGAACAGGGCTCAGGTTTTCTGAACTGTCGAGAATGCATCGGGTCGACCACAACAGGTGTGGCAGAGCGCTGCGCGCGTTTTACCGAATTCATTATCATTGCCTCGACAAGGAACCCCGCATGTCCAAGACCATTGCCGACCATCTCGCGCAAACCCTCGCAGCGGCAGGTGTTTCGCACATCTGGGGGGTGTCCGGTGACAGCCTCAACGGCCTGACCGACAGCCTGGAACGCACCGATTCGATTCGCTGGATGCACACCCGTCATGAAGAAGTCGCAGCCTTTGCTGCCGGTGCCCAGGCCGCGTCCAGCGGCAAGCTGGCGGTCTGCGCCGGCAGCTGCGGGCCGGGCAACCTGCACCTGATCAACGGCCTGTATGACTGCCACCGCAACCGTGTACCGGTACTGGCAATTGCTGCGCATATTCCGTCCTCGGAAATCGGTCTGGATTACTTTCAGGAAACCCATCCGCAAGAGCTGTTCAAGGAGTGCAGCCACTTCGTCGAGCTGGTCAGCAACCCCGAGCAGTTCCCGCGTGTGCTGGAACGTGCCATGCGTGCCGCGATCAGCCAGAAAGGTGTGGCGGTGATTGTTTTGCCGGGCGACGTGGCGCTCAGCGACGCGCCGGATGTCGCGGCAAAATGGATCGAGGCTACAGCGCCCAAGGTCGTGCCTGCCGAAAACGACCTGCAGTCGATGGCCGACATGCTCAACGCTTCCAAAGCCGTCACGCTGCTGTGCGGTGCGGGTTGCGAGGGGGCCCACGAGCAGCTTCTGGCATTGGCGGATACGCTGGGCGCGCCGATCGTTCACGCATTGCGCGGCAAGCAGCACGTTGAGTACGACAACCCGTTCGACGTCGGCATGACCGGCCTGATCGGTTTCAGCTCCGGCTACCATGCCATGCTGTCCTGCGACACACTGGTGATTCTGGGCAGCAGCTTTCCGTACCGGAATTTCTACCCTGAAAAAGCCGATATCATCCAGATAGACCTCGATCCGACTCAGATCGGTCGCCGTACGCCGGTGGCGCTGGGTCTGGTTGGTGGGGTGCGGGAAACCCTTGAAGCGCTTCAGCCAAAACTGAAGCCGCATACCGATCGCCGTTTCCTCGACAAGGCCCTCAAGCATTACGCCAAGGCCCGGGAAGAACTGGACGAGCTGGCCACTCCGACGCCGGATGGCGCGCCGATTCACCCGCAGTACCTCACTCGACTGGTCGACGAGCAGGCGGATGCCGATGCGATCTTTACCGTCGACGTCGGTACGCCGACGCTGTGGGCGGCGCGCTACCTGCACATGAACGGCAAGCGCAGTCTGCTCGGCTCGTTCAACCACGGCTCGATGGCCAATGCCTTGCCGCAAGCTCTGGGGGCCAAGGCTGAACACCCGGATCGTCAGGTCATCGCCCTGTGTGGCGACGGCGGCCTGTCGATGTTGCTGGGCGACCTGCTAAGCATTCGTCAGCTGAACCTGCCTATCAAGATGGTGGTGTTCAACAACAGCTCGCTGGGCTTTGTCGACATGGAAATGAAAGCCAGCGGCTACGTGCCGCACGGCACTGATCTGCATGAAACCAACTTCGCCGGGATTGCCCTGGGCGCAGGTATTCTGGGCCTGCGTGTCGAGAACGCCGAAGAGCTGCCCGCCGCCTTGCGCAAGGCGTTCGATCATCCCGGTCCAGTGCTGATCGACGTTGTCACCGCCAAGCAGGAGCTGGGCATTCCACCGAAAATCAAGCTGGCACAGGCCAAGGGCTTCAGCCTGTACATGATGCGCGCGATCATGAGCGGACGCGGCAGTGAAGTGGTGGAACTGGCGAAAACCAACCTGCGTTAATACATTATAAAAACGTATCGGTTGAATAGAAAAAAGTTGCAACTTCTACCCACTGAGATTGTCACCGCTGTTACAGGTGACAATGTCGGTGTCTTTATATTTCCCTTCTCATCATGACCGCCCAAGGCGGTCATTTCTTTGTGGATCCAAACTTCGCTCACTCTGTGCTTATTGAGTTCGCTATTTGAACTAACAAATTCAAATAGTGGGTAAAGCTTCCCGGCAGACAGCCGAGACAGTGATACGGGAGCAAGACCGGCTACGGCAGGCTGATTACCGAACAGTCCCTGGCGACAAAAAAACGTCGACGCTACAGAACGTTACGCCCTGGATATTCTTTATAGAAAAGTCTGCATGTCATGAGGTCTGCAATGCTTAGAAATGCTCCTTTGAGTATGAAACTGCTGCTTATTTTAATATTCCCCCTATTGGGCTTCCTGGCCTTCGCAGGTCTGTTCGTTGCTGACAAAAGCGAAAATCTCGGTGATATGAGGCGCGCGGTGACAGCCACCGCGGTTGCACAGAAACTGAGTAACGTGGTCACCACCATTCAGCGTGAGCGCGGCGCCAGCGGCGTGTTTCTGGGCAGCGGCGGCAAGTCCATGCAGGATAAGCTGAAGGCCTTTCGTCAGGAAACCGACAAGGCGATAAGCGAGATGCGCACCCAGTCGACCGACGGTATTCCCAGCCCCGACAAAGTCTACCGCGCACTGGATGACCTGACCGCGCTGCGCCTCAAGATCGATACGCTGGGGATCAACAACACCGAGTCCTCTACGCGGTTCACCGACGTTATCAAAACACTCGTCGGGTTCTCCTATTCGCTGGAAGCGAGTATCGAAGATCCGGAAATACTGCGTGGCCTGAGTTCGCTCAACCAGTTCGTGGATATGAAGGAGCGTGCCGGTCGCGAGCGCGTACTGCTCGTTCAGGCGTTCAACCAGAACCGCTTTGATGCGCCACTGTTATCGCGCTTCAGTCGTAACCTCGGAGAGTTCTCCGGCTACCTCGAAGCCTTTCAACGCTGGTCCCCTGAAGTATTCAAGACCAAACTCAATGATGTCATGCAGCAGCCGGGCTCGCTGGAAGTGGCCCGCTTGCAACGTCTGGGCTTCGATACCCCGATGGGTGATCCGCTCAACGTCAAGCCGGAAGACTGGTTCAACCTTGCCACCGCACGTATCGACATGATGGCCAATGTAGAAGCAGAGCTTGGCCAGAACGTCGTCGGCCTGGCAACGGATGCGCGCAGCTCCGCTCAAAGCAGCCTGTACGTGGCGGTTGCCATCGTTGTCCTGATGCTGATCGTGGTGCTGTGGCTGGCGTCGGTGATCATCCGCAACATCAAGGTTGCGGTTGTCGATGTGAACCGCACGCTGATGGCACTTTCCACACGTGATCTGACCGCCCGGACCCGTTATGTCGGCAAGGACGAGTTCGGCGAGATCTCGCGCAATCTGGACAACATGGCGCAACAGATCAGTGATGTCATCCGCGACATCGGCAGCGCCACGGCACAGGTTGCCACCGCCGCCGAGCAGTCTTCCGCAGTGGCGTTGCAAACCAATCAGAACGTGGCGCAACAACGCCAGGGCACTGATCAGGTCGCCACTGCCATCAGCGAGATGAGTGCCACGGTGAAGGATGTAGCACGCAGCACCACTGACGCGGCCGAGATGTCGCAGCGCGTCAACAACAGCACCCTGCAGGGCAAGACCGAAATCGACAACACCATCGGCCTGATTCAGGGGCTCTCGGTGCAGGCAGAAGAGACTTCACGGATCATTGATGAGCTCAAGGGCGAGAGCAACTCGATCTCCTCGGTGCTCGATGTCATTCGTGGCGTCGCCGACCAGACCAACCTGCTGGCGCTCAACGCAGCCATCGAGGCTGCGCGTGCCGGCGAGCAGGGGCGTGGTTTCGCGGTGGTTGCCGACGAAGTGCGCAATCTGGCCAAGAAGACTCAGGACTCTACCGTCAGCATCCAGAAAATGATCGCCAACCTGCAGTCCGGTTCAGAACGCGCTGCCGCGTCGATGCAGGAAACCCTGGGCAAGGCGCAGGAGGGTGCCAGCAACGTCGTACGCGCTGGTGAACTGCTGGAAGAAATTGCCGAGGGCATCGCGACCATCAGCGACCGCAACATCCAGGTCGCTTCGGCCGCTGAAGAGCAAAGCCTGGTGGCCGAAGAGATCCACCGCAATGTCGACGACATCAACTCGCTGGTCATCCAGGTCAGTGCCGGTGCCGAGCAGACCGCCGTCACCAGTCGCGAACTCGCGCGTCTGGCCGAGCAGCAGCAGGGGCTGGTGGGACGGTTTAAAGTGAGCTGACGATAAGGGGTTTGTTGGGTGTTCAGAGGCCTGGGAGCGTTAGCTCTCGGGCTTTTTTGTAGTGGTTGTCGGGCGGCAGGAATTCGAGTGGCAGTTCTTGTGCGACGGCTTGGCTCGGCATACTTTCGGAACTCAAAGAAAATAGCATCGTCCTGGAGGGCCCTACCGCGACCCCGAGGCTGAACCGCATGTGTGAGAGCCGAGCCGACCTCGCACGCTACCAGCGTGGGTTCACCTTGCTGGAGATGCTTGCCGCATTGACCCTTATGGCCATTTGCAGCACGGCCGTGCTGGTCGCCTTCGGCCAGAGCGTGCATTCCCTGTCGCAGGCCGAGCAGAGCGACCGCCTGACCGAAGCCGCCATGAGCGTGATGGATCAGGAAGCAGCAGGGCCGTTGGCTGACGGTATCCGCCAGGGCAGTCTGGGTGGCGGTATCAACTGGCAACTGAGCGTCGCCCGGCAACCGACACGTCTAGGCCAACTGCGCCTGTTTCGCCTAGACCTGACGGTAAGCGACGCCCGGCATCAGGCGCGTTTCAGTACCTTGAGACTGCGTCCGGCGACTGATCAGGTGCACCTGTGAATCCCCAACGATGGCGTGTGTGCATGATGCCGCAGCGTGGCATTGCATTGCTGGTGGTGCTTTGGGTCATGGCTTTGCTCAGCCTGCTGCTGGGGTCACTGGCCGGCTGGGTGCAACTGGAGAATCGCCAGCCTCTGCGGCCAGCACAGCCAGGCACTGCTGGCCGCAGAGGCTGGCGTCGAGCTGGCGGTGCAGGCCCTGGCTGACCCTGTGCAGCGCAAAAAGTGGGTCGCCGACGGACGTGAAATAGCCCTGACCTTCGACGACACGCAGCTCTACGTCAGCCTGCACAGCGAGAACGGCAAGCTCTACCTGAACAACGCTCAAGCGGAAGACTTTTCCCGTCTGGCAATGGCGTGCGGCGCGAGTCAGGCGCAAGCCAGTCAAATAGCCGGTGAACTCGAAGTTCGGCGAAATCACGGCCAGCCGCCATTTCGCTTGCTTGAAGAAGTTCGGCAACTGCCGAGCATGACGCAAGCGCTGTACAGCAGGCTTTTGCCTGAAATCACGCTGTGGAGCAGCTTCGACCGGCCTGACCCGGCCTTCGCAAGCCCGCTGATGCGCATGGCACTCAATCTGCCAGCGGGAAACGCGGTAGACGTCGATCCTGGGGAGGTGTTGGTGATCGAGAGCCGCGCGCAGAGGGCAGAGGGGTATGTGGCGCGCCTGCAAGTGACGGTGTTTTTGAATTCGATGGAGGGGCGAGGCAAGGCCTATACGGTGTTGCGGTGGGAGGAGTGAGGCAGCTAAGCAAGAGCCTTGAAATCCAGCAATATCTGCCTGACGCAGTGACGAGCTCAAGGGCGAGAGCAACGCCATTTCCTCGGTACTCGATGTCATCCGAGGCGTCGCCGATCAGACCAACTTGTTGGCTGGCTCCGAACGTGCTACCGCGTCTACGCAGGAAACCTTGGGCAACGCGCAGGATGGTGCCAGCAACGTCGTACGCGCTGGCGAACTGCTGGAAGAAATCTCCGAAGGCATCGCGAACATCAGCGACCGCAATATCCAGGTCGCTTCGGCCGCTGAAGAGCAAAGCCTGATTGCCGAAGAGATCCACCGCAACGTGAATGACATCAACTCGCTGGTCATTCAGGCCCGATCCGTTGCTGGGCAAACCGTCGCCACTAGCCGCCAACTGGCTAGACCGACTGAACAGCCGCAGGCGGGATTCAAGGTGGAACTGATGGCAAAAGGGTTAGTTGGTATTCAGAGGGCTCGGAGTGTTAGATTTCAGGCCTTTTTCATAGAGGAGTGTCGGAGTACGCATCACATTCAGGAGCGATGTCTGAATTTTTAAGCTGCCGTAGCAAAATATAAGAGCTTTTTGCTGTAATCTTACGGTACATTAATGTGACCCCTAATCACAAGGATGTTCGTATGTTCTCTCACTTTACGGCTCTTTTTTTGTCGGATCCACCAGCCATGTGCAGAACGCAGTTTTCGTTCCTGAGGATTGTTTCCGCAAAGGTTCTCTTCGATGCTTTTTAAAGTTAAACTTCTGTGGAAGTTTTGATTTGGCTTGCTAGAGCATTTGTCAAGCTAAGTGTGTGTTTTGCTGTCTGAGTTATTGTTTTAAAAGTATTTGCTTTTAATTTGATTCAGATGTGCTTTTGCGATTTTTGATTAAGCAGTTATTAGATTTCAGAGGTCAACGATGTTAAGGATTAAATCAGTTTTGGTTTTGCTTCTAATGAAATGCTGTTTTTATGTGGGCTTTGTTAGGGGGGAGGTTGTTGTGGACCTGTTTGGGACGGGCTCCCACATAGAAACTATAGATGATTTTGAAACCCGCGATCAAGCTTTTGCAAGATGTGAGGTTTTTCGGAAAGCGCTTGGGTATGTAGTCGATGGTCAGGGCTATTGTCATAGCTCATACGTTAGTCCGTTGATCGAGGCGGGATGGCTACTTGATAGTGGTAATGTTTTTCATTTGGGTATTTTTTGGTTCGGGAAGTGCACAAAGCCTTCTGTTTTTAATGTTTCAACTGGGGAGTGCGGTAGTGATGAGCAGAAAGGTTTTCCTTCGATAGAGGATTGTGTCGGTAATCCTATAAATATTGCCATAGGGAATAAGTTTCAGAGTGAGATAGATTATCAATCATTTTCAACTGGGGCTCCCTATTTTGAACGGTTTTATAATGGGTTTGATGGGTTGTGGCGTCATAGTTATTCTGCTTTTATTCGCTTCGCAGTGGGCAAGTTGGCGGTTGTTCATTCAGATGGAAAAGAGTCATTTTTTAATGTTTTAGGTGATAATACTAAAGCGTACTCAACTGATCTAGGCACATTGACCAAGTCGGGTGATCAATGGGTTTATATGTCTGCTGACAATCAGTATTTAATTTTTGATGGCAAGGGGCGTTTAATTGAGAGGACAGATCCTGCTGGGCTCAAGATGCATCTTATATACAACGGAAGCATTGTCAGGGTTGTTGGTGGTGATGGTCAAGCATTGGAGTTTACGGAGGATTCCCAACATCAACCTCTCAGTTTTGCTGCCGGAGGCATCAGCATTAAATATGAATACGATAGCAATAAACATCTCGTCCAATTGACCCGCACTTATGGTGCCCGAACCGAGCGCAGGCAATTTCATTATGAAGATTCTCGCGATACAGGATTGTTGACTGGCATCACTGACGAGCGTGGTATCCGATTTGCAACATGGGCTTATGATGAAAAGGGGCGAGCCATCAGCAGCCAGCATAGTGGAGGCGCGGGATTGACGCAGGTTGCCTACAACGCCGACGGCTCCAGCACGGTTACCAACGAACTTGGCAAGACAACTGTCTACCAATACCAACAGATCGGGGGTATCAAGCGCGTTACTTCGATCAAGGGTGAGCCTTCTGCAAATTGCCCAGCTAGCAATTCCTCCTACACCTACAACGACCGTGGCCTCGTGCTAACCAAAACCGATGCCAAGGGCCTGATCACAACCTATTCCTACAACGACCGAGGCCTGGAAATCAGCCGTACCGAGGCCACCGGCACTACTTTGGCGCGCACCACTACAACGGAATGGGACCCTAATCGTTTTCTCCCGATCAAGGTAATTGAACCCAATCGCATCACTGTGTATAGCTACGACAATCAAGGACGTGAACTCACTCGGCAGAGCACCTCCCGATGAGTACTTTCTATTTCAAGGATTTGAGCATGACCGTTTCTTTCTTGCGCAAGGTAGTGGTGGGGGTTGCCTGCACCTGGTTGGCATTTTCCGCTCACGCAAGCATCATTAGCCGCACGTATACCGCCCTCGGGCAGGTTGCAAGTATCGACGGCGTACGTACTGACGTGAATGACGTCACTCGGTACACATACGACGCTCAAGGCAATCTTACAACGGTGACCAATGCGCTGGGTCAGGTCTATGCGCTTGCCAGTTTTGACAGTTACGGCAATCCACAAAGCATCACCGACCCAAACGGGGTGATGACAACGCTCAGCTACACCCCGCAAGGCTGGCTTGCGAGCCTGACGATTGACTCGTCGACGACTCAGTATGCCTACAACGAAGTTGGTGATCTGTTGCAGGTCACCACCGCTGATGGCAACTGGGTCAAGTACAGCTATGACGATGCCCGCAGGCTTATCGGCGTGCGCAATCGGCTTGGTGAGAGCATCAATTACACCCTCGACCCAATGGGTAACCGGACGGCGGAGCGGACCAAGGACGCGAATGGCGCAGTGGTCCATCTTCAGCGACGGGTGTTCGATGAGTTAGGTCGATTGATCCGGGTAGTCGGTGCTGATGATCAGACGCAGCGCTACAGCTATGACCTGAACGACAATCAGTCGAGTGATACCACGCCGCGTAATAACAAAACGCAGCAGGCGTTCGATGCTCTGAATCGAGTCAGCAAGATCGTCGATCCTCTGCAGGGCGTGACTGCCTTGGGTTACAACTCGGATGACAAGATTACCAAAGTAATCGACCCGCGTGGCGTGACGACGCTGTACACCTACGACAGTTTAGGCAATCGCATCAGCAGCAAAAGCCCGGATGGTGGTACCAGCACTTATGCCTACGACGAGGCCAACAATCTCATTCGCAGCACTGATGCACGTGGGGTTGTGACTGAGTACGCCTACGACGCGCTCAATCGCCTTACCAGTAAAAGCTATCCAGCCACGCCTGCGCTTAACATCAAGTTTCTCTATGATCAGACTGCTGATGGCAATCTCGGAATTGGCCACCTCACAGGTCTACAGGACAGTGCCGGGGTTCTGACGTATACCTACGACGCCAAGGGCAATCTGGTCAGGCAGTATCGCTCAGTGGGCGTTAACAGCGGCGACTATTACGAAACGCTGAATTACGGGTATGACGCCGCCCGTAATCTGGTGCAAATCGGCTATCCATCAAGTATCAACCTGACCTACACCCGCAATAGCGCGGCACAGGTAACAGGCGTCAAACTGGCCATTGGCAACAAGACAGCGACACTGGCAAGCAACATTTCCTACCTGCCTTTTGGTCCAGTCAATTCTCTGACCTGGGGCAACGGCATCCTGCTATCGAGAACCTATGACCAAGATTATCAGCTGACCCAGCAGCAGGTGGGTAACTGGCAGACCACTTATCGTTATGACGCTGACAGCAACATCGCCGAGACAGCCACAAGTCTGTGGGGTGCGGTGCAGTATGAATACGATGCACTGGGTCGTTTGACTCAGGAGCAGACCAATAGCCTCAAAAAGGCATACAGCTTCGACGCTACAGGCAACAGGACGCAACGTACTACCACCAGCCTGACCACAAGCGATGCCACTGACACCCAGTCGTTAACCTATGCTAGCGACAGCAACCGACTGACCAGCGTCAATGGCTCAACACTGCCTGTGGACGCTGCGGGTAACCACACGCAGATCAATGGCCGCCGATTCACCTACGACAGCCAAGGCCGTCTGAGCGAGGTTTATCAGGCAAACATCTACAAAATTGCCGACTACAAATACAACGCACTAGGCCAGCGAATCATCAAATGCTCTTACGTCATGGGTAGTCAGGCGTTGGCGGGCACAACCACCTACCTGTATGACCCAAGCGGCAAGCTGATCGGCCAAACGCTCTATGACGGAAATGGCCAGAAAACCAGTGGCCAATACTGGTTCTGGCTGGACAACATGCCGCTGGCACAGCTGACGGCGAACTTCTCTGCGCTGGGTGAAGTGAGCAGCAGCAAACTGATTTACCTGCATGTCGATCACCTGAACACCCCAAGACTGGCGACAGACAGTTCCCAAGCACTGCTGTGGCGTTGGAACGGTGATGCGTATGGAGTCGGATCACCCGAGGAAGATGTGGACGGTGATGGCAAGGCCACAACCATCGCGCTGCGGTTTCCGGGACAGATTTACGATGCGCAAACGCAGCTGAGTTATAACTATTATCGGGATTACAATCCGGACACTGGGCGGTATGTGCAGAGTGATCCGATTGGGTTGGGGGGCGGTCTCAATACATATGCTTATGTTAATGCCAATCCTATGTCATTTATTGATCCTATGGGATTGGCGGCAACTGCATTACCAACTTGGTTTGATAGTATTCCAGATCTGATACCCCAAGTTGGGAGAGGTGTTGGCTTAGGCTTTGGTGCTGGGGTGTCATGCTTACTTTACTCACCCACGTTAGGAAACGGTGAGTGCCCTCCAGGTGGTTGCTATTATAGTGAGTCAGCAGAAAACAGTGCTGATCAACCCGACGAGAACAATTTAGATAAATTGAGTAGCAATAAAGCTGCAGATGCTGCGGCCCGAGAAGCTGGGTACGAAGATGCTCACGATGCCAAAAAGGGCGAGGGTGATTCAAAAGTAAATATATACAACGATAAAACTACGGGCTTTAAATGGCTTTGGAATGGAAAAAGCGGATCGAGTAAAAACCCATTATGAGTATTAAAATTCGAAAGCCGAAATCAGTATCGATGACATTCAGAGAGTTCAACATGCCTGCAGAAGAGGTTGCACGTCTTGCTGGGGTTACGCCTGAATTATCTGGTAATCAAGGTGAACCTAAAAGACCGGGATCCAAGACGTTACTGAATAAGTCTTATGTGATCTTCTCTAAAAACCTTCCAGAAGATTCCGATATGGCAGAAGATTTATCGTTTTTTTTATCGGAGCTTGGTGGGGTGGAAAAAATTATGCACATGAAAGAAGTTGTTAATCCCAAGTTTATAGAGTTTAATTTTTACTTGCCCAGTCGGACGTCTGAAACGATACAGGACGGGTATTTGTCTTACGAGAACATTGAAGCAATGTATAACCTAAAAGCGACTATTGGCTTTAACTACTTTTAGGGGGGGCGAACAAGTCTCAAATATGCGAAAATCGGCTGATCACCTGATCCTTCACGGATTTTCTCTAGCCAAGGTTATAGAGAATGAAGAGGATGAAGTGGGATACAGTAGTATTAAGTGAGTCTGAGTATGATCATTTGGTCGCCGAGCTGCATTTTGGTGATCAGTTTTTATTACTGGTAGATAGGGAAGATGGGCGAGAGAACATTTTGTAGCTTTTCCAAAAAGAAGGGGGCTCGTGAGAGCGTATTACGCTGGATGCGTTTATTGAGCAATTAAAGTTGGCAGCTGAGAATCTTCGTCGTTGAGGCTTTAAGGCGCCGGCAAAGGTACAACTTTAACTTTGGCACGGCGTCAAATCATAGGGCGCTGGCTGGAGTGGTGGTGGGTCGTATCGTGATCGTCCGTAGTGGCCTCTTCGTGAGCAAGCTCACTTCCCACATCCACCGGGCAAGCTATCAGGCCCTCAATTAAGCAGGCGCTTGGCCCCACCCGTGACCCTCCAGTCACCTTTTTCACCTAACCCCCCGACCCGCATACGATTATGTAGTGACTAAAAATAATCACTACATAATCGTTGACGCACTCCATTTGCCCTTGCATTATGCAGCTGTCTCCCCGATCGGGAGCGCTGCAAAAGGTGTGATGAACAGGCTCGGCAAGCCGTCGAGATGTTCCCGGATGTAGGCTGCCCACAAGGCAGATTGATGGAGCTGAACTGGCATTTGTCGTCGATAAGGGCGAGAAGCTGGCGAAATGTCCTCATGATGCTTGTAACGGATCGATTGCCGATCCTGGGCCGGGTCTTTGGGTTTCGTGACTTCTTCTATCTGCGCTGATGCCGCTGTGTAGCGGCTCTTCATCAAGGCTACCTGCATGTCCTTGAGGGCTGGAACGGTATTCAACGCGCATTCAATCGTGTTGCGTTGCTGAAGTTCTGGCGCATGAACTTGATGTATCAATTATTGAACAGTCTATGAGCGAAGGGGCATCAACATGAATATCGACACACAACCGACTATTGATGAACTGGCTCGTCTGTTTGCTGCGTGCAAAGACACGCTGGATAACCATATCGCCTGGGTAGCCGAATCGGGTGAAGTTCGCGTCGACGCCATGTCGCCGTTCACGCAAGAGCACGAGTTTCGTGATGCGCACCCGCAACTGCGCGCAGCCCTGAAGATGTTCCGTCGTGGCCAGGGTTATGTTGGCAAGAAGGCCGCTGCCGATCGTGCCTACATGGAGGACACGCTGCAGGCGTTGAAATGTGAGTGGCAGAAGACTCGTCGGCAGGCGCACTCGCAGGTTGCCTGAGCAGGTCATCGCATGTCTTGAAGCCTGTTCCCGATCCGCGATCGGGAACAGGCTTTTTGGTTTTCGGCATCGGGAGGGCGAAGGCCTTATCGGTTGTACAAAGTGATTTTGCTGGTATAGATTCCGGGAGTGAGTCAGTGCATCTGACTCGTCTCGTTCCCAGCCTGCCATCGAAGCCGTGGCAGTGCCTATACAGAGGTTGCCGATGCGTGCGCCACGATGGTTATGGTTGGTGATGTTACTTAGCGCCGGCGCTTCGGCGGACTGGCGCGAGGCATTGCCCAATGCCCAGGTCGTCGGCAGTGGCGAGTTGAGCCTGTTCGGCTTTCGTGTATATACGGCCAGGTTGCTAAGCCCCACCAAGCCCTTCGTCGCGGATGCACCGCTGGCTCTCGAGCTGACCTACCACCGCGACATTGACCGGGAAGATCTGGTCGATGCCAGTATCGATGAGATCAAGCGTATTTCCGGTTCGAAGGTGACCGAACAGCAACTGACTGAATGGCGCCAGCAGATGAACCAGTCATTTGTCGACGTCCAGCCGGGCATGAAGATTACCGGCGTCTATCTGCCTGGCCGCGAAGCGCGGTTTTATGTGGGTGACAAGCTCCAGCATGTGGTGCCCGACAGCCAGTTCGCCAAGGCTTTCTTTTCCATCTGGCTGGACCCGAAAACCCGTAACCCCGAACTTCGCGAGCAGTTGCTCGGCAGTACCGGCTCATGACCCATCAAGGAGGGCGCATGCTGAGAAAGTGGATGTTAATGCTGTGTGTGGGGCTTGTACTGAGCGGCTGCGGTGGCGTGCCGGTAACCCGTTACAGTCAGGAAGCGCCGAAGCTCGATCTGCGCCAGTACTTCACCGGGCGTGTCGAGGCCTGGGGAATGTTTCAAAAACGCTCTGGTGAAGTCACCAAGCGCTTTACCGTGGTGATCGACGGGCACAGTGAAGGCGAAGTGCTGGTCATGCACGAGGCTTTCAGCTACAGCGATGGCACCAAGCAGGTCCGGGAGTGGCGCTTGCGTCCCGATGGTCCGGGCCGCTGGAAGGGCACGGCAGGTGATGTAGTTGGCGAGGCCTATGGCGAAGTGTCAGGCAACAGCTTCCACTGGAACTATGTGCTCAGGTTGCCGGTGGATGGCACCGAGTACGACGTGAGCCTGGATGACTGGATGTACCTGATCGACGAGAAGACCATGGCCAATCGTTCGTCGATGACCAAGCTGGGTGTCGAAGTCGGGCAGATCACCTTGTTCTTTCGCAAGGCCGGTAAATAAACAACGCCTCGTATGAGGCGTCATCCTTCAGGGCGGCTGTCAGCCGCCCGTCATATTCATGAAGCGCACCACTTGCACGCCATCGTCGTGGGTGAAGTTGTGGCTCCACGGCTTGAGTTGCATGGCGTCGATGATGGCTTTTTCGAGCTTTTCCGGCTGGCCGGGATTGGCGCGCAATACCGCCTTCAAATCCACGGAATGCTCGTTGCCCAGGCACAGCAGCAGGCGACCTTCGACGGTCATGCGCACGCGATTGCAAGTGCCGCAGAAGTTATGGCTGTGCGGGGAGATGAAGCCGATGCGAATGCCCGGTGCCTCGGCCAGGCGCCAGTAGCGCGATGGCCCTTGAGTCGATTCAGTCGAAGGCACCAGCGTGTAACGTTCGGCAATGCGTTCGCGCACCTGATCGCTGGAGTAGAAGGACTCGGCGCGGCTGTGCTCGCTGATGATGCCCAGCGGCATCTCTTCGATGAATGAGACGTCCAGGTTGCGATCAATGGCGAACGCCAACAGGTCGTTGATCTCATCATCGTTGCGACCGTGCATCACCACGCAGTTGAGCTTGGTGTGCACAAAACCGGCGGCGTTGGCGGCATCGATACCGGCAATCACTTTGTGCAGATCGCCTGTACGGGTCAGCTCGCGGAAACGCTGTGGATCAAGGCTGTCCAGGCTGATGTTCAGGCGTGTGACGCCGGCCTTGAACAGCGGGGCAGCCAGTTTGTCCAGCTGCGAACCGTTGGTGGTCATGCACAGTTCACGCAGGCCGGGCAGGGCGGCGATCTTTTCACAAAGCCCCACCACGCCGGCGCGTACCAGCGGCTCACCACCGGTAAGACGAATCTTGCGCGTGCCCAGTGCCACGAAGCGCTCGGCCACCTGGAGGATCTCCTCCAGCGACAGAATCTGTTGCCGAGGCAGAAACGTCATCTCTTCGGCCATGCAGTACACGCAGCGAAAATCACAGCGGTCGGTGACCGACATGCGCAGATAATCGACTTTACGTGCAAAGCGGTCCATCAGGACGGGTTCTGACATTTCACCTTCTAAATAATCGAGTGGGCTGTATTACCGGATTTGGAGGCCAGTGCGTGACAAGGGTTCAGCCAATTTGCGGTGTCCTGATTTCAGGATCGGTTGCAGACTGGCAAAGTGCCTTGCACGAGTTACATAGTAGCTGCACGCATTGCTGCTTGCACTGGCTGCATGGGCGCCACGCTAACCGAGTCGAAATGCCGCAGTCCAATTGCTTGTTCCAATACGCTCATCGACACGCTCTATGGCGCTTTGCCTAGATGGCTGATCAGTCAGGACTGGCGGCAGTACTGCGCTCGTAACGCTCCAGCAAAGGCTGGATACTGATGCCGTGTACCAGGATGCTTAGCGCAACAACCGACAGGGTCATGCCGATCACCACGTGGCCGACGTCGTGTGCCAGACCATGTGACAAGGCGAAGCACAGGTAATAAAGACTGCCGATGCCGCGAATGCCGAACCAGCCAACCAGTGCTTTTTGCCTGACGTTGAGCAGACGGCGACTCACCAGCAACCAGACGCTGGCAGGGCGAATCACGCAAAACAGCGCGATCCCCAGGCCGATGGCGCGCCAGTCCCAGTACATCGCCAGCGCCGCGCCCAGCAGGGTGATCAGCAGGACTTCCATGGCGCGCTCCACCAGACTGCCGAACGCCAGCATATCGCCCATCATCACGCCGGCAGCCAGTTGCGAATCGCTCATGTCGTCGACCTGCGCGACCGTGCCCTGTTCGAGGGATGACGTCATATGCCCGAGGACCGGCTGCGCGACATGCTCGGACGGCAGCTCTGAACGCGTGACACGTACCTCGGCCTGACGCAGCCCGAACCCAGCGGCAAATACCGAAAGAAAGCCAAAGGCACCCACGCTTTGCGCGAATACATAAGCCAGAGCAATCAGCGCCAGCGCCAGAAAGTCATTGGGCGAGGTGGTGCTGTCGGCGTTCTTGATGCGCAGGAAGATCATCAGATGGCCGACCCCGCGGCCCATGCCGTAACCCATCAACAAACCGGCCGGCACCGCCCAGACCAGGTCCTTGATCAGCCATCCCTGGACCCAGTCGCTCATCGCGCCCCCGGAACTCAGGTACAGCAAGGCAAAAATCACGAATGGAAACGCGGTTCCGTCGTTGAGGCCCGCTTCGCCAGACAGGCCGAAGCGCAGGCGGTCCTGATCCTGGGCGTTGTTGACCTGCACCATGCCGGCGAGCACCGGGTCGGTCGGCGACAGCATGGCACCGAGCAACAACGACACACCCCAGTCCAGGCCGATGATGTAGTGCCCCGCGACCGTCACGCCAGCGATGGTCGCCAGCATCACCGGCCCGGCCAGCCAATAGGCTGAGTGCCAGGCTTTGCCGCGCAAAGGCAGGCGCAACTTGATACCTGTACCGAACAGCGAAAACAGCACCGCCACTTCGGTCAGGCGTTCCAGCCACTCGTAGGACTTCTCGAAATCCAGATCGACGATATCCAGGCCCATCGGGCCGATGCCGAAGCCGAATCCCAGGCACACGGCCGATGTGGTCACTGGCATCCAGCGCAGGTAAGAGGAAGTGAGCGCCAATAGCATCAACAGCACGCCAAGCACGCCCATGCAGACAATAAAACTCATAGAGAAAGAACCACCGTCAAAATGCGCCCGAAGAAGAGGGCGTAACGGTGGGACTCCCTTGCACGGTAATAAGTTGAAATAATTTGCTGGATGGCAATCAGCATGCGTCTTTTACACACGGCGATGCCTCTCGGCGTCGCCGCTGACGTCTAGCGCTCGATACTGCGGCTCCAGCGTGCGTTCCACTCGGGACGGATCTGATTGACCTGATCCCAGTCGATGGTCACTGCTGTTTCCAGGTACTTCTCCATGGCCTCGACCTGACTGCGTGTCTTGTCAGTTGTCGGGGTTTTCGGGTTCGACGGGATCTGGTCACCGAACTCCAGCGCAGGCGCCTGTGCTTCCGGCGTCAGCAGATAGGCCGCCAGCTTTTGCGCCAGCTCCGGCTGGTTGTTGTTGGCGATCGCACATTCAGCCACGTTCAATACCACGCCGCCTTCCTTGGGCGATGCATATTCCACCGGTACGCCCTTGATCTTCAGCGCGGTGACCTGGGTCGGCGTCAGCGGGAACAGGGCGGCTTCGTCGGTCTGGACCATTTCCGAGATCTTGGCCGAGCTGGCGATGTATTCCAGCACGTTCGGGCCGATGGTTTTCGGCCAGGCCTTGAAGCCGGGCTCGACGTCTTTCTCGCTGCCGCCCTGGATACGGTTGAACATCAGAAAGCCATGCAGGCCGAAGGTCGAGGAGGCCAGTGACTGGAACACCACCTTGTCCTTGAAACGTTTATCGGCCAGGTCCATCCACGAGGTGGGCGCGCTCCAGCCCTGTTCCTTGAACATTCGCGTGTTGTAGGCCAGGCCGGTCACGCCCAGGCTGACGGCTGCTGCCTGTTCCTTGATTTTGGCCTTGGCAGGCAGGTCTGCCAGGCTGGCGCTGGGTTGCAGCGTGTCGCACAGGCCCATGGAAATGGCCCGGTACATGATGCCGTCGTCGAGAAAGATGACGTGCATCTGCGGGTTGTCCTTACTCGCCTGAACCTTGGCGAGGATATCGGCCGACGTGCCAGGCACGATCACCACCTTGACGTTGTTGGCCTTCTCGAACGTCGGCAGCACCTGATCGGCATATAGGCGCTCCATGGTCCCGCCGTTCATGCCCAGGTACAGCGTGGTTTCGGCCATGGCAGGCGTGGACAGAAGTGCGGCAGCCAGCGGCAGGCAGGACAGCCCGGTGAGGGCGAGACGTTTGGTGCTTTTCATAGGGACGACCTTCCTCTGTGCAATGGGATGACGTTCGTAACAGGTTCGATGGCAGGGGGGGGCAGAGCGATTTGCTGAAAGCGGTTGATGGAAAAGGCATCGAGCGAGATCCGTGAGGCGCCGTCGCAGACCCATTCGGCCAGCGCTTCACCCGCTGCCGGACCGATCTGAAAGCCCGCCCCGGCAAAGCCGAAGCCGTGCAGCAGGCCCGGACGAGTCAGGCTCGGGCCCAGCACCGGCTCGCGATCCGGCAAATAGCCTTCGGTGCCGCTCCAGGTGCGAATGGCCTGGGCGCCGGCGAGTGGCGGGTAGAGTTCGACGGCGTTGCGCAGGATATCCAGCACCGCCGCCTGTCCCGGTCTGGCGCGTGCCGGGTCGAGGGCAAAGCCTTGTCCGCCGCCCAGCACGCAATTGCCGCGTGCCACTTGCCGGGCATAAATGCCGCCGCCTTCGACACCGGTGCTGACATCCATGAACATCGGCAGCGGTTCGGTCACCAGCATTGCCGGGTACCCTGAATACATCGGCACCGGTTCGTTGAATTGTGCGGCCAGCGCTGCGGCCCACGCCCCGGCGCAGTTGAGCAGCCAGGTGGCACGCAGTGTCAGGCCGGTGGCGGTGGTGACGACGAAAACGTTGCCGTCGTGGCTGACGTCGCTGACCGGCGCCTGCTCGAACACCAGCGCGCCTGCCTGACGCGCAGCGCGGGCGAAGGCCGGCGAGACCAGGCGTGGATTGGCGTGCCCGTCGTCGGCGCACAGCGATGCACCGACAGCGACATCGCCTGCCCAGGGATAACGCGCGCGCAGTTGATCGCGATCAAGCAACTGCAAATCCAGGCCGAATCCCTGGCTGGCTTCGGCGTAGGCGCGCAAGGCATTCATGTCCTGTTCGCTGCGCGCCAGTTTGAGGTGGCCCGAGCGCTGATACTCGCCGTCGATGCCGATCAGCTCGCGCAGGTTGCCCCAGATCTGGTGCGCCCGCTGCGACAAGGGCAACTGCGACAATGGACGACCCTGACGCCGCACGCCGCCGTAATTGACACCGCTGGAGTGCGATCCGCAAAAATCGCGTTCCAGCAAGGCGACCCGCTTGCCCTTCAGGGCCAGCGTCAAGGCTGCCGAGGCGCCGACAATGCCGCCGCCGATGACAATCGCATCGGTTTCAATCAGCGTGCTCATGGTTGCGTCTCCACTGATTGCTTCTCCATGGGCTGCATCCCCAGACCAAACGGCAGCGGCTTGATCGGTGCCTGGCCGCGCAGTCGGCCGACGTGCTCGACGGGCCGGCCGCTCTCGCGGGCGATGATCTCTGCCGCTGCCAGACCACACATCCGGCCCTGACAGCGACCCATACCGACCCGGCACATGGCCTTGACCCGGTTGATCTCCCAATGACCGTCCTGCACGGCACTGCGAATCTCGCCGGCAGAGACTTCTTCGCAGCGGCACACCAGCGTGTCATCCGCTACCTTGGCGGCCCAGTCCTCAGGGAACGGAAACGCGGTTTCCAGCCCGTGGCGGAAGCGTTCGATGCGTCGCAAGGCAGTTTTAAGCGTGTCGATACGGGCGGTGTCTGCGACCACACCGATGTCTTGCAGCAGCCCGAGCGCGGCCAGTTCGCCGGCCATTTCCGCAGCGTCTGCGCCCATGATTCCCGCGCCGTCGCCCGCCAGATAGATACCTGACACGCTGCTGCGTCCACAGTCATCGCGGGTCGGCAGCCACGCCCGGTTCAGCGCGCTCCAGGCGAATTCACAGCCCAGCAGATCGGCCAGTTGCGTCTCGCTGCGCAGTGCATGGGCAAAAGCGACCGCGTCACAGGCCAGGTGGCCCGATTTTCTATTACGTTGCCATTGAATGCCGTCTACACGTTTTTCCCCGTCGATGCGTGTCAACAGCGCACCTTGATGCACCGGAATACCGTGTGCGCTCAGCCACGCGCGGTAATACATGCCTTTGGCCAGCGTTGCCGGTTGGCCCAGCAGCGCCGGCAACGCCTTGCATTGCGCCGAAAACGGCGCGCTGTCGAGCACCGCCAGCACCTTCGCGCCCGCCTTGGCGTACTGATAGGCGACCAGGTAAAGCAACGGGCCAGTGCCACAAAACACCACGCGCTGACCGATCGCGCAGCCCTGGTATTTGAGCGCGATCTGCGCTGCGCCGAGGCTGTACACGCCTGGCAGGGTCCAGCCGGGCACCGGCAGAATGCGATCCGTGGCACCGGTGGCGACAATCAGGTGGCTGAAGTCGAGGGTGGCGGCGGTACCGTTTTGCAGGGTATCGAGTTGATGATCTTCGGCATTCCAGACCAGCGTCTGCGGCCGGTAGTCGATCTGCGCTGCCAGCGTGTCGAGTGCGTTGTGCACCGCGACTGCCTTGGCGCTTTCAAAGCCGTAGAGCGCCTTGGCCGAGCGCTGAAAGTTGTCCGGCTGGCGACGGTAGACCTGGCCGCCGCCGCGCAGCCCTTCATCGATCAGGCAGGCCTTGATGCCGTGGGCCAGTAGCGTCTGGGCGGCACGAATGCCGGCCGGTCCTGCGCCAACAATGGCAATGGCCTGACCGCTCATACGCAACGCCCCGGTTCACGAATCACCGCCTGACCGGCCTCCAGCAGTGTTGAACAGGCACGCACGCGCTGACCGTCACCCAGCCTTACCCAGCAGTCCTGACAGGCGCCCATCATGCAGAAACCGGCGCGAGGTTCGGCACTGAAATCACTGCCGCGCAAGTGTTCGCTGGCGGTCAGTACCGCGGTCAGCAAGGTGTCGCCCAACAGACCGCTGGCCGGCTGGCCGTCAAGGGTAAAGGGCAGAACCGGGCGGTCATGTTCGGTCAGTCGTTTCAGCAATGCCATAACGTCAAAGCTCCGGTTAGTGTTTGCCGACCAGTACGCGATCCAGCCCATAGACCCTGTCGAGCAGGATCATGGTGGCGGCGGTGAGGGCGATGACCAGCGCCGATACGGCGGCCATCATCGGGTCGATGGATTCGGTGGCGTAGACATACATGCGTACCGGCAGGGTCTGCGTCGCGGGCGATGTAACGAAGATCGACAGCGTGACTTCATCGAAACTGTTGATGAACGCCAGTAACCAGCCGCCTGCCACGCCGGGCAGGATCATTGGCAGGGTGATCTGCCGAAACAGCGTGAAACGGTCGGCCCCCAGGGACTCGGCGGCGTGCTCGGCGCTGCGGTCGATGCCAATTGCCGCCGCCAGTACCAGGCGCAGTACGTAAGGCGTGATGACCAGCACATGGGCGAAGATCAGCCAGGTGAAGCTGCCGTTCACGCCCATCAGCGCAAACAGGCGCAGCATCGCCACCCCCAGTACCAGATGCGGAATGATGATCGGCGACAGAAACAGCGCGTTGAAAAAATTGCGGCCCGGGAATGTATGGCGCGTGATTGCCAGGGCGGCGGGCACTGCGATCAGGGTGGCCAGCGTCGCCGATACGAACGCCAGGATCAGGCTGTTGTAGAACGAATCGATAAAGTCGGCGCGCTCGAAGACGGCCTTGAACCAGCGCAGCGAGAAATGGGTGGTGGGCAGGCTCAGGGTGTTTTCCGGGGTGAACGCCACCAGGCACACCACGACCAGCGGGGCCATCATGAAGATCACCACCAGCGCATGAAACGACAGGGCCAACGGACCGTTCTTGGACATGGATCATTCCCCCAGAGTTTTTTTGTAACGGCCTTCGATCATGCGGTTCCAGGACAGCATGACCAGAAGGTTGACCAACAGCAGCGCCACGGCAAGGGTCGCGCCCATCGGCCAGTTCAACTCCGAGAGGTACTGGTCGTAGATCACCGTGGCGACCATCTTCAGACGTCGTCCGCCGAGCAGGCCGGGAATGGCGAACGAACTGGCGGCCAGGCCGAACACGATCAGCGAGCCGGACAGCACGCCGGGCATGACCTGCGGCAGCACGATCAGGCGCATGACTTTCGCCTGGCTGGCGCCCAGCGACAGCGCGGCCTGCTCGGCGGTGGGGTCGAGCTTTTGCAGCGAGGTCCAGACCGGAATGATCATGAACGGCAACATGACGTGGACTAGCGCAATGACCACGGCAAACGGGGTGTACAGCAGTTTCACCGGGCGACCGCCCATGAACTGGATGACCTGATTGATCAGACCGTCCGCGCCCAGCAGCAGGCTCCAGCCGAACGCCCGGACCACCACCGAGATCAGCAGCGGCGTGAGAATCAGGATCAGGAAGATCGAGCGCCACGGCGTGCCCATGCGGCTGAGAATGTAGGCTTCGGGGACGCCGATCAGCACGCACAGCAGGGTGACCAGCGCACTGATCCAGAAGGTGCGCAGGAAGATTTCATAGAAATACGAGTCGGTGACCACGGCCACATAGTTGGCCAGCGTGTAGCTGTCGCTTTTCACCCCGACCTGATAGTCGAACACGTTGAACGACAGCACCAGGGTCAGACCCAGCGGCAGCACCAGCAAGCCGATATACAACGCCAGCGCCGGAGCTGACAGCCAATAGCCGCGGCCGCCCTGACGCATTTCGCTCAGCAGGCTCATGCGCGCACCTCGTCGGCATCCAGCACGCGCAGCAACTCGTCGGGCCAGTCCATGTCGACCGCCGCGCCTTGTTCCAGCGGCGCCTGGCCGTCGTTGCGACGTACTACCGTCACTTCGCCAATGCCGGTCTCAATCCGATACAGCCACTGGCTGCCGAGAAAATAACGCGTGACGATGCGCCCGGACAGCCGTCCGCAGCCAGGCGCCACCAGATCGATCTTCTCGGGACGCAGGCTGAGGGTCAGGCTGCCATCGCCGGGCACCTGACGAATCTGCGGAATGCCGCTGCTGTCCAGATCACCCTGCAACATGTTGGCCTTGCCGACAAAACCCGAGATGAAGCGTGTGCGCGGGTGTTCGTAGAGCTTGTATGGCTCGTCGATCTGGGTGATACGACCGGCCTGCATCACCACCACCCGATCGCTGATCGACAGGGCTTCGGCCTGATCATGGGTGACCATCAGCGTGGTAATGCCGACTTCGTTCTGAATGCGGCGGATCTCGAACTGCATCTCTTCGCGCAGGTTGGCGTCCAGGTTGGACAGCGGCTCGTCGAGCAGCAGCACTGGCGGCTCGATTACCAGTGCGCGGGCCAATGCGACCCGCTGGCGCTGACCACCGGACAGCTCGCGCGGGTAGCGCTCGGCATGCTGACCGAGGCGCACCAGCTCCAGCACCCGTTTGACACGCGGGTGCAACTCGGCGGCAGCCACCTTGCGCATCCGCAGGCCAAATGCAACGTTGTCGGCCACGGTCATGTGCGGAAACAGCGCATAGCTTTGAAACACTACGCCGAGGCCTCGGCTGCTGGGTTTGGCGTGGGTGATGTCGCGCCCGTCGAGCACAATGCGCCCGTCACTGACTTCAACGAAACCGGCGATCATTTGCAGGGTGGTGGTTTTGCCGCAGCCGGAAGGGCCGAGCAGTGAAACGAATTCGCCCTTGTCGACGGCCAGGTTGGTGGCAACCACCGCGTCAATGGAGCCGTAGCGTTTGGAGAGACCTTCGAGCTGCAGAAATGCCATGCCTGCTTCCACCTTTGTGCATGCGCGCCGAAGCACGCGTTTGTCATGGGCAGATGCGAAATGAAGTCATGCAGTTCTGTGGACGTTGGCGCTCGCTCTGCGTCGGCTACCGATGATTGTTCAAATCGCCCCTGTGGACTGAGAGTAGGGCGAAGGCTAGGATGGGCTCAACAAGGAATTTCACTGAATAACATCTTTCTTTGAATTAATTCTTTTGGTGGAAATATAAAGAGATATTGTCATGGATAATTCCACTGATCGGAATAACGTGAAGGCCGAGGTCGGAGTGGGAGCCGTTTCCCGGCTGTTCGCGGTACTGCGCTGTCTGGGCGATTGTGATGAAGGCGGCGAGCGGGTCACGCAACTCGCCCAGCGTGTCGGGCTGTCGCAACCCACCACACACCGCTTGCTGCGCAGCCTGATGGAGGAGGGCATGGTCGAGCAGGACCTGCTCAGCAAACGTTATCGGTTGAGCATCGAGTTCTTCGCCCTGGCCGCCAAGGCGGGTAATACCGGCAACCTGCGTGACGTGGTGCGCCCCAGCCTTTTGCGCCTGTCCGCATCGCTGGGTGACTCGCTGTTTCTGCTGGCACGCAGCGGTTTCGACGCGATCTGCCTGGACCGCAGCGAAGGCCCGTACCCGATCCGCACGTTCACCGGCGACATCGGCGGCCGTGTTGCCTTGGGCGTCGGGCAGGGCAGTCTGGCGATTCTCGCGTTTCTGCCCGAGGACGAGCGGGAAACGGTCATTGCCTACAACCTGCCACGGCTCAAGGATTTTCACCTGTACGACGAGGTGTTTCTGCGTTCGGAGGTGGAAAACGTGCGGCGCCTGGGCTATGCCGGGCGCAACACCGGCGCGTTACCGGGCATGGCCGGGCTGGCAGTGCCGATCCTGGACCGCAGCGGTCGTGCAGTGGCTGCGCTCAGTGTGGCGACCATCTCCGACCGTCTGGGGCCCGATCGCCTGATGACCGTGGTCGAACTGCTCAAGCGCGAAGCCACGGCCATCAGTGCCAGAATCAACCCGTTCGACCCGTCGCTGCGGCGGCCCAGCCAGGTGTTCGGGCAGGTTGATTAGGCAGCATTCCTTTTCCGGCAGTTTTTGATCTTTTATCGGGTATATTGCCGACCATCGCTGTTTTTAAAGAAAAAGTCTTGTGGGCCGATGTTGATTCCAAGGGGCCACACATACCTGATCCACAAGATCGGTCTACAGGGACGTGCCTGCAACTTTCGCGTATCCCGCGGATTCTTTTTCTCCAGAGATCGTCCCGATGTCCAAATCCCTGCGGCTGCAAATTTTAGGTCTGCTCGGCGGTAGTCTTGCGCTTGTGCTGGTCATTGCGTTGGCCTGCTTCAACTTTCTCTCCGACAACGTGCAGGCTTATCGCGGCCTTATCGACGGTCCGGTGCGGGCGTCGCAGTTGGTTGACGAAGCCAACCTGCAATTCAAGATTCAGGTGCAGGAGTGGAAAAACGTCCTGTTGCGTGGCAAAACGCCTTCCGAGCGTGACAAGTACTGGGGGCAATTCGAAGAGCAGGAGCGCAAGGTGCAAGGCACACTGGGTCGGCTTGCTGAAATGCACGGCACCGACGCTGCATTGAAAAGCCAGGTGCAGACGCTGCAGCAGGCACACCAGGCGCTGGGTACGGCCTACCGGACCGGTCGTGATGCGTTTGTTGCTGCGGGCGGTGACGCTGGCGCGGGTGACATGGCGGTCAAAGGCGTCGACCGTCCGACCAGCGAGCAGATGGCTGGTCTGGTCGATCAATTGCACAAGAGCAGCGACGCTCAGTCCGTTGCCATCAGCCATGAAGCCCAACGTACCATTCTGGTCGGTGCCGTGGTGATGCTGGTGTCTGCGCTGCTGGTCGGTTTGTTGGCGCTGTGGATGGTCAATCGCAACCTGATTGCGCCCATTCGCATGCTTATCGAATACGTCGCCCAGTTGAGCGAAGGCAAATTCGGGGCGCGTGTCGAGGTCACGCGACAGGACGAACTGGGTCGTCTGGCCGTTGCCGCAAATACCCTGCGGGATTTTCTGGCCGACACCTTCAACCGCCTCAAGCGCAGCAGCACCGATCTGGACACGGCGGGCGGCGAGCTGAATGCCATTGCCGAGTTGATGGCGCAAGGCACTCATGAGCAGTTCGAGCGTACCGATCAGGTCGCGACCGCCATGACCGAGATGTCTGCCACCGCTCAGGACGTTGCCCGACATGCCGCCGATGCTGCGCGAGCTGCGGATGAGGCCGACCAGAGCGCTCAGGATGGCGAGAGGGTCATGCAATTGACCATTGCGACGATCACCCGCATGCGCAACGAGATCGCTTCTACGGCCGATGTCATCGGGCGGCTGGAAACTGACAGCGGCCGTATCGGCAAAGTGCTGGAGGTGATTCGCAGCATTGCCGATCAGACCAATCTGCTGGCGCTGAATGCCGCCATCGAAGCTGCACGTGCCGGTGACGCCGGACGCGGTTTCGCGGTGGTGGCTGACGAGGTTCGTACACTGGCGCAGCGTACTGCCGTTTCAACCTCCGAAATCAATCAGATCATCAATTCGGTGCAGACCGGAGCCAGTGATGCAGTGCAGGCCATTCAGGGCGGTCAGGCGCGGAGTGAAGAGAGCGTCGAGCAGGTCGCGAACGCTGGCGCAACCCTGCAGCGTATTACCATGGCCGTGGAGAATATTCGCGACATGAATCGCCAGATTGCGACGGCTGCCGAAGAGCAGACTTCCGTGGCAGAGGACATCTCGCGCAACCTCACTGAAATCACCGCCATCGCCGTGACCAATCAGGACAACGTCAAACGCACTCAGAACGCCAGTCAGGAACTGCGGGGCCTTTCTAATGGCCTCAGTGATGTGATCTCGCGTTTGGGTGCCTGATTTGGGTGCTTGAGTAGTTTGAGAACCTGACAGCCTTTTCGGCGTTGAAGAGGCTGTCAGTCCTTGCTCGCTATGCCCACCCGCTGCGGCTCAGGCCTTCTGCCTTGAACACCAGCGCCTTCAAGCCGCCCTCGGCGCGAGCGTCGGGGAACTCCGGCGGATTTTCCAGGCGCTGCTCGAAGCGCAGGCAAGGTGCTTCGACTGCGGTGTGCTGAATCAGAAAGTCCGGTCCCAGCGCGGGATCGTTCATGCACGCCAGCACCGAGCCGTTCTCGTCCAGCAACTCCGGCAGGCGGCGCAGGACACGCTGGTAGTCCTTGTCGAGCATGAAACTGCCTTTCTGGAAGGACGGCGGGTCAATGATGATCAGGTCATAAGGGCCGCAGCGGGTGACCTTGGCCCAGGATTTGAACAGGTCATGGCCCAGAAAGGTCACGCGGCTGAGGTCCTGATCATTGAGGCGATGATTCTCGCGGCCGCGATTCAACGCAGCACGGGCCATGTCCAGATTCACGACGTGGTCGGCACCCCCGGCCAGGGCGGCGACCGAGAAGCCGCAGGTGTAGGCGAACAGATTGAGGATGCGCTTGCCCTTGGCCTGAGCCTGCACCCATTCACGGCCGTAGCGCATGTCCAGAAACAGCCCGCTGTTCTGTTTTTTGCCGAAATCGACTTTGTAGCGCAGGCCGTTTTCGGTGATCACCCATTCATCCACGACCTCGCCAGTCAGCCATTGCGTCGTGCTCTGCGGCAGATAACGATGTTGCAGCAGCAGGGTGTGAGCCTGGCTCTGCTGCCACTGGGGTGAGTCGATCAAGGCGTGCAACAGCTGCGTCAATGCTGCCAGCTCGGATTCAAGAGGCTCCTTGAACACCGAGACCAGCACCACGCCCTGCATCCAGTCAACGGTGATGTGCTCCAGCCCCGGCCACACACGACCACGGCCGTGAAACAGGCGGCGGGTTTCATTCGGGACGTTGTTCAACGCGTCGATCAGGTGCTGTTGCAGAATCGCGAGTGCTTCAGGGGTCATGGCGCAGGTCAGTCAGGAAAAGCGGCGTATGGTAAACGTATTTCAGCAGATGGGCATCGCAGGGTTCAGCGTGGCATGTATTGACGTTGCCAGCGGTGCGGGATTTTCAGCGAAACCAGCCCCAGCAACGTCGACAGACTGCCGCTGATCAACAGGGCGTTGAGTCCCAGGCGATGCTCGAGTAGCGCACCTATCACGGCGCCGATGAACATGCCGACCCAGGGGACCAGTTGCACGCGCCAGCCGTCCCGGCGTTCCCCGAGCATCCAGCGACCCAGGCCACGACCGAACCGCGACAGCGCGCCGGTTACATAAGTCAGGCCGACCGGCAGCCCGTTGACCTGCTCGACGGCGGCGTTGAGCATGCCCATGGCCAGAATCGCCCAGATCAGTGCGAGCATATTGCTTTCCAGCGGCCATGCGGCAGCGGCACACAGCAGCGTGGCGATGCCCAGCAGCAGGGGCAGGGCGCGCCGCCCGCCAAGGCGCGCAACCACCACGCCCAGCGCGTTGCCGGCAATGAAAGCAAGGATTGCAAGGGTCAGACGCACCGTCACGCTCAGGTCGCCATCACTGATCGCGACGGCAAGCCGGGTGGTGTTGCCACTCATGAACGAAACGAAGTCGCCGGTCGCCATGAAGCCGATGGCATCGGTCATGCCGGCCAGAACCGACAGGCTCGCAACCAGCCCCATACCGACCCGGCCACGCCATTTCTGCATGCTCAGGTGCCTGGGGCTGACGCTGGAAGTGGCGGGCTGTGGCAGCATCGAAGGCCCTCTGGAGCGAAGAACGCACGTCTGAACGCAGGTGCAGCGATTTACAGCGGCTTGGCGCGCACGATTCGCTTGGCCTTTACCTCATCAGCATAGGCTTTGAGCTGGTCGGCATCGCTGTAAAGACGGTTGACCATCTGCAGCACTGCGGTGACATCCACATCGTTCATCTGTGAGGCGAGTTTGAGAATTTCTTCCGCCGTGTTTTCCAGGTTGGTTGCTGTCCCTTTCAGGTGTCGCTTCAGCTCCTGAGTCGACTTATTGAGCGCCATACGTGTTCCTGTGCCAAGACCTTGAATTCCATACCCGGAGCATGGCTTTTTCTGCGATAACAAGCAATCAGGCGTGTGCCTGTGTGTCAGGGTATCGGCCGATGCAGGCTGATCTGCAAGGCAAGCTGCTCAATCGTCGCGGGTCAGCACTTCCAGCAGTTCTATTTCGAACGTCAGGTCGGCACCGGGCTTGATGTGCGCGCCCATGCTTCTGTCGCCGTAGGCCAGGTGGGCAGGGACGAACAATTGACGCTTGCCGCCGACTTTCATGCCCATCAGGCCCTGGTCCCAGCCCTTGATGACGCGACCGGTGCCGATCACACACTGAAATGGCTTGCCACGCTCGTGGGAGGAATCGAACACAGTCCCGTCCTCAAGGGTTCCGGTGTAATGCGTGGTGATCAGCGCACCCTTTACCGCTGCCTTGCCCTCGCCGAGGTGCAGATCAGTAATCTGTAATTCTTTGCTCATTGCGATGCTTCCGGTTGCTGCGCGCTCTGTCATTGGCGCGAGCGGGCTTTCTCGCAGAAAAGCCGCTTCATGACAAGCCGCCTCATGACAAACCGGTGAAACGAAAACGGGGGAAGCTTTCGCTTCCCCCGTTGGGTCGAATCCAGTGCCTCTCAGAGATTCTGCGAGCTGACTACCATGGCCTGCGCGATATTGTCTTTCTGCTCCTGAGTGAAGCCGTCCCAGATATTGGTCTTGGCGTAGTAACCCAGGCCAGCCAGGCAATAAAGGCTGAGGGTCAGAACGATGACGATCGAAACAAAGGTCCAGCGGCCTTCGTCATCGTTTTCGCGTGTGAAGCTGCGCGAATAGTTGTCCTCTGCGCTGCGGAAGAACAGCGCGGACGACAGACGCTTGAGCCACTGGAACAAATGAACAACAACGATGCGCAGCATGGGTAAATCACCTCAAAGGTCAAGAAAACGGGTTGCCCTGATGCCGTCGAGGACATCGGATGCAAAAGCTGAAAACGAAAAAAGCCCGTCTATGACGGGCTTTCTTTTTATGATTCTGTTCAGGCGAGCAGTGAAGGGCGATGTGAAACGGATCGCGAGAAGCACTGCGCATGCCTGACGTTATGGAAACATTTTAAAACAAATGGATTGGCGCATCTACCCGCGCCATTCTGTTGTGAGACAACTGGTAGTGCCTGGAGGTGTGACAAAACGTCGCCCCGTGCTCATTTGCTGCTCAGCAAGCAGCATGCTCCGTGGTCAAGTCTTGTAATACTTTCTCAACGTACGAAACATCTATGGGTATTGTACGATCAGCGCCCGTATTGATTTTCAGGACTGTATGAATACCCTCCAGGAGCCTCCGAGTTGTCCTCCTTCCATCGCGTATGGCTGGCCGGTGATTTCACTGTTACCGAGCAGACCGCTTCATTCGAACGTCTCTCTACTTAACCTCTTGCACTGTATGGATTCCGGCAGACCTTCGCGTCCTGACGCTGCAACGCCATGCCTGATGTTCAGCCATGGTGTCTGGTCTACAGTGACCAATAACCACTCCTGCCATTTTTATCGTGAGGCTGCATAACCCATGGAATGGATCGCTGATCCCACGGCATGGCTTGGCCTGCTGACCCTTATCGTGCTGGAACTGGTGCTGGGCATCGACAACCTGGTGTTCATCGCCATCCTGGCCGACAAGCTGCCCCCTGAACAACGCGACAAGGCGCGCGTCATTGGCCTGTCGCTGGCGTTGATCATGCGTCTTGGCCTGCTGGCGAGCATCTCGTGGATGGTGACCCTGACCGAGCCGTTGTTCGAGGTGTTCGGCAAGACGTTCTCCGGTCGCGACCTGATCATGCTGTTTGGTGGTGTGTTCCTGCTGTTCAAGGCCACCATGGAACTGCACGAGCGTCTGGAAGGGCATGTCGCCCAGCGCGCCGGTAATGCGGGCTATGCGTTGTTCTGGCCCATCGTTGCGCAGATCGTCGTACTGGACGCCGTGTTTTCGCTGGATGCGGTGATTACCGCCGTCGGCATGGTCGAGCACCTGTCGGTGATGATGATCGCGGTGATCTTCTCCATCGGCCTGATGATGATTGCCAGCAAGCCGCTGACCAAATTCGTCAACAGCCGCCCGACGGTGATCATGCTGTGTCTGGGCTTCCTGATGATGATCGGTTTCAGCCTGACCGCCGAAGGCCTGGGCTTCCATATTCCCAAGGGCTATCTGTATGCGGCCATCGGCTTCTCGATCCTCATTGAGGTGTTCAACCAGATCGCCCGCAAGCGCGGCAAGAAGTCGGCCCATGGCCACCTGCCGCGCCGCGAGCGGGCAGCCCACGCGGTGATGCGCCTGTTGGGCGGTCGCAAGCTGGAGTCTGGTGACGTCGATGAGGAAATCACCGACATGCTGGATGGGGAAAGCAGCGAGCCGGTGTTCGACCGTCGTGAGCGTGTGATGATCAGCGGCGTACTGCAGCTGGCAGAGCGGCCGATTCGCACTGTGATGACGCCGAGGGCGGAAGTTGACTGTATCGACCTGAACGACAGTGCCGAAAAGATCCGTCTGAAACTGATGCACTCGTCCTACTCGCGTCTGCCGCTGATTGGCGAGCGCGGTATCGATGAGCCGCTGGGCTTCGTGCACAAGAAAGAGCTGTTCAAGGAGCTGTTGTCCGGCAACGAGCCCGACTTGAAACTGATGTCGCGCAAGGCAATCAACCTGCTGGAAAGCTTCACCATCCTCAATGCCCTGGAGCAGATGCGCAAGGAATCGACGCACATCGCCTTTGTGGTCAACGAGTTTGGTGACTTCATCGGTGTATTGAGCATGACCGACATTCTTGAGTCCATCGCTGGCCAGCTGCCTGACGCCAGCGAAGTGGAAGGCCCGGACATCGTCGAGCAGGGCGAGGACTTCGTGGTATCGGGTGCCTTGAACCTGAGCCTGATTCGCGAGCGCACCGGCTTCCAGGCCAAAGCGACCGAGGATTATCAGACCCTGGCCGGACTGGTCATGAGCCTGCTGGATCGCCTGCCGTCTACCGGCGACAGCCTCAGCTGGCAGGGCTGGAACCTGCACGTCGTCGGTGTGGAAGAGCGCCGAGTGACTCGGGTATTGCTGCAGAAGCAGCCCGACATGGGGGCTGGCAAATAAGCACCGAGCTGTAATGCAAAACGGGGCCTGCTCATGCTGAGCAGGCCCCGTTTTCATGTGCGCGTCATGCTTATTTTCGACGCGGACGCGACACCACGGATTCGATATTCTTGCGGCCAATCAGCTTGGGCTGCGCAGGCTCTTTGGCCACCGGGTCATCAGCCAGCCACTTGAACATCACCAGACAATCCACCAGGCCCAATCGGGCATGACGATAAGCCTTGGGCAACCGCCCGACCGTCTCGAAACCCAGCTTGTTCCACAACCCGACCGCCACCTCATTGCTGGCGACCACCGAATTGAACTGCATCGCCAGGAACCCGCTGTCGCGCGCCAGTTGCTGCGAATGCTCGCACATCAACCGCGCCACACCGCGCCCTCGCGCCGCGTCCGTCACCATATAGCCACAGTTGCAGACATGATTGCCCGGGCCTGCCGCATTGGCCTTCAGGTAATAGCTGCCCAACAGCTGGCCATCTTCCTCGGCAATCAGCGTGTGCAGCGGCGCCTTCATCCACAGATCGCGAGCCTGCTCCTGAGTGAGGGCAGGGTCGTAGGCGTAGGTTTCCTGAGCGATGACGACAGCCTGAAAGGTGGGCCAGAAGCGCTCGAAATCTTCCGGTGTCATGGGGCGGATCTGGATCATGGTGAGGCCTTGGTGGGTATGGCTTGAAATTCCGGCGTGTACGTTAGCTTGGGTGTGCTACCACTTCCAGGCTTTTTCGGTGAACTCGGCCGTGGAGGGGAGCACGGTGTGGAGAAAGCTCAGGTACTTGTTGAACAGTACCTCGTGCTGGAAGCGGGCCTCGAAGCCGAGAGTGACGTCGGTGCGGTGCGTGATGATCATCAAGCGTTTGCGGTCGACAGTGACGAAGTTGTACTCGCCCCATGGCAGGCTTTGTTCGTGGTGGATGGGGTTTTCCCAGTTGAGTAGCTTGATCGCTGCGATAAAGGCCATGGCGACAGGGCCGACCAGGAAGAGCAGTGAGCCGGTGAGTATGGCGACGAATACGAACAGCATGATCACGGCGATGGCGATGCCTTTGAAAAAGGAAGAGGCGAAGTCGGGGTAGTGGAGGTAGTACTCGAGGTGGGCTCTGTCGGTTTTGATGGTGTAGTTGTAGATGGTTTTTTGGCGGACGCCTAACGCTATGATGTAGATGGCGGCGCCCGCAAATGTGTACACCAGAAAAAGTGCCTCAGAGGGCTTCTCTAGATAGACATCCCTGCCAAGCCATATGCAGAAGCTCATGGGCAGCGCGCATATAAATATCGTACCTAGCTGGGTCCAAAATATTTCATTGGGGGATCTTGCCATGGTTTTTATGGACCAGTTAAAAATATCGTTGCTCGCTAGGCTCGGACTGATTATTTTAGCATTACCTGAATCATCAGCGATGTTGTTTTTTGTTTTTTGCAAGATAGGGGCTTTCGTTTTATCAGTCATGATGTTATTCCGCTATTTCAAGTGTCAAGGTGCTGATTCGACTAGACGCTTTTATTTCCAGTTCGACATGTGCCAGCCCGTCGACTGCTGTATCTCCCTGACTATCAAGTTTCAGTTGAAACAGGTAGCCTACGTCCTGTTGACCAGGTCTTATCAGACTGTCGGGATACCATATTTGTAGTTCCAGATACGTTGCGTCTTTCTCAAGCGGCACCCAGGTTTCCCAAACAACATCTTCACTTTCAGGGGGCATAAGCGGAAATGTGAAATCTTCTTGGGCTTTGCGAGCGGGCTGATTGACAAGCTTTTTAAATTGATCAACCTTCTTGAACTGTCCTCTGTCGAGAAAGGGGGCGAGTATCGGGTCATCAATTTTTGCTACAGGCAGCACGCCCAGTGGACGTTTACTACTGATGATATTGAAATGTACTGATTGTCCGCGCACTGCGCTTGGCAGAAGAATTTGCACACCAGCACCGTATTGTACCGGAGCGCTATAGGGGGTATCTCTACCAAAATAATGGTCTTCGTCGCGTGTGGTGCTTTTAACATGAACCTGAGGGCTCAGCTGTATCGTGAGCAGAGCAAGTTTTTCTTCAAGTTGACCATCTGCATCTGTTGAATAATGGTAGTTGATTGATTTGGACCAGCTGCATTTTCGCAGCCACCATCCAACGCTATCTTGCTTGAAATAATTCAACGCCATATTAGTCAATAGATAAATCACACCTGTTAGCAGAATTGCTACGCTAAACCACGGGTTCATTGCAACCAATGTATAAGAACTGGTTGGAAGAATTCCTGCAGCGAGCTGGAATGTGCTGCCTATCGCCATAAGGCCTACTGAACCAAATTTTATACGTGTGACAGTTGCCTCTTCAGTTGTTTTTGTTTTAGTCAGGTCATCGTAGATGTCTATCAACTCCAACGTAGACGCCGCTATCCCAAACGCCCCCATCGCCACCATCGAAACCTTGAACCCCCGTATCGCACCACTCCACGCCGCATTTCCCTTCGCCCTCCAGTAACCCGCAGAGCGATCCAGAATCCCCACATTCTTGCCATCGATCAGCACCGGCGTCGCATCCCTGATAATTGCCCACGGCGCTTCAACAAACACCGCCATCAACAAGTTAAAGCTATACCCCAACCCATACGTCACCTTGCCGATGTCCTTGGCACTGAATTCTCCATCCCGAGTAAGGTCGCGATAGGTGAAGGCGGTGTTGATGAAGTTGAGCATGATCACGCCCCAGGTGATCGAGCCGGCAATCCCACCCAGTCCATCGAACCAGCGCCTGGCGGTGCTCAGCCATTCTTTGGTGATGGCTTTGCCGGACTGGAAGTGCAGGCGAATCTCGTCCTGCAACTGCCTGGCGTATTGGTTGTTCTGAAAGTCGAGCAGGGCGGGCATGCTCAGTTCGTGCAGGCGAAGCTTTTGCTCGAGCGCGCGCAGGTGGCTGGCGATGCTTTTACGGGGGTTGTAAGCGGTTGGGTAGAGCCAGCTGCGGCGGGTGTCGCTGATCTGTTTGTTGAGTACCTGCCACTCACTGATCCAGTTTTTCAGCTTCGCGAGCATTGTGTGATCGATTGCAACACGCGCCTTTGAGTCGAGCAAAATCTGGCCGATCAACAGTGTTTGAATCAGAGCGACGATGTTCTGCTGCTTGCCCACCGCCATGCGGCTGTCTATGGGCACCCAGGCCAGCAGGATACTTTCGAACGTTGCCTTGCCTGCGCTGCTGGCCAGTTGGCCGAGGGCTTTGAAGGTGTCCTGAACAGGTTGTTTCAGCGCCTTCATCCACGGCTTGTCGGCAAAGCCCTGGTGATTGAGCGTGCCGTTGAGTTCGCCGATGCGGGTGGCCAGGTTGGTGATGTCGCCGAGGCCGTTCAGCAGCGCGTTGGCCTCCTGATGCAGCGCGTGTTTGAGCGCCGGTGAGAAGCCGTAGCGCAACGTGCCAAACAGGCTGCTGTCGTTGGTTTCCTGTTCGGCGAGCCAGGCGCTGGCGGCGTTGTCCTGAGCGTAAATGATCTGCAGGTTGAGCATGAGCGTTTGCAGGTACAGCAGGCTTTCAGGGTGAGAGGTGTCGATAAACAGCTTGAGCGGTTCTGTACCCAGATGAGTCGACCATTGCCGGAAATCGCTTTGCGTGTCACGCACCTGTTGCAGAAGTGTGTCGCCGGTTGGCAGGTGCTGCTGAAGGTACGCACGGGCACCACTCAGATCGACCTCGCGACGCCATTTGTGGCGATCTTTCCAGGCTTGCAGGGCCTGGTCGGAGGGCGCGCTGCCGTATCGCATTTCAATCGATTTGCGCATATCCAGGCTCTTGAACATGTCCGGCATCAGCAGAAAATCGCCGGGAACGTTACTGCCGCTGATCTGCGCTTCCTCAAGGATGCACTGCTCGAAGTAAGCTTCGAGCTCGCCCAGATACTGGTGAGTGAGCGCGGCATTGCCGCGTACCGATGCCGGCAGTTTCTCCGGTTCACTTTCAGCGCCACATAGCGTGGTGACGGTCTGGGCAATCTGGATCTTGTGTTCGTGTTCGGCTTGCCAGTTGCGGTAAGCGGCCTGATCGGCGGCCAGTTGCATGCCCAGATCATTGAAAATGGCCAGTGGATCATCAAGAGCAATGAGCAGGGAGCTGTCCTGATCTTCAACGCTGCCCTGCCAGAAAACGTCAGCGCCGATTGGTGAAAACAGCGGATCGGCTTCCTCGCTGGAGGCCTTGGATGTGGGGATCGCCGAGTCTGCAAAGCGGTCATCATCGACCACATACTCCTTGTCGATGTCCGCCACCGCTTCGGCGATACGGTTCAACGGCAAGGTATCCGGCTCGGCCATGGTCATGCAATAGCGCTTCAGATCCAGCATTTTCATCCATGACGCGCGGCTTGCCGGATTGGAGCGCAGGTGTTCGCAGATTCGCCACGTCCACTGCTGCGCTGAAAAAGCGATGTGAAGCCGGTTGTTTCGCGGATACAGCAGAAAAGGCTTGCCGTCGCTGCCGCCACTGCGCTGGTCACTGCCAAGCTGCGCATCGGTCCAGACAATACGGCTCAGGTTGCCTGTGGCGGCTGACACCGCGTACTCATGCAACGTCTCGGCTGTTTCGTCGTAGACATACACATAGCCGTCATACAGTTGGCGAAGGGTATAACTGCGTGTTTTCAGCTTCGGCATCACCGCCCAGCGGCTGCCCTTGAGTAGCGGTTTCAGCTTCTCGGGCGCGGCATCGTAGCGGGAGCGGTCCAGCGCATAGCGCACTGGCACGATGGCGACCTCAGGTTTTCGGAAGGGGCACAGACTGGTGGCCGTGGCGGGTATCTTGGCGAACGTTGCAGCACGTCGTTGCGAATGTGTGCCGGATTTATCGGTCATGCGTGGCATCCCTGTCTATACGAACTTTCTGACGGTATTCATCGAGTCCGGTTACGCGGAGTTCCGGGGGCAAGCGCTGTTGCTCGGGGTGTTGAGCACACCAGGATTGGTAGTGGCCCTGTGGCGAGCTCGCAAAGCCAAGACCCCAGTCGTGGCAGATGTCTGCCCAGGTCGCCAATGCATATTCACTGACCAGCCCCCACTCAATTGCGCTGTCCACGACATGCGTCAGCCAGATTTCGATCTGATCGTCGCTCTGGTCCAGAAAGGCCAGCGGATCCTGCTTTTTGACCCATTCATAAATTCGCCCTTCGAAGAGCCATCGATAGCAGCTTTCGAAGGCTTGCAACTGACGTTCGCTCACCAGAGAAAAATGCGATCGAGAGACTTTTTGCGCACGTTCGTTAACAAATGTCGTGATCGCTGGATCGAGGTTTTGTTGCCAACTGCGCTGGGGGCTCTGAACCCAAAGTTGATCGATTGGGCCTAGCGTCGAGCTCAAATGTTCAGGGTCATAGCTCGATAGCCAGTAGTGCATCACCAGCGGATCTGCGAAGCGCAGCAGACTTGAATGACCGAGATAATCAAGGGGGCTCAGGAAACGCTGCAAATGTTCAGAGACGATTTTCAAGGACGCATTGCTGGAAAAAATGCAGGCGTCGATACGTTGTTCAGGATGTCGATGCCACTGCGCAATGAGTTCGGAGGGATGAGCCGTGCGCACAAGTACAGGGCCTAAATCCATGATCTCCGCCCACCGTGTGCCGAGATAAAGCGGAGCGATCTCGATAGGCTCGTCGTACTGGTATAGCTGCTTTACGGCGTCAGGTCTCAGCACTCCGTCAATCAACAGGTAATTGGCTTGATTCATTTTTTCGTTTCTTCGGTTGCTTGCGAGCATTGGCTACAAAGTGGGCTGCGTGTCATTGCCTGTCGCTGTGCGGAGATCAGCATGTCACCTGATTCGCCAGCTTCTGGTCGCTCTGCATTGCCTGGAAGTAGCGGGGTTGCTCCAGAGCCGTTTCCGGGGCTGCCCCCCGAATTGAGCTTTATCTGAGACCCGTTCACGGTCACGCCACTGGCATCAATCTTGATAAAGGAGCCGCCTGCTTTTAGCGTGATTTCCAGCCCCGCCTCGATGATCAGTTTGTTACCGGCTTTGAGGTGGATTTCCTGTCCGGCGTGGGCCAGTAATCCATCACCCACTCTGATGTGCCGGGTTCCGCCCACCGTGACGTGATCGCTCGCTTTTACCTCGGTCAGCCGGTCGCCATCGACAGTCCGATGTTCCTCGGTCTTGAACTCGCTATAGCTGTTGCCTTCGATCCGCTCATGCCGATGATGACCGACCCGGATTTTCTGCTCATGCTCGATGTTCTGCTCCCAGTCGCGCTGGGCATGAATGTAGATCTGCTCCTGACCGGCCCGGTCTTCGATGCGCAGTTCGTTGGAACCATTGCCACCGGGGCTGCTCAGGGTCTTGAATACACTGCGCGTCTGATGTGCAGGCAGGTCGTAGGGCGGGACGTGCTCTGCGTGGTACAGGCAGCCGCTGACCAATGGACGGTCAGGGTCGCCGTCAAGGAACGTCACCAGTACTTCCATACCGACTCGCGGGATGACCATGCTGCCGTAGTGATTACCGGCCCAACCGGACGAAACCCTTACCCAGCAACTGCTCCGATCATTGGCCTGCCCCTCGCGGTCCCAATGAAACTGCACTTTGACCCGACCGTGCCGGTCGCAGTGTATTTCCTGATCTTTCGGACCGGTGACCACAGCAGTCTGGCTGCCGAATATTCTTGGCTTGGGATGATGCCGGGGAGGGCGATACGAGGCTTGCCACGGTGTAGCGAGAAAGGTATTGCGATAGCCCTGATGAAAGTCACCCTTGTCCTGTAATGCATAGGCGGACTCCTCAAGCCCCTGCGGCTGGCGGCCCTCGTGACGAACCTCGGTCAACAGCCACAGGTCGTTCCATTCCTCGTTGGGGTGCTCGCGCAAAGGTAGAAAATGGCCGCTGACCAAGGTGGGTTGATCACTTTGGCCATCGCCCAGCCGGTAATCCTGGCGATGGCGCTCAAGTGCCCGACTCGCCAGATGCGCGCCCCGACCCCGGTGAGTGAAGCCGCCCGGATATTCATAGTTCTCCAGCTCCGGCCAGGCGTTGTCATACGCCGAACCTTCCATTTTCAGAAGCGGTTTTTCAAAGTGATAATCGCGGCGGGTAACGCTGTTTGTACGTGTTTCCAGGCGCAACCTGAAGCGCTTGATGACCGAATCACCGGGCACCAGGCCGCTGTCCTGCTTATAGATAACCGGCCTTAGTTTCGGAAATACGGTCTGGTCATCACCAAACACCAGTTGATGTGCCGTGTGGCTGTGTTTGAAGTGGTAATGCAGGCCTTCCTCTTCGCAAAGCCGCTGGATGAAGTGCAGGTCCGACTCGCCATACTGAACGCAGTATTCGCGCTCCGGGTAAGTCGTACCAAGCTGGAAGCTGTAGGCATCGCCCATCAGGTGATGTTCTTCCAGTACCTGCTCAATGATCTTCTGTACCGTGCGATTCTGAAAAATACGCTGATTGGTACGGTGTCTGAGCCGTGCCAGGTTCGGTCGCAAGGTGACTGAGTAGTGTGTAAGACGCCTGCCGGAATCGCCTTGGGAAACCTGATCGATCATTCCATGAATGCCGTTGCCCCTGGATGTGTACTGCAGAAATGCGGGGCAATTCAGCAGGCTTTCGAGATCCATCGACGTGCGCTCGCTGACCAGCTCAAGCTTGAAACAGAAGGGCTGATTGATAGCTTCGTGGCCGGTAAAGGAAAGGATTTGAAAATCATGCTCAGGGCCGTCGACGCTCAGGCTGAAGTAAGGTCGATCAGCGGGGTTCAGCATCATAGGGACCACCGTGTCTAGCCGGTTTATAAAAACCCCGCCGATCCTGTCGAACCGCCGGGGCAGCGGAGTTATGCCGACTTCGGACTTCTCCAGTCATCAGACCCGGTAGTAGTGGCCTTTACGTGGTCCCAGGTTATTTTGCGATAGCTGAATTGAACGTCCTCCAGGTGTCCAAAGTGCGAGTTCTGCGGATCCTGGCAGTTGTGCATGTAGGACTTGATGTTGACGATGACCGCATCCTCCAGGGTGGTGGTGTAATAGTGTTCCTGCTTGCCATCGATGGACGTCCGGTACCACTTGATTTCGACTTTGCTTAGTGTTGAGCCTGAGCAAAGAGCCTCCAGAAGCAATGGCGAGGTCTTGTCGAAAATTTTCGTGACACACGCAGGACCATGAATGCGTTGGCCAGTAGGCTGGCCTGACTGAGGATCACAGGGTGTAATGATGTTATGGCTGAATGCCTGGATTATTGCTTCATCTTCATGGCCTTCCTGATAGACGTTGCCGACAGAGTCTGCTGTGAAAGCTCCTGCTGTCAGTATTTTCTGATTGGCGTCTATGACAGTCATATAGGCGGGTGTAGGCATTAACGTCCTTCCTTACAGTCGGTGGCGCCTCACAAGCGAATTGGCTTGGAGATCGAAGCATCGCTATAACAAGTTACGTGCCAGGTATCTCTTAAGTCAGTATTGTCAGCTGATTTGGCTATGAGGGTGACGCTCGTTGTGAATTTTTTCGAGTAACTTGCGCAAGTTTCTGCACACTATTTTCATTTTTTTGCGCAGCTTTCCAGGATTCTATCCAAATATATCCATATTTCTATATCTGGTCTTTTTGTGCGGAAGGTCATGGGTTTTGTACGTGCTATTGGCAAGGTTGCTGGCCGTTTAATGGCGCCTCCTGGGTGAGTTTTAAGCCAAATATATATGTGTGTTCTGATGAGCATGTGATAGCGTGTTTAGTCAATAGATAGTTAGGTTGTTAAATATTTTGGTACATAAATTATATGCGTTCCTACGTATTCTCTTCGTTTGTTTGTAAGAATTTTCCGAAAGTCTACTATCTATCAAGTGTCATCTTGCTTGCTGGTTTTTATGACGATAAGGTCTGCCTGGCTTTATGAGTGGTTAGACAATTCGTTCACAATGAAATGCACGGCGTGCGGGAATATGAGCAGTGGCCAGTAAAGACAAGCTCTCTATTCGATATCTGGATCTGGCCCGGCATCCTGTCGCAACGGGTGATTATGCAGGCGAAGACATCCGTTTTTCTACGGCGTTTGAAGCCTTGGAGCGTGAGTTGGGCGGTGCACAGGCCATTCTCGGGGAAGTGAATGTAGACTGGCTGCGGATCAGAGAGGGCTGCGAACATATCCTTTCAAATCAGTCCAAAGACCTGCGCGTCGCCAGTTGGCTGGCGTGGGCTCTATATGAATGCGAGTCTGTTAACGGATTATCTGCGGGGCTGGGATTGATTCATTATGTGTGCAAAGAGCATTGGCTGCTTTTTCATCCCAAAAAATTACGAACACGTTCAGCGGCCATGCAATGGCTCTTGCTGAAACTCGACAAGGCGCTGGGAGAGGATATTTCCATTACTCACCAGCTTCCTGAATTCCAGCAACTGCTCAGACAGCTTGATGGCCTGGATGAAATATTTAATCTGTATCTGGGAAGTGATGCCCCGTTGCTGCTGCCGTTGCGAAGACGGCTCGCCCGTATGATTCAGCGCGCTGAGCAAGTTGAGAAAGAGCCTGTCAAGGTGGTGGAGCGCGTCAAGCAGGCTGCGGTCCAGTTATTTTCAAGTGACTCTCACATCGACAACGAGAAAGACGCCCAGCGGACTTTAAGTGTGCAGGAGTACTCCGTACGTAGCCTTTGCAGATGGTGGCTTAAGCAAAAAACGACAGATCCGCGAGCTTTCCGCCTGGGTCGTTCGCAGACCTGGTATGCAGTGGACAGTCTTCCTGAAAGAAACAGTGAAAAAATAACCCCGTTAAGGAGGTTGCCCGCTGACAAATTAAGCAATTACCAAGAGCGATTCGAACAGGGTCTTTACGCAGACCTTATTGTGGATGTTGAAGCAAGTCTTGCGGGGTCGCCTTTTTGGTTTGATGGTCAGCGAATGGTCTGGAACTGTCTGAAAGCCCTGGGGGGCGAAGCGGCAATGCGCGAAGTGGAAGCTCAGTTTGCTTTGCTTTTAAAGCGCATTCCAGACCTTGTTGAACTTCGCTTTCACGACGGTGTGCCGTTTGCAGACGCGGAGACATTACAGTGGATCGCCACTTATATCCTGCCTGCCGAGGTCCATGTCGGAAATGCGTATGGCAGCGAAAGTCAGCATGACGCCTCAGAACGAAATTCGTTGTACCACGATGCACTGCCGGTTTTGCAGACAAAAGGGCTGAAAGCTGCTGTGCAATTAGTGAGTGATCGAATGAATGGTTTAGAGGGCGGGCGAGAGCGATTTTTCTGCAAACTATGCATCGCACGTCTCTGTATCGATGCAAATAAATATGAGTTAGCGAAGGTTCAACTTGAGTCTCTTGATCAGGAGTTTCAATCAGCAAGCCTCCCGGCATGGGAACCCACGATCTTCCTCGACGTGTCGCGCTTGTTATATAGCTGTTATGAGCGAATGGCTCTTAACGATAAGGCAGCAGCGCGCAAAGAAGTGATTTACCAGAGGTTGTGTCATCACGACCTTGAAAGATTTATTGATGGCTAACGTACAGTTTAATAAATTGAGGGGAAATGGAATGGCCAGAGAAGGCTCTGTAGCGCCCAAAGAGCGGATCAACGTGACGTTCAAGCCTGCTGTTGGTGGTGCGCAGGAAGAAATAGAGCTGCCACTTAAGTTGCTGGTTCTTGGCGATTTCATACAGCGCGCGGACGAGCGAAAGCTTGAGGACCGTAAATCAATCAGTATCGACAAGAACAATTTCGATGATGTGTTGGCGAAGCAGGAGCTTGAGCTGGTACTGAATGTACCTGACCGCTTGCAGGCTGAAAGCGGGGCTGACGATCTCACTGTCAGCATCAAGGTCTCTTCGATGAAAGACTTCAACCCTGCCAGTCTCGTCGAACAGATTCCTGAGCTTAAAAAGTTGATGGAGCTGCGCAACGCCCTCATGGCGCTCAAGGGGCCGTTGGGGAACATGCCTTCTTTTCGTAAGGCCATCGAGCAGGTCATTACGGATGAAACATCGCGTAAGAACGTGCTGGATGAGCTTGGCCTGGATGTCGCGGCGCAACAGTAACATCGGACCCATTGTCAGGAATTAACATATGAACACAAAAGCCATACCGCAGCGCGATGCAAGTGAACTTCACCATGGAATTCTCGATCAGATTATTGCACATACCCGATTAGAGCCTTGTGACGACGCCTATGGTATTGCCAAGCGAGGGGTGGCTGCATTTATTGAAGAACTGCTGAAACCGCGTAATAACGACGAGCCGGTCAAAAAAGCGCTGGTTGATCGGATGATTACCGAGATTGACGTCAAGCTGAGTCGCCAGATGGACGAGATCATCCATCATGCAGAATTTCAGGCGTTGGAAGCATCATGGCGCGGGCTGCAGTTACTGATTGATAGAACCGATTTTCGCGAAAATATAAAAATTGAGTTGTTAAGTGTTTCCAAGCAAGATCTTCTGGACGATTTTGAAGACTCGCCTGAAGTGGTTCAATCGGGCCTCTACAAACATGTCTATACCGCTGAATATGGTCAGTTTGGCGGTAATCCCGTAGGCGCGATCATTGCCAATTATTTCTTCTCGCCAAGCGCTCCCGATGTGAAGACCATGCAGTACGTTTCAAGCGTTGCCTGCATGGCGCATGCACCTTTTATTGCGGCCGCAGGCCCCAATTTTTTCGGGCTTGAGCAGTTCACCGGTCTGCCCGACCTAAAGGATCTGAAAGATCACTTCGAAGGGCCGCAGTTCGCCAAATGGCAAAGCTTTCGGCAGCGGGAAGACGCGCGTTATTTCGCACTGACAGTACCGCGTTTTCTTTTACGCAGCCCCTACGGGCCGAAGGAAAATCCGGTGAAGACGTTTGCCTATGAGGAAAACGTCTCGAACGACCACGAGCACTATTTGTGGGGCAATACGGCCTATGCATTTGCTACCAAGCTGACAGACAGCTTCGCCAGATTTCGGTGGTGCCCCAACATCATTGGTCCTTTGAGCGGTGGTGCTGTTGAAGACCTGCCTTTACACCACTTCCACAGCATGGGTGAAATCGAGACCAAGATTCCGACTGAGGTACTGGTGTCTGACCGTCGTGAATACGAGCTGGCGGAAGAGGGCTTTATCGCATTAACCATGCGCAAGGGCAGCGACAACGCAGCGTTCTTTTCTGCCAGCTCAGTACAGAAGCCCAAGTTTTTTGGCAACAATCCAGAGGGGAAAATAGCCGAGCTTAATTACAAGCTAGGCACTCAACTGCCCTACATGATGATCGTCAATCGCCTCGCACATTACCTCAAGGTGCTGCAGAGAGAGCAGATAGGTTCCTGGAAAGAGCGAGCGGACCTGGAGAGTCAGCTTAACAAATGGATACGTCAGTACGTTGCGGATCAGGAGAATCCGAGTTCAGAAGTGCGTGGCAGACGACCGCTGCGCACGGCACAGGTCATTGTCAGTGATGTTGAGGGTGATCCTGGCTGGTACCGGGTCAGTCTGAATGTTCGTCCTCATTTTAAGTACATGGGCGCTGACTTTACGCTGTCGCTGGTCGGCAAAATGGATAAAGAGTAGATCATCTATTGATGATGAATCCAAAAGGTAGCCTCTTTCAACGCTTGGCAGGTGACGTACTGCAACAGCAGTCTTTTGACAAGGAAGAGCAGTTAATGATGTTGATATCAGCTCATCTGACCAAGATGCTGGGTACGCGCGCCGGTAGCGTAAAGATGCTGCCTGATTATGGTCTCCCTGACTTGAACAATATGGGGCTGAGCCTTGACGATACGCTGAGGCACTCTCGCATGATCATCGAAAAGATGATTCGAACATATGAACCACGATTGTTCGATGTTCACGTGACGGTGGAAGAACACGAAGGTTGTCTGCTGAGGCGAACATTCTCGATCGGTGCGGCTCTGGACATTGCAGGTGTAAAGAAGTCCATTCGATTTTCTGCAATGCTCGGTGGCGACGGCAAAATAAGCATTATTTGAGTAAGTTTTTCGCCTCGCGAGGCGGTGCGCCGATTATCTACAGTTTTATACCCAGATTTTTCATTATCGATTTACGACCGGCCAGGTAGAAAAACGGTGTCATTTAACCTCTATTATCAAGAAGAACTGACGGCTCTCCGAGAGTCTGGGCGTCGCTTCTCCGAGCGTAATCCGGCGCTGGCTCCTTTTTTAGGGCAGGCGGGCAAGGACCCGGACGTAGAACGTTTACTTGAGGGGTTTGCTTTCCTGACGGGCCGTTTGCGTCAAAAGCTGGATGAAGATTTACCTGAGCTGACCCACTCCCTCATGCAGTTGTTATGGCCCAACTACCTTCGACCTCTGCCCTCGGTGAGCATGCTTCAGTTTGACGCTCTGGACGGCTCCGGCCCGGGTTTCGTTGTGGAGCGAGCAACACCTGTAGAAAGCGAACCAGTGAATGATCAGGTGTGCCATTTCCGTACCTGCTTTGCCACTCAGGTATTACCGTTGAAACTGACTCACCTCTATTGTTCGTCAAGCGGGGGCGGGACAACGCTGAAGCTGTGTCTCGCGATGAATGGAGACAGCCATTTAGGCGAGGTAAAGTTCAGTCAGTTGCGCTTGCACCTGGCGGGTGAGCGTCGCGTCAGCCAAGCTATTTACTTCGCGATAATGCAGAAGCTCAAGGGCATCACATTATTGCCTCTTGATGCGATGGGCGAACCGTTACTGAACTCTTCAGGTAAAGCGATCGAACTGATCATTCCTGTGGAACACGTGAAACCTGTAGGCTTCGCTGAAGAGGAGTCGTTGATTCCCTACCCACTCAATACCTTTCGGGGCTATCGCTACCTGCAAGAGTATTTCTTTTTCCCTGAGAAGTTTCTTTTTGTCGATGTTCTCGGTTTCGATGTCATTCACTCATTGACTGACGACCTGCTGAAGCGCGCGCGCGGGCTACAACTTGTTTTTGATGTGCAAGGAAAGGACATGCAACTCCTTCGTCCTACCCTCGAAAACATCAAGCTTTACTGCACGCCGGTCGTGAACCTGTTCAAACAGGATGCCTTGCCCATTCTTGCGGATGCCCGGCAGGACGAATATCTGCTCATTCCTGCGCATTACGCACACGGCGGTTGTGGTGTGTACTCGGTCGATAAGGTGGTTGGCTGGCAGCCTGGAGGGCTGGGCTATCAGAATTACGTACCCTTCGAATCGTTTGAACATGACGCTGCGGTCGATGTGGATAGTGACTCGCCTTACTACAGCGTGAGGCATCGTACTTCGCTGCAGCACAAGGGGCTTGATACATTTTTAAGCTTCGGTCTTCGAGCTGGGCGAACTGACGAGACAATGTCCATTGAGATGACATGCACTAACGGCGACCTTCCGTTGCAAATCAAGGCAGGAGGCCTATGTAAACCCTGTGAGGGCACCCCTGACTTTTTGCGTTTCAGAAATATAACGCCTGCCACGAAAACATTTGCGCCACCCATGGACGGGGATTTTCTCTGGCGTGTGATCAGTAACATGTCGCTCAACTACTTGTCGCTCGAAAATATCGAAGCACTGAAAGTGATTCTCGAAACGTACGATTTGCCTCGGTATTACGATTCGCAGGCAGAGAAAGTCAGTAAGCATCTCCTGGGCGGGTTGAAGTCCATTCGGCACCAACATATCGACTGCCTGCATGACGGGCTGCCTGTAAGGGGAGTCAGGACGGAGTTGACCGTCGAACCTGACGGCTTTGCAGGGGAGGGCAGTTTGTTCTTGTTCGCCTCCGTCCTAAACGAATTCTTTGCGCTCTACGCGAGCCTGAATTCCTTTCACGAACTTCATGTAAAGAGCACACAAGGTGGAGGATACGAATGGGCACCGCGCATGGGCATGCAACCGCTGCTTTAGCCAGGCTGAGTCAGGACATACGGCGGTACTCTGTTTATCAGGCGATACCGCTGATTCTCAATACTTTGCGTGAAATCCATCCCGATACGGATGAGCGCCGCGTTCATGATTTTCTCGAATTGCGGGCAAATCCGGGTCTTGGATTTCCTGGCAGTGATATTGAATGCATGGAGCTTTTTTACGAGCAGGGTCAGCTGCACGTACGACTTGATCTAAATGTGATGAGCCTGGTCGGTTCCGGCTCTCCATTACCCGCTTTTTATGCTGAACAAGCCTTGGGTGAGCGGGACAAGCCTAATGTGACTCGCGATTTTCTGGATATCTTTAATCGTCGATTGCAGATGTTAATGCTCCCCGTATGGCGCAAGTATCGCTATCACGCCATGTTCACCCGTGGCGCGACAGATCCGTTTTCCGAACAGCTGTTTGCACTGATCGGCCTGCACGGGCAGCGCATTCGCGAAACTCCCGAATTGAACTGGAAACGGTTGTTGCCGTATCTGGGGCTCTTGAGCCTGCGCGCTCATTCGGCCGCCTTGATCGAGTCGGTGCTTCGTTATTACTTCAAGCACGCTCAGCTGTTTATCGAGCAGTGCGTTGAGCGAACCGTCGATATTCGCAGCTCTCAGCTTAATTGCCTTGGAGTGACCAATCATCAGTTAGGACGCACTGTTGTTCTGGGTAATCGGGTCCCTGATCGGAGTGGCAAGTTTCGCGTCCACGTGAAAGAACTCGATTGGGAGCGGTTCCACGAATTTTTACCCATCGGCCCCGGCTACCGTCCGTTGGGCGCTCTTGTCCGATTCACGTTACGCGATCCTTTGGACTACGACGTTTGTCTTGAGCTGCGCCATGAAGACATCAGAGAACTGCGCATTGGCCAATCGAACACCTGTCACCTGGGCTGGACCACCTGGCTCGGGCGCGAGCATGCCCTGGGTCTGGTCATGCTCAACAGACCGATACATTAAGGATGACTCATGATCGATGTAGATTTGCAGCAACTCGTCAATGCCCTCGATGCGCCTACACGCGGAGAACTGGAGGGAACGGCCGAACGCTGCGTTTCGAGAGGCAGCAGCAAAATTCTGGTTGAAGACCTGTTGCTTGCCCTGTTGGAAAGACCTGATGGGATACTTGCCCGTGCGTTACTGGACGCCGAGGTTGGGGCTGACGAACTTGCAGGGTTTCTTCACCCGCCAGTCGAGCAAAGTGCTACCCGGAGCCCGGCATTTTCTGCCGAACTTGTTCAATGGCTTCAGGACGCGCTGTTGATTGCCAATCTGGATCTGGGCCAAAGCCTGATTGATCAGTCTGCGTTGATTCTTGCCTTGCTGCGTAATCCCTTGCGCTATGCCGACCGTCCATACCAGCCATTATTGGCGAAGATTAATATCGAGCGCTTTCGCGATCATGCCCTTGCCGAACAGATGCCGGAGGTAACAAAACCGTCAGTGAATCAATGTGATTCGCTGCTCGAACGCTTCACTCATAATCTGACGCAGCAGGCCAGGGAGGGGTTGCTCGATCCTGTGCTGTGCCGTGATGACTGTCTGCGTCAGATGATCGATATCCTGTCTCGTCGACGCAAGAACAACCCCATTGTGGTGGGCGAGGCGGGTGTCGGCAAGACTGCGGTTGTCGAAGGGCTGGCGCTTAAAATCGTTCACGGGGAAGTCCCCGATCTATTGGAAAACGTTGAATTACTGTCTCTGGATATGGGGCTGCTCCAGGCGGGTGCCAGTATCAAGGGCGAGTTCGAGCGTCGTTTGAAGGGCGTGATTGACGAGGTCAAATCCTCATCCAGTCCGGTTATTCTTTTCATCGATGAAGCTCACACACTCGTCGGCGCCGGTGCGCAGGCGGGTGGTTCGGATGCGGCCAATCTGTTGAAGCCGGCATTGGCACGCGGCGAGTTACCGACCATTGCAGCGACGACGTGGGCCGAGTACAGACAATATTTTGAAAAGGATCCGGCGCTTGCACGTCGCTTTCAACCGGTCCGGGTGCTGGAGCCGACAGTAGAGCAGGCCATCACCATTCTGCGCGGGCTTGCTCCGCTATATGAACGTACTCATGGTGTCTATCTGCGCGATGATGCTGTAGTCGCCGCAGCCCGGCTTTCGGCACGCTATCTCACCGGGCGCCAGTTGCCGGACAAGGCAATCGATCTGCTTGATACAGCTTGCGCTCGAGCACGAATCGCTCTGGTCGCCGTGCCTGAGCGTCTTGAATATCTACGAAGCGAGATGGCGCGTCAGCAGAGGCATTTCGAAGCAGCACGGCGTGATGCCAATGCCGGTCTGTCGGTTGATGACAAGGCATTGGATACGCTGGCTGCCGATCTGTCACGGCTGCGGAGCGAGGCTGTAGTGCTGGAGTGTACGTGGGCTGATCAACGGAAAGCCGTCGAGCGTCTGCTGGACCTGCGCAAGCGACTGGCTGACCGAACAGCACAGTCGGCTGAGGCGAATGAGTATGAGTCCATACGCGCGCTTGCGTCCGAGTTGGCCCAGGTTCGACAGACCCTGATCGATATTCAGATGAACGAGCGTCTCGTGAGCTTTGAGGTATGCCCCAGGCTGATAGCTGAAGTAGTGGGTGGTTGGACTGGAATTCCTGTATCGCGTCTGGCTCAGGAGCACAGCCCGGCAATCAACAGCTTTTCCTCAGAACTGCGTATGCGCATCCGGGGTCAGGAGCCGGCGATGCTGACCATTGAAAAGGCAGTCCGGGCATCGGCTGCGGGTTTGAATGCACCCGGTGCCCCAACAGGGGTATTTCTTCTGGTCGGACCCAGCGGAGTGGGCAAGACGGAAACAGCCATTGTTCTGGCTGATCTGTTGTATGGCGGCGAACGTTTTCTCACGACGATCAACATGTCCGAATTTCAGGAGAAGCATACCGTTTCCCGATTGATCGGCGCCCCTCCGGGCTATGTCGGTTATGGCGAAGGGGGGATGTTGACCGATGCCGTTCGATGCAAACCGTATTCAGTCATTCTGCTCGATGAGGTGGAGAAGGCTGATCCGGATGTACTGAATCTGTTCTACCAGATTTTCGATAAAGGCACGGCCAACGACGGAGAGGGCCGGGAAATCGATTTCCGCAACACTCTCATTCTGATGACCTCCAACCTGGGTGCCGATCTGATCCATGCAAGCTGCCAAGAGGGCAGACGACCTGATGTCACGGAGCTGAAAAACAGGCTGAAACCGATACTGAGTGCGCATTTCAAACCGGCATTGCTGGCTAGAATGCGGGTTGTGCCTTATTACCCGATCATGGGGTCGGCGCTGCGTGAACTGGTCGAGTTAAAGTTGGCTCGTCTTGGCGAGAGGCTTCAATCCCGTGGCCTGACCTTCAGCTATTCGCATGATCTGGTTTGCTATCTGCTTGAGCAGTGTGCGCAAGACGACAGCGGCGCCCGGCTGATCGATCAGTTACTGGAGTCCAGTCTGACCCCCTTGATAGCAGACCATTTACTTGGCGCCATGAGCCGTGGTGACAAAGTCGTCAGGGTTCACGCAACACTGGACAGTTCAGGTGGTGTTGTCTGTGAGTTCGAATAAGGTGGTCTCGTCCTTTCATTCGCTACACGACTCATTAGGCTATGCGCAAACATTGGTTTCGCGATACTCGGCGCTCTCCCGATCAGCCGATAGCCAGTCGTTGCAGCATGATTTTGTACTATCTGCTGCCGAGCTCAGTAGCTGCCAGGCAAGCCAGTTGTTTTTGCTCGACGCGAGCCACAAACGCCTCTGCCTTGCTGCGCAGACCGTCGATAGCATCATTCAGCCTGATCAGAAAACGATTTCACTTAAAGACTACTACGACGAGCCTTTACTGCAGTTCTGTCTGCTTCAGAACCGGGTTGTCAGCGTGCCGAAAATCAGCAGCGGTCTTTACGGAACCCGCTTTCTACCGGTAGAGGCGCAAGAGTGGAAATCACTGCTGTGCGTTCCGCTGCACAATCGTGAGCGGACAACTGTCGGGGTGCTGGTATGTGTGAGCAGGCATTCTGGAGAGTTGGAAGGCTACGCAGAATCTCTGGGCGCGCTAGGGTCGTTCGTGATTTCTCAATTATCCGTTCTGCAGTCATCAGCCAGGCTAGTGGGCGCGAGGCTTCATCCGCGCTGGCGCGCCCTACCGGCAGAGCGCTTTGGACTTATAGGGCGTAGCGCTGCCCTGGATCGAACCACCCATCTTCTGAGCAAGATTCTCGACAGTACTTGCACGGTATTGCTGACGGGCGAGACAGGGACAGGCAAGGAGATAGTGTCTCGTGCCATTCACGAACACGGACCTCGTCGCTCCAACGCGCTCGTGGTACAGAATTGCGCCGCCTTTCCGGAAGCCCTTTTGGAAAGCGAACTCTTTGGTTATCGCAAAGGCGCGTTTACCGGCGCCGATCGTGATCGGCTTGGCCTGTTCGACGCAGCGCATGGCGGCACGCTGGTACTCGACGAAATTGGCGATATGCCGCTGCAATTACAGGCAAAGCTTCTGCGGGTCTTGCAGGAGGGCGAGATTCGTCCACTGGGCGGCAACGACGTTCGCAAGGTAGATGTGCGAATCATCGCGGCGACTCATCGCCATTTACCGACATTGGTCGCCGAAGGGCGCTTTCGAGAAGACCTCTATTACCGTCTGGCGCAGTTCCCTATCGAGCTTCCTCCGCTACGTCATCGCGTGGAAGATATCGAAATACTGGCCCGGCATTTCTCCGACATGGCTTGCCAGAATTCACAGCGAGAGCCTGTGCTGTGGTCGGAAGCTGCGTTGAGAGCGTTATCGGGTTACGCCTTTCCTGGAAACGTTCGAGAGCTGAAAGGATTCGTCGAGCGTGCCGTATTGTTATGCGACGACGCGGAGCTGAGACCGGAACACTTTCCCATTGCCACCGACTCGACAAGCCATCCGGCTGGTCTTTCACTGCGTGAGCGCATCGAACAGTTCGAGCGTGGCGTTCTGCTTGAGAGTCTGCGCGACAGCGGCGGTAACCGGAGCCTTGCAGCACGCACGTTAGGGGTGTCGCGGCGCACGCTGCTTTACCGCCTGGCACATCTGAAGATTGGTGCTGCTCATGGACGGCGTACCTAGCCACTCAATAATCACGTTTTAGTTAATTTCTTGTCTGGAGACGTTCCAATGAACTTTCATTGTTGGCGCACTGTGCCTATCACATTCGTTGCGCTGATGTGCCTTGGAGGGTGCAAAGGTCATTTCAAGTTCAGTGATGATCAATACCGCGCGCTGGGCAGTCCAGAACCCTCCATCCCACTGAATGCGTTGCGGCAGGACTCGACTCCTGAAAAAGAGATGTCGGCGTCGCGTGCTTTTTCGATTGCTGCCCTGCGTCAGGATTTCCAGAAATGATCTCGGTGAGCTCTTGTGTTACCCGAGTCTTCCAAAAGGTACTGATAGTACTTTTGGTTTTGATCTCAGGTTGCTCTGCACTGTCGCCGTACTCAACGCAGACACGTCTGGATATCAGACTGAGCGCGAATGATCGACTGAATCCCGATGTGAATGGCAGACCGTCTCCGGTTGTTTTCAAGCTGCTTGAACTTCGGCGTCCCGTGACGTTTGAGAGCATGGATTTTCTCTCGCTTTATAAACGCACCGGGCAGGCGTTGGGAAATGATCTGGTGGCCAGCGAAGAGTTTGAACTTCGTCCTGGCGACAGTATTGAGTTGAAGCTGAAGCTCGACCACAGCAGTCGTTATATCGCTGTGCTAGCGGCTTATCGCAACCTGTCCGAGGCTCGCTGGCGTCAGGTGATTCAAATACTCCCCAACCAACAGAACAGCGCTGTTTTTGTATTGGGGGATTCCGGCCTGCAACGGGCAGACAGCCCAACTCGCACAGGAAATTCACTATGAATTCGCACAAGGTTATCTGGCAGGAAGGCATGCTGCTTCGCCCGCAGCACTTTCAGCATCACGATCGTTACTATGACGATCAATTGCGGATTCGGACTCAGTTGGCAGGCGCCTACAACTGGGGCTTTACAGCTCTGGAAATTGATCCGCAATTTCTGGGTTCGGGGCAGATCGTGATTGCCCAGGCCTCGGGCATCCTGCCGGACGGCAGTGTCTTCGATATACGCGGCCATGAGAGTCCTTTGGCGCTGGATATTCCTCCCAATACTTCAAACGTGTCGGTGTACCTGGCACTGCCGATCGTGGCGGGCAATTGCATTGAGTCTCGCAGTCATGAACAGCCGGATGTGGTCGCACGGTTTACAAGCTATTCAGCGAGCATCCGCGATTCAAACGCCGGTGAAGACCGTTCCACACCAGTGCTGTGCGCCCGTCCGGAGTTTCGGTTGTTAATGGGGGAGCCCCAGGGAGAGCACACCTACAGCATGCTCAAGGTCTGCCACATTCTGATCTGCAGCCCTGATAAGGCGCTGTCGCTGGACCTCGAATTTTCACCTGCCTTTATGAGCGCCAGCGGTTCCCGCTATGTGATGTCGTGCCTGAGGGAAGTGGCAGGCCTGCTGCATCATCGTGGGGACGTAATTGCCGAGCGTATCGGTGCTCGCGGTCAGGCGAGCAGTGCAGAGGCAAGCGATTTGATGATGTTGCAACTGGTCAACCGCAATGCTTTGGTTTTCCAGCATTATCTCAATATTCGAAGCGTCCACCCTGAAGAGTTATACCGTGCACTGCTGTCGCTGTTGGGCGAGTTATCGACATTTGGCGATGAAAGCAGACGTCCTCGATTGGAGGTTACTTACCAGCACAGTGACCAAGGCAGCACATTCAGAGGCGTAATGTCCGAGATTCGACAGATGCTGTCGATGGTTCTCGAACAGCAGGCTCAGGAACTGGAGTTGCAGCCCCGGCAGTATGGAGTTCTGGTTTCGCCTCGGGTGGATCGTGAGCTATTGGGGGATGCCTCGTTCATTATTGCTGCCCGTGCAGATTGCGATGCCGAAGAACTGCGTCTGCGACTGCCTTCACATCTTAAAGTCGGCTCGGTGGAACGTATTCGAGAGCTGGTGAGCCTGCATTTGCCGGGTTTACGTATCAGACCTCTGCCTGTCGCGCCTCGGCAAATACCTTTTCATGCTGCCAAAAGCTATTTCATTCTCGATGTCGATGACCGGGAACACGCCGGGATCGATCAGTCAGGAGGATTCGCTTTCCATGTATCAGGTGAATTTCCCGGCCTCGAACTGCAGTTCTGGGCGATCAGAAATTGAACAGGGTGGCGGATATGCAAAGCGGTCTCGAAGATCATGCTGCCTTCGACCGGGACACTAGCGGGTCGGGGAACGGTTATCTCACCGACACCCACAATACGACTCTTTTCGAAGGTCTGCAGGAGCAGTTGCTCTACAGCACTCGGCGAGTATCTGAAAGAAAGGTCGGTAGCCACATTAACCCACTGGTTGCTGCAGCAAGCGAATTGCTGGCTCAGGTGGCGAAGCTGGGTACAGCAAAAGACGTTGGGGATATCCATCTTCTGAATGTACAGCTTTCCGATCAGGTGAAACTGTTCGAAGCCAGGGCAAGGCGAAACGCGATAGCGAACGATGAACTGCTGGCCGCGCGCTATGTGCTGTGTACGGTAGTGGATGAAGCTGTGCTGAACACGGTTTGGGGTAGCCAGAGTGACTGGTCGAAGATCAGTCTGCTAAGCCGCTTTCACAAGGAAACCTTCGGCGGCGAAAAATTCTTTCAACTGCTTGAAAAGCTCTCCGCAAACGCTTTCAGGCATCTCTCGATGCTTGAGTTGATGTACCTGTGCCTGGCACTCGGTTTTGAGGGGAAGTACCGCTCCCATCGTCGCAATGGCAACGAGCTGGAAGATATCCGGCATAACCTCTATCTACAGATAAAACACGTAAGAGGCGATGTTTCGCGAACGCTTTCGCCTCACTGGCAGGGCGCACGCTCCGGCGCAGCCGACCGGCTGCGCATTATGCCTGCCTGGCTGATTGTGTTGTTCACCGCTATAAGCCTGACCGCGCTGTATTGCGGATTTGCCTGGGTACTCGGCGAGCAGCGTGAGGCCGTACTCAGGCCTTATCAGTCTGCGGATGCGGTAGTCATCGAGCGGCGGTCTTGAAATGAGAGATGCAGTGAAAAACTTGTTTAAAAAACTCATGACGCTATTGGGCAGCAGCTGGTTCTGGTCGCTGTTATTGGTACTGACGCTGGCCGCCTGTATCTGGATATTTGGCCCATTGTTGGCGATGGCCGATAACAGGTTCTGGGAGAGTCCCGTTGTGCGTCTGGCAACTATCAGTGCGTTGTTGCTGATTTGGGGGCTCGGGGTTGTATTTTCCAACTGGCGCAGCGGCTGGCAGAAAAGGAAGACGGAGGAAAGCGCGGCAGGCCAGGAGCATCTGCGTAAAACTGTTGCGGTGGAAAAAGAGCGCCTGGAACTCGTGGGCCGGTTCAAGGATGCCTTGCGCGTGCTCAAGGATTCGGACCTGTATGGCGTATTGAGCGCTCGGGGCCGAAATGAACTGCCGTGGTATGCAGTGATCGGACCCCAAGGTAGCGGCAAGACCAGTCTGCTGGATTTTTCCGGGCTCGATTTTCCCTTGGACAGGCGAGGGCGCAAGCTGACGCACGATATGCGCAGCACCAGCAGTTGTGGCTGGTATTTCACTGAGCAGGCAGTCCTGCTGGACACATCCGGGCGCTATCTCGAGCAGCCCGTGCCTGAGGTCGACGGCAGTGCTTGGACCACGTTATTGGAGTTGTTACGAGGCCGCCACCGCACGCATCCACTCAGCGGGGTGCTGGTCACATTGCCGGTCGACACTCTGCTTGATGAGCACGACAAGCGCCTGGAGAAAATCGCTGAAGACGTGCGTGCTCGCCTGGACGACGTATTTCATCAGTTGCATGTCGATGTGCCGGTTTATCTGGTACTGACCAAGAGCGACTTGATCGCAGGCTTCGACGCCTTTTTCGATCAACTCTCCCGCGAAGAAAGTGAGCAGGTCCTCGGCACTACGTTTCAGCAAGGCGAGCGAGGTAGCGATGTCGATGTTATCGGTAAGGCGTTCGATACGTTGCTGCAACGCCTTGGCAGTCAGGTGATCACCCGCATTCATCAGGAGCGGGATAGCCGACGCCGAGGGGAAATGCTTGAGTTTCCCAACCAGCTTGGAGGCATCGCGTATCGACTGAGCGTCTTTGTAGAATTGGCATTTTCCGGAAATCGCTATCAGCGGGCCAGTCAGTTGCGTGGATTTTACCTGACCCGAGCGCCGCAATTTTTGCAGAATGATCAGCCATCCGATGGGCAAAGCGATACTGGATCACTGACCCGCTACAGCGGAAAAGCGCGGTTCATTCATGATTTGTTACGACATGTGATTTTCCCTGAGGCCGATCTCGCGATTCTCGATAAAACAGCACGCCGAAAGATTCAGTGGCGTCAGCGGGGTATGTGTTGCGCGGCGTTGTTGCTCCTGTCTGTGTTCGGTGTGCTGTGGGCGACCGGTTTCAGTGCCAATCATGACCGGCTGGAAAGACTGCGTGTTCTGGGCGAGCAGTGGGCGCAACAACGATCATCACTTAGCGCCGAGGACGATCTGCTGACGGTTCTTGATAGCTTGAACACGCTTTATCTGGCAGCCCAAGTATTTCCGGATGGCGATGAGGTCCTTCTGTATGAACGAAGTGGCCTCTACCAGGGCGAACCTGCCAACGATGTTCTGATGCGCACCTATCATGCGGAGCTGCAGAGGCAGTTGCTGCCACGCGTGGCCCACATGATCGAGGCGCGCATAATGGCCAACCTGGGGGATCGCGAGCAGTTGCTGGATAGCCTGCGTGCCTACCTGATGCTGGTCAAGGACGAGCACCGGGAACCCTCTGCGCTGAAGGCGTGGGTAGCGACCGACTGGTCAGTTCGTTATGTCGGTCATGCGCAGGCTCAGAACCAGCTGACTCAGCATTTCGAGCGTCTGCTTGCTCAGTCCTTTGCCTACCCTGTAAACGACGCGCTAGTGGCACAGGCTCGACAGGTTCTGCGCAACGAGTCCTTTGCCAGCGTCGTTTATCGAGTGTTGCGCGAAAGGGCAAGTACACTCCCGGACTACAGTCTGGCCCACCACGTCGGCTCTCAGGCAGGTTTACTGGCGGGTACTGACTACCGAATTCCCGGGCTCTATACCCGCCATGGTTATGAGCAATATTTCGTCACTCGTGGCACGGGTTTGGTGACCGAACTCATGCATGGCAATTGGGTTCTGGGTGAGGGCGCGCTGCTCAATGCCCAACAATTGCGGGCCCTGATGGTCGAGCTGGAAAAGCTGTATTTCCGGGATTATGCGGATCATTGGGCCGAGGCCATCGGACGGGTTTCGCTGCAACCCTTCGAGGGGCCTGGTGCGGCCGCAGTGCAGATGGCCGGACTGACGGCAGCCCATTCGCCGTTGTTGCAATTACTGATCGAAGTACGTGACAACACGCTTTTCCCGGTCCTCGCAGACAGTATTGACGCTATGAAGGCTGACGCTGACAAAGCAGTATCGAGACCTTCGGCCCTCACTCAGGTGGCCGCGATCGGCGAGACAATGCAGCAGGCGGTTACTGCCAGTCTGCCCGGGACGGCAAAGAAAGCATTGCAGCGCCGTTTTGATCCCTTGCATCGGTTACTGGATGGCGATAATGGTCCCACTCCCGAACTGATTGCCGCACTTAACGCGATCAATGAATTGCAGATGCAAATGGCTGCCTTGGGACGCTCCGGTCAGCCCGACCTTGCCGCCTACGAGATGGCAAAGGGACGAATGTCCGGACAGCGGGATGCACTGAGCAACCTGCGCAACGCGGCGACCGGTCTGGCGCAGCCTCTGGGCGGGTTGCTCAATACGCTTGCGGAGGATACCTGGAGCTTCGTGTTGTATCAGTCTCATCGGTACCTTAACCAGCGCTACAAGGCCGAGCTTTACAGTTTCTATGAGCAATCGCTCGACAAGCGCTATCCGTTTCATGCACACAGCAGCAGTGATGTGGCGCTTAATGATTTTCGTGAGTTCTTCGGCTCGCAGGGGATAGCCGAACGCTTCTTTGATAGCTACCTGAGGCCATTCGTCAGTGGCGATCCGGGGCGATACAAACTGCGCAGCATTGACGGCTACAGCCTGCCCATGAGCCGTGCGTATCTGGATCAGATGGCAGGTGTGCATCGAATCCGCAAAAGTTTCTTTGCCCATCGCGCGCAAGAACTGCAGGTGCAGTTTACCCTTGAACCCTACACGCTCGACCCAAGTGTTCGCCGCGCCGAGTTCCGGCTCGGCGAGCAGTCACTGGAGTATCGGCATGGTCCTATCGTACCGACCTTGTTCAAATGGCCTGCTGACGCTGAAGAGGGGCGTACGAGTCTGGTGATGGAAGGGATGGTTGGCAGGCCACTGGGGATTGAAAAGAACACCGGTCCCTGGTCGCTGTTTCGCCTTCTGGATCTGATGCAGACCGAGCCTCTGAAAGGACGCGACGTTCTGCTGCTCAAGGCCGACGTGGGCGGGATGCGCGCCAACTATCTTTTGTCGAGCCAGCGGGCACCCAATCCATTTGATATGGGTGCGTTGCGCGATTTTCGTATGCCTGCGCAGCTTTGATGCCAGGAATGGACTGGAACGCTGATTAATAGAAATGACCTTGTATAAGTCGCAGGATCTCTATAGGTCCTGTGTTGCATCGGTACTTGGAGCGCTTATCGTTACGGGGATGAGTCTCGAGCAGAGGCTTGACTATCGTGCCAATGCTCCGCGTTGGCATGCATCGGGTGACGCTCTGCGTCACAAATCTTCAGGCTTGCGCAGTATCAAGCGCAAAGGAGTCTCAGGCTCTGGCGCTGCCTGTATCTCGGGCCGAATCGAGTAATGCGCCATGGCTGCAAGGTGACGCAGAGCGTCACGAAATGCATTACCACGCGGAGCGTGGGAACGAGAATCATCGGGGTGTCAGCCCTGTATTTCGGACTCTTCAAGGCTTGTGTGTAACGATGAGCGCGGAGCGTGGGGACGATATTATTGCTCGAAACTCCGTTTTCTTGCTGAAGAAATACTCAGCGTTAGCCCCGTTGTCAGTCAACCAACTGCACCAGGCTCGGCTCAATCGCATCTGAATTCATTTCAAGTATTGCCAGCGTCACCGGCAGTTTGAAACGCCGCCGTCCGGCGCTGCCCGGATTCAGATACAGCGTGTCGCCGCGCCAATCGATGAGAGGTTTGTGCGAGTGGCCGGTCACGACCAGTTTCACGCGGTCATCCACTAGCGCTGGAACGTCCGCGATGTCGTGGACCAGCAGGACCTCCCAGCCCTCGATGTCGAAGCGCAGGTGATCGGCTATGGGGGTTGCCCAGTCTGCTTCCATATCATTGTTGCCGCGCACGATGTGCAGCGGGGCAATGGCGGTCAGTTGCTCGACGATGTCCTGGCTGCCGATGTCTCCGGCATGGATGATCTGTGCGCAGCCCTGTAGCGCAGCGATGGCTTCAGGACGGAGCAGTCCGTGGGTGTCGGAAATCACACCAACTTTCATACGGGGGCCTCGGGTCGGGGGCAGGGTAGAAGCGCAGTGTAACGCGTTGCGCTTCTACGGCCAGTTACAGGATGGGCGCTATTGGCCGCACCCAAGCGCCAATACCAGCCGCTCCAGTCCGATGCCAAACCCGGCACCCTCCCGATAGGCGCCGCCGCCGACCACTTGTTGCTGCGCACCCAGGCGCGAACATCGCACCTCGAAGCCGTTGCCTTCCAGGTAGTAGCTCAGGCCCCGTTTCACCGCGGTATTGAGTTCATAGTCCAGGCCCAGCGAATCCAGAAAACCGGTGCAGATGGCCTGGCTGCGCAGCAACGCCTGCTGCGGTGAAGGGCTGAGGATTTCCAGCCCCAGCTGGGTGAATTCGCGGTAGCGTCCGGCTTGCGGGCGCTCGTAGCGATAACAGCGTGCGACGTAGAAAAACATTGCGTCACGTCGCCCCTCAAGCAGCGCTTCACTGCGCTCCTGAAACAGCGCCGTGGCTTCGGGTATCAGGCAACAGGCGCGTCCGGCCTTGTCCTCGAAGGCCCACATCTGGCCGATGATTTCGCTGCCGCCGGCTTTTTCGATAAAGGTGTCCTGGCCCCATAAGGCCGGCACTATCGCTTCCTCAGCCCCGGCTTCGATGAAGATAGCTCCGGAAACGGTTTTCTGTGTCACGCAGGGTTGCGGCTTCTGTTCCGGTCACGATGCGGGTTCCGCGTAGCATGGTCATGGGTGATGATCTCCAGTTTTTTCAGGCAATAAAAAAGGCGCCATGGGCGCCTTGGTCGGTTTCACTGATGGGTCAGAATGTGGATCTGTGTCTGGCCAATCGATGAGCACAAGCAACCGCAGCACCTTGAAGCGGGCTGTGGTGGTGATGTCGGTTGCTTCGGGGAAATTGATTCATGGCTGATCCTTGCATGCTTTAACGCAGCGCTCAAATAGCGGTGTTGAAGGACACGGTTTATCTGAGCCGCGCCATGCTGAAGGCATCAACGAACAGGCCATCGCGCACCGCGTAGTTGCGCAGCCGGCCCTCTGTTTCGAAACCGAATTTTCGATACAGACCCTGGGCAGCTTCGTTGTCGACATACACGGTCAATTCCACTCGGCGCAGGTTCATCCAGTTGTCTGCGATGTCCAGTGCTGTTGCCAGCAACTTCGAGCCGACGCCCTTGCTCTGCCAGGCCGATGCGACGCCCATACCGATAGCGCCGACATGGCTTTGCCGACTGCGCGAATACTGCTCCAGGCCAATGCTGCCAATCACCTCGTTGCCATGGAGAGCCACCAGTTTCACGTGTCGCTCGGTACTGGCAGCCAGGCGTTTGCGCCAGACTTCGATGGACTGATAAGGCATCTGCAACACCTGACGGCACACCGCAGGCTCGTTATAGAGTGCTGTGACACCTTCGAGGTGAATGTCGGCCATGCGCTGGATGAGGATTTGCGGGGCAGGGGCGTGCACGTTGATTCTTTCCTTGAATTGCATATCAGGCGTTCGTTCGAGGTACTTTGGCAGCGGATTATCCTGGCCGCAAGCAGGTAATATCGAGATTGGCGCCACAGTGACTCAAGAAGTAATGTATTTGAAACAGCCGAATTGAATGAGGGCCAGCGACACCGCCATTCTGTTCGCACTCATCAAACAAGGAATGACCCTGCCAATGACGGAGCAAAAAATTTACGGTGTTGAAGGCGAGAGCGAGGACTTTCGTGTCGCGGTTGCCAGTGCGCAGCGCACCTTCAGATTCTTCTGGCGCGAGATGTCCTGGGAGCGTCGCCGAATTGTGAAAGCGCTGGACCTGGCTGCGGTAAAGGTGTCCTTCACGACTGACTCAGCCGATCCCGACAGCCCGTCGGTTGAGAACATGTGGGTCACGGATGTCGATTTCGACGGCCTGACCCTCTCGGGCATTCTCATGAATGAGCCTGTATGGGTGAGTTCGATAAATGCCGGGGACCCTGTGTCGGTTTTCCTGGACCGCTTGAATGACTGGGTCTATGTATTTGGCGGTCGCGCATTCGGCGGTTTCACTATCGATGCCCTGCGGTCCGGCATGTCTGCGGCCGAGCGCGTCGAGCATGACCAGGCGTGGGGGTTGGACTTTGGTGAGGCGGGGACCGTTATGCTTGTTCCGCCAGCAGAGGGCAAGTCACCGGTCTGCTTCTCTCGCGCACTGGACAGTGCATCGGATAAACGTGCCTTGAACAAGCTGGAGCGGCTTGAGCATCCGATGGGACTCAACGCACAGGGTGCCGTGGAAGAGGGCCTTCGTGATGACCCGGGTCTGGCCACTGACTACGACGACTCGGGCTGGCAGATGATCCATCGCGAAACCCTCGCCGGTAATTGCAATTTCGTCGCCACGCTTCTGTACATGGGGGCAGATTCTGCGGCGACCAACAGCAACGGCCATGACGTACTGACGCTTGCTCGCATCGCAGGATGGCCGAGAACCATCGAGCTCTTGGAGGGGGATCGGTCGAACCTTGAAAAGCACGTACAGCGTCGTGGCTTTCCAGCCTGGCCCATTGGGCTGGTGATGGCGGTCATCGGGGTGGTCGGCCTTTATTTTGCTGCCTTGAGTCAGTCGACAGGTTCTCTGATTGTCAGAAACGATAGCCTTTTAAGCACTGGGCTTTTCATTGCCCTTGTCTGGTTCCTGGGGCAGGGTCTGATTCTCTGTACGGGCCCCTGGTATTTTCGACTCCGGGAGCGCACGCCGATATGGGGCAAGGCCAGAGCGCTGGATTTGCTGGCAATGCTTATCGGAGTATTGCTCGCTTTCTTCCTGCACGATCACTTGGGTAATTACCTGCATTCCCTTTAAAACGTCCCGCGGCAAAACAGGGCTATTGCTTCCATTTCTTCATAAGTGTACCGTTGTGTTCACTTATGAGGAGGGTCGCACCATGTTAGCCACTTCGCTCGTTCAGCTGTCGCAGGAACCCATAAAGCCAGGTATTGGCTCGCGTATTTTCAACGGCAAGCAGGAACTGCTGTCGGGTCGATTCGCTGGGGAGATCCGGGAACTGCTGGAGCAGCGAGGGGTGCTGGTGTTCCCGCAGATTCATTTTTCCGACGCAGAGCAGATTGCCTTTACTCGCACCCTGGGTACGTTCTGCCCTGAACCCGGCGATGGGCAGAACATCACCCGGATCAGCCTGGATGTGAGAGAGAATCCGGCAGGTGCGGAGTTTCTCAAAGGTTCGCTCTACTGGCACATCGACGGTACGAGCAGCGATTCACCCATTCTGGCGTCGTTGTTGTCCTGCAAGGTGCGCGCCAGTTGGGGAGGCAACACGGGTTTCTGTAACACTTACGCGGCGTACGAGGGGTTATCGAGCGCTGACCAACAGCATTACGACGGTCTGCGCGTCATTCATGCCCCATGGGCATCGTTACTCTATTACAATCCGGAGCCTGGCCTTGCAATGCTTGAGGCCATGCAGGCGATCGGCGAGAAGGAGTTGCCGCTGGTCTGGAAGCACCGATCCGGTCGCAAGTCGCTGATTCTGGGCTGCACCGCGCAGCAGGTCGTTGGCCTCAGCCTGGCGCAAAGTGCGCGGATTCTGGTCGGCCTTCGCGAGTGGGCCACGTCCGAGGCGTTCAGTTACAGCCATGCGTGGCAGGTCGGTGATCTGGTGATCTGGGACAACACCGGCACCATGCATCGGGCGCAAGCCTATGACCCCGAGTGCGGGCGGATGATGCATCGTACCAAGTTGCAGGGCGAAGAGCCCTTCGCCTGATGCGCCGACTGCGAGAGCCGGTTGACGCCCAGGCTTTTATACTGAATGGCTCATTGTGAGCCGGATCGTTTTGCCGGATTGGAGAAACGAGAATGTGCAGACCCAAAGAACCCATTGCGGGTATTTTTCTATTGTTGGTTCTGGCCGCTGGCGGTTGGTTGGCTCAGGAGCCATTTCCTCATTTCGGGATTGATCTGCCTGCAGAAGCCTTGCTGGACGGCGATCACCCGGTCACACCTGTACCGTCCCGACATCGCCTGCAACTCGACGAAGGCCAGTTCAGCAGCGACTTGCTCGAGTCTTAGCCGCTGCATGCGCTGGCAGAGCAGCCCGTGAGTCGACAGCGTTGCTTCAGGACGCAGCCCCGGATCAGCTGCCTTCGTTGATGTTGGCGAAGAAAATGCACCCGATCAATCGGGCGAACAGGGTCAGGGTTTCCGCCAGATCGGGGTCGTCGAACAGTGTCGTTCTTGAGTCCAGAGCGCATAACGCACCATACAGCTGTCCGTCGGGAAGGTAGATCGGCACGCCAGCATAGCTTTCGATGGCGTAGCGCTTCACAACTGGCAGGTTCGCATACCGGCCGTTCGTGCTGATCTGCGGCACGAACAGTGCCTGGGGATTGGTACAAAACTCGTTACAGAGCGTGGTCTCGAGTTCGAACACATCGCCGTCGTCGATACCCAGGTCAGTGGGGTCATAGACAGAACAGGCGATCCAGTCTGCGTCGGTAAATTTGGCGATACCAGCGAAGCGCATGCCTGTCAGGCGAGTGACAAGGCGCAGCACATTGGTCGTGGCCTCGATCTCGGCAATCGCAGCGCGCTCCTCGATGGTCAACAAGCTGCTTTTTGAGGCGATCAATTCCAGACTCATGTACTTCTCCAGAATACCCAAGTGTGGGTAACGGCCCATGCTAACTGACTGCAATGAAAATGCCATCGGGGTTGGTCGCGCCTGCGAGGATTTATTTTCAAGCGAAATATTGACGCCAGTTTTAAAGTTTGAAGCCTCGCTGCCGACATTTGTGGATTGTATGGCTAGCTGGCAAGGACAGGCCTCTTGTACTCCACTGATGACCAACGAAAGAGCGACTCCCTGTGATAAACACTCTGCGCAATATTTCTGTCAGGTCCAAGCTCGTGCTCGGGTTTGCTCTGGTCATCGTACTGACGGTGCTGATCGCGCTGACAGGCTGGACAGGCATCACCTCACTGAGCGAACGAAGCGAGCGGATTTCCGACATCGGCAAGCTGAGCGCACTCACGCGAGATGTCCGCATTGCCCGATTGGCCTATTCGGTCAACTATGACGCCGAGCGCGCCAGCAACTGGTTGAAAGCGCTCGAAGGTCTCGAAAATCATGTGAAGTACGCGCAGAAGGTGTTCGATTCTCCGTTGAACGTACCGTTGGTGAATACTGCCGCAGACGCCTTGAAGGATTACCGTATTCACTACGACAACCTCATGCAGGCAACCGCTGCCCGTGAGGCGACCCGTTCGGTGTTTGGCCAGTACGCCGATGCAGGCGCTGATGATTTGCAAAAGCTCAACGCCGTTGCCCGATCCGATGACGGGACTCCCGCGCAGCGCGATGCCATCGTGCAGGCGATGACGCTGTTCCAGAAAATGCGCTTCGACTTGCGTGGCTACACCTATTCGCTGAAGGCGGAAAACCGTGCTCCAGCGGAAACATCGATGAACACGGTTATCGAGTTTGTCAGAAATCTGCAGGGTTTCGATGGCCAGTCGGCGATCATCAAGCACCTTGTGGACTCGATGATCAGCTACCAGAACACCTTGAATCAGTTCACCGCGGCGCAGGCCAGGATTGATCTGGCTCAGGCAGGCATCACCAAAGACATCGGCATCCTGTTTGAATGTGCTGACAAGCTGTCCGAGAACCAGGTCAACCTGAGAGTGGAGGATGTGAGTCAGGCCAAGATGCTGCTCTCTGTCTGGCTGATTGCAGCGTTGATCATGAGTGCCCTGGCGGCGTGGGTCATTACCAACCTTATCGTTGGCCCGCTGCGTGACACACTGAAACTGGCCGAGCGTGTCGCTGATGGTGATCTGACGCACAACCAGGTGGTTACCCGCAAGGATGAACTGGGCCAGCTGCAGGGCAGCATGATGCGCATGACCGGCAACCTGCGCGAGCTGATTGGTGGCTTGCGCGATGGCGTGACACAAATCGCCAGTGCCGCCGAACAGTTGTCGGCTGTCACCGAGCAGACCAGCGCTGGCGTCAACAGCCAGAAGAGCGAAACCGATCAGGTCGCCACTGCGATGCACGAAATGTCTGCGACCGTTCAGGAAGTCGCACGCAACGCAGAGCAGGCTTCACACGCTGCGGTCAACGCCTCGAAAGAAGCTCGCGAAGGCGACGGCGTGGTGTCCAAGGCTGTTGCGCAGATCGAGAAGCTTGCGACTGAGGTCACTCACTCCAAGTCCGCGATGGACGACCTCAAGAACGAAAGCAACAAGATCGGTGGCGTGCTCGATGTCATCAAGGCCGTTGCCGAGCAGACCAATCTGCTGGCCCTCAACGCTGCAATCGAAGCAGCGCGTGCGGGCGAAGCAGGCCGAGGCTTTGCGGTGGTGGCTGACGAAGTGAGAAGCCTGGCCCAGCGCACGCAGACGTCGACCGAAGAGATCGCGGCCTTGATCAGCGGCCTGCATACCCGCACGGCGCAGGTGGCGACGATCCTCGACAACAGCCAGGCACTGACTGCAAACAGTGTCGAGCTGACACGCAATGCGGGTGTTTCCATCAATAACATGACGCAGGCAATCTCGACGATCGAGACGATGAACCATCAGATCGCCGCTGCCGCCGAAGAGCAGAGCGCCGTTGCCGAAGAGATCAACCGCAGTGTCCTGAATGTGCGAGACATCTCCGAACAGACGGCTTCCGCCAGTGAAGAGACCGCTGCGTCGAGCGTCGAGCTCGCTCGTCTGGGCGTGCATCTGCAAAGCCTGGTCAGTCGATTCCGGGTCTGACGTTCATTCCCGGTAAACCCCGGCGCGCACCGCAAAGGCCGCGCGCAGGGGGCGACCCGGTGACCCTCCGGCGGTAAGTCCTTACCGCCCCCAAAGCCCCGTCGCGTACTCCACAAAACTTCTCAGCTTGGGCAGTCGATAACGGTCCTGCACATACAGCAGGTTCATCGGTCGTCGGGGCAAATGGTAGTCCGGGAACAACGCAAACAGCCGGCCTTCCTGCAGGTCGCGCTGTACCAGTGCATCCGGAAGCATCACGACGCCCATGCCTGCACGAGCCGCCTGATAAAGACCGGCGGAAGTGTTGGCCACCATCGAACCGCTTACCTCCACCAGCACGTCGCCGTCTGCGCCGGTCATACGCCATTGTGTACCGGCAGTCCGCCATTCGTCTCCCGCCGGGTAGGCGAACGCCAGGCAATTATGCTCACGAAGATCCTCGGGATGGGTCGGCGTGCCGTGGCGGGCGAGATAGTCCGGCGCGGCGCAGATGGTCAAGGTGTAATCCTGCAGGGGACGGGCGATCAGTGGCGACGATTCTGGAATGTTGCCCAAGCGAATGGCGACGTCAAAACCATTGTCGATCATGTCCAGACGTTGATTGGTCAGTACAAGGTCGAGCCTGACTTCGGGAAAACGCCGCGAGAATTCGACCAGCGCAGGCGCCAGCACTTCCGAACCGAATGTCAGTGGTGCGGTGATGCGCAGCGTACCTGTGGGATCGCCATGAGCCTGCTCGGCCAGTTGCTCGGACTCGGCCACCAGCCCCAATACTTCCAGGCAACGCTCGTAATACGCGGTACCGAATTCCGTCAATCGCTGACGGCGTGTGGTGCGCTGCAAGAGGCTGACGCCCAAGCGCTCCTCCAGTGCGCGCAAGTGATTGCCGACCATGGTGGTGGAAATCGAACACGCTTGCGCCGCTGCCGTCAGGCTGCCTGCCTCGACCACTTTCACGTACACGCGCATTGCCTGAAACAAATCCATTATCAATCCTGGCTTTAAAATGATTGAAGTATTTCGCTGTTTATCCATTTGAGGTGGTTAACGATACTGCAAAAACCGAAACATACCCAAGGAGCTTCACCTCATGACCGCCACCTGCCTGATGAGCACTTACCAACCTCTGGCCCTGAGCTTCACACATGGTCTGGGCACACGTCTGTGGGACCAGAGCGGCCGCGAGTACCTGGACGCCGTGGCGGGCGTAGCCGTGACCAATGTGGGGCACTCGCATCCACTGCTGGTCGAGGCGATTCGCGATCAGGCGGGTCTGCTGTTGCACACCTCCAACCTGTACACCATCGACTGGCAGAAGCGCCTGGCGCAGAAACTGACGGCCTTGTCGGGGCTGGACGCGGTGTTTTTCAACAACTCCGGTGCCGAGGCCAACGAGACTGCGCTCAAGCTGGCGCGCCTGCATGGCTGGCACAAGTACATCGAACGGCCTTTGGTCGTGGTCATGGAAAACGCCTTCCACGGCCGCACCCTGGGCACATTGTCGGCCAGTGACGGGCCGGCCGTACGCCTGGGTTTCAGTACCTTGCCGGGCGATTACATCAAAGTGCCCTTTGGCGATCTGGCAGCGTTCGACAAGGTTTGTACGACGTATGGGCATCGGATCTGCGCCGTGCTGGTCGAACCGATTCAGGGCGAGGGCGGCGCGCAGGTGGCACCCGCCGGGTACCTCAAGGCCTTGAGGGAGCGTTGCACACGGCGTGACTGGCTGTTGATGCTCGACGAAATCCAGACCGGTATGGGCCGGACAGGCAAGTGGTTTGCCTTTCAACATGAGGGCATCGTTCCCGACGTCATGACCCTGGCCAAGGGGTTGGGCAACGGTATACCGATTGGTGCTTGCCTGGCACGGGGCAGGGCGGCGCAACTGTTCACGCCCGGCAGCCACGGCAGCACCTTCGGCGGTAATCCGCTGGCCTGTCGGGTCGGCTGCACGGTGATCGACATCATCGAACGGCAGGTGCTGGTGGCAAACGCCGCACTGCAAGGCCGGCAGTTGCTGGAAGGGCTGCGCACTGCGCTGGGTGCCCACCCGAACGTGCTGGAAGTTCGTGGCCAGGGTTTGATGATAGGGATCGAGTTACGCCAGGCGATACCCGAACTGACACGCATCGCAGCCGAGCAACATGGCCTGTTGATCAATGTCACCCGGGGCAAAATCATCCGCCTGTTACCGCCCTTGGTGCTGGACGCCGCTGAAGTGGGGCAGATTGTCCAAGGCCTGACGGCGAGCCTCGACAGCGCCTGTGATCAGTCGTTTGCACGCTCTGCCTGACGCAACGGATTAAGGAAAAGGACTACATCGGGCTGTACCGGGATGACCCATATGCGGTAGAACAGATCAGCATCGTGTCGGTCTGTACGCGATGGCTACCCAATGGATTTGAAAGGAGCCCACCATGTTAATCCGGTCCCTGACCCTCGCCACCCTGCTTGTCGCTGCCGGTACAGCGCTGGCTGCTGACAGCGATGGCCCTCTGGCACAGGAGCGCGGCAAGTCGCGTCCCTTGATCATCATCGCCCCCAGCAGCATCGATCCGGTGCTGATCAAGCTCAAGAAGTCACTGGACGAGCCTGCCAACCGTGAGGCTTTTGCGCAGCGCAATATGGTGCTGTTCACGGTGGTCAACACCATGGGCGAGCGCGACGGCAAAAGCATGGACCCGCAGTCGACCATGGCATTGATCCGTGAGCTGAAGCTGGGGGCGGGTGTGGGGACCAAGGTCATTCTGGTGGGCAAGGACGGCGAGAAAAAGATCGATAAGACTGTCGGAAAGTCGGAATCGATAGAGCCCAAGGAAATCTTCGCCACTATCGATCAGATGCCGATGCGCGAGCAGGAAGCTGCCGCACCGGCTCCCGAGCCGCCAGCCAAACCCGCGCCTGCCGAAAAACCCGGCAAGCCGGTCAAGGGCGCGGCACCTGGCAAGACGCTGGACGACTGAATGAACGGCGTGGCGCGCGGCAATCGCGCGCTGCGCCTGATGTGTTGCTCAGGTCATTCGCCGCGAATGTACTGCTCGAGCTGTTGAATGAGGTTCGCCTGTTCTGCAATGGCTTCCTTCACCAGGTCACCGATGGACAGCAGGCCCAGCAACTGGCCGCCTTCCACGACCGGCAGGTGGCGCAGATGGCTGTCGGTCATGATCCCCATGCACGCTTCGACGCTGCGTTGCGAGTCGACAGTGATCACTTTGCTGCTCATGATGTCCCTCACCGGTGTCCCCACCGACGAGCGTCCCTTGAGCACTACCTTGCGCGCATAGTCGCGCTCGCTGATGACGCCGACTACCACGTTGCCCTCGACCACCGGCAGCGCACCGATGTTCTTTTCAGCCATTAACTTGAGTGCGTCGAGCACCATCTGATCCGGTCCGATGGTATGCACTTGCTGGTTCTGCAGGTCTTTCAATTTCAGTAGCTGGGCGACGGTTTTCATGGGGCTCTCCGTGATCGGGACCTGGGTGGCTGTAGTGCATTGCCAGAACCACTACAGAATCATCCAGCGCGCAGAATCGAGCAAGCAGTAAATAAGGATCACGGGGATAGGAGGAATCAATTGTCCATGCCCCTCAATGTGCCGCTAATTCGCCTCCAGACGCGCCTTTAGCCTCATAGCCAAGTAGAATCATTTGTTTCACCGGGCGGTCGAGGTAACAGCGTTGGATGTACAGCAGGGCTTTATCCTGAGTCGGCACTGGCAAGACACGCCCGCCGGGACCGAGGTCGACTTCTGGTTGGCCACCGATCAGGGCCCGCGCCATATTCGCCTGCCTTGCCAGCCCTCTGTCGCCTTTATTCCTGCCGAACAGGGTGAGCGGGCCCGATCGTTGTTGCGTACCGAACGTGGCGTCGAACTGCGTCCGCTTGAGCTCTGTGATTTTCGTCACCGTCCGGTGCTGGGTGTGTATTGCCAGCAGCACCGCCAGTTGATGAACATCGAAAAGTTGCTGCGCAGAGGCAATGTAGACGTCTATGAAGCGGACATTCGCCCGCCCGAACGCTACCTGATGGAACGCTTCATCACCGCGCCGGTGCAGTTTGGCGGCACGCCGGATGCCGATGGGGTGCTGTGCGACGCGCAGATCAGACCATCGCCCGATTACCGTCCTAATCTGAGGCTGGTCTCGCTGGATATCGAAACCACCGCCCGCGGCGAGCTGTATTCGATTGCACTGGAGGGCTGTGGGCAGCGCCAGGTCTACATGCTGGGGCCGGCCAACGGTGGTGACGAGACGCTGGATTTTCAGCTCGATTATTGCGATACCCGCGCGCAGTTGCTCGAACGCCTGAACGACTGGCTGGCGCTGCACGACCCTGATGCGATTATCGGCTGGAACGTTATCCAGTTCGATTTACGCGTGCTGCATGAGCATGCCCAGCGCCTGCAAGTGCCGTTAAGGCTTGGGCGTGGCGGTGAAGCGATGGGCTGGCGTGAGCATGGCAGTCGTAACAACCATTTTTTTGCCGAAGTGAGCGGGCGGCTGATCATCGACGGAATCGAGGCATTGCGCTCGGCGACCTGGAGCTTTCCGTCGTTCAGCCTCGAATACGTCGCGCAGACTCTGCTGGGCGAAGGCAAGGCCATCGACACACCTTATCAGCGTATGGACGAAATCAACCGCATGTTCGCCGAGGACAAACCGGCGCTGGCGCGTTACAACATCAAGGACTGCGAACTGGTCACGCGCATCTTTGCCAAGACCCAATTGCTGACCTTTCTGCTCGAGCGCGCCACGGTCACCGGTCTGCCTGCCGACCGCAGCGGTGGTTCGGTTGCGGCTTTCTGCCATTTGTATATCCCGTTGATGCACCGCCAGGGTTTCGTGGCGCCCAACCTGGGCGAGCGCCTGCCAGAGGCCAGCCCTGGCGGTTTTGTCATGGATTCCCAGCCAGGGCTGTATGAGTCGGTGCTGGTACTGGACTACAAGAGCCTTTATCCGTCGATCATTCGTACCTTTCTGATTGATCCGGTGGGCTTGATCGAAGGCCTGCGCCATCCAGCGGACAGCGAGTCGGTGCCGGGCTTTCGCGGCGCGCGCTTCTCGCGCACCCGTCACAGCCTGCCAGCCATCGTCGAGCGCGTGTGGCAAGGTCGGGAAGCGGCCAAGCGCGAGCAGAACGCCCCCTTGTCCCAGGCGCTGAAAATCATCATGAATGCCTTCTACGGCGTGTTGGGCTCGAGCGGCTGTCGCTTTTTCGATCCGCGCCTGGCTTCATCGATCACCCTGCGTGGGCATGAAATAATGCTCAAGACCCGCGACCTCATTCAGGCGCAGGGCTACACGGTGATCTATGGCGATACCGACTCGACATTCGTCTGGCTGGGCCGTCCTCATGGGCAAGAGGAGGCAGCAAGCATCGGCAAGGCGCTGGTGCAGCAGGTCAATCAGTGGTGGCGCGAGCACTTGCACGCCGAGTACGGTTTGCACAGTGCCCTTGAACTGCAATACGAAACGCATTTTCGGCGCTTCCTGATGCCCACCGTGCGCGGTGCGGAGGAGGGCAGCAAGAAGCGTTACGCCGGCCTGGTGACCCGTGCTGACGGTTCCGAGGAGATGGTCTACAAGGGCCTCGAAACGGTACGCACCGACTGGTCGCCACTGGCTCAGCAGTTTCAGCAGGAGCTGTACCTGCGGATCTTCAAACGCCAGCCGTATCAGGATTACGTGCGTGACTACGTGCAACGCACCCTGTCAGGCGAGCTGGATGACCTGTTGATTTACCGCAAGCGCTTGCGTCGCAAGCTCGATGACTACCAGCGCAACGTGCCGCCTCATGTACGCGCTGCACGGCTGGCCGACGAATACAACGACCAGCAGGGGCGACCGCGTCAGTACCAGAGTGGCGGCTGGATCAGCTACGTGATGACCACCGCCGGGCCGGAACCGCTGGAGATTCGTCACGCCCCGATTGACTACGATCACTACGTGACTCGTCAGTTACAACCACTGGCTGACGCGATCCTGCCGTTTGTGGACGACGATTTCAGCACCCTGATCGGTGGGCAGTTGGGGCTGTTTTAAAGCGAAACCAATTGCTCGGCGAGCCACGGCAAGGCCTGCTCACAGGACGCTTCGATCTTCATTTCAAGCAGCTCGTCCGCCCGGGTCTTGCCATGGTTGATGGCGATGACCGGTTTGCCCTGTTCGGCCATGGCCTTGCACAGGCGGAATGCCGACCAGGCCATCAATGACGTGCCCACCACCAGCAGACCTTCTGCGTCCTCGACACTTTGCGTAGCCCTGGCAGCGGTCTGCGCGGCGACGTTTTCACCGAAGAACACGACGTCCGGCTTGAGCCTGTCGCCTCCACAGTGCGGACAGCGGGGCACCTCGAAACTGGCTTCGAACGCCGGGTCTAGCAGGGTATCGCCGTCCGGTGCCTGTGTCGCGTGGACGCCGATCAGATAAAGGTTGTGCGCCAGCATCTGCTCTTGAATTCCTGCACGGTCGCTGCGCTGCTGGCAATCCAGACACAGCACCCGGTGCAGGCTGCCGTGCAGCTCGATGACGTCCCGGCTTCCGGCCTGTGTGTGCAGTGCATCGACGTTCTGGGTGATCAGTCCGGTAATGGCGTGTTCAGCCTGCAGCGCAGCCAGGGCCAGATGCGCGGCATTGGCCTGTGCCGCGCGGATCCGCGGCCAGCCGAGCATGGCGCGTGCCCAGTAGCGCTGGCGCGCTGCAGGGTTGCCGAGAAATTCCTGATACATCATCGGCTGCTTGCCGCGCCGCACGCCATTCTTGTCGCGGTAGTCCGGAATGCCGGATGCGGTGCTGATCCCTGCGCCGGTCACCACCAGAAACGGTTTGTCGGCCATTACCTGGCATAGCGTGTCGAGCAGATCTCGGATTGGGCTGTCGAGCATGTTTGAACCTCGGGTGGCCTGCCTCTTGTGACTGGACACATTATCATCTGGCATGCAGGTAGCGTTGCGACTGCCACAGCTGTGAGCCGCCGTGGCCGACGTTGGTTCAATATCCCGTTGTTCACCCGGCTGTGGACGTGGCACTCTGGTTTTTTATACCGGAAAGGACGCCCCGATGCGCTCGTTCGATTTCAAGCAACTGGATGTCTTCACTGATCAGCCTCTGCTCGGCAATCCGCTGGCGGCGGTGTTGGGCGCTGACGGGCTGAGTGACGAGCAGATGGCCGCCTTTGCCCGCTGGACCAACCTGAGTGAGACCACGTTTCTGCTCAAGCCGACAGACCCGCGTGCCGACTATCGCGTGCGTATTTTCACCACCCTTGAAGAGCTGCCGTTCGCTGGCCATCCCACCCTGGGCAGTTGCCACGCCTGGCTGGAAAGCGGTGGCGTGCCTCGCGGTGAGGAAATCATTCAGGAATGCGGCATCGGCCTGGTGCGTATCCGCAAGGATGCCGCCGGGCTGGCATTTACCGCGCCGCCGCTGTTGCGCTCAGGCGCCGTGGACGCCACGTTTGTCGAGCGGATTCGCCTCGGTCTGAAGCTGGCTTCCGAGAGCATTCTGGACGCCCGCTGGGTCGATAATGGCCCTGGCTGGGTCGCACTGCGGCTGAAAGATCGTGCAACCGTTCTTGCTCTGCAGCCTGACCATGTTCAACTGGACGGCTTGAAAATCGGCGTTATCGGAGCGTGGGACGCTGATGTGGACGGTGTAGATGCCCAATTCGAGGTGCGTGCGTTTGTTTCCGGCGACGGTATGGCTGAAGACCCGGTGACCGGCAGTCTCAATGCCGGCATCGCTCGCTGGTTCCTGGAGGAAGGCCTGGCACCGGAGCGCTATGTCGTGAGTCAGGGCACTGCGCTCGGACGCAAGGGGCGGGTGTCCGTTCAGCGTGCAGGTGAGGATATCTGGGTGGGCGGCTCGACTGTGACGTGCATCGACGGAAGGGTTACGCTCTAGAGGATCGGGCTGGAAAGCCCCATGTGCGAGATACAGGCAGCACCAAAGCCTTAGACTCCTTTGCCCTTGATACCAGGCAGCAGATGTGTGACGCGGAGCGTCACGAAATGCATGCCAACTCGGAGCATTGGCGCGTTAGTCAAAACAGACTTGTGTATACCGACGCGCTCAATCCTTCAGCGCAATCTTCTTGCCGCGTCTGGCGGCGATGTCGCTGGCCTGGCCGTCACGCTGCTTGCCGGTGCGGGCCTGGGTGATCAGGGCAGGGATCAGCGGGCCTTCCGGCAGGTTTTTCCAGAAGCGCGAAGGGAAGTGACCTTCCATGACCTTGGGGTTCAGGCGCGCAGGGTTGAAGATGTGGCTGTAGTAGGTCAGCCACAGTTCGCCATGCGGGTCTTCCACCTGCCGGGCCATGGTCTGCCAGGCTTGCGGGCAGCGTCGCTCATGAATCAGTTGTTGGCCGTCGTAATACACGCCGTCCTGAGGCGTGGCGATCATCCAGCGATGCTGACCCATACGGCCGATGAAATGCTCGCTGGCACTGAGCAGAATATCGTGGGCCGGTTCGTGCCAGGCCACGTACTGCGGACGCATCAGAGCTTCGTCGGCAGCCACGGGCGGCAGCGCGACAAACCGCAGAAACGCATGCAGATGATGGGCCTCACGCCTTACCGATTTGAGGCGGCGATGCAATTCACTGCCGAGTTTGTCACCGGCCATCATGGCGGTGCGATCACCGTGGGTCACGCGCCACAACACTTCGTACAGAAGGCTCCAGCGCTGATCGCCCCGATAGTGCGAGGCGCTCTCCAGCAACTGCACCAACTCCAGCGGAACCCGTGCCTGAAAAGGCCCGGCTTCCCTGGGGTACTCTTCTTCACTGCCGAACAGGTCGGCGGCATCCGGCGACTTCCAGCTGACCTGACTGGGGTCGATTTCATGGCTCAACAGCCAGCGAGCCTGTTGTCGCCAGGTCTCGAACAGGTCGTCGCAGTCGAGGCAGATCATCCCCACAGGCCCATTTGCTGAGGCTGAGGCCGGTCGCGCAACTGGTGATGCAGGAACTCGCTGGTGGTTTCCGCGTGCGGCGGGTGGTAATCACTGGTAATGATGAACGGCTTGGCCTTGGCCAGTATGCAGCGCATGCGGGTGAGGTCTTCGTAGCGGATGCGTCGCTGTCTGCGCAGCTCGACCAGCCGCTGCGTGGTGCGGATGCCAATACCCGGCACCCTGGCGATCAGCGCCGGGTCCGCCTGGTTCAGGTCCAGCGGGAAAACCTGGCGGTTGCCCAGCGCCCAGGCCAGTTTAGGGTCGATGTCCAGCGCCAGATCACCGGGGCCGTCGAGCAGTTCACCCGCGGTAAAACCATAGCCGCGCAGCAGAAAGTCAGCCTGATACAGGCGATGCTCGCGCATCAGAGGCGGTGCCGCCAGGGGAACACTGTTGGGGCTGTTGGGTATCGGGCTGAACGCAGAATAGTAGACCCGGCGCAGCTTGAAGTTGCTGTACAGCGACTGCGCGCTGTGCAGGATGGTGCTGTCGTCGGTGGCATCGGCACCGACAATCATCTGCGTGCTCTGCCCGGCAGGCGCAAAGCGCGGCGAGCGAGGCTCGTTGCGCACCGTCTGCTCACCGGTGTAAATCGTCTGCATGGCCTGCTTGATCGACGCGACGTCTTTTTCCGGGGCCAGGGTCTGCAGGCTCAGGTCAGTTGGCAGCTCGATGTTCACGCTGAGACGGTCGGCGTAGCGGCCGGCCTTTTCGATCAGCGCCGGATCGGCGTCAGGGATGGTCTTGAGATGGATGTAGCCGCGAAACTCATGCACCTCGCGCAACAGCCGGGCAACTTCGACCAGTTGCTCCATGGTGTAGTCCGCGGAGCGAATGATCCCGGAACTCAAAAACAGCCCGCTCACGCAATTGCGGCGATAGAAGTCCAGGGTCAGGGTGACCACTTCTTCGGGAGTGAAGCGCGCACGGGGCACATCGCTGGAGCGACGGTTGACGCAGTACTGGCAGTCGTAAAGACAGAAGTTGGTCAGGAGGATTTTCAGCAGCGACACGCAACGCCCGTCCGGCGTGTAGCTGTGGCAGATGCCCATGCCATTGGTGGAACCGAGCCCGGACTTGTCCTGCGAGCTGCGCTTGGGTGCTCCACTACTCGCGCACGACGCATCGTACTTGGCGGCGTCTGCCAGAATGCTGAGCTTGTCGATAAGCTGCATGAAGTGCCCCTTGACTGTTTGTATATACAGTATAGGGAGGCGTGCAGTGTCACAAGTACCGCACGGCGGAGTTGTGCGTGGCGATTCTGAAACTGATCTGCGCGGGAGTTTATCTGCGTGGCTGGAAAGCAAGGTGCCGGCATGAATGTTATTTAATAACATTTATCCGGTTGATATGTAATACTGTAACAAATAGTTGCAGGTTACTTTTACTTGAAAAATCCTCCTGACGCTTCGACAGCAAGCGCTTCGATAGCAGGTTCCGTGCTGGCTCAGTCGGCCTGGAAGCGCGTCCTGTTTTCCCTGGCGATACTGATATTGCTCTGGCTGGCCATTGGCTGGTCGGTGGCGATTCCATGAGTGCCGCCATCGCTCTGGAAAACCTCACGGTGGCGTATGAACGCCGCCCGGCCGTGCACCACATCAGCGGGCGCTTCGAGGCCGGTAGCCTGACGGCTATCGTCGGGCCCAACGGCGCGGGTAAATCGACGCTGATCAAGGCCATCGCCGGCACCATGAAGCCTGCTCAGGGGCGCGTCGACCGGGGGCGTCTGGCAACCCGCACAATTGGCTATCTGCCGCAGGCCGCAGAAATCGATCGCAGCTTTCCGCTGAGCGTTGCGGATACGGTTTCGATGGGCGCCTGGCACAGCATCGGCCCGTTTCGCAGCCTGACCCGCAATCACGCGCGTCTGACCGGCGAGGCGCTGACGACTGTCGGCCTTGAGGGTTTTGAAGGGCGTAGCGTGGGCTCGCTGTCGTCTGGCCAGTTTCAGCGGGTGTTGTTCGCCAGGCTGCTGTTGCAGGACGCCTCGGTGATTCTGCTAGATGAGCCGTTCACTGCCATCGACGCGCGCACCACGCGTGATCTGTTGCAACTGGTGCGCGCCTGGCACGGGCAGGGGCGCACGGTGATTGCCGTACTGCACGATATCGAACAGGTCCGTCAGCACTTTCCGCAAACCCTGTTGATGGCTCGCGAAGCCATTGCTTGGGGTGAGACCTCGCATGTGCTTAGCGACGCCAACCTGCGCAAGGCGCGCAACATGGCTGAATACTGGAGCCCGGATGCCTTGTTGTGTGATGCCGAGGACGACGCATGATGCTCTATAGCCTGGTGGTTGAGCCGTTTATCGAATTCGGCTTCATGCGCCGCGCGCTGGTGGCGTGTCTGGCGCTGGGCATCGGCTCGGGGCCGGTCGGCGTGCTGTTGATGTTGCGGCGTATGAGTCTGGTGGGCGACGCCATGAGCCATGCGGTGCTGCCGGGCGCGGCGGTGGGCTTCATGGTCGCCGGTCTGTCGTTGCCGGCAATGGGGTTCGGCGGCCTGATCGCCGGGCTGGCAGTGGCCTTGCTGTCCGGTCTGGTGAGTCGACTGACCTCATTGCGCGAAGACGCCAGCTTTGCCAGCTTCTACCTGACCTCGCTGGCCGCCGGGGTGCTGATCGTGTCGCTGCATGGTTCCAGCGTCGATCTGCTGCACGTATTGTTCGGCACCATTCTGGCCATTGATGACACGGCGATCTACATGGTCGGCAGCATTGCCTCCTTCACCCTGATTCTGCTGGCGATCATCTATCGCCCGCTGGTGCTGGAGTGCTTCGATCCGGGCTTTCTACGTGCGGTCGGCGGGCGCGGCTCGCTGTACCACGTTCTGTTCCTGCTGCTGGTGGTGCTCAACCTGGTCGCAGGCTTTCAGGCGCTGGGCACGCTGATGGCGGTGGGCATGATGATGCTGCCGGCAACCGCCGCACGTTTCTGGACCCACTCGCTGAGTGGCCTGATGGTGATTTCGACGCTGCTGGCGACCTTGTCCGGGCTGATCGGGCTGATTGTTTCCTACCACCTTGGCGTCGCCTCGGGGCCGGCCATCGTGCTCACGGCCAGTGCGTTCTACGGCATCTCCCTGTTGTTCGGGCGCACGGGCATCGTGCGCCGGCTGTTTCCCAAACCTCACCTGGCTCACTGAAAAGGTACGTCATGAAACGATTGATGATGTTGAGTTCCCTGGCTGCACTGGCGTTGTCGGCATTCGCCAGCCTGGCTCAGGCCAAACCGCTCGAAGCCGTTGCCTCGTTCACGGTCATTGCCGACATGGTCAGTACGGTCGGCGGTGATCGTGTGCACGTCAGATCACTGATCGGTCCGAACGGCGATCCACACGTCTACGAGCCGACACCGAGTGACGCCCAGGCGCTGAAAAACGCCGATCTGGCATTTGTCAGCGGCCTGCATCTGGAGGGCTGGATGGATCGTCTCATCAAGGCTTCAGGCTACAAGGGGCAGCCGGTGGTGCTGTCCGAGGGCATCAAGACCCGCAGCATGGATGAGGACGGCAAGCGCATTGTCGACCCGCATGCCTGGAACAGCGCGGCCAATGGGGTGATTTATGTGCGCAACATCGTCGCAGCGCTGAAGAAAGCCGATCCGGAAGGGGCCAGCGTGTATCAGGCCAATGGTGATCGCTACATCGTCGAGTTGCAGCAACTGGACACCTACGCCCGCGATCAGATCCGTTCGATTCCGGCTGCCAGACGCAAGATCCTCACCTCTCATGACGCGTTCGGCTACTTCGGCGATGCCTATGGTGTGACCTTCCTGTCGCCGCTGGGCTTGTCTACCGAGTCTGAGGCGTCGGCCGCCGATGTGTCGAAACTGATCCGTCAGATCAAGACCGAACATGTCAGTGCCTACTTCTTCGAAAACTCCAGCGACCCGCGTCTGGTCAAGCAGATAGCCGAAGCCAGTGGCGCTCAACCAGGGGGTGAACTGTACGTGGAGTCCCTGTCGCCAGCCGACGGCCCGGCGCCAACCTACGCGAAGATGTTCCGTTACAACGTCGATACCCTGACTGCGGCAATGAAGCGCAATCAGTAAGCCTGAAGCTGCCCGGCGCTCTGATCACAGGCGCCGGGCAGCTCAACGCTTTAGTCGTTGAGGAATTTGAACACAGTCGTCTGGGTGTAGGCCTTGCCAGGATCCAGTCGGGTGCTGGGGAATTTCGGCTGGTTGGGTGCATCGGGGTAGTGCTGCGTTTCCAGGGTAAAGGCGCCCCAGTGCGGGTAGACCTTGCCTGCCTTGCCGTGAATGCTGCCATCCAGGAAGTTACCGGTGTACAGCTGCACGCCGGGCTCTGTGGTGAACAGTTGCAGTCTGCGGCCTGATTGCGGATCGCTGACCTCGGCGGCCAGTTTCTTCACATCACCCTTGGTGTCGAGCACCCAGTTGAAATCAAACCCGCCTTGCTTGGGTTCGGCGTATTTCAACTGCTGGTGATCAGCCTTGATGTGTTTGCCGAACGCGGTGGGCTTGAGAAAGTCCATGGGCGTGCCAGCCACAGCAGGCAGTTCACCGGTCGGGATCAGCTTGTCGTTGACCGGGGTGTAGTGCGAGGCGTGAAGGGTGGCGACCTGTTTGAGCACATCACCACTGCCAGCGCCGGCCAGGTTGAAATAGCTGTGGTTGGTCAGGTTCAGCACCGTCGGTTTGTCGGTGGTGGCGCGGTAGTCGATCTTCAGCTCGTTTTTTTCATTCAGGCTATAGGTCACTTCAGTCAGCAGGGCACCCGGAAAGCCCATCTCGCCGTCCGGCGACAGGTAGGTCAGCTTCACGCCGACCGAATCACCGCTCTTGGTTTCTTCTGCCTTCCACAGACGCTTGTCAAAACCCTGCGTGCCGCCGTGCAGCGCGTTGGTCTTGTCATTGAGCGGGACCTGATAGGTTTTGCCATCCAGACTGAATTTGCCGCCTGCCAGCCGGTTGCCGAAGCGGCCGATGGTCGCGCCGAAATAGACCGTACCGTTGTTCTGGTAGCCCTGCACATCGTCGAAACCCAGGACGATGTCTTCGACCTTGCCGGCCTTGTCAGGTACCAGCAGCGATTGCAGCGTCGCGCCGTAGGTGATGATGCTGGCCTGCACGCCGTGACTGTTGCGCAGGGTGTATTTTTCGACGGCAGAGCCGTCGGGCAGTTGGCCGAACGCGCTGTGTTCGCTGGAGAGTGCGGCGGCCTGTGCGGTCAGGGTGCTGATCATCAAGGACAGTCCAAGGGTGCTGAGAAGCGCATGTTTTTTCATCTGATCTGCCTGCTTTTATTGTTATTGGTAAGACTATTTGATCGGATTCAAGCCGATGCATGGATGTATAGCCTATAAAATGGTGCTTGAAAAATAAATTGTAATACTATTTAGTAGTGCCATCGTCGCGGAAGGCTTGTGACTTACCTTAGCCGATCTGTCGAATTTTTTGCCATGCAGCCCGAACGCCGTGCAACGGGTCGGCGCAGGCAGAGGTTGGACAAGACCGCGACACAAACATCCAAAAGTGCCTTTACAACAATAACAAAGGACATTTTTCATGAACTGGCTGCCCGTTTCCGAGCACCGCTTCAAGCTGGCCGAAGGCGCCTTCTGGGATGCCGAGCAGCAGGCTTTGTACTGGGTCGACATTGCCGGGTTTCTGGTGTGTCGTCTGGTCGCCGGGCAGATCCGCCAATGGCGCATGCCGGAGCCAGTCTCCGCATTTATTCCGACCGAGCAGGGTGATGCACTGGTGACACTGGCCAGCGGCGTCTATCGTTTGGACCTGGACTCCGACAAGACTTCCTTGCTGCCGTTCTGCGTGGCAGATCCCACACCCGGCAATCGCGCCAACGAAGCCAGGTGCGATGCACGCGGCCACCTTTGGCTTGGCAGCATGCAGAACAACATCGATGCCGAGGGCGGCGACGTGCCTTTAGTGCGTCGTTCAGGCGGGTTGTTCCGCGTTGAACCTGATGCCCGGGTGACTCGTTTGCTGGACGGGCAGGGCATCGTCAACACCCTGTTGTGGAATGAAGAGTGCAGTGTGCTGTACAGCGCCGATACCCTGGACGACGTCATTTATCACTATCCGGTGCTGGCGGATGGTGCTTTGGGGCCACGCAAGGTATGGGCGGAAAAACACCATCGAGGCTCACCCGACGGCTCGGCGATGGATGCCGAAGGGTATGTCTGGAATGCGCGCTGGGGTGGCAATTGCCTGATCCGCTTTGCCCCGGATGGCAGCGTTGACCGGGTTGTCGAGCTGCCGGTCAGCCATCCCACCAGTTGTGTATTCGGCGGTCCTGGCCTGGAGACGTTGTACGTCACCAGTGCCGCGCCTGCCGATGCAAATGGTCGCTTCGACGGCGCGCTGCTGATGGCGCAGGTTGGCGTCAAGGGCACGCCGTGTCAGCGTTTCGCCGGTTGAGATACGTGTCGTGCCGCTGAGTTTTATGCGACGGCAGCATGAGGGTAGATGCAAGGGTGACATTAGGTTACATAGCGGTCATCCGTTATATGGTATGACTATTTGATCGGTTTCGGACGTTCCGGCGTTTGCAACCGCCACCTCGCTGGTCGCTGTAGCTATTCAATAAAAATAAGGAGTTAGCTATGTTGAGTCGTCACGGGATTCGTTCCCTGTGCTGTGCCGCTGTCACTACCGCCATTCTTGGCATGAGTGGCATCACCTCCGCTGCCGAAGAAGTCAAAATCGGCTTTCTGGTCAAGCAGGCTGAAGAGCCGTGGTTCCAGGCCGAATGGGCCGCTGCTGAAAAAGCCGGCAAGGAGCATGGTTTTACCGTCATCAAGATTGCCGTGCCCGATGGTGAAAAGACCCTGACCGCTATCGATAACCTCGCCGCCAACGGTGCCAAGGGTTTCGTGATCTGCCCGCCTGACGTGTCGCTCGGCCCTGCGATTGTGGCCAAGGCCAAAGCGCTGGGATTGAAAGTCATGGCCGTGGATGATCGCTTTGTCGACGCCAAGGGCAACTTCATGGAGGACGTGCCTTACCTGGGAATGGCGGCATTCGAGGTCGGCCAGAAACAGGGCGCCGCCATGGCCACCGAAGCGAAGAAACGCGAGTGGGACAAGGATGGCTGGAAGGGCACTTACGCGATCATCAACACCTACAACGAGCTGGATACCGGCAAAAAACGTACGGATGGTTCGGTGAAGTCGCTTGAAGAAGCCGGCTTGCCTAAGGACCATATCGTCTTCACCGCACAGAAAACCCTCGATGTGCCGGGCAGCATGGACGCCACCAACTCGGCGCTGCCGAAACTGCCGGGCGATGCTAAAAACCTGATCATTGGTGGTATGAACGACAACACCGTGCTGGGTGGCGTACGTGCGACTGCGAGCAATGGCTTTACCTCGAAAAATGTCATCGGGATCGGCATCAACGGTACTGATGCAATCGATGAACTGAAGAAAAAAGAGAGTGGTTTCTTTGGTTCCATGCTGCCAAGCCCGGACAAGGAAGGCTACAAGACGGCCGAATACGTGTTCAATTGGGTCACCAAGGGGGTCGAGCCGCCCAAGTACACCGCTATGGATGACGTGACATTGATCACTCGCGAAAACTTTCAGGCTGAACTGACCAAAATCGGTCTGTGGAAGTGAGCTGAGCGAGGGGCCTGATTTTCGGGCCCCTCAACTGTGCGAGGAGGTTGGTTTCATGCAACAGGCTATCGAGCTTCAACCCATAGGCGGTGCCTTGCGTTTCAACGGCATCGGCAAGGTATTCCCCGGCGTCAAGGCGTTGTCTGACATCACCTTCGAGGCCCGTCCTGGCAGCGTTCACGCATTGATGGGCGAGAACGGCGCAGGCAAATCGACACTGCTGAAAATCCTTGGCGGGTCGTATCAGCCCAACAGCGGCAACCTGCAGATCGGCGACCAGACTCATCAGTTCAAGTCCACTGCCGACAGCATCGCGGCGGGTGTGGCGGTGATTCACCAGGAGCTGCATCTGGTGCCGGAAATGACCGTTGCCGAGAACCTGCTGCTCGGGCACATGCCCAATCGCTTCGGGCTGATCAATCGCGGTGCGATGTATCGCCGCGCCGGCGAGCTGCTCAAGGGTCTGGCTGACGAAATTGACCCGCACACACGCCTGGGCGACCTTTCGCTGGGCCAGCGGCAACTGGTCGAGATCGCCAAGGCCATGTCGCGCAATGCCCACGTCATCGCCTTCGACGAGCCCACCAGCAGCCTGTCGGCGCGTGAGATCGACCGACTGATGGCAATCATCGTGCGCCTGCGCGACGAGGGCCGAGTGATTCTTTACGTGTCGCATCGCATGGAAGAAATCTTCCGCGTCTGTGATGCGGTGACGGTGTTCAAGGACGGCCGTTTTGTAAAAACCTTCGAACAGATGGCTGATCTTGATCATGACCGACTGGTGACCTGTATGGTCGGTCGCGATATCCAGAACATCTACAACTACCGTCCGCGCCAGCATCAAGGGCCAAGTCTGCGTGTCACCGGTCTGCTGGGGCCCGGCCTGCACGAGCCGGTCACCTTCGCCGTGCAGAAGGGCGAAGTACTGGGCTTCTTCGGCCTGGTCGGCGCCGGGCGTACCGAGCTGTTCCGGCTGCTCTCGGGGCTTACCCGCAGCTCTGCAGGTACCCTGCAACTGGACGGAAAACCGCTGACACTCAAGTCTCCCCGAGATGCCATCGAGGCTGGAATTCTGCTCTGCCCCGAGGACCGCAAGAAGGAAGGCATCGTGCCGCTGTCCAGCGTCGCGGAGAACATCAACATCGGTGCGCGCCCCCGGCACGTGAATCTCGGCTGCCTGATTCAGGGTCGCTGGGAGCGTGACAACGCACGCAGCCAGATCAAGTCGATGAACGTCAAGACGCCATCGCCCGAGCAGCAGATCATGTACCTCTCGGGCGGTAATCAACAGAAGGCGATTCTTGGCCGCTGGCTGTCGATGCCCATGAAAGTCCTGCTGCTGGACGAGCCGACTCGCGGGATCGACGTCGGGGCCAAGTCCGAGATTTACGAGATCATTCACAACCTGGCCGCCGACGGTATTGCGGTGATTGTGGTCTCCAGCGATCTGATGGAAGTGATGGGCATTTCAGACCGCATTCTGGTGATGAGCGAAGGCGCAATCACCGGCGAACTCAATCGCGACGAGGCTGAAGAGTCGCGACTCCTGCAATTGGCTCTGCCTCGCACGCGCGGCTGACAATCGGTCCCTGACCATGAACAATAAAAAAGAGGTGCGTATGTCTACCGAATCCAGCCTGCAGGCTCCCCGCCAGGGCATGAACCTGCGTCGTTTCGCCGATGACTGGGTGATGCTCCTGGCCGCCGTGGGGATTTTCCTGCTGTGTGCCGTGTTCATCGATAACTTCATGTCGCCGCTGAACATGCGCGGTCTGGGCCTGGCGATTTCCACTGTAGGTATCGCTGCCTGCACCATGCTCTTTTGCCTGGCGTCCGGGCACTTCGACCTCTCGGTCGGTTCGGTGCTGGCCTGTTCCGGGGTGATCGCCAGTATCGTCATCCGCGACACCGACAGCGTATTCCTGGGTGTCTCGGCAGCCCTGGCGCTCGGGTTAGTCGTGGGTCTGATCAACGGCATTGTGATCGCCAAGCTGCGCATCAATGCCCTGATCACGACTCTGGCAACCATGCAGATCGTGCGCGGCCTGGCGTACATTTTCTCCAACGGCAAGGCGGTCGGCGTTTCCAACGAGGACTTCTTCATCTTTGGCAATGGCCAGGTATACGGCGTGCCGGTACCGATTCTGATCACCATCGCCTGCTTCATATTCTTCGGCTGGTTGCTCAACTACACCACCTATGGGCGCAACACCATGGCCATCGGCGGCAATCAGGAAGCTGCGCTGCTTGCCGGGGTGCATGTTGATCGCACCAAGATCATCATTTTCGCCGTCCACGGCCTCGTCGGAGCATTGGCGGGCGTGGTCCTGGCTTCGCGCATGACCTCGGGGCAGCCGATGATCGGACAGGGCTTCGAGCTGACGATCATTTCTGCCTGCGTACTGGGCGGGGTATCGCTAAGCGGCGGCATCGGCATGATCCGTCACGTCATCGCCGGGGTGCTGATTCTGGCGATCATCGAGAATGCGATGAACCTGAAGAACATCGATACGTTCTACCAGTATGTGATTCGCGGCACGATCCTGTTGCTGGCGGTGATCATCGACCGCATGAAGCGCCGCTGACCGGCCAGCGCAGTTAAAGAGCCCTTGTCTATGTATGGCAGGGGCTTTTTATTGCGGGTCAAACCGGCCGACTGCGGAAGTCGAGTCCTGCCCGGGTGCCCAGCGTCGGCATTGACTCCAGCGTCAGTGTCCACTGAAAGCGTTCACAGATACGTCGCACCAGAAACAGCCCGAGGCCTTTGCCACTGCCCGTCCTGATCGGGTTCCTCAGCAGCGACAGGTAATGCCGGGAAGCCTGCTCGGTGTCGAACCCTTCACCCGAATCGGTCACGCTCAACACATCATCCTTGAGTCGCACAGCGATGGTGCCGTCGTAGGTGTTATCTGCCGCATTGCGCAACAGATTGCCGACGGCAATGCGTAGCATTGCTTCCGGCACGTGCAGAGTCAGGGTCTGGTGGATCTGCACCGAGAACTTCACCGGCTTGCCGTCGAGCAAATGCTCATGATCCTTGACAAGGCCGGGCAGCAGACGATCAAGCTCGATCGGGTCATCCCGGTTGGAGGTCAACGGCTCACGCGACAGGTAAAGCAGCGCAACCATGATTTCCGTCAGGTTTTCCACGGTGGCTCGCATGCGTTGCAGTGGCGGCGCTGCACGCGGCGGCAGTTTTTGCCTGGCGAGGATATCCAGCGCACCGCTGATCACGGCGATAGGCGTGCGGAATTCGTGGCTGGCCTGATCCAGCAGCGCGCGTTCGCGGGCCATGAATTGTTCGACCCGTTCCAGGTGCGCGTTGATTCCGCAGGCAATGTCCTTGAGCTCTTCCTGAGCGTAGTGCACTGGCAATCGCTGGGCGGGGCGCTCCGGGTCGAGTTGCTTCATGCCCAGTGCCAGCCCCTGAACCGGAAGATGCAGGCGCACGTACAACCAGGCGATCACAGCAATGATCAGAATCAGATTGAGTACCAGAAACATCGCCCCCACCAGCGCGATGAAGTTCTGCTCCCGCTCCAGATCGCTGATGTCGATGGCGGCGATCAGGCGCTCTCTGCCAAGCGAGGTCACCAGCACCGCATAGTCGCGATCGCCATTGTCAGCGTCCTGGCGGTCCAGATCGCCCTCACTGTAATAGCCAGGTGCGAGTGCAGCGAGAGAGGGCGGCATGCCGGCTGCCGGCGTGCTGCCTGACAGTTTCCAGACCTGGATCCTGGCGTCTTTCTGCGCCGCGGGCAGCACGTCGTCTGCAAGCGTGTTGGCGGTCGCGGTCTCAAGCAGATCCTTCCAGATCGGATGATCAACAAGGTCCTGGCTCATGAACGCGAGGGTGGTCAGGCCGGTGGTCATCAGCAGCCCGAAACCGAGAATTATCACGCTGACGAGGCGATGCAGGCTGCCACGTCGGCGAGCGAAGTCAATCATGTGCGCACACGCACAGACGAAAACCGATGCCCTGCACGGTATGCAGCAATTTTTGCCCGGCAGCACGCTCGCCATCAATGGTTTTTCTGAGCAGGTGCATGTGCGAGCGCAGCAGATCGCCATCGGGCACGCTGTCACCCCAGACGAGTGATTCGAGTTGCGTGCGTGTGACCACGTGCGGTGAGTTGCGCATCAGCACCTCCAGCAGCGTTCGTCGGATCGGCGAGAACGGTAACGGTATGCCATCGCGCGTCACCAATTGCGTGCCGAGATCGAAGCGCAGGTCAGCGATTTCCAGTATTTGTCGCCTGTCTGCCCGCGTGTGGTTACGCGCTGCCAGCACTCGCAGGCGAATCTCCAGTTCAGGCAAGGCCAGCGGTTTGACAATGTAGTCATCCGCACCCGATTCAAAGCCTTCCAGCTTGTCATCCAGCTGGTCCTTGGCAGTCAGCAACATGACTGGCACCGGGTTATTCAATTCATTGCGCAGATGACGCAGCAATGAGATCCCGTCCATGCGCGGCATCATCCAGTCCAGCACAATGACGTCGTAACGGTTTTCCGCGAGCAGGCGGATGGCCGACTTGCCATCCGGTGCGGCGTCCGGCGTATGCCCGCAAGCCTCCAGGTAATCAAACATGTTGGCGGCCAGCGCCAGGTTATCTTCGACAATCAAGACGCTCAGTGATCGTTCGAGCACGGCGGGCTCCCGGTGAGTGGGTTCGAGGCGTTATCAGAGTGGTCTTCAGCATCAGAACTTTCGCGATATGCCGATGAACATCGACGTCGAGCTGTCTGTGTCGTGCTCCACCAGCGGGCTGTCGCTCAGTTCATCCGGCAGGGCGCTGTAGCGCAGGTTACCCGAGACTTCCCACTGTTTACCGATTGGCTGAGAAAAGCCAATGCCGACATAGGACACTGTGGCGCTACCGGGACGATACTCGGCAATGCCGCGTCGTTCTTCCTCGTTCAGGGTGCCGTAATAGTAATCCACCCTATTGCCGGACAGGTGGGTGGCACCGATGTTGGGTTTGAAGCGGGTGTTGCCCAAGGTAAAGGGGTACGCGTATTCGAGGTTTAACGAATAGCCATCGCTGGCACCGCTGATATCGTTTTTGGCGACCAGTTCAAGCAGGCCGGCATCACCGCGCAGCTTTGCCGCCAATCCGGCGTCGATGCCATTGTCGCGGTCTTCCAGCAGGTCGCGGTTGATGCCGTTTCGAGCCAGTTCGCGACGACCGAAATCGTCACGATCAATACCGTCCATCTGCAGGGCAAGAATGGCATCAAGGGCAAACGACTCGGTGTTGATCAGGTGGTAACCCGCTGTTACGCCGTTGACGTAAAAGCGTTCTCCTTCGTACCTGATCAGCGGGATCGGGTTGACCTGCGTGCCGACGCCTGCGTAAGGGCTTTCGCTGATGGCGGCGCCCAGGCCCAGACTGAAATCGCCCGGTTCGGCGTGGGCCAGCTGTAAAGACAGGGCAGGCAATACGACAACAGTCAGTGCAGGAAGGAAAAGGTGCTTCATGTCGAGGCTCTCTGAGTGGTCTTTCTGGCGTGCATCAGTGTGCGACTGCGCGTGTCGCCTGCATGTCGGCGTCGCAGCCAGCGAGAGAGTCAGGTGTGCGGGACAGGGTGGCCAGGTAACGCTGGACTGCCGGTACGAAATCGTCCGTGGCGGTCAGGCCGACGTACCCGTCGGGACGTATCAGAAAGATGATGTTTTCCTGAAGGCTTACGCCGTAAGCGTCACGTGCCTGACCGGTTTCATCGACCAGACCGTAGCGGTCATTACTGACGTGCGCGGGGCGAACCGCAAATGCCTGCAGGAATCGCTCGTCATGGCTGCCGAAAGTATTCATTGCAGCGATGGCCTGCGTACCGAAGGCCAGCAAGGTGAAATGCCCACCTCTGAAAACGTCGAACAATCGCGTGCGTCCGCCGTGCTGCTGCGAGCAGGTGGCATCGGGTGCGCGATCACCTGCCTGGACCTTGCCATCGACGATGTCGGCGCTGTTCACGGAAAGCGAGCTGGCGCGGTAGTTGAGTAATAACTGCCGCTCCTTGTCGCCACGCCTGAATGTGGGCAAGCCGGTGCCAGTGGTGTTATTGAAGAGTTCGCTGGACAACTCCAGCACCGCAGCAGCTACAGGCCTGCGTTCCTCTTCGTAAGTGTCGAGCAGTGCCTCGGGCGCGCCGTCCAGCACCGCTGCCAGTTTCCAGCCCAGATTCCAGGCGTCCTGCACGCCCGTGTTGAGGCCTTGAGCACCTGCGGGGGTATGCACATGGGCGGCGTCGCCGGCGAGGAACACCCGCTCGACCCGATAGCGCTCGGCCAGCCGAACATTGGGGCGGAATACCGAAAGCCAGGTCGGGCTGTGCAGGTGAATCTTCCTGGAGCCCGTAGCTGCCAGCCAGCGGGTCTGGATAGCATGCTCTGAGAGTTCCGGAGCCGGTTCGTCGGCGTCCAGACGCATCATCAGCTGGAACAGGCTCGAATGCGGAAGCGGACACAGGCCGATCATTCCACCTTTGCGCGTCGGCCATATGTGCCATGCATCCCGGGAAAGCCCCTCTACGTGCAGATCGCCAACGATCATCCGGCCTTCCTGAGACGTGGAGCCCGTGAAGTTCACGCCCAGCTGCTTGCGCACAAAACTCTTGCCGCCGTCAGCGCCGACCAGATAGCGGGCATGCACGATACGAGGCTCTCCCTGACAAGCAACCCGAACAGAGACACCTTCGGCATCCTGTTTGATCTGGAGTGCTCCAGTGTCCCATTCAACCTGAGTGCCCAGTTCAGCCAGTCGATCACGCAACACCTGCTCTGTGCGCCATTGCGGTACGAGCCAGACGTTCGGGTACGGGATATCCGCTGTCTGTTTCTGGTACTTCATCATGTTCCATTTGATCTTCAGGAAAGAAACATGAAACTTCATCGGCGGATAAAGCTGCCCGACGCCCAACAATGGCTGGGCGACGCCAAGGTTATCGAACACCTCGATCGTTCGTGGCTGTATGCCTTTGCCGCGAGAACCATTGAAGGGGACAGCCGATTTTTCAATGATTCTGACCTTGATCCCGCGCCTGGCCAGATCGCAGGCCAGCGCCAGTCCGGTCGGCCCCGAGCCGATTATCAGGACGTCGCAAACGTCCTGCTCAACAGGCTGATGTGTATTCAATTTAAAGGTGTTTGACTGGAAATGAATATCGCCGTCTGACATACCTGAACTCCACTTTTGTGTAGGCCACTTCCAGCGGCAGATGGTTGTCTCTCCTATTTCGGATACGATGTATCCGAAATAGGGTTGTGTCAATAAATCAGATCATTCACAAGGCAGCCAAGCAGACGGACGGTGATCCAGGTTGGCGCATCACCGGGGTGGCGGTAATCGATCACGTTCGGCTTATAATCTGCAAATGACTGAAGACCTGAATTGCCAAGCCGTTCCTGGAAGCCCTCGCTGGTGGATGAACCGCGTACGTCGCGTGGAAAAAAGCAGAAGTCGAGGCAGGCCTTCCGTTTCGGCAGAACGGATCATTGCAACTGCCCTGGAGGCGGTCGACGAGGTCGGCGCGCAGGCGTTCAATATGCGCATGCTTGCGGAGCGGCTCGAGTCCGGTACAGCGACGCTCTATCGGCATTTCGCCAGCAAGGACGAGATACTGGTTTACGTGGTCGATAGCGTGCTGGGCGAAATGAGTGCGGATCAATCCGATGCCGCTGAAGGAGCACCGCAGGAGCAGGGCGGCGATGAGCATGCCTGGCAAAAAGCCTGCGCATCAGGCGCCGAACGCCTTTATCGCGTATTGCGCAAGCATCCGGGTATCTTGCCGCTGTTGGTGTCACAGATACCGATCGGACCCAACGGGCTCAAGCGCCGCGAGCAGGGCATTGCGCTGTTTCTGGCCAACGGGTTTCCTGCCGAACTGGCTGCCCGCGCCTACACGTCGGTCGCTCACTATGTGCTGGGTTTCGCCATACAGCAGCATTCAAACGTTGCAAGCGAAGCCACGGACGGCGAGGACCTGGTCGAGTTTTTCTCCGCACTGGATGCGAGTGAATACCCGGCGATTGCGGCTGCCGGACGCCATTTACCTGGCGTTTCCGTGGAGGATGAGTTCAGGTTCGGCTTGCAGCTCATCATCGACGGTCTGGATCTTGCGCTTGCCGGGCTCCAGCAAGGCACCGGCAAGCGCTGAAGCAATGACTGCGCCGTTCAGCGGGGATGCGAAGCGAACGCCGAGCTGCCCAGCCGGGTCAGTCCGTAAAGCGCAGCACCGACCGCCAGCATGATGCCTGCCCGCAGCCAGGTTTCCGGACCTTGCTGAGTGAGCAGCAACAGGCACGAAAGAATGCCCAGCAGCGGGATAACCCAGTGGACCTGAAAGTGCCCGGCTTCGACCTTGTCGCGCTTGAGCACCAGAACGGCGATGTTCACGCTGAGAAACACGAAGAGCAGCAACAGCACGACGGTTTCGGCGAGGATGGTCAGGGTGCTGGTGAAGGACAGGGCAATGGCTACCAGTGTGGTCGCCAGAATTGCCAGCCCCGGCGTGCGCCGCTTGGGCAGCACCAAACCCATCACCGCAGGTAACAGGCCTTCGCGCGCCATGCCGAAGGTCAGTCGGCTGGCCATGATCATGGTCAGCAGTGCGCCGTTGGCCACCGCAATCAGTGCAATGACCGCAAACCACGGCGCAGGTATGCCAAGGCCCGAGGCACTGACCACGTCCATCAGGGGGGCTTGCGAATCCTTGAGTTGCTCGACGGGCAGGACCATCGCTGCGCCCATGCCAACCAGCATGTACACCGCACCCGCCGCCAGCAGCGCGCCGAACAGGGCACGTGGATAGACCTTGCGCACGTCCTTGATCTCTTCGGCAAGGTTGGCCGAGGTTTCAAACCCCACGAACGAATAGAACGCCAGCAGCGATGCGCCGAGAATCGCCGTCGCAGGCGAGGCGCTATCCAGTTCGAACACCCGTTGCGGCACGCCTTGCCCCTGGCTGACGAACCAGATCGCTGCCGCGATCACCATCAGCAAGCCGCTCAGCTCGATGACCGTCATGACCAGATTGGCTGAAAGCGATTCCTTGATACCGCGTGCATTGAGCAGGCCGACGATGACCAGAAATGCCACGCAGACCCACTGCGCAGGCCAGTCGAGCAGCGCCTGGAAGTAGTCGCCGGCGAACGCCACGGCCAGCCCGGCAGCGCTGGTAACGCCTGCTGCGACCATGGAGAAGCCAACCAGAAACGACAGCAGCGGCTTGCCGAAGGCTTTTTCGGCGTACACCGCGGCACCGCCCGCACGCGGGTATTTGGTCACCAGTTCGGCGTAGGACGCTGCGGTCAACAAGGCAAAGCACAGGGCAATCAGCAAGGGCGCCCAGATGGCTCCGCCGACGCGTCCGGCGATCGTGCCGGCCAATGCGTAGACGCCCGCCCCGAGCACGTCGCCAAGGATGAACAGGGTCAGCATGGGCGCCGTGATTGCCCGGCGCAGCGATGAAGTCTCGGCAGTGGCCATGGTCAAGGATTCCTTTCTCTACAGGTGCGGGTATCAACAGCAGAGCGTCGCGCGACAGGTAAATTCAAAACGATGGTGGCTGGCCTGGACCAGCGGCGCCGTTTGCCTGCTTGACGCTGAAATAAACGCTGTTGGCAAAAAAGGTGGAGCATTGTGTCGGGGAGGGGTCTCAATGAGATATTTGATGGATCAGCCAAGAGGCGAACATGAGTCATAGCAGCCAGCAACAGTTCAGGTCAGTCTGGGCAACCCTGCAGTCGTTGCGCAAGGAAGTGGGTGATCTGCAGCTCAGTGAACTCGAGCGTGCCGAAAGCCTGCGCGGTCATCAGACGGTGGACGACAGGGAGGTCATTGAACAATCGTTCGCGACGCTGGAACAGGCCATCGATAATATGGAAATAACGCTTGCCAGCATAGGTGAGGCCACTGGAGAGATCGGCAAGCTTTGAGCGAATGGCAGCGCCATCCTCAAGCGTGCGGCGTGAACCATAAGCAATTTTCCAGGTCTTATTCCGGCCCTGAAATTGATGCCACGCTGTTTCCTTCCAGAGTCTGTTCTCATGCCCGCATTGCCCCGTTTTTCCTGGCGCATCTGGTTGTATCTGGTCGCTCTGTTGCCGATCTACGCGAGCCCTGTCAGTGCTGCCGAAGAACGACAACTGGTCCAGGCAATCAATGATTTTCGCGGCCAGCCGCAGCGTTGCGAAGCGCGTACGACAAACATCTCCAGAGCCCTGGCGCTCAATTCCAGCGTGGCACTGCCGATCGGTTTCAGCGGTAATTTACGTGACGCACTCAAGGCATCCGGCTATCAGGCGGTCACTGTGCGGACCGTACGACTGGCCGGTGTGCAAAGCGCCGACGCAGCGTTCGACATGCTCAGGAGCCGCTACTGCGGTGCGTTGCTCGACCCGCAATACGCGGACATCGGCATCACCCGGCAGGGGAGCGACTGGCGTGTGGTGCTGGCGAAACCGTTGATCGACGAGAGCCTTGAAGACGCGCGCTCGGCTGGACGGGCGCTGCTGGCGCAGGTCAACGCCGCGCGTGCCAAGCCGCGCATGTGTGGCAAGCGGCCTTTCCCGTCGGCTCGGCCGTTGAGCTGGAATACCACCCTGGAAACGGCCGCGCAGGGGCACAGCCAGTCTATGGCCAGCGAGAATTACTTTACCCATCGCGGTTTCGATAATGACTCGCCGGCAGATCGCGCGCGTGCTGCCGGTTACGGCGGACGGCAGATCGGTGAAAACATCGCCGCGGGGCAGAGCACGGCCAGCAAGGCCATGGCGAGCTGGCTGGCCAGCCCGGGGCATTGCGCCAACCTGATGAACCCGATGTTTACCGAAGTCGGCGCGGCTTATGCGACGGCTACCCATGCTGATTACGGTGTGTACTGGACCATGCTGTTTGGTGCGCCCTGATCAGCAGCCAGCACCGTAGCGATCTTGCTCACCTGGCAGTCAGGCCGGGTACCGTTTGTCGCCTGTTCGATGTTATTTGAAAACCGCCGCTGATGAGCAAGGGTCGGTTGTACCACAAGAGGCGCGCTTGAACGGTGCGTCCGGTGGCAACGTCAGCGAGGTGTAACAGACGTCATGAAACGAACCATTGATGCTGCAGAGCTGAATATCTGTTTCAGCGAGGACCTCGAAAAGGCCTTATTCAAGTGGTTCGTCGCCAGCTTTCTGATGGGCAAGCGCATTCAGGCAGACATTGCCTGCGAGGCCTATCGCGTTATCGTCGAGAAGCATCAGCGTGACACTCCACGCAAGCTTGCTCACTGCACTCACCGGGAACTGGTCGCCATGCTGGGGCAGGCACATTATGTGCGCTATGACGAGTCAACGGCGCATCGACTGTCTGCACTGTGCGCAAAGCTCAATGACGAATACGCGGGCAAGATAGGTCGAATTCGCGAAGTGAGTGAGGATCGGAAGCAATTCGAGAAGCGACTCTGCGAGTTTGCCGGTGTCGGCCCCAAGACTGTTGAGATATTCATGCGCGAAGCCGGCAAGGTGCTGTATTGATTATGCCGCCAGTTTATATCGGTTGTGCAGGCTGGAGCCTTGCGCGTGAGTACTGGCCCGACTTTCCTGAACAAGGCAGCCATTTGCAACGCTATGCTTCGCGCTTCAACGCGGTCGAGATCAACAGCTCGTTCTATCGCCCTCATCGCGCTCAGACCTACGCACGCTGGGCGCAGGCGGTGCCCGCCGGGTTTCGCTTCTCGGTCAAGATGCCGAAACTCATTACCCACGAACACCGACTGCGCGAGTGCGAGACCGTTCTGACCACGTTCCTTTCTCAATGCACTGCGCTGGGTGACAAACTGGGCTGTCTGCTGGTCCAGCTTCCGCCCTCTCTGGACTATGCACCGCAGGTAGCTGAGAGGTTTTTCAGAGCATTACGCAATCAGTACGCCGGCAGCGTGGTATTGGAACCGCGCCATGAATCCTGGCGGCAGGCTCAGGCGCTGCTGATCGAGCATCACATTGCGCAGGTAGCCGCCGATCCGTCAGTAATCAGTGAAGGGCACTTGCCCGGTGGGTGGCAGGGTGCTCACTACTGGCGCCTGCACGGGGCGCCGAAAATTTATCACAGTGCCTATTCCGTCGAGCATCTGGAAGGTTTGGCTGGGCGAGCGTCGGCGTCTGTGGCGCGGGAAATCGAGACTTGGTGCATCTTTGACAACACGGCCAGCGGAGCCGCCGTCCGTGACGCGCTCGCGCTGCAGGCACTGGTTGAGCGCAACAGGGCTGGGTAATAGGTGCGAACGGGTGCAGTGCTCAGACCTCAAGCAGCTCACTCAACGCTTCGCTCAGTTGCTCGGCACTGAACGGCTTGGCGACGCAACGCCGGTTGAGCCACGCGTCGGGGATCCCCAGCCGCCCGTACCCCGAACAAAACATGAAGGGTATGCCGCGATCGGCAATGGCGGCGGCTATCGGAAACGAGTTGCCGCCGATAATGTTGATGTCCAGGATGGCCAGGTCGTACTCGCCGTTACGCGCATATTCGACGCCGTCGTTCAGCGTGCTGGCGTGGTAGGCGGTCGCAAAACCCAGATCCTCGAGCATCATCTCCATCAACATGGCGAGCATGGTCTCGTCTTCCACCAGGAGCACTTTGGGGTGCGAGGTCCGGTCGTCTGATTCTGAACTCATAAGCGGCTTTCCGGTTTGTCTGGCCAGGGAATCAGCATTGACCAGATGATTCCTGTTCGGGCGAACTGAATGTCGGCCTGACCTTTGAGTTCTCGCTCGATGCTGCGGCGTATCAAGCGCAAGCCAAAGCCTTTCACCGTGGTTGCGACGACCGGCAGGCCGCCTGTTTCCTTCCATTCGATCTTCAGCGTCGGGGGAGTGTGTTCGGCAGTCAGCGTAGAGGTCACTGTCACCTGACCTGAGGCCGAAGAAAGCGCACCGTGTTGCACTGCATTGGCCATCAGCTCATGGAGCACCATGGAAAGTGTCAGTGAAAAACGCGGTTCCAGGGTCACCGGATCGCCTTCGAAACAGATGCTGTGTGCCCCCGAGTCCACCTCCTGCAGTTGCTCTATCAGGTCGACCAGTTCGGTGGAAATCCATTCTGTACGCGCCAGTGCATCGTGCGCCTGGCTCAGGGCAAACAGGCGCGCGCCGAAGCTCTTGTGAAAGGATTCCAGTGACGCAGAGCTGTTGACGGTGAGAGAGGCTATGGCCTGAACGGTCGCCAGAGTGTTTTTTACCCGATGATTCAGTTCGTTGAGCAATCCGGCGCGGGTCAGCCGGTCTTCCAGTTGCTGGCGTTCCAGTTTGCTGGAGATCGATTGCGCCAGCCGATGGGTCGTACCGCTCTGCTTTAAAAATGTCGTTTCGCCAATACTGTCCGTCCCCTGATGCACGGGCAGGGTGAAGGAAAATACGCTGCCCGAATCCAGTGAGCTGTCGGCCCACAGACGCCCGCCGTGGGCCGTGATAATGCCTTGGCAGATATACAGGCCCAGGCCGTTGCCGCGCGGGTTGCCTTCCTTGACAGACCAGTAGCGCTGGAAAATGAAAGGCAGGTGTTCGGCCGGAATGCCTATGCCGTCATCACTGACCCTGAACAGCACTTCGTTCTGATCGGCTACCGCATCGATGTTGATTCGGCCACCTTTCGGGGTGAACTTGATGGCGTTACCGACCAGATTGGAAAGTACCTGAAAGATTCGTTCCGGGTCCGCATCGATCACCAGGCCTTGCGCGGCGGTGCAGTTGAGCTCGATGTTCTTTTCGGTGGTCAGCATCACCAGCAGGCTGCAGGCTTCTTCCAGCAGGCTGGTGACACTCAGCGGCAGGCGCGAAAGCTGGTAGCGGCCGGCTTCGATCTGCGCGGTATCGAGCAGGTCTTCCAGGAGGCTGTTCATGCGCGTCGTGGCTTTCTCGATGGTGCCCAGCGCACGCCGGATGTTGCGATTTTCAAAGTGTGTGTCGCCCACCGCCCAGCTTTGCATCATGCCGCACTGCATGATGATGATCGACATCGGGTTACGCAGGTCATGGGAAACCACGGCGACCAGTTCATCACGCAAACGGACCGCTTCCTGTTCGCGCTGTACCTGGCGCTCCAGGTCGCTTTCCAGAGCAGAACGACGAATGTCTTCAGCGCCATAAAGATCTGCGCGCGACCACGGGCTGGCAATGCCGGTAACCTCTTGCTCCCAGACATCGAAAGACTGCCTTGGGTGCAGACGATGACTCGCGGAACTCTCCGGACGGGTACTGACGTGGTGGGTCGGGTTACCGCTCCAGTTCATCGTGGAGGTGAGTTGGGCGCGAAACCACATCACTGCATTATCAATCGGCTTGGGCAGCGTGAACGCGATGACGCCGCTTGCGATGTCTCTGTAAACGGCGCTGTCGGCAAGCTCCCTCTGCATGGAGTTGGTGTGGAAAACCCCCAGACCCTGCAAGCCCGTCGCCCGCTGTCTGGATCGCTGATTGGCCAGGCCGGTGTCGCGTATCCAGGTGTACAGCTCACGCACCTGTTCGATTGAAGGGCAGGTGCCGAACAGATAAACCTGATCGTCAATCAGCACCGCGGCACCGTCTGCCAGGGTCAGCGACATGAGAAGCTCGGGCCGGCTCACCAGCCCGTCGAGAACCTCATGATTGGCGCGACTCATGGCGTCTGCCAGTTGCCCGAGCAGGACAACTTTCTCTTCCCGCTCGCGCTGGATATTAGTCGCGACAATGGCGGAAATTTTCACCGACAGTAACTGACCGATCATCGCGCAGGCATCGCGCAACTCTCTGGACACCCGCAACGGTTCGGGGTGACCGCAGGCAACCAGGCCCCAGAGCTCGCCGCCGTCCAGCAAGGAGATACTCATCGACGAGCGCACGCCCATGTTCTTGAGGTATTCGCAATGCACCGGGGACACGCTGCGCAGCGTCGAGAAGCCCAGGTCGAGCGGTTGCCCGGTCGCCGGGCGCAGTGTTGGTATCAGGGGTACGGGAACGTAGGTGGCGTCCGGAATCACACGGATCCAGTTCAGCCGATACAGCTCTCGCGCCTGGGCGGGAATGTCCGAACCGGGGAAGTTCAGGCCGCTGTAGCTGGGCAGTGGCCCGGTCAGTGCCTGCGCAACGACTTGGCCATGGCCCTCGGGCTCGAACCGGTAAATCATGACCCGGTCGTAACCGGTAAGCGCCTGAATCTCGTGCACACTGATATCGAACAGTGTTTCCAGCGTCGTGGCTGCCTGCAGGTTGCGCAATACCCGGGTAATGATTCTGGACTGCCCATGACCGGTTTCCACGAAGGGCTCCAGCTCGATTATCAGCACATCGTCGGCACGCTGCAGCGAGGCGCTGTAGTGGGCTGTTCCGATCGTCAGTTTTATCGGGTCAATGTGTGGGGCAGCGGGGTGGCCGTACGCATGGTCGATGAGGGCCGACTGTTCGGGCGATAACAGCCATGACAAAGGCTTGCCCAGCAACTCGTCAGCGGCCATTCCGAATTCTGTTGCGCAATTGGCGCTGACCTGCTCAATGCAAAGGGGATCGCCTGCAACGCTGAGCAGTACGCCATGCGGCTGAATCGCGCCAGGAACACGGATCGGCTCTCGGGCACATTCGGCCAGCGCAGCTTCAAGCGCTGCGTCAGGCTTTGCATCCAGCATGTCCTTGATCAATTGCGTGAACTCCATAGGGTGTTTCAGCCGGGAACAGCCAGCCGCTGCTTGGTACGACGTGCAGTCGTTCAACGCTAAACGCGGTTCAGATGGTTTTTTTGTCGGCCGCAACGAAAATTTGAGCGGCCAGCGGCCCGGATGGACAGCGCAAGAAAATGCGAGGTTGCCGCGAAAGTGCGGCGTGGAGACCTGGACGATGCGCTCTGCTGATACAAGCCAGAGATGGAAGGAAGTAGGCCACCATAACAGGTGCCCGTTGAACGCGTAGCTTTAACTGACTATGTCGGGGAAATGCCTGCAAGTTGGCAGGTGTGGGCCTTTTGAGGCCCTGCCTGCCATTTTTTAGCGAATTATCGGCAAGTGCTGGGTTGCTACAGGCCCGCTTGGGCAATCAGCCCTGGCCGTTCAACTTGCGTTCCAGCTCACGATTCTTTGCGCGAAGCGTTTCGGCATCCTGCTCTTTTTCCTTGATGGACGTCGGGGTGATGACCTTGTCTACGCCTTCGGTTTCGGGGTTTTCCTGCGCAATGTCCTTGCGCACCACATCAACCGGCTTGCCGGACTGGTCTGTCGTTGGCGCGGACTGTACAGGCGTGTGGCTGGAAGGCTTGTCAGTATGCTTGCTCATTGCAGTTCCTCTCTGTGTGTCGTCCTGCTTGGAGGAACGAACGGCGCGAAGAGTTCGACGTGTTTTCATGTCGGCACGGTTTGCGTGAGAAAGCAGCTGCAAAAAAAAGCCCCGCCAGACGAGGTCTGGCGGGGCTTTGCTCAAGCTCTGAAAGCCTTAGAGCGCCATGTCACTGGCTGGATTGCTTTTCGCTGGCTGTGCAGCAGGTGCAGGTGTTGGAGCATTACCTGTCTTGTTCACCGGCGGCGGTGGAGTCAGTTGCAGGACTTCGGCGGTGTAAGCCCATTCCTCGGCAACACGATCCGGATTGTTGTTCAGCTTGGTGCCGTAGCTAGGCACGATCTGGTGCAGTTTTGCCTGCCATTCCGGAGTCGCTACCTTGTCCTTGAAGACTTTCTCAAGTACGCCCAGCATGATCGGCGCTGCAGTCGAGGCGCCTGGCGAAGCACCCAGCAGGCCGGCAATGCTGCCGTCCTTGGAAGCAACGATTTCGGTACCCAGCTTCAGAACGCCGCCTTTCTCTTCGTCACGCTTGATGATCTGTACGCGCTGACCGGCTTGCATCAGGCGCCAGTCTTCTTTCTTGGCGTTCGGGAAGTACTCTTTCAGAGCAGCGAAGCGATCGTCGTCAGACATCATCACCTGACCGGCGAGGTATTCGATCAGCGGGTACTGTTCGATACCGACGCGAGTCATCGGCCACACGTTATGCGTGGTGGTGCTGGTCAGCAGGTCGAAGTAGGAACCGTTTTTCAGGAACTTGGTCGAGAAGGTCGCGAATGGGCCAAACAGGATCACGCGCTTGCCGTCCAGAACACGGGTGTCCAGGTGCGGAACCGACATGGGTGGCGCGCCAGTCGACGCGATACCGTAGGCCTTGCCCATGTGCTGCATGGCCAGGGTCTGGTTGTCAGTGACAAGCCACGAACCGCCGACCGGGAAGCCGCCGTATTCCTTGGCTTCAGGAATACCGGATTCCTGCAGCAGATGCAGCGCTGCACCGCCGGCGCCGATGAACAGGAACTTGGTGTCGGTCTCGGTAACGGTACCGTCTTTCAGGTTCTTGTACTTGACGCGCCAGGTGCCGTCGTCGTTGTGATTGATGTCTTCGACTTCGCTCGACAACTGCAGATTGAAGTTCTGCTTGGCTTTCAGGTTGGCGACGAACTGACGAGTGATCTCGCCGAAGTTGACATCGGTGCCGATCGGGCTCCAGGTCACGGCCAGCTTCTGCGCCGGGTCACGACCTTCCATCATCAACGGGACCCACTTCTTGATCTGCTCGTGGTCTTCGGAGTACTGCATGCCGCTGAACAGCGGGCTGGCTTGCAATGCTGCGTAACGCTTGCGCAGGAACTGGATGTTGTTGTCGCCCCACACGAAGCTCATGTGCGGTGTGGAGTTGATGAACGAACGCGGGTCTTTCAGGACGCCGGTCTTGACCTGCCAGGACCAGAACTGACGGGAGATCTGGAACGCTTCGTTGATCTCGATGGCCTTGGAGATGTCGACGTTGCCGTTCTTGTCTTCAGGGGTGTAGTTCAGTTCGGCGAGCGCCGAGTGACCGGTACCGGCATTGTTCCAGCCGTTGGAGCTTTCTTCGGCAACGCCGTCGAGGCGCTCGACCATTTCCATCGACCAGCTCGGCTCCAGCTCGTTGAGCCAGACAGCGAGGGTTGCACTCATGATGCCGCCGCCGACGAGCAGTACGTCGACTTTCTTGGTTTCAGCCGCCTGCACGGGCATCAGGCCCATGGAAATGGCCAGACCCAGGAGGGCCGTGTTCACTTTCTTAAACATTCTGTCATCCATCTGATAAACGCCATCCGCCGACTACTCCTGGGGAAACGGCCTGTCACATGCATCGAGCCTGCGACAAACACTCGCACCCACGGGGACTAGAGGTGGACATACAAGGCCAATATAATACCGCTCGAGACCTCAATTTATGTCCTGCTGCGCTGACTTCTTATCATCATTGGATTCAGCGTCATGAGTGACATTTGCTCTGTTGGTGCGCTGCGATGCCCGAGGGTCTTGCCCTCTGAGCCACGTGCGAAGACACACCTGGTCAGCCTGTTCACGGAGTCTGGGACGCCGCATCGGAGCATGGAGGCACGCCTGACGCGCAATTTTATGTACGCGTACTGCGCCACATCCTCGGTGGCATACCGGCAAAGACGCGGTATTTTCGCATAATGTGCACCCCGGTTGCGAGGTGCCATCATCAAATTGGCCACGAATGCGTTGATTTAGACACTTCACAGCCTTCCACTGCCTATCTGTATCGGCATTTTCGCCCGGGTCTTTAGCCGTCAGACGGATATGGCCCTCACTCGGTCTGCAACCCGCTCCGAACAACGCGCTCATCCGGCTCCCATGCATTCATGAGCCAGGCTCATAACGGCGTGTGACCTTGGCTGGCTAATCAGCGCGCTGACCTCCTGTTAGGGTCCGTACTCGGCTGTCATGCGGGTGGCGGCAATGTCCGGATACAGACGCCCGTCAAACAGTTGGAACTTTGGAGGCGCTGACCAGTTAAACACTTATGACGGGTGATAGCGTTTTGGCTTTGATTACCCCCGAAAATAAAGGCAGCACGTCAGTGAGCAGGAGTACGCCCGGGCCGCTGACCACACCATAACGCCCGTCGCTTTACAGCAGCGACGGCTATTACCGAGTGATCCTGATGACCGAACCCAAGAAGCACAAGGAAACTGCTGGCGACAGCAGTACCGTGCAGCCCTCACGCCGAAACTTTCTGAAGTTCGGTGCCTCCGGCATTGCTGCGGCCACGCTGTCTACCTGGATCCCCTCCGACGGCATGCTGCAGGCGGCGCCTCTGGCACCTGCGGCCCCCGTGGTCGAAGACAGTGACGCGCCCGCAGCGGGTGAGCAGCGCATCCAGTTGAAGGTCAATGGCCAAGTTCATACCCTGAACGTGCCGGCCAATGCCGTTCTGCTCGATGTGCTGCGTGACCGCCTGCAACTGACGGGCACCAAGAAAGGCTGCGATCACGGCCAATGCGGCGCCTGCACGTTGTTGGTCAACGGCGTGGCGATCAACTCCTGTCTGTCGATCGCCGTTCAGCACCAGGGCGACAGCATTACCACCATCGAAGGGCTGGCCGAGAACGGCAAGCTGCACCCGGTACAGGAAGCGTTCTGGGAACACGATGCCTACCAGTGTGGTTATTGCACCTCCGGACAGATCATGAGCGCGGTCGCGATTCTCAAGGATCCGAACATTGCGTCCGACGACGCCAGCGTTAGAGAGGCCATGAGCGGCAATATCTGCCGTTGCGGTGCCTACAAGAACATTCTGTCTGCCGTGCAATCTGCGCGCTCGAAAATGGGAGGTGTCGCCTGATGCGAACTTTTGACTACGCTCGCGCCGCTTCGCCCGCGCAGGCTTTCAGCACAGCGTCCGGTGAAGGGCAACGCTTCTATCTGGCCGGTGGCACCACACTGCTGGACCTGGTCAAGCTCGACGTGATGCAACCGCAGCAACTGGTGGACATCAACCATCTGGCGTTGAAGCAGGTCGAGTCGCTGCCCGATGGTCGCCTGCGCATCGGCGCGCTGGTCAGCAATACCGACCTGGCCAGCCACCCGCTGGTGCAGCAGCGCTACCCGGTGTTGTCCGAGGCGATTCTTGCCGGTGCTTCGACCCAATTGCGCAACAAGGCGACCACCGCCGGCAATCTCATGCAGCGTGTACGCTGCCCGTATTTTCGCGATGGTATTTCCGCCTGTAACAAGCGCCAGCCGGGCTCTGGCTGCGCAGCGATCGGCGGGATGAACCGCAGTGTGCACGCAGTGCTGGGCACCAGCGAACACTGCATTGCCACGCATCCGTCAGACATGTGTGTCGGCATGGCGGCCATCGGCGGGCAGGTTACCGTCCAGGGCGCCAACGGCTCGCGGGATATCCCGCTCGCCGACTTTCATTTGCTGCCGGGTGATACGCCAGAGCGCGAACACGCGCTGGCGCCCCATGAGCTCATCACGCATGTGACCCTCGACGCGCCGCTGTCAGGCAGCCGCTCTTCTTACCTGAAGCTGCGCGACCGAACCTCTTACCAGTTCGCCCTGGCATCCAGTGCCGTGATTCTGGTGATGGACGGCAAGCGCATTACCGATGCGCGCATTGCGCTGGGTGGCGTGGGCACCAAGCCGTGGCGTGCCCTGGAAGCGGAACGTGCGCTGATCGGTCAGCGTGCCGACCCGGACACCTTTGCGCAGGTCGCAGCGCTGGCGATGAAGGGCTCGCGGGCCTATGAACACAACGCCTTCAAGATCCCGCTGGGTCAGCAGGTCATCGTCCGCAACCTTCGTGACCTCACGGCCTAGGAATTTCTCATGAGTGAAAACATCATTGGTGTGCCGCAGCGTCGTATCGACGGCGGCAAGAAAGTCAGTGGTCAGGCGCGCTATGCCGCAGACCATCCGATGGGCAAGATGCTTTACGCCTATGGCGTCTACAGCACCATCGCCAACGGGCGCGTGCTGGCCATAAAGGATCAGCAGGCCAAGGCGATGCCTGGCGTGGTCGATATCTTTCACCACGACAACTTCCCCACGTTGCACCGTACTCCGAACACCAAACTGAGCTTTGCCAAGATGCTCTCGGCCAGCAAGGCGGACGAGCATCGCTTGCCGTTCGAGGATGACCGTATCTATTACCCTGGTCAGTTTGTGGCCCTGGTGGTGGCCGAGAGCTTCGAGCAGGCGAGGGCGGCGGCCTATCGCGTGACGGTGGATTACGACGAGCGTCCGGCGGTCAAGGACCTTGCCGAAGGCATGCGCGTCAACGGCGCCCGCGATGGCGGTGCCGGGCACAACCGGGGCAATCCGGACAGCGCGTTCGATGGCGCAAAAGTCAAAGTCGACCAGACCTACACCACGCCGGTGGAAGTGCACAACCCGATGGAAATGCACGCCAGCACCGCCTGGTGGCAGGACGGCAAACTGTTCGTCTACGAAAGCACCCAGGGCGTGGTCAACCACCGCAACCTGCTGGCCAACGTCTTTGACCTTTCCCCCGACCGGGTGGAAGTGCGCGCGCCCTTCATAGGCTCGGGCTTCGGCGGCAAGCTGTGGCCGTGGCCGCATTCGGTCGCAGCCTGCGCCGCTGCCAAAGTCACCGGGCGACCGGTGCAACTGGTGTTGCCGCGTGCGCAGATGTTCACCACCGTGGGCCACCGTCCGGAAACTCGCCAGCGCCTGCGTCTGGCCACCGATGCGAGCGGCAAGCTGGTGTCGATTCGTCACGAGTCGTTCAACAACACCTCGATGCTCGATGACTACACCGAAAACTGCGGTGGCGTGACCAAAAGCCTGTATGCCTGCGATAACGTACTGGTCAGCCACAAGATCAGCCCCATCAACCGCGGTACGCCGACCTCCATGCGTGCGCCGGGCGCGGCACCGGGTCTGTTTGCACTGGAGTCGGCCATTGATGAAATGGCGCTGGCCAGTGGCATGGAGCCTCTGGCATTCCGCAAGCTGAACCTCTCTGACAAGGATCAGAGCGCAGGCCTGTCGTGGTCCAGCAATCACCTGCCTGAAGCCATCGACAAGGCCGCCGAACGGTTTGGCTGGCAGGCACGCAAGGCCGACGTCGGTTCGATGCGCGAAGGCGATGAAATCATTGGTTACGGCATGGGCGCCTGCAATTGGGAAGCCTATCAGGTGCCCACTGATGCGCGGGTCATTCTGCGTTCCGACGGCACGGCTCTGGCTCAGTGCGGCTTGCAGGACATCGGCACCGGCACCTACACCATCGTCGCGCAAACCGTCAGCCAGTTGACCGGCATTCCCATGGAGCGCGTCGAAGTGGAACTGGGCAGCTCGTCGTTCCCGGCAGGCCCGGTGTCCGGTGGTTCGTGGGTCACTGCCAGCGTAATGCCGGCGATTGCCGGCGCCACCCGCGAAGCGTTGCAGAAACTGCGCCAGTACGCCGTCAGCAAGGATGCCGTGTTCGCCGGACAGGACGCCGAAGCGATCAAGGTCGAGAACGGTCAACTGGTCATGGGTGAGCAGCGTGCGAGCTTCGTCGATGTGCTCAATGGCCAGCGTCTGTCGCGTGCCGAGGGCACGTTCCAGAGTGGCATGCCTGAGGCCGGCAAGTACTCATTCCGCTCGTTCGGCGTGCATTTTGTCGAGGTGCGCTGGGACCCGGGCATTTCCAGCCTGCGCGTTTCGCGGGTGGTCAGCGCCATTGACGTGGGCAAAGTGGTCAACCCGCTGGCGGCACGCAATCAGGTGGAAGGCGCGATTGTGATGGGCATCGGCATGGCCTTGTTCGAGGCCGGTGAATACGATCCGCGCAGCGGCATGCCGGTCAATAACAACTACGCCGAGTACGTGGTACCGGTGCATGCGGATCAACCGGACATCGACGTCCTGCTGCTCGATTATCCGGACTACAACCTGGGTGAATTCGGCGCACGAGGTATCGGCGAGATCGGTGTGACCGGGCTGGCCGCAGCAGTGGCCAACGCGGTGTATCACGCGACCGGCAAACGGGTGCGCAGCCTGCCGATCAGCAAGGAAAAACTGATGGCAGGGTTGTAACAATGAAACAGCTTGATTTGCAGGTAGTACAACAGGCGAGGGACTGGCTGGCCAGCGGCAAGGCGGTCTGGCTGTGCACGGTTCTTTCCACGTTCGGCTCGGCCCCACGCGGGCCGGGTGCGATGCTGGTGGCGCTGGGCAGCGGTGAGCATCGCGGCTCTCTGTCGGGTGGTTGCGTGGAAGAGGATTTTCTCGAGCGCGTTGCCGCGGGGCAGTTCGAGCCGGTCAATCAGGTGGTTCGCTATGGCGACGGCGGCTTCGCGCCAACGCGGGCCTTGCCGTGCGGCGGTGTGCTGGATGTGCTGATCGAGTTCATTGCGCCAAAACCTGAGGCCGATGCACATCTGGCGGCCATCGAGCAGGCGCTGGCCGGGCGCGAACTGGTCAGCAGGCAGGTGCACCTGGGCGGTGTGCAGAGAGCGATCGGGCCGGCGACGATGGGCGAGTCGCGTGTGCAGGTCGATGGTGAACGGATCAGCATCCGCATGGGCGCGGTGTATCGTGTGCTGCTCGCCGGGCTGTCGCCGGTGGCAGAGTTCTGCGCCAGTTTTGCCGTTGCGATGGGCTATGAGGTCATCGTCTGTGACCCTCGTGTCGAAGTGACCTCGGGGTTTTCAATGCCCGGTGTCGAAGTGCGTGGCGTGCTGCCTGCGGTGTTCATTGCCGAGGGCGGCTGCCACAGTTCGACGGCCGTGCTGGCGCTGACGCACGATCCGAAGCTGGACGATCTGAGCATGCTTGAGGCGGTACGTACCGAGGCGTTCTACATAGGTGCAATGGGCTCGATGCGCACCAGCAGCAAACGTCTGGAGCGTCTGGGGCGGATTGGCGGGCTGGACGCTCAGGTCCTGGACCGGATCCACGCGCCGATCGGCCTGAACCTGGGCAGCAAGACGCCTTCCGAGATCGCCATTGCGGTGATGGCTGACATCCTGCGGGTGGCCAACGGCGTCAGTCGTGCCGAGGTGTGAGGTGTTGCCGGCAGGCTTCTGCCAGCGCTGAAGGGGTGTCGGCGTCGCGCAGGATGCCAGGGTCATCGCAATACAGTAGGTCACACGCCTCGGGGTTATTCGTGATCAGGGCCTTCGCGCCCTGATCGCTTTCCAGTTTCAGCAGTGCCGGCCAGAATCGTCGACCGATGATCACCGGATGGCCACGCTGGCCTTCATGCATTGGCAGGACGATGCGCTGGGGATCGGCCATTCTGGCCAGGTCATGCAGGGTCTGCGGCTGTATCCAGGGCATGTCCGCAAGAACAACGGCAACCGCATCGGCAGAGGAGTCCATCGCTGCCGCAACGGCGCTCGCCAGGCTGTGGCCCATCCCCAGTTCGGCCTGTTCGCTGCGGATGATCGTGATGTTCGAGGCAACCCCCAGCGCATCCGCCTGGTCATCAGGGCGCAATACCACCGCCGTTTTGGCGAATGCGTTTTGCGCGTTTTCCAGGCTTGCCGTCAGCAGGGTCCGCCCGCACGGCAGAAGCGCCTGCCGCTTGTCACCGGCAAAGCGCCTGCTGCGGCCGGCTGCGAGGACCAGGGCGAACACTTCGGGGATCTGGCTGTCTATGCTGCTCAATCCGAAACCTTATGAGTGGGTGAAAGGAGAGGGCGCGTGCGGTTTGCGCGGCGCACCCTGCAGTTCTGCCGATGCACGCACAATGCCTTATTTCGCTGCCTTGCCGGTAGCGGCACGAATCATGTTTTTCGAGGGTTTCAAGTGGACAATCATATTCGTCCTGTCGAACTGGAAAAAGCCTACCGTTTGCTCAACCACGGGCCGACCGTGCTGGTCTCATCCAGCCACGAGGGCACGCATAACGTCATGGCTGCGGCCTGGGCCTGTGCGCTGGACTTCTCGCCACCGAAGGTGACGCTGGTCATCGACAAGATGACCAAGACCCGCGGACTGGTGGAGAAGAGCGGCTACTTTGCCCTGCAGGTGCCCAATCTGGATCAATTGCAGATGACCTTCGACGTCGGCACCCAGAGCAAGGTCTTCACTCCGGACAAGCTGGACAAGGCCAATGTGGACCTGTTTCGCATCGACGGGCATGACTCGCCGCTGGTGGCCGGATGTTCGGCCTGGCTGATCTGCAAGGTCATTCCCGAGCCGCACAATCAGCAGACCTACGACTTGTTCATCGGTGAAGTCGTCGGCGCCTGGGCTGACAACCGCGTGTTCAACGACGGGCACTGGGAATTCGAAAAGGCCGACCCGAAATGGCGCAGCCTGCATTACGTCGCGGGCGGGCATTTCTATACGATCGGTGAGCCTGCGGTGGTGGATACGGGCGACGAGTAATCGCGATGTCTGGCCCTGACGATCCTCGCCGACCGTAAGGGCCTCTTCGTGAGCAAGCTCACTCCCACACAAGCACACTCATTGCTCCCACAGATGGCTCCCGTGGTAGCGAGCTTGCTCACGAAGGGGGACTGACTGATCAGTCAATACTCAGCGGCTACACCTGCTCCTTGGTGAGCAACGCGAATCGCCATCCCGGCCAGTCCCGCAAGGGCTTTGTATCTTCTGCACCCTCAGTGACGATCCCGCCACACAGTCTGTGCATTGCAGAACTCGCGTACTCCGAAGTGCGACAGCTCACGGCCAAAACCGCTTTTCTTCACACCACCAAAGGTCACGCGCGGGTCTGAAGCGCTGTAGCCGTTGATGAACACACCGCCGGTTTCCAGTTCCTCGGTCATGCGCTCGGCCAGTTGCAGGTCGCGGGTATAAACCGTCGCGGTCAGGCCGAAATCACTGTCATTAGCCAGCTCCAGAGCGTGCTGCGCGTCGCGGGCGGTGATGATCGACGCAACCGGCCCGAACAGCTCCTGCCTGAACGAAGTCATCCGGTCGGTGACGTCACCGAGCACGGTCGGCTCGTAATAATTGCCCTGGCCTTCAGCTTTTTTGCCGCCCAGCAACAGCGTGGCGCCTTCGGCGAGCGTGTCCTGTACCTGGGCATCCAGCTCGTCGCGCAGATCGAAGCGCGCCATGGGGCCAATGTAGGTTTCGCCGGAAAGAGGATCGCCCGTTACCAGTTGACGCGTTTGCTCGACGAACCTGCGGGTGAACTCCTCGACCACGCCTTGCTCGATGATCAGACGCTTGGCCGCTGCACAGACCTGCCCGGTGTTCTGGAAGCGGCCAATCACCGCTGCCTTCACAGCCTGATCCAGGTCCGCATCATTGAGCACGATGAACGGGTCGGAACCGCCTAGTTCCAGCACGCACTTCTTCAGTGCCGCACCGGCCTGGGCGCCGATGGCCTGGCCGGCACGCACGCTGCCGGTCAGGGTGACGGCTGCGATGCGCGGGTCGGCAATGGCGTTTGAAACGCCTTCCGGGGTCACGTTGATGACTTCGAACACACCCTCGGGGAAGCCGGCACGCTCGAAGGCGTCGAGCATCAGGTAAGCGCAGCCCATTACGTTGGGCGCGTGCTTGAGCACATAGGTGTTACCGGCCAGCAGGGTCGGAATTGCGCCGCGCAGCACTTGCCAGATCGGAAAATTCCACGGCATTACCGCGAGAATCGGGCCCAGCGGACGGTACTCGATCCGCGCCTTGTCATGCTCGACCTGAGTTGCTTCGGCCACCAGCATCGCCGGGCCTTGTGCCGCGTACCAGTCGCACAACTGGGCGCATTTCTCGATCTCGCCTCGGGCCTGGGCAACGGGCTTGCCCATTTCCTGGCTGATCATGCGGGCAATGTTTTCGACGTCATCGCGCAGGGCCTGGCCCATGGCGACGATCAGTTGCGCACGTTGCTGAACCGGCGTGCGCTTCCAGCCGGCAAAACCGGCAGCCGCACGCGACAGGCTTTGATCCAGCGCAGTGGCGGATTCGAAGGCATAGTGGCCGATCTGCTCGCCGGTGGCAGGGTTGATCGAGATTGCATGGGTGTTGCTGGTGACAGTAGTCATTGCGCCATCCTGTTGAGGTGGAAGTGGGACCAGAATATAGGCGTGCAATGCTTTCTAAAACTGAATAATAATGAGCGTAACGTTCATGTTTGGAGAATGATATGGATCTGGTTCAGCTGGAGATCTTCAAGGCAGTGGCTGAACACGGCAGCATCAGCGCCGCCGCGCAGCACATCCACCGGGTGCCCTCGAACCTGACCACGCGCATCAAGCAGCTGGAGCAGGATCTGGGCGTCGACCTGTTCATTCGCGAGAAGCACCGCTTGCGCCTGTCTCCTGCAGGCTGGAATTTTCTCGACTACACGCGACGCATCCTGGATCTGGTGCAGGAAGCGCGTTCTGCTGTGTCCGGGGAGGAGCCACAGGGGCCTTTTGCACTGGGGTCGCTGGAAAGCACGGCTGCGGTCAGGATTCCTGCGCTGCTGGCCGCCTACAACCAGCAGAACGCCAAGGTCGAGCTGGACCTGTCCACTGGCCCGTCCGGAACCATGATCGACGGCGTGCTGGCCGGTAGACTGGTGGCTGCGTTCGTCGACGGGCCGGTGCAGCATCCGTCGCTCGACGGCGTGCCGGTCTTCGAAGAGGAAATGGTCATCATCGCGCCGCTCAATCATGCGCCGGTCAAGCGCGGGCGGGACGTCAGCGGAGAGAGTATCTATGCGTTTCGTGCCAACTGCTCGTACCGCCATCATTTTGAACGCTGGTTCACCGATGACGCGGCAGTGCCGGGCAAGATCCATGAAATGGAGTCCTACCACGGCATGCTCGCCTGCGTCAGCGCCGGTGCCGGGCTGGCGCTGATGCCGCGCAGCATGCTGGAAAGCATGCCCGGCTGCGCCACGGTCAGTATCTGGCCGTTGTCCGAGAAGTTTCGCTACCTGCACACCTGGCTGATCTGGCGCCGGGGCACGGTGTCGCGCAGCCTGGCCCGCTTTGTCGAACTCCTGGAACAGCGCAGCGAACCGGCGAACGTTTAACGGCCTGCAGAAACCCGCTCGGCAATCGCCGCACCCACGTGCTGAGTCGAAAGCGTGCCGCCCAGATCCGGCGTGACGTCGCCGTTGGCGATCACTTGCTCGATGGCGGTGATGATCTCGTCATGGGCCGCGGTGAAACGCTGATCGCCCTGGCCGAGGAATTCGAGCATCAGCGCCCCTGACCAGATCATCGCGATCGGGTTGGCGATGTTCTGGCCGAAGATGTCCGGGGCCGAGCCGTGGACCGGTTCGAACAGCGACGGGAAGTGGCGCTCGGGGTTGAGGTTGGCTGACGGCGCAATGCCGATGGTGCCTGCGCACGCCGGGCCGAGGTCGCTGAGGATGTCGCCGAACAGGTTGGACGCCACCACCACGTCGAAGCGCTCGGGTTGCAGCACGAAACGCGCGCAGAGAATGTCGATGTGTTGCTTGTCCCAGCTGATGCCGGGGTACTGGCTGGCCATCGCTTCGGTGCGTTTGTCCCAGTACGGCATGCTGATAGCCATGCCGTTGGATTTGGTCGCCGAGGTAACGTGCTTGCGCTCGCGTTTGCTGGCCATCTCGAAGGCGAACTTGAGAATGCGGTCAACGCCGCGACGGGTGAACACCGATTCCTGCAACACGAATTCGTTGTCGGTGTTTTCGAACATGATCCCGCCCAGCGACGAGTATTCACCTTCGGTGTTTTCCCGGACCACGACAAAGTCGATGTCGCCCGGTTTGCGATTGGCCAGCGGGCAGGGCACGCCGGGAAACAGCCGCACCGGGCGGATATTTGCGTACTGATCGAATTCGCGACGAAACTTGAGCAGCGAGCCCCACAGCGAGATGTGATCCGGGACCTTTTCCGGCCAGCCCACGGCGCCGAAGAAGATCGAGTCAAAGCCTTTGAGCTGTTCGAACCAGTCGTCCGGCATCATCTTGCCGTGTTTCAGGTAGTAATCGCAGCTGGCCCATTCGAAGTATTCGAACTCCAGTTCCAGCCCGTGCCGGGCGGCAGCGGCCTGCACCACGCGTACCCCTTCAGGCAGCACTTCCAGGCCGATGCCGTCACCGGCGATGGCAGCAATACGCAGTTTGTTGTTGTTCATGGCGGCGCTCTCTCTGAATCGATCCATTACGGGTGTGCGATGAATGAGTTGCACAGGCCATCCATGCTATAAGCGCACGATATAAAGATAATCAGCTGATTAATGCACTGAGAAAACACGAATCGTGAATAAATATCCCAGCCTCGATGATTTGAATGTGTTCGTTCATGTGGCCCGGCGTTCAAGCTTCGTCGGGGCTGCGTATGAGCTGGGCATGTCCGCGGCCTACGTCAGCAAACGTATTCGTTTGCTGGAGCAGGGCATGGGTGTGGTGTTGCTGCACCGCTCGACCCGGCAGGTGTCGATTACCGAAGATGGCGAGCGCGTCTACGAGTGGGCCAAGGGCATGCTCGATTCAGTGCAACAGATGGGTGACGAAGTGGCGGCGCTGCACGGCGAGCCGAGTGGCTTGTTGCGGGTCGTCAGCAGTCAGGGCTTTGGCCGCCGTTTCGTCGCGCCTGCGTTGTCGGAGCTGGCGGCGCGTTATCCGAAGCTGGATATCCGCCTGGACATTCAGGACCGGCTGGTCGATCTGATCGAGGAGGGCGTCGATCTGGATATCCGCGTCGGCAACGAAATCGCCCCGCACCTGCGCGCCAGGCATCTGGCCGACAACTGGCGGGTTTTGTGCGCGAGCCCCGGCTACCTCGACGTTCATGGCACGCCGCTTAATCTTGGTGAGCTGGCCAATCACGATTGCCTGGTGATCAAGGAGCGCGACCGGCCATTCGGCATCTGGCACCTCAACGGGCCGCAGGGTGCCGAAACCGTCAAGGTGACCGGCAGCCTGTCTACCAACCACGGCGAAATCGCCCGTCAGTGGTGCCTGGACGGGCGCGGGGTGTTGCTGCGTTCGCTATGGGATGTGCGCACTGACCTGGCCGAGGGCCGGCTGGTTCAGGTGTTGCCGGATTACCGCCAGGATGCAGACATCTGGGCGGTGCATACCTCGCCGCTGATGAGTTCGGCCAAGGTCCGCGTCACGGTGGAGTTTCTGCGCGACTACCTTGCCCTGCATCCTTCACCCGTCAACCACTAAGGCACTATCAGTGCGTGCCGGCGGCCTTGTTCAGGTCGCTGTCGGTCCACTCGGTGTAGATGCACGCGTCTGCGGCCGCCCAGCGCACGCGCACCGGGTCGCCCGCCTTGAGCGACATGCCGTTCGCGGAAAGCGCTTTGACGGTCATGGCAGTGCCTCCGGCTGAGACCACCGAGCATGTCTGGCTCTCGCCGAGAAAAAGCACTTCAGTAACCGTGGCGCTTACCTCGTTCCAGCCTGCTTCAAGCGGCATGGCCGCTGCCTGGGACACGCTCAGCGCCTGGGCTTTCTCCGGGCGCACCATGAGCAGCACGTCCTGATCGGTCTTGAGCCCCGCGGTCAAGCGAATCGCCAGTGTGCTGCCTTCGAAGGTCGCTACGGCATTGCCCTGGGCCTTGAGCCTGAGGAAGTTCGAGTTGCCGAGAAACGAAGCGACGAACGCATTCGGCGGATCCTGGTACAGGTCATAGCCCGAGCCCAGACCGACAATCTTGCCATGGCTGAAAATGGCGATGCGCTGTGACAGGCGCATGGCTTCTTCCTGGTCATGGGTCACGTAAACGATAGTGATGCCCAGGCGACGATGCAACTGACGCAGTTCGTCCTGCAGGTCTTCGCGCAGCTTCTTGTCCAGTGCGCCCAGAGGCTCGTCCATCAGCAGGATGCGCGGCTCGTAGACCAGCGCCCGGGCGATGGCGACCCGTTGCTGCTGGCCGCCGGACAATTGCGACGGGCGCCGATGAGCAAAGGCTTCCAGCTGAACCAGCTTGAGCATCGCATCGACTTTCTTCTCGCGCTCGGCCGCAGGCAGCTTGCGGATCGCCAGTGGAAAGGCAATGTTGTCGCGTACCGACAGGTGCGGGAACAGCGAGTAGCGCTGAAACACCATGCCGATGTCGCGCTTGTGTGGCGGCACATTCACCAGCGATTTGCCACCCACCAGAATCTCGCCCGAGCTGGGCGTTTCGAAGCCGGCGAGCATCGACAGCGTGGTGCTTTTTCCCGAGCCGCTGGAGCCCAGAAAGGTCAGGAATTCACCGTCCTGGATGTCCAGGGAAATGTCGTCGACAGCGGCGAAATTTCCGTAGTGCTTGTTCAGATTACACAGGCTGACCAGTGTGTTCTGGTGCTGATGGGCGGGGTCTTTGATCACGGCACTCATGACGTACTCCTGGCTTCGTTGCGGCGACGCAGGGTCGCGGCGATGAACATGATCAGCACCGACAGGGCGATCAGCAGCGTTGAGGCGACGGCGATGACCGGCGTCAGGTCCTGACGCAGGGTGGTCCACATTTTCACGGGAAGGGTTTGTAGGGTCGGGCTGGCCATCATCACGCTCAGCACCACCTCGTCCCACGACACCAGGAACGCGAACAGCGCGCCGGCCATCATGCCCGGCCGGATCCCGGGAAAGGTCACCTTGTAGATGGCCTGCAAGCGTGAAGCGCCGCAGATGACCGCAGCATCCTCGATGGACTGGTCGAACAGCTTCAGCGAATTGATGATCGAGATGATGGTGAACGGCAACGCGACGATCACATGGCTGACGACGAAGGAAAACAATGTGCCGGTGTAACCGAGCTTGAGAAACAGCGCGTAGACCGCGACGGCGATGATCACCAGCGGCACGATCATCGGCAGTGTGAAGACGCCGTACAGAAAATCACGCCCCGGAAACCGGCCACGCACCAGTGCGAACGCGGTGGGCAGGCCCAGCGCCACCGAGGCGAGGGTGGTCAGGATCGCGACCTTGAAGCTGGACATGGCCGCGGCCATCCAGTCCGGGTTGGAAAAAAACTGCTGATACCACTTCAGCGTCCAGCCGGGCGGCGGGAACACCAGCCACTGCGAGGAACCGAACGACAGCAGGACGATGAACAGGATCGGCAGCAACAGGAACAGCGCGATCAGGGCGGTGGTCAGGTACAGGCCCGTACGCAAGCCGGGGCTCATGGCATTGGGTGTCAGGAGCATGGCGGTTTACCTCGCGTTGCTGGCGCCGACCGGTGATTCCGGCTGGAGCTTCAGGTAGAAGTAGAACAGCACCAGCGTGATCAGCACCAACAACGCAGCGGCGGCACTGGCCAGCCCCCAGTTGAGGAACGACTGCACCTGCTGGACGATGAATTCGGGCAGCATCATGTTCTGCGCGCCGCCGAGCAGTGCCGGGGTGACGTAGTAACCGAGTGACATGACAAACACCATCAGGCCTCCGGAAAACAGCCCAGGACGGCACAGTGGCAGAAACACTCTGAAGAAATTGCTCCAAGGGCTGGCACCGCAGATCGAGCCCGCCTGCAGCACCATGGGATCGATGGCCTGCATGGTCGCCTGCAATGGCAGGACAATGAACGGAATCATGATGTAGCTCATGCCGATCACCACACCGGTCAGGTTGTGCACCATTTCCAGCGGTTGATCGATGATACCCATGGCCATCAAGGCCTTGTTGACGACCCCGGAGGCCTGCAACAGCACCAGCCACGAATAGGTGCGGGCCAGCAGGCTGGTCCACATCGACAGCAGCACGATATTGAGAATCCAGCGGCCCCAGCCGCGCGGCACCAGGGTGATCACCCAGGCGAGCGGAAAGCCCAGCAGCAGACTGAACAGCGTCACCAGACCGGCTACGGAAAAGGTATTGAGCAGCACCCGCGAGTAGGCCGAGTTGGCAAACAGTTGCTCATAGTTGCCAAGGCCCGGCACCGGCTCAAGCACGCCTCGCAGCAGTAGAGCAATCAGCGGCGCGAAGAAGAACAGTCCGAGGAAGATCAGCGCCGGAAGCAGATTGCGGCTGCCACGCCAGCGCTGTGCGAGGGAAGGGGATGGCGGCATGCCCGGCGCCCTCTGGCTGGCCGCACCAGCGGTGCTGGAAGCACCCCCGGCCGGCATGGATTGACGAGGAGCAACCGCTGTCATCTTTACTTGACCAGCCATTCGTTCCACCGTGTCGCAATATCAGCGCCGTTCTTGGCCCAGTATGCGAAGTCGAGAGTGATTTGATCGGCAACGTGCGCGGTCGGCAGGTTAGGTGCCAGCGTAGAGTCCAGGCGCGCAACGCTCTGGGTATTGACCGGGGCATAGGCACTGAGGTTGGAGAAGTCTGCCTGGCCTTTGGCGCTGGTCGCGTTGGCGATGAATTTCATCGCGGCGTCCTTGTTTTTTGCACCCTTGGGTACGACCAGAAAGTCAGCCATGACCAGGTTCTGCTTCCAGCTCACCCCCACCGGGGCGCCATCCTGCTGCAGGGCGTAGACCCGGCCGTTCCACATCTGCCCCATCGACACTTCGCCGGAGGCCAGCAGTTGCTGGGACTGCGCACCGCCGCCCCACCAGACGATGTCCTTCTTGATGGTGTCGAGTTTTTTGAAGGCGCGGTCGAGGTCCAGCGGGTAAAGCTTGTCGGATGCTACGCCATCGGCCAGCAGGGCCAGTTCCAGCACGCCGGGGCTTGGCCACTTGTACAGCGCGCGCTTGCCCGGGTAGGTCTTGGTGTCGAACATCGCGGCCCAGTCGCCAGGCGCCTTGCCGCCGACTTTACTTTCGTTGTAGCCGAGCACGAAGGAGAAGAAGAACGAACCGGCACCGTGGTCAGTCACGAAGCGCTTGTCGATCTCATCGCGTTTGATGGCGCTGAAGTCCAGAGGCTCCAGCAGGCCTTCGCTGGCGGCGCGCAGGGCGAAGTCGGCTTCGACATCGACAACGTCCCACTGCACGTTACCGCTTTCGACCATGGCCTTGAGTTTGCCGTAGTCGGTAGGACCATCCTGCACGACGGTGATGCCGCTAGCCTTGCTGAATGGAGCGGCCCAGGCCTCCTTCTGGAAGTCCTGCGTGGAGCCGCCCCAGCTCACGAAGTTGACGCTCTCGGCGGCAATAGCGGCGACACTCGAGAAAGCCAGCACGCCAGCGGCCAGGACTGCTGTTGCACGTTTGTTCAACACCATTTTTACGCCCTCATTTGTTGTGTTTTGAGCGGGCTTTTCTTGCCCGCGTAATCGGGAGCAGTAGGTCCAATGGGCCTTGAAACCTTGTACAGGTCAGGTGCTGTTATTAGTGCTTTCCCTTGCCGGGCGCGTCTGACCAGATCTTGTATTTATGGAATGTCATATTATGGTATTCCAAACTTTCTGCAAGCGTTTTGCCCTCTCAAAACGCCGTCATGGTCGGGTTTCCGGTCAGCGCCTGTGGTTGCAGGCGGCGGATTATCGGGCTCGCGTGACGAGTTTTTGCCTGGTCAGCCGGGAAACGGAATACTTTCAATCACTTCCAGATCGTAGCCGGTCAACCCTGCGTATTTCAGTGGCGGGCCGAGGTGGCGCAGCTTGCCGACGCCCAGGTCCTGCAAGATCTGTGCGCCCGTACCGACCTCGGAATAAATGCGCGATTGCGAGCGGGTGTATTGACGGGGTGGCTGGGTGAGTTGCGGGATGCGCTCCAGCAGCGCCTGGGACGATTCGTGATTGGCCAGCACCACTACCACACCGTGACCTTCCTGTGCGACACGTTGCAGGGCGGCCCAGAGTGTCCAGTTGGCAGGCCCGTTGTATTCGGCGCCGACCAGGTCGCGCAGCGGGTCGACCACATGCACGCGTACCAGCGTGGCGGCGTCGCGCCGGATGTCGCCCATCACCATGGCCATGTGCACGCCACCTTCGATGCGGTCTTCGTAGCTGAACAGACGGAAGGTGCCGTGCACGGTCGGCAGTTCGCGCTCGCCAATCCTGACGATGGTGTGTTCGGTGCTCAGGCGGTAATGGATCAGGTCGGCGATGGTGCCGATACGGATGTCGTGCTTTTTGGCGAACACTTCCAGGTCGGGTCTTCTGGCCATGCTGCCGTCATCATTCATCACTTCAACGATGACCGACGCTGGCGTGAAACCGGCCAGCCGGGCCAGGTCGCAGCCCGCTTCGGTATGCCCGGCGCGGGTCAGCACGCCGCCGTCGCGAGCGCGCAATGGAAAGATATGGCCCGGCTGCACCAGGTCCTCCGGTACCGCGTGCGGGTTGACGGCGGCCTGCACGGTACGCGCACGATCTGCCGCGCTGATGCCGGTGGTCACACCCGTCGTCGCCTCGATGGATACCGTGAACGCGGTGGCGAATACGCTGCCGTTGCTGGGCACCATCTGTTCCAGGCCCAGACGCTGACAGTGCTCGTCGGTCAGCGTCAGGCAGATCAGACCGCGCGCTTCGCGAGCCATGAAGCTGATTGCCTGCGGCGAACAGCAGTCGGCGGCGAGTAGCAGATCGCCTTCGTTTTCCCGGTCTTCGTCGTCGACCAGCAACACCATCTTGCGCTGGCGGTAGTCTTCAATGATGTCTTCGATGCGATCGAACGCCATAGTCAGTTTCCCGGTTTTATGGGTGGATGAATCGTGGTATACCATAAGACAGAATATTCCACAGATTGCCTATCAATGAAACAGTGAGATCGCGATGAAAGCCTATTGGATTGCACACGTTGATGTGACCGACCCCCAGCAGTACAGCCAATACACCCAGCGCGCCCCGGCGGCTTTCGAGCTGTTCGGTGGCAGGTTCCTGGCGCGCGGCGGGCGTTCCGAGGCGCTTGAAGGGCGCGGCACGCCGCAGCGCACGGTGATTATCGAATTTGAATCCTACGAAAAGGCGCTGGCCTGTTATCAGTCGCCCGAGTATCAGAATGCGATGAGCCACAGGCAGGGCGCTTCCAAGGCCGAGATCGTGATCGTGGAGGGGCAGTTTTAGGCGTTCAGTGGCGAGCTGAAAGCTTCAGGCGTTCACCGGATAAAGTGCACCTTGCCGGTGTCGTCGTTGCCGATATAAATACCGTAGACACCGGCCTGACGTTCTTCGATATAGCGTTCCAGTATCTGCCGGATAGCGGGGTAATAGATGCTGTCCCACGGTATGTCTTCGGCGGCGAAGAATCTGTAGTCCAGGGTTTCCGGGCCGAACTGGCCGGTCACCTCCAGCGCGATGGCACGGAACACGATGTAGACTTCGCTGATGCGCGGCACGCTGAAAATGGAGTAGGGCGAAAGGATCTCGGCGCGTACACCGGTTTCTTCCCAGACTTCACGCAGCGCCGCCTGCTCGGTGGTTTCACCGCTTTCCATGAAGCCGGCAGGCAGCGTCCAGGTGCCGGGGCGCGGCGGGATGGCACGCTGGCAGAGCAGGTACTTGCCTTCCTGCTCGATGATGCAACCCGCGATGATCTTCGGGTTGACGTAGTGAATGTACTGACAACCGCCACAGACCAACCGCACATGCGTATCGCCCGACGGCACACGCTTAACCAGATCAGCGCTACCGCATTGGGGACAGAAGCGCGGTGTGGCCATTTCAGCGACCTATGCGAGGTTCTTTCAGCGCGACGGGGGCGACGATGTCACGGACTTTGCTGACTTCGTCCTGCTTGGATTTGAGGTATTCCAGCGCCACGCGTGCGGCGTTGCGTACGTGATCGACCGACGCCTGATGCGCGGCCAGCGGGTCGCCGCTCTTGATCGCTTCGACCATGAGCTCCATTTCCTTGTTGCTGGCACCGCGGCGGTTTTCCTGGGATACCGAGGTGGCGCGCAGGTAGCTGATGCGCGCCTGCAACTGGCGTAACTGGGTCGCGGCCACATGGTTGCCCGAGCCTTCCAGCAGTACATCGTAGAAACCCTGGACCGAGTCGATCACCTGCTGCAGTTCGCCTTCCTTGAGCGCCTGACGATTTTCCTCCAGGGCTTTTTCCAGTGCGCGAATGTCCTTGGGTTTGGCCCGCAGGGTAAACAGCTGAACGATCAGGCCTTCGAGCACGCAGCGTAGTTCGTAGATATCGCACGCGTCAGCCAGCGTGATGATGGCAACGCGCGGGCCCTTGGCATCGGCGAACTCGACCAGACCTTCGGATTCCAGGTGGCGCAGTGCTTCGCGCACCGAGGTGCGGCTCACGCCGAGGCGGTCACACAGATCACGCTCGACCAGACGGTCACCCGGCAGCAGCTGAAAGTTCATGATTGCGCTGCGCAGCTTGTCCAGCACGATCTCGCGCAGCGTGACGGGGTTGCGGTTGACCTTGAAGGTGTCGTCGAGAGGCAGGCGTTTCATCGGGTGTGCTCGGAATGGGGCTGTCAAAGTAAAAACGTGACTGGAAATAAAGTCTCGCTCATGTCGGCAACCCGCACACTGCGCGGGCTGCTGCATGGCCCGGACGGATGAACCCGGGTCGCGGCCGAGTTTATCACGCCCGTGCCTGCAACCACCAAAACCGCCCTGCGCGGCCTCAGACGATGGCCGGCAGTGCGCCCATCTTGCCCCGGTGATAGACCATCGGTGTGACCGGCGTCGCGGGCAGGATCAGGTTTTTCACCGCGCCGACAATGATCGCGTGATCGCCGCCGTCGTATTCGCGCCACAGTTCACACTCGATGATCGCTGTGGAGTTGCCCAGCAGCGGGTTACCCAGCTCGCTCAACTGCCACTCGATGCCCTTGGTCTTGTCCTTGCCCTTGCTGGCAAACGCATAGGCTTCTGTCTGCTGATCGGCAGACAGCAGGTGAATCGCGAATTTCCTGCTGTCGCGCAACACCGGGTAAGTGTCCGATTCGTAGTTGGGGCAGAACAGCACCAGTGCCGGGTCGATGGACAGCGCGCTGAATGCGCTGGCAGTAATGCCGACCAGATTGCCCTCAGGGTCCAGGGTGGTGACGATGGTCACGCCCGAAGGGAATGACGCCATGACTTCTTTGTAAATACCGGGTTCTATCATCGCAGCGGCCTCGTTAACGCATGACAAATGGATCAGGCATGGGCGCCTGCGAAAGGTTGATCCACACCGTTTTCAGTTCGGTGTAGGCCAGCACGGAGTCTATCCCGCTCTCACGACCGTAGCCGCTATTTTTGAAACCACCGATAGGCGCCATGGCCGACACGGCTCGATACGTATTCACCCAGATGATACCTGAGCGAATATCCCGCGCCAGACGGTGCGCGCGTCCCAGGTCACGGGTCCAGATGCCGGCGGCGAGGCCGAACTGGGAGTCGTTGGCGATGGCCAGCGCTTCGGCTTCGTCCTTGAAACGAATCACCGAGGCCACCGGACCGAACACTTCTTCCTGCATGATCTTCATCGAATTGTGATCGCACTCGAACAGCGTAGGTTCATAGAACCAGCCTTTGCTGTCCAGCTCCGGTCGCTTGCCGCCCAGACGCAGGCGTGCACCTTCGGCCAGCGCGTCAGCTACCAGGCCTTCTACCACGGCCAGTTGCTGGGCGGTGGCCATCGGGCCCATTTCGGTGCCTTCATCCTGCGGATTGCCGATCCGGATCCGACTGGCGCGTTCGGCCAGGCGTTCAACGAATTCGTCGTAGATTTCGTCCTGCACCAGCAGTCGCGAGCCGGAAACACAGCTTTGCCCGGACGCCGCATAGATGCCGGCGACGGCGCCATTGATGGCGCTGTCCAGGTCGGCGTCGGCGAAGATGATGTTGGGTGATTTTCCGCCCAGCTCCAGCGACAGTTTGGCGAAGTTCTCCGCGCTGCTGCGCACCACATGTCGCGCCGTGGCCGCGCCACCGGTGAAGGCTATCTTGCGCACCAGCGGGTGCCGGGTGAGGGCTGCGCCAGTGGTCGGGCCGTAACCGGTGATGACGTTGACCACGCCAGGCGGAATGCCGGCTTCAAGTGCCAGACGCGCCAGTTCGAGCACGGTCGCCGAGGCGTGTTCCGAGGGTTTGAGGACGATGGTGTTGCCAGCAGCCAATGCCGGGGCCAGCTTGATGGCGGTGAGGTACAACGGGCTGTTCCAGGGGATGATCCCGGCCACCACGCCCATCGGTTCGTGCACGGTGTAGGCGAACAGGTCCGGCTTGTCGAGGGGCAGGGTGCCGCCTTCGAGTTTGTCAGCCAGCCCTGCGGTGTAATGAAAGAACTCCGGCAGGTAGCCGACCTGCCCGCGGGTCTCGCGAATCAGTTTGCCGTTGTCGCGGCTTTCCAGCTGCGCCAGTTGCTCCTTGTTTTCGGCAATCAGGTCGCCCAGCTTACGCAGAAGCTTGCCGCGTGCCGTGGCCGTCAGGCCGCGCCAGGCCTGCCCCTCGAAGGCTTTCTGGGCGGCCTGAACGGCCCGTTCGACGTCGGCTTCGTCGGCATCCGGCAGTTGCGCCCAGGGTTCGGCCAGCGCCGGGTCGAGGCTGTCGAAGGTCTTGCCGGACAACGCATCGACCCACTGACCGTCGATGCACATCTGAAAGCGGGTAAGGCTCATGCAACAATCCCCTTGATCGAATGGTGAGCGGACGCCGGTTTGTCGAGGCCGATCTTTTCGAAGAAACCGAGCAACACCTGGTTGACCAGACGCGGCGATTCAACCGGCATCATATGGCGTTGATCGGGCAATATCGCGACCTCGGCACCGGGGATACGCGCGGCCAGTTCGCGGGCCATTTCCGGCGTCGATCCCGGGTCAAGTTCGCCGGTGGCGATCAACGTCGGTGCGCGAATATCGCCCAGATCCCCGGCGCGGTACATATCCTGAGTGGCGAACAGCTTGTACGTGGTCAGGTATCCCTGAGGATCATTGCTGGCCAGGTTGTGCCGAATGGCCGCAATCTGCGCCGGACTGGCCGCCTGATACTCGCGGCTGAACCAGCGCGAAAGCGCTTCGCCCGCGTTGGCGTCCGGGCCATGCTCGGCAGCCTGGCTGGTGCGCGCAATGACGCTGGCACGCTGTTCCGCGCTGCGATTGAAGACGCTGTTGAGCACCACCAGCCCCGACAGGTGCTGGGGGAACTCCAGCGCGAACGCACGCGCCACCAGGCCGCCCATGGAGAAACCGACGACCGCCGCCTGCGGCAACTGCAAATGTGTCAGCAGCTCGTGCAGTTGTTCGGCATAGCCCGGCAGGCCGGTGTCCGGATCGGGGCGCGGGCTGGCGCCGTGGCCGAGCATGTCGTAGGCGATGACCTGATAATGCGTGGCCAGCCCGACGATCTGGCCGCCCCACATTTCCTTATTCAGGCCCACCCCGTGAATCAACACCACGGGGTGACCTTGGCCGGTAGCCAGATAGCTGGTACCCGCCGGGGTGTGTTCAGCGGTGAGCTGAATCATGGATCGCTCCTGCGCGGACGTTAAAGGGGATGGATCACTGGGCCTTTTCGGCGGCCAGCTCTTCCAGGTCGATATACCGATTGCCGATTCGCGGATGCAGGCGTCCGCCGTTGGCGGCGCCAAGGACTATGATGATTTCGTCGGCGCGGGGCGAATCTTCGATGTGCATTTCCAGGGTGATGTAGTGCGAGCGCAGCCCTTCATCGTCCTTGTGCATCATCGGAATCTGGATCGACGTACCTGGGCCGCCGCGTTTGTTGGTGAAGCTCAGGTAGCTCTTGGCCTTGACGGCCTCACGGTAATGATTGCCAAAGCGCAGGGTATGGATCACTGCCGAGGCGTGTTCGATTTCACCTTCCGCGCCGACCACTGCAGCCTTGCCGTAGGCCTCGATTCTTTCCGCACCGCCAATCGCATCGGTGAGGCGCTTGACCATCAGCTCGCCCAGTGCAGAGCAGTTGGCGCGGATCTCCGGCTTCAGGTCTTCGACGAAACCACGGCCCAGCCAGGGGTTCTTGATCACCGCCGCCAGTCCGATCATGGTGACCGGTTTGTCGGTGGCTTTGCCGCCCTCGATAAAGGTTTCTTCGGTGTACGTGACGATCTTGCGAATTTCAAAGCTCATGAATGACTCCCGGAGCGAGTAATTTTGTATTTCGTCTGATGGTATACCATAAGATCGAGCATGCAAATCCTTTATTTGCGGCGGCTACCGGGCTTGTCGTTCATCTCATTTACCTCAATCCATACGCGCCCACAGCTCTAGGCTCTGTACGAAAAGTGGCTGCGCTCGGTGATGCTTCGTTAAAAACAGGCTCGGAATGCTCATTTACAACACGTAGACTCCGCTTCCTCGCCTGTTTTTGCCTCGCCTGACCTTCGCTCGCCGACTTTTCGTACAGAGCCTATCTCGCACTCATCGATGACCATTCGTCAGGTGTAAAGGCAATCGCTTTGAACAGGCGCCTTCTGGTTGTGACAGATATTCGGTGAGCCCTAAAAAGCCCTAACGAATTTTTTACTGAGGAGACTCCGAACATGAAAGCCATCGTCTATAGCGGTCCGCGTGACGTCAGTGTCAAAAACGTACCGGATGCGAAGATTCAGAAGCCGACAGATGCGCTTGTCCGAGTGACCTCCACGAATATCTGTGGCTCGGACCTGCACATGTACGAAGGCCGCACGTCGTTCGAGACCGGGCGCATTTTCGGCCATGAGAACCTCGGCCAGGTGATTGAAGTGGGCGCCGGCGTTGACCGCATCAAGGTGGGCGACTGGGTGTGCCTGCCGTTCAACATTGGCTGCGGCTTTTGCGAAAACTGTGAGAAGGGCCTGACCGGTTATTGCCTGACCGCCAACCCTGGCAGCGCTGGCGCGGCCTATGGTTTTGCCGATATGGGCGATCACGAAGGTGGCCAGGCCGAGTTGCTGCGCGTGCCGTATGCCGACTTCAACTGCCTGCTGTTGCCCGAAGATGCCGCCGAGCGTGAAGAAGATTACGTCATGCTCTCGGACATCTTTCCTACCGGCTGGCATGCCACCGAGCTGGCCGGGCTGCTGCCTGGCGAAAGCGTTGCCATCTACGGTGCCGGCCCGGTCGGTCTGATGGCTGCCCACTCGGCAATGATCAAGGGCGCCTCGCAGGTGTTCGTGGTCGACAACCATCCTGATCGTCTGGCCCTCGCGGCGAAGATGGGCGCGACGCCGATCAACTCGCTGGAGCAGGGCGCGGTGGATCAGATCCTCAATCTGACCGATGGCAAAGGCACCGACCGAGGCTGTGAGTGCGTCGGTTATCAGTGCTGCGACCGTCATGGTCACGAGGCCAATCACGTCACCATGAACAACCTCGTTGCCTCGACCAAGGCGACTGGCGGAATCGGTGTCGTGGGCGTTTTCGTGCCGCAGGATCCGGGCGCCAAAAGCGACCTCGCCAAGGAAGGCAAGATGGCCTTCGACTTTGGCTCGTTCTGGTTCAAGGGCCAGCAGATCCGTACCGGTCAGGCCAACGTCAAGGCTTACAACCGTCGCCTCGCCGAGCTGATCCACCACGGTCGCGCCAAGCCGTCGCAGATCATTTCCCATCGCCTGAAGCTTGAAGAGGGCCCTGACGCCTACAAGCACTTCGATGCGCGTGATGAAGGCTGGACCAAGGTAGTGCTCAAGCCAGGTGCGTGATAGCCGCGTTTGACCAGCCCTTTGGTTGAAAGCCCTTGTCCTATCCGCCACAGGCGATCGGCAAGGGCTTCAGCACTTCAGTCAGAACTTTTATTCAGCGAGATTTATTCAGATGAACGAAGAATACCCAAAGCCGCCATTTGCCAGTCAGCCACAGGAAGTTCCAGGCATGCAGGGCAAGATGGACCCCTATCCCGATTGCGGTGAAAAGAGCTACAAGGGCTCCGGACGTCTGCAGGGCAAGATCGCTCTGATCACCGGCGCTGACAGCGGCATCGGCCGCGCAGTGGCGATTGCCTTTGCACGGGAAGGCGCGCAGGTCGCGATCTCCTACTTGAACGAGCATGAGGACGCGCAAGAAACCAAGCGCTGGGTCGAAGAGGCGGGCCGCAAATGCCTGCTGTTGCCGGGCGACCTGGCACAGAAGCAGCAATGCGAAGACATCGTGAGCAAGACCGTTGCAGAGTTTGGTCGCATCGATGTGCTGGTCAACAACGCTGCGTTCCAGATGACGCATGAAACGCTGGACGAAATCTCCGACGAAGAGTGGGTCAAGACCTTCGATATCAACATCACCGCGATGTTTCGCATCTGCAAGGCTGCGGTTCCGCATATGCCACGGGGCGGCTCGATCATCAATACCAGTTCGGTGAATTCGGACATGCCCAAGCCGACGCTGCTGGCCTACGCGACCACCAAGGGCGCGATTGCCAACTTCACCGGTGGCCTGGCGCAGTTGCTGGGCGAGAAGGGCATCCGTGTGAACAGCGTGGCACCCGGCCCGATCTGGACGCCGCTGATCCCGGCGACCATGACCGATGAAGACGTGAAAAGCTTCGGCAGCGAGACACCGCTGGGACGCCCGGGGCAGCCGGTGGAAGTTTCGCCGATCTATGTGCTGCTGGCCTCGGACGAAGCCAGTTACATTTCCGGCTCGCGCTATGCAGTGACGGGCGGCAAGCCGATTCTGTAATTACCCCGACAACGCCTTTTTTGTTGAAACGGTGCCCAGACAGGCACCGTTTTTTCAGGCGTCAATGGCACTCTGTATCTGCACTAGCGGGTACTGTCATTGATCACCTAATTTCCAGGCTGATTCATCCGTGTTTGTGCATATCGGACAGGCTGGCCGGTCGCCATGACCAGCGACGAAAGCGTGTCGGCATTCATCTGCAATAATAAAGTCCGGGTCGTTGTGTTGCTCAAGAACTCTTGTTTTCGCTGTGCCGGGGTGCGCGCATTCTTGGTCAACGCCTGCATGGCGGCTATATAGTCGGCAGGATCAAATTGTTCTTCGTCGGGGCCATGCTGCGAGATTTCTCTTAATGACATTCGGATCTCGCTGGACCACGCCTCGACCTGTGCAGCATCCGCTCCGTCGACGAGGAGCTTGCCAGCATCCGTCAGATAATAAAACGCATCCATCGTATTCAGTTGGACATGGGAGGCCTCATGAATAATGGATCGTGCAACTTCCAGCACATCGTAGTTGGCAAGCAGGGAGGCCGACACCCCAATCCGTTCCACCGATTCCTGAAACTCGCCTTGAAAACGAGTCGATGCGAGAATGTTTTCGGGTCCATTAAAAAGAAACAGCGTCAGATCGGATTCTGGACTGCCGATGCCCTCAATGAGCTCCTGCATCTGCCGTAAGGAATCCTCCACGTCGATACTCGTAGCGGCGCGAGCGCTGGGAGCCAGCGCCCCAAAGGTTGCGTCGAATGCCTCCTTTACGTCTTCACTTGGTGATGCTTTTAACAGCTCGGAACGCGTGAACGTCAATAACGAAACGGCAACATCCCTGGCGGCAAATATTTTAAATTGCTGCTCAGGCTTGAACTCGGAAAGGTCGTCTGCGACGACTGTAAGGGGAACGTCGTGGGGAGCAGCCCCTTGTTGATCAGCAAACCGCAAAGGCGAATTCCTGACAAAACGATATAGATTCATCCCGTCCACTGTGCCCGCCGGATCCGGATTGATCCATCGCTGCAACCACGGCGCGTAATAGCGCAGGCCGTAGTAGTACAGCCCTGTTGCATCGCGCTCCTTGCCAGAATATCGAATGGTTTTATAGCTGGCTTCAATCGTACTGCGCCCTGCCCACCACGACGTACCACCAAACGGGTAGTAACTTTCCTGGCTGATGATGTGCGCGTTTTTATCCAGCTCCAGGGTGCCGGACCCCAGATGATCGGCGAAGCTGTAGCGAACCTGATCGTTTTCAAGTCCTTCAGGCTGACCCGCCTGCCAGTGCAACACCCGGACCTCGTTGCGCCCGGCCTGGGTGACGATAACGTGCAAGGTCTCGGCTGTGGCGCTGTTGCTGTGCACCTCCAGGCCTGGCAAGTAGCGCACTTCGGCATTGTGGACAACGGCTTTCGCCTTGGTCGTATGGATTTTGCGCAGGCGTTGCCCACTGGCGTCGTAGACATAGCGCTCTTTGTCGTCGTCACCCGCTTCCCGAACCACAGGCCGCACTTGCTGCAACTGATTACGCCAGTCCCAGCTCATCGCTTGCCCGGCTTGCAGCTCACTCAGATTGCCATTGGCGTCGAACGCGGCAGCGATGGCTGCTTCATCCGGCGGTTGATCGTTGATGACCGGCAGGCTGCGATTGCTGGTTTGCGAAGTGACCAGAGTGCGCGAGTGGGACTGGGTGCCAGTGTGAGTCAGTTGCAGCAGATTGCCGCTCGCATCATAACGATAGGTTTGCCTGTAATTGGCTAGCTGCGTCGGGTCGGGGGGAACCTGGAATGATGGAAAAACCGGGCCTTGATTGCGTTTCGCGGACTCCGTGCCCGTAGCCTGGATCAACTGATACAGCGTGTCGTATTGATAAGTCGACACCGGTTCAAGGCGCTGATTGCGATAGTACCGCGTCGGCTGAGCGCGATCTTCAATACGCAGGACATTGCCCACCGGGTCGTAGTCATACAGCAGATGTTGCAGCAGTTGGCCATCTGCTCGTGTGCCTTTGAGTTCAATCAGACGGCCATTTGCGGCGTCATGCAACGCCTTGGTCATAACACCGTTGCCAGCCGTTTCCGAGGTTACGTGGCCTTGAGCGTCGTAATCGATCCTGTGAATCAGAATTCGCTCTGTCTGCCCGGGGAGGCTGAGTGAAATGGCCTCGATATGACCTGCCACACTATGGGCAAAGGTCTGGACGTTACGCTGGGCGTCCGTCTGCGAGATGACATCGCCAGGCGGACTGCGTGCCCAGCGCGTAGTTGCGCCTGGACCAGATTCGAGCAAGGCGTCACGTTCTGTCATCGGTTCTGGCCAGTCGACATTTTCGGGATTGAAGAGAAAATGCCGCGTCTGTTCAAGCACGCCACCCGCCAGGGCGAACTCGTCATCCATTCGCGAACCAGCCGGGTCATCATGGCGTATACATTGGCCGCACTGGTTATGGCCTTTGGTATCCGGCCCGCCGTATTGCCGCCGCTCGACGCAGCGTCCGTTTTCAATGATGGCAACGGGTCTGAGCAGGGCGTCATACTGCACGCTCCGCTCAGTCCCACGGCCATCCCGGCTCACCACGACCGCGCCGCTGTCACCGGCCAGCATCAGCCGCCAACCGGCATCGACACTGTCGCTGAGAAGCGCCTGACCACTCAGGGAAAACACAGTGGCAAGATTGACCGCAGCCTGGCTTTCCCAGAGCCTTGCATCCCAGCAGCTGACCGGATGCCCGGCAGCGTCATGAGCTGCGCGGTTTACCAGTCGTTCCGGCGTGTCGATTAACGGGTTGCGCCGAAAATCAATCGCGCGAATCTCCAGACCGCGTGGATCAATGACAGTCAGGCGGGGCGTATGATGATGCAGTGCGGCAGACTGTGCGTTCATGATCCCGTCATCCCTGACTGGTGGCTCGAATCCAGGCTGTGTAAGTTAAATATTGTCGTAAGTGCAGCATAGCGCAGGCCAATGAGACCACGGGGCCCAAACGTGTTGTGGGATTGTCGACGCGCGTCACGACGCGTCGCAAAATCGACGAGCCGTAGCGCTTGGTATTTTTGCCGATGGCCGGTGCTGATCAGCGAGTCTGATCCATCGGCCACACCGTTCCTTTCAGCGACTTATGGAGAAAGTGTTTATGTATCCAGACGTACAGCTTTATATCGATGGTCAGTGGCGCGCCAGTCGCGACAACCGCACGCTGTCAGTCATAAACCCGGCGACGGGCGAGGCGCTGGGCACTGTGGCGCATGCCGGTATCGCCGATCTTGATGAAGCCCTGGCGGCGGCCGAGCGTGGCTTTGCCACCTGGCGTGCGACCTCGGCTTATGATCGCTACAAGCTGATGCAGAAAGCGGCAAACCTGATTCGCGAGCGTGCGGACAGCATTGCCCGAATCATGACGCAGGAGCAGGGCAAGCCTCTGGCCGAAGCGCGCATGGAAACCTTGTCGGCGGCGGACATCATCGACTGGCTGGCCGAAGAGGGGCGTCGCAGTTATGGCCGTCTCGTGCCATCGCGTAACGTGTCCATCGAGCAGAAGGTCATCAAGGAACCGGTCGGTCCGGTTGCTGCGTTCACGCCGTGGAATTTCCCGATCAACCAGGTGGTGCGCAAGTTGTCCTCGGCGCTGGCTGCGGGCTGCTCGATCATCGTCAAGGCCCCGGAAGAGACGCCGGCGTCGCCTGCCGAGCTTATCCGCGCATTCGCCGATGCGGGCGTTCCAGCGGGCGTCATCGGGCTGGTGTACGGCGACCCTGCAGAAATCTCCGGTTACCTGATCCCGCATCCGGTCATTCGCAAGGTCACGTTCACCGGCTCCACGCCGGTCGGCAAGCAGCTGGCCGCATTGGCTGGCAAGCACATGAAACGGGCGACCATGGAGCTGGGCGGCCATGCACCGGCGTTGGTGTTCGATGATGCGGATATCGATCTCGCCGCTCGCGTGCTGGCCACCGCCAAGTTCCGTAACGCCGGGCAGGTCTGTGTATCGCCGACGCGAATTCTGGTGCAGCGCAAGGTGCTGGATGCGTTCACCGAGAAATTCGTCGGGCTGACCCGTGAAATCAAGGTTGGCAACGGTCTGGAGGCGGGCACTACCATGGGCCCGGTGGCCAATGATCGACGTATTCCTGCGCTGGTCGATCTGATCGATGACGCGGTGCGCGGTGGTGCGACGCTGTCTGCGGGTGGCAAGGCTGGCGAAGGACCGGGCTATTTCTTCGAGCCGACGGTGTTGAGTGGCCTCAAGCCGCACATGCGCATCATGAATGAGGAGCCTTTCGGCCCTGTTGCGCTGCTGGTGCCGTTCGACACACTAGAGGAGGCGATCGCCGAGTCCAACCGCGTGCCGTTCGGGCTGGCATCCTATGCCTTCACCACGTCGATGAAGACTGCTCAGGCGCTGAGCACCTATATCGAAGCGGGCATGCTGTCGATCAACCATCAGGGCATCGGCTTGCCGGAAGTGCCGTTTGGCGGGATCAAGGATTCCGGTTACGGTTCCGAAGGTGGCACCGAAGCCATTGAGGCTTACCTGAATACCAAGCTGGTCACTCAATACAACTGAGCGTTGCTCGGGTAAATAAAAACGGTCGCGATGTGCAAGCATCGCGACCGTTTTTCGTTGCCTGTGTGACTCAGTCTCTTGCTTGAATACCGGTCTGTCTCATGACCAGATTCTTTTCCTTCTTGTACTGCAGGGCCACTTCGGGGGCCGGGCCGCTCTGGCCGGTCTCCATCCATTTGCGTATGCGGCTGGCATCGGCGAAGTGCGTGTATTTGCCGAACGCATCGAGAATCACCACTGAAACCGGGCGGTTGGCCATGCTGGTCAGCAGCACCAGGCAGTGACCGGCCTGATTGGTAAAGCCGGTCTTGGTCAACTTGATGTCCCAGTTGTCCTTGCGCACCAGATGATCAGTGTTGCTGAAACCGAGGGTGTAGGTCGGTTTGCGGAACGTCACAGTCTTCTGCTCGGTGGTGCTCAGTTCACTGAGCAGCGGGTATTTGCGCGCCGCCATCACCAGCTTGGTGAGGTCGCGTGCGGTCGACACGTTGTACACCGACAGGCCAGTGGGTTCGACGTAGGCCGTGTGTTTCATGCCCAGCGCCTTGGCCTTGGCGTTCATCGCCAGAATGAACGCCGGATAGCCACCCGGATAGCTGTGCGCCAGGCTGGCCGCCGCGCGGTTTTCCGAGGACATCAGGGTGATCAGCAGCATGTCCCGGCGGTTCATTTCACTGCCGAGTTTAACGCGGGAGAAAACACCTTTCATTTCCGGTGTCTGGGAAATGTTCACCGGAATGACTTCGTCCATCGGCTGCTTGGCATCCAGCACGACCATCGCGGTCATCAGCTTGGTGACCGAGGCAATCGGCACGATCACATCCGGGTTGCTGGAATACAGCACCTTGTCGGTCTGCAGGTCGATGACCATTGCGCTGCCCGAGGCAAGGTGCAGGTTGGAAGGATCACGGCTCAGGACGGCAGGTTCGTTTGCCAGCGTAGGGGTAGAAAGCATGGGGCCGGTAAGTACAAATAATAGGCCCAAAAGAGACAGACGGATTTTCAAGAGCAAGGCTCACTCGATAAAAGGTGGTAAATGGAAGGGATCGCGTCAAAACGCTGCATTTTATGAGCAGACTTTGCCGTATGTCGATGGGCTGGGGTGGGCGTTTGCGCAATAAATGACGCAATCGGTCGTTCATTAAGTTGCCGTTAAGTCGCTTTCTGCTCTGCAACCTGCCAAAAACCGCCTCTCAATTGAATATTCGTGGTGCGCAAGGCCCGCACCGATTAGCATTCCATGCCATTCAGGTCACCGATTCAGGAGTCATGCAATGCTCAAGGGGTTTGTCAGCAAGGATTACGCAGTTCTGGTGATCATCGCGTCATTGATTGTCATTCTGCTGCTGGGGGTCGGCTTTACCTCACGTCCAAGTGACTGGGCGGGCTGGATGCAGGCGATCGGTCTGATTGTCGGGCTGATGGCCGCCGTCGCAGTACCGGGCATCCAGCGCAAGCAGGAAGCGGAACTGGCGCACAAGCAGCTACGTGACCGGGAAGTGGGCTACGCGCGGCGCATGCAGTACCTGTGCGGCGAGCTGAGCGAACTGCAGGGCCGTATCAGCCTCAACCTGACCCATCTGCGCGCCAGTGACCGGCATAGCCTGAAATACACTTTGCAGGATTACCTGCATCGCCTGTTCGAGTCGCATAAACATGACCTGAACGATGACCGTGTGGTGCTGGCTTACGAATTGCGTCAGGTTGCCAATGACCTGATCGATGAACTCGACAGTGGCCGTACCGATCGCGTGGTGTTCATGGCGCTGGAGAAACGCCTGCAGAAACTGGCCCATCGCTGTCAGGTCAACGCGGCCATGGCCGAGCGCGGCTGAGCCTCGTTACCGGCTTTTTCCGTGGCAAAAAAAGCCCGCCTTCAAAGAGGCGGGCAAGGGATGTGCGGAGCAACGCACGAGGTTTGCAGAAGAAGTCAGCTGTTGAGGGGCTGGCACTGCATTTGCCGCGACAGGGCCTCTGCAACAGGCAATGACGCAAACGGGCCGCTGACGGGTTCGCCATCCTGAATCAGGTACCAGCAGGCCAACAGGCCGCGCTCTCTGAGCGGGGCTGGAACTGCGCTACCGACGACGGACATGATGTGTACCTTGGTCATACGTGCCTCCTCAATCCATGGCGCTACTGTAGAGGGCGAGCGGGCAAGTCAGAAATCGACGCTCTCAATAGTGGTCATTGATAACAACGAGGGTTGGGCGCATTGCATTGGCCGCCGATAGTGTGAGCACACCAATGAAAAACCCGCCTGAAAAGGCGGGTTTTTTGTTCTGTTACCAGCGACCGCGTGGCGGGCCGTAGTAATAGCCGGGGCCTGGAGGCGGGCCATAACGATGGTAGTAGCCTGGCGGTGGCGGTGGCGGGTAGCGCTCGACCACCTGATAAACCGGGGCCGGCTGGTAGTAGACAGGCGGCGGCGCGTAGTAGACCGGCTGCTGCTGTACATAAACCGGCTCGCGCTCGACGTACACCGTCCTGTCGCGGCCTGAAGATACCGCCGCCCCGACAACGGCAGCGCCTACGATAGCACCTACCACGGCAGGGCCACCCCAGCCACGGTCAGCATTCGCCTGGCCAGCAAGGGCCAGGGCACCTACAAACAAGGCGATCTTGGGGATTTGACGAATCATGACTGTTCCTCGCTCTCAACCCGTTGTCGCGCGCCTGCATCACTCTCAAGCACTGCCACGGGATAACACTATGACACCGAAATTGTAAGAATCTGCGAAAGTGCTGAGTAAATTTTATGTAAGGTGTGCCGCGTATGTCCTCGCGCTCACTGGTGCGTAGCATACGCTTCTATCGAAGATTCAAGCCATTACCGTCTGGAGGAAACACCCGATGTCCGTCACTGCTAACAGGGAGACATTATTGTGCATGTCCATGGCCGCCCGTCCCGGCAACTTTGGTGTGCGTTTCCATAATCATCTTTACCAGCAGTTAGGCTTGAACTTCTATTACAAGACCTTCGCCCCCAATGACCTTGCCGCCGCCGTGGCCGGCATACGCTCGCTGGGGATTCGTGGCAGCGCAGTTTCGATGCCCTTCAAGGAGGCCTGCATCGAACTGGTCGACGAACTGGACGCCTCGGCTGCCGCTATCCAGTCGATCAATACCATCGTCAACACCGACGGGCATCTGAAGGCGTTCAACACCGATTACATCGCCGTCGCTCAACTGATGGAGAGCCATGCGGTGCCGCGCAGCGCGTTTGCCCTGCGTGGAAGCGGGGGGATGGCCAAGGCAGTGGCGTTCGCGCTGCGCGATGCGGGTTTCACCGAGGGGCTGATCGTGGCCCGCAACGAGCAGGCCGGCCGGCGTCTGGCAGAGGCGTGCGGCTTTCGCTGGCAAGCGGAGCTGGGCAGTGCGCGACCCCCCTTGCTGGTCAACGTCACTCCGTTAGGCATGCAGGGCGCGCAAGCTGACGAACTGTCGTTTGACCTGCAAGCCATCGACGCTGCTGAAACGGTTTTCGATGTGGTGGCTACCCCCGCCGACACGCCGCTGATCCAGGCTGCACGTCGTTTGGGCAAGCGTGTGGTGAGTGGTGATGAAGTGGCGGCGATCCAGGCACTGGAGCAGTTTGTGCTCTATACCGGCGTGCGCCCGACCGACGAGCAGTATCAGCAGGCTGCAGCCTTCGCAAAAGCCGGCTAGTCGTCAGGTCGTCAGGTCGGGCAGGGCGCGTTCCAGTCTGGCCAGGCGTTCTTCAAGGGCCGCGACCCGTGCCTCCAGTTCATCGATACGCGAGTTGGCCGCCGGGCTTGCAGAATGTCGCTCCGGTGCCTGTTGGCGAGCGGCAAGCAGTTCCTGCAGCGATTCCGGGTCACCGAGCAGATGCATGTAACGGTCTTCGCGCTGGCCCGACTGGCGCGGCACGAGCATCGCCAGGCCTCTGGCGATCAGGCGTTCCAGCTGGTGGATGACCTGCTCGCTGTCCTCGAAATCATGCATGCGGTTACTGCGGGTCAGCAGCTCGTTGACGGTCTGCGGCCCGCGCAGCAGCAACAGGCCAGTGAGTATCACCTGCGCCGGGACCAGCTCCAGCCCCTTGTCGACCCTGTGCTCCCAGCGATCGGCGCGACTGCCCATGACCAGCCGCGTCAGACCGCGGCCTTCCAGGGCACGCAGGCTCTGGCCGACCTGACCCTGGGTGAGGTTCATGACCGGGTCACGACTGGTCTTCTGGTTGCAGGCCGTCACCAGTGCATTGAGGGTCAGCGGGTAGGTTTCCGGGTTGGTCGCCTGTTTTTCGATCAGGCAGCCCAGAATGCGCACTTCAGTGCCGTTGAGTTGTAACGCCTCGGTATTCGGGGAGGATTCGGTGGAGGACGATTCGATGGACATGACGCTTCCCTGAGTGATGGCGGTGGATCAGCGTAGGGCGTGGCGGACATTATTGCCAGCGTCTGCTGCACGGATCTGCAGGGGCGCTGAAAAGTGTCACGGCGTTTGGCGTCGTGTGGGTCTATAATTGCGCCTTTCTCAATCAGGATATGTCATGTCTATTTCCCTGTACGCCGCTTCCATTCCTGTCTTTCAGCAAATGCTCAACGCGCTGAGCGACGTTCTGACCAAAGCCGAAGCTTACGCGACCGAGAAGAAAATCCAGCCACCAGCCCTGCTGCAGGCGCGTCTGTTCCCGGACATGCTGCCGTTTACCCGTCAGGTGCAGATCGCCGTCGATTTTGCCAAGGGTGCGTCGGCGCGCCTGGCAGGCGTCGAGATCCCGCAGTACGATGACACCGAAACCACCTTTGCCGAGTTGCAGGCACTGCTTGCCAGGACACTCGCGTTCATCGGCAGCATCACTCCTGATCAGGTCGACGGCAAGGAAGGCATCGAAATCGTCCTGCGCCCCGGCACTGAAAAGGAAAAACGCCTGAACGGTCAGGCCTATCTGCTCAGCTACGCCTTGCCGCAGTTCTTCTTTCACGTCACGACTGCCTACGATCTGCTGCGCCATAACGGCGTTGAAATCGGCAAGCGCGATTTCATGGGCAAGTTCTAAACAGTGCGGGGCTGAGACCTGGTTGATGGTCTCGGCCCCCGGCGTTATACACAAAGCCAACTGACTATCGTGCCAATGCTCCGCGTTGGCATGCATTGGGTGACGCTGCGCGTCACACATCTGCAGTCTTGCGCGGTATCAAGCGCAAAGGCGTCGCAGGCACTGCTTCACAAAATGCATGCCAGTGCGAAACATTGGCGTGACAGTCATCTTCAAGCTACTTTAATCCCCCTCCCGCAGGCCGCGCTGTTGCAGCGGGCTCTGTTGTTGTTCTGGAGTATTCATGTTGTTGCCCATCCTTCTGCTGTCAGCCGCCGGGTTTACCGTGCTGACCACAGAATTCGTCATCGTCGGTCTTTTGCCAGCGGTTGCCCGCGACCTGAATGTCACGGTCTCCCAGGCAGGTCTGCTGGTGACGCTGTTTGCGTTTACCGTCGCCGCCTTTGGTCCTTTTCTGACCGCCTATTTTTCGCGCTTCGAGCGCAAGCGCCTGTTTGTCAGCATCCTGGTGCTGTTCGGCTTTGCAAATGTCCTGGCGGCGCTGGCGCCCAATATCGCCGTGATGGGGATCGCCCGGCTGATTCCTGCGTTGGGGTTACCGGTGTTCTGGGCGCTGGCCAGCGAGACCGCCGTGGACATTGTCGGTCCGCAGTTCGCAGGCCGGGCAATTGCCAGGATCGGTTTCGGCATCGTTTGCGCCACGGTATTCGGCATTCCCATCGGCACCCTGATCTCCGATGCCTTCGGCTGGCGCACGGCCTTTCTGGTTCTGGCCGCTCTGGCGTTCGCCAAGGCACTGTTGCTGACGGTCTATCTGCCGAAGACGGCTGCCAGGCAGAACCCGGTATCGATCCTTAAGCAGTTCGGCATCTTGCGCAGCCGGATGATGCAGGGGCACGTGCTGCTCTCGGTGCTGGTGTTCAGCGGCATGTTCACGGCCTATACCTATCTGGCGGACATGCTCGAGCGTCTTGCCGGTTTCGACGGCGCTCTGGTGGGCTGGTGCCTGATGGGCTTTGGCGCTGTCGGCTTGCTGGGCAACTCGCTGGGCGGGCGCATGGTCGACCGCCATCCGTTGATTGCCAGCCTGGTGTTCTGCGCATTCATGGTGGTTGGCATGGTCGCGGTGGTGCCGAGCATCCATTCGGTGGTGGCCTTGCCACTCGCGCTGGCGGTCTGGGGTATCACCCAGGCGGCCTTGTTTCTGGTCAGTCATGTGCGGTTGATCAAGGCCGCGCCGCAAGCGCCTGCGTTCGCGGCGTCACTGAACATCGCTGGTGCCAACCTCGGCATTGGCATCGGCGCGGTGATCGGCGGCAGGGTCATTGATCACCTGGGGCTGGGCAACGTCGGTTTTGCCGCTGCGGGCATCATTGTGCTGGCGATTGTGCTGGCGCTGCTGTTGATCAAGCGTGATCCGGGGCCGCTCCCGGCTTAGCCAGCATCGGTAAACAGCTGATTCCGAGCACTTTCGGCAATGGCGACGACGCCGGGGTGCTTGACCTTGCGCTCCACGGTGATGGCGTAGAACGATTCGGTCACCGCATCAGTATGGCCAATCACTTGTACGCCATACTGGTTCTGCACTTCGTCGGCGATCACGCTGGGCGCCACGAACACGCCGCTGCCGGATTTGCCAAACGCCTTCATCAGTGCGCTGTCATCGAATTCGCCGATGATGCGTGGCTGAATGCCCTGTTCGGCAAACCAGCGCATCAGTCTGCCTCGAACCACGGTCTCCTGACCCGGAATCAGCAGCGGTGCTCCATGCATGCACTGCGGAAAATTTGTCCCGATACGCTCCGCCATTTCACGCGTGGCGAAAAAACTGACCCCGCATTCTCCCAGCTTCTGGCTGTAGCCCTTGATGTCCAGATGCGGCGGCATGGGGCTGTCGGAAATCACCAGGTCCAGACGCTGGATGGCCAGGTCTGCCAGCAGTCGTTCCAGCTTGTCCTCGCGACAGGTGATGCGAATGGACTCATCCAGCGTCATGGTCGGGGCAATCAGGCGGTAGACAATGGACTTGGGCACGACGTCGGCCACCCCAATGCGCAACAGCAATTGCTGTTCATCCGGCTGTGAGCGCAACAGGTTTTCCAGGTCATTGCCCAACTGAAACATCTGTTCGGCATAGGGCAGGGCGAGGCGGCCTGCTTCGGTCATTTCCAGCTGCCGACCGACGCGCTGGAACAGATCGACCCCAAGCGACGCCTCGAGCAGGCTGATCTGCCCGCTGACAGTCTGCGCGGTCAGATTCAGCTGTTCGCAGGCGCGCACGATGCTGCCGGTCTTGGCCACGACCCAGAAGTAGTGGAGTTGGCGGTAATTGAGCATAATTTCAGCCGATTCGGTAAAACCGAAGTATACGACTTATAAAATCGAATTTTCCTTATGTTTCAAGATGTCTAGAATCCGCTCCAACGCCGGGCTGAACATGCCGCCCGGCTTCACAACCGAGGAGCCCATGAACAAAGCCCTTTACGCTGTATTACTGAGCGGTTCGCTGCTGGTAGTGGCAGGGTGCGATCAGCTAGAGTCTTCCACCAAGCATGTGGTGAACGCCGCAGCTGACAGTGCAAAACAGGTGGTCGATGACACCCATAAAGCTGCGACCCAGGCATTGGACGACGCCAGGCAGGAACTTTCGTTGCAGGAATCACCAGCAAACTCGGCTGAAACCGAAAACACGTCTGATAAAGAAATCTGACTTATAACTATTGGCGCAGGCAGGGCAGTGATCTATGGAATACCTATTGGAACTCGCGACAAGTCCGGCAGCCTGGATCGCGCTGGCGACACTGGTGGTGATGGAAGTCGTACTGGGCATCGATAACCTGATTTTCATCTCGATTCTCACCAACAAGCTGCCTGAACAACAGCGCGAGAAGGCTCGCAAGCTGGGTATCGGCATGGCGCTGGTGATGCGCCTGGGTCTGCTCAGTACCGTTGCGTACATCGTGCAGCTGACAGAACCGGTTTTCGAGGTATTCGGCCAGGCGTTCTCATGGAAGGACATGATCCTGATTGCCGGTGGTCTGTTCCTGGTGTGGAAGGCAACAACGGAAATTCACCACAGCATGGACATCAAGACCGAGGAGGAGAAAGCCCTGGGTTCGGTGGTGATGTTGAGCATGAGCGCGGCGATCGTACAGATCCTGATGCTGGACCTGGTGTTCTCCATCGACAGTATCATCACTGCCGTGGGCATGACCGAACACCTGCCGATCATGGTCATCGCGGTAATCTCTGCTGTCGTGGTGATGCTTGTTGCAGCCAACCCGCTGGCGAAATTCATCAACGACAACCCGACGGTGGTCATGCTGGCGCTGGGCTTCCTGATCATGATCGGTATGACACTGATCGCCGAAGGTTTCGGCGCCCATGTGCCCAAGGGGTACATCTACGCGGCCATGGCTTTCTCGGCAGCCGTTGAAGCCTTGAACATGCTGGTACGCAGGGCAAGACGCAAGAAAGCCGGTACCCAGGTGTCCACGCACTGATAACTGGCGAAGCGGTAGAAAAGGTCGGCCCTGGCAACAGGGTCGACCTTTTGCATTCAAGGTGCGGGCAAATACGCAGAGGAGGGCAGATCAGCTAAGCGCTGCTCATACTCTGTAAATCAGTTTGCGGCGACAGCGGGGGCCTTGATGTGTTTTGCAAGTACAGCCGGTTGTACCGCACGCGGCTCGACGCTGCGCGGCTGATGATGGCGACGGGATATACGCATCACCCCCCACAGCATCGCGCTGGCGACGGCAAGCCACGAAGCGATCAGCATCACTATTGTCAATTCCAGGCTCATAAGTGCCTCCACATTCCTGCTTTTGTTGCGGTCTTGATAACTGACAGTCTAGTACGGGGCATGTTTCGGTTAATTGACCAGTGGCATCGGGCTATGAATTATTTTCGCCATTCCGTTGGGCTGGGAGCCGCGCGCGGCTATCCCCGAGACCCGGTCAGCTCTATCATCGGTGCTCAGGTCGGGTCGCGGGTTGCCCGACAACAGTTGAAGTGGGTGAACATGCTGTCGGTTTCTTTCTTTACCGGTACTTCCGGTGCACTGCGTTCATGGCTGATCGGGGCCATGCTGATTGGCCTTACCGGTTGTTCATCGATGGTTACGCCGGAGATGAAGCGCCTTCCTGACCGGGTCGAGCTAACTTCGGTGCCGTTCTTCCGGGGTAATGCCTATCAAAGCGGGCCGATGGTGCTGGCAAGCATGCTGGCCAACCAGCAGGTGCAGACGACGCCTGGTTTGCTCGACAAGCCGCTGCAATTGCCGGGTGCCGAGGACCGGCTCGAGCAGAACATGCAGAAGGTCGCGCGTGAGTACGGTTTCATGGTGTACCCGCTTGATGGCCAGTTACAGGACCTGCTGACTCAGGTCTCGGCGGGCTATCCGGTGATGCTGCGTTTTGCCCAGGGCTCTGTACTGTGGAAAGGGCCACGTTATGCGGTGCTGATCGGTTACAACCGCATCAAGGAGACCGTGCTGCTCAACGCAGGCATGGACCGTCGCTATTCAATGAGTTTCAGCAGCTTTGCGTCGGCCTGGAAAGACGCGGGCAGTTGGGCGGTGCTGATCCAGTCGCCCCGGCAGTTGCCAGCCAGCGTCGATGCGCAGCGCTGGTTGCAGGCGGCCGAAGCATTATCGACATCAGGACAGGAACAAGCGGCGGGCGAGGCGAAAAGAACGCTGGCACGCGGCGTTAAATGAACTCAACGCGGCAGGAACAAAAACGGCACCGAGAAGGTGCCGTTTTACGTTCAGCGAGCTTAGAAACCGAGTCGGTCACGCAGGCTGTAATACCACGCGCCCAGCGCAGTCAGCGGGGTGCGTAGCATCTGCCCGCCGGGGAACGGGTAATGAGGCAGGTCGGCGAATGCATCGAAGCGTTCGGCCTGCCCGCGCAGGGCTTCGGCCAGCACTTTGCCGGCCAGGTGCGTGTACGTCACGCCATGCCCGCTGCAACCCTGCGAGTAATAGATGTTGTCGCCCAGCCTGCCAACCTGCGGCAGGCGAGACAGGGTCAGCAGGAAATTGCCGGTCCACGCGTAGTCGATCTTCACGTCCTTGAGTTGTGGGAATGCCTTGAGCATCTTCGGGCGAATAATGGCTTCGATGTTGGCCGGATCTCGTGCGCCATACACCACGCCGCCACCGAATATCAGGCGTTTGTCGGCGCTGAGACGGTAGTAATCGAGCAGATAATTACAGTCCTCGACGCAGTAGTCCTGCGGCAGGAGTGTCTTGGCCAGTTCATCGCTCAACGGCTCGGTGGTGATCACCTGAGTGCCGCACGGCATCGACTTGGCCGCCAGCTCCGGGACCAGATTGCCCAGGTAGGCATTGCCGGCCACGATAATGAACTTGGCCCGGACCCTGCCTTGCGCCGTATGCACCACAGGATTTGCCCCGCGCTCGATACGAATGGCCGCTGATTGCTCATAGAGGGTGCCACCCAGCGTCTCGACAGCGGCGGCTTCACCCAGCGCCAGGTTGAGGGGATGAATATGCCCACCGGTCATGTCCAGCAACCCGCCGATGTACTGATCACAGGCCACAACTTCATTGATCCGGCGCTTGTCCATCAGCTCGAGGCCGGTATGCCCGTAGCGCTCCCAGAGCCGCTGCTGGGCCTCGAGATGCGCCAGCTGCTTGCTGGTCAGCGCTGCGAATACACCGCCATCTTTCAGGTCGCACTGAATGCCGTAACGGGAAACCCGATCCCGAATGATCGATGCGCCTTCGAAGGCCATCTGCCCGAGCAATTGCGCCTGGCGTGGCCCCACGGTTCGCTCGATGACATCGATGTCGCGGCTGTAGCTGTTGACTATCTGCCCGCCATTACGCCCCGATGCGCCAAACCCGACCTTCGCCGCTTCCAGCATAGTGACCCGAAATCCGTTTTCCAGCAGAAACAGAGCGCTGGACAAGCCTGTGTAACCGGCTCCGATGACACACACGTCAGTTTCGACTTCGCCCTGCAGCACGGGACGTTCCGGGGCAGCATTGGCTGAAGCCGCGTAATAGGACTGCGGGTAGGGCGTGTTTGCCATCCTGAGACTCCGTTTAATATTCTTGACGATGGCGGCAATCGTACCCGAGATGTAAAAGCTCTGCCAGCAGCAGGCAAAAAGGGCCGTTGCCTGTTGATTGGCAAAAAACGCTGTATTTCATAGGGTTAGCAAAAAAACAGATTGACAGGTATTCGCATATCCGTAGAATGCCGACCCACAGCAGGCACGTAGCTCAGTTGGTTAGAGCACCACCTTGACATGGTGGGGGTCGTTGGTTCGAGTCCAATCGCGCCTACCAGACAAAATCCGCTCTGCTGGGCGGTAAGAAAAGGGTCAGCCGAGAGGCTGGCCCTTTTTGTTTTGCTGTCAGTTGCCAATGATCGAGTAGACGCGCGTGTTGCGCAATCCTCCCTGAATACTCATCCGATCCTGTCTAAGTGTGCCTTCGTACTCAAAACCGACCCGCTCGGCGAGTCTCTGGCTCGCCAGGTTTCTTTCATCCATTGTCAGAAACACGCGATTAGCCATCAAGTTGTCCAGCGCATAGCTGACCAATGCTGCAACGCCCTCACTTATCAAGCCGGCGCCAAGGTATTGAGTTCTGCCCCAATAGCCTACTTCAAAGCTTCGCAACTGCCAGTTGGCATTATGCAAGCCGCTGCTTCCTACTAATGCGCCGTTGTTTTTCAGAAAGAGAAGAGCCCTGAGATCCTCATTCAGGAGGAACCGGGCGTAGGCATGGCGGCAGATCAGTTCGGACTGATCGATACCAGGAGTCGGCGTTGCCCAGGCCAGCCATTTCTGCAAATGCTCGGCCGATTCGGCAACAGCCTGATTAAACACGATGCCGTCACCTGGCTTTGCAACGCGAATCAACAGGCGCTCTGAGTAGATTGGACGCTGTCATCGACAATGCTCATGTGTCAGTACTTTAAGCCCTCTTTAGTGTCGGCCTTGCACGGTTTCCAGTCAGGCGTCGGGGGCGGGCCTGGGATGTTTTTAATGATAATGACGATCCCGTCACTTCCCACTCTTGCATAGCGATTCGTGATAGCGGCCCCGTCTGCGGAGGCTGATTTGCTTTCATTGTTGCTCTGAACCGAGCCTGAGCCGTTATCAACCACCAGTGCGGACACTTCATCGTCCATGATTTTTCTCCTGAGTAACGCATAGTTCGACGCCTATGACGCTAGCAAGGCTATTGCGGCCGGATGATGAGTGATACTGGTAAATGTGCTAGGTAAGGTTTCGAAAGGTGCGTGAACACAAGAAGGCCGCTCGATCAGCGTGCTGGAAAGACGAAAGGAATCCGATGGCACGTGATCAGTGACAGGAGCCTTAAAAATTTCACGTATTCAGCGAGTTACTGCAAAAAAGCGTTTGACAGGCAATCGAATATCCGTAGAATGCCGACCCACAGCAGGCACGTAGCTCAGTTGGTTAGAGCACCACCTTGACATGGTGGGGGTCGTTGGTTCGAGTCCAATCGCGCCTACCAAACAAAATCCGCTCTGCTGGGCGGTAAAAAAAGGGTCAACCGAGAGGTTGACCCTTTTTTGTTGTGCTTGCCTTAGCTGTAGCAAGTGCCAGCTCTTGTGCCAACGCGAGCATTGGCACAAGAGGGCAAGCAGCCTCAGGGGATCAGGCGGTCACGGCGCAGCTTTTCAAACACGTCGAAGAACGCGTCGTCACTGGCCTGAAATGCCGTGAAACCCAGTTTGCGGCTTTTCGACATGTCGGTGACCACCTCGATCGGGCGGCCAAGGTCGGCATCGCTGTGCCATGGCGAAATCAGGCGGTTGATGTCACTTTCCTTGAGCTGATGCTCGCGGACAATGTCATCCCAGATTGCTTGATCGTTGGCCATCTGCGTTTCCAGCGGGGCAGGCTCGCTCGGGAAATCGGCTGGTTGCAAGCCGAAGTATTCGGCGATCTGTCCCCACATCCAGCTCCAGCGGAACACATCGCCGTTGGTGATGTTGAACGCCTGATTGGCCGCTGCAGGTGTGGTCGCAGCCCACAGTTGCTGGCGGGCCAGCTGACGCGCATCGGTCATGTCGGTCAGGCTGTCCCACTGCACGCGTGAACCCGGGAACACGAAAGGTCGGCCGGTGGCTTTACAGATCGAGGCGTAAACGGCCAGGGTCGTCGCCATGTTCATCGCGTTGCCGACGGCGACACCGGTCACGGTGTGCGGGCGATGGACGCTCCAGGTAAAGCCATCCTTTTCGGCGGCAGCGAAGACTTCGTCTTCCTGGGCGTAGTAGAAGTTCTCGATATCCAGGCGCGCCTGCGATTCCCTGAACGGCGTTTGCGGCAGGGTGCCTTTGCCATATGCTTCGAACGGGCCGAGGTAATGCTTGAGGCCGGTCACCAGCGCAACATGCTTGACACTGCCAGCGGGCCGCACAGCGTCCAGCACGTTGCGCACCATCGCAGCATTGACGCGGATGTTTTCTGCTTCAGTGGCCTGACGCGACCATGTGGTGATGAAAACGTGGGTGGGCTTTACATCAGCCAGAGCCGCACGCACGGAATCCGGGTTCTGCAGGTCTGCAGCTACCGGGATTACACCGGGCCGCGCTGACGGGCTACGGGAGAGGGCGGCAACCTGCCAATCGTTTTCCAGTAACAACTGCGTGATTGCGCTGCCGACAATGCCACTTGCGCCAACAACCAGGGCGGTCTGAGTCATAGGGGTCTCCTGAGACGGGGAAGAAAGTAATGAACCGTCTGCTGTCTCAGAACCGAATCAGGCCATACCGTTCAACCTTATTGTTCCGATTACCCTGTGACGTGGCTCCGGGAGCCGGAGACGTCTTCTGGCTGATTGGCATACGACTTGACGATGGTCTTGGTCGCACTGCTGGCCTTCAGGTCGTCAAGTTTCTGCGGCGCAAGCCATTTGCAGGCGGCAATTTCGTTCTGCGGCGATGGATCGCTGGAGGCTGGAACCTGGGTGGTGAAAACGTAGTGGGTCACCTGATCCTTCTCATACACATCAAGGTACAGAAGGTTAAGGTCAGTAAGCCCGGTTTCCTCGCACAGTTCACGCACTGCGGCCTGGAAGGGCGTTTCACCCGCTTCTATCTTGCCGCCGGGCAACGCCCAGCGGGATTTCGGTTTGCGCACGTAGAGGACCTGGCCGTCACGTTTGCAGATGACTGTCGCTCGTTGTTTCATAATCCATTCACCTGTTGAACGTCCGTTGACATGAGTATCTGCAAGGAGTGCGTGAACTTGAGACTCAAAGACAGTCAGTAGTAGTCACCAAAATGTAATAAATAGTTCATTTCGGAGGGCGGGCCGCTCTGGCCGTAAAGGGAAGCGGCCAGAGCGGGGCGCGCAGCAGGCGGGTTACCGATGCCTGCAATGAGAGTCCTGCAACCAGAGTATGGACATCAGTGGGCGATTGATGGCGATCGGTTCACCGGGGGCGACGTACGGCATGTCGAAGCGCAGCCGTCCATGGCTGCCAGGTGCGCATCAGGCAGCATTCGAGTCGGCAGCCGCCTCCTGCTTGAGGCTGTCCATGTCGATGACGAAGCGATACTTGACGTCGCCCTTGAGCATCCGCTCGTAAGCCTCGTTGATGTCCTGCATGGCGATCACTTCAATGTCGGAAACGATGCCGTGCTCGGCGCAGAAGTCCAGCATTTCCTGGGTTTCCTGAATGCCTCCGATCAACGAGCCGGCCAGGCTGCGACGCTTGAAGATCAGGTTGAACACTGCGGGTGACGGATGCGGTTCTGCCGGCGCGCCAACCAGTGTCATGGTGCCGTCGCGTTTGAGAAGAGACAGGAAGGCGTCCAGGTCATGCGGCGCTGCGACCGTGTTGAGGATAAAGTCCAGGCTGTTGGCCTGAGCGGCCATCTGTCCCGCGTCCCTGGATACGACCACTTCGTCGGCGCCCAGACGCAAGCCATCTTCGCGCTTGTCGGGGGAGGTCGTGAACAACACCACATGGGCGCCCATGGCGTGGGCGATCTTGACGCCCATGTGGCCGAGGCCGCCAAGCCCGACAATGCCGACTTTCTTGCCGGGGCCGACCTTCCAGTGGCGCAAGGGGGAATAGGTGGTGATACCTGCGCACAACAGCGGCGCGACGGCGGCCAGGTTGGCATCATGTGAGATGCGCAAGACGAACTTTTCCTTGACCACTATCTTGTCGGAGTAGCCGCCGAATGTGTTCTCTCCGCCAAATACCGGTCCATTGTAGGTGCCGGTGAAGCCGCTCTCGCAATATTGCTCGTCGCCCTCGGCGCACGATGCACATTGCTGGCAGCTGTCGACCATGCAGCCGACGCCAGCCAGGTCGCCGACCTTGAATTGCTTGACGTCGGAGCCGACCGCCGTGACCCGGCCGACGATTTCGTGACCCGGAACAGAAGGATAGAGTGTGTTGTGCCACTCATTGCGCGCAGTATGCAGATCGGAGTGGCACACGCCGCAGTACAGGATGTCGATCTGAACATCGTCAGCGCCGGGCGAGCGACGTTCGAATTGATGGGGCTTGAGTGTGTCCTGAGCCGATTGCGCTGCGTAGCTGTATGTCTTGACCATTACTGTCACCTGTTCAATGGGGATAAGTGTAACGCCGTACGACAGCATAGCCGAGCCTCGCTCATTGACCTTGCTGTCTGGCAATGCACCTGAATCTGACCCATGGGCAGCCATGTAGTGCCCTGCGTCACACAAGCGCCATCGGGAAGCCGAAGGGTCTGCCAAAAAGGTATGAACTTTGCAACAATGCCCTGTCACGCTTGTAATCTTTGGTCATGGTTTTAGGGATGACCGCCGTCGGCTCATGCATCTGGGTGTTTCCATGACAGTCTCACTTCTGGCCACGGGCCTTTGCCCAAGCGTAGCTTGCACCTCAATTGCTCCCGGCAGCGCGTTGCCAGCCACCCGCGACCGATTCTCCTGTCACGCCTCCATCGAAGCACTGATCAACGCCGCAAGGCAGCAGACAGGAGCCATTGCCTGGGCTGCATACGCCGCTGGTGAACTGAAATGCCTGCTCGGGCAGGGCGACGAATGCGTTGTCTGGCCGACACACATCGCTGCTGAAGATTTCGAGGCGTATTGCACTCAGTTGCAGCTGCATTGCCGGGTCGCGGGGCAGGGCGAGGGCGTGCTGGGTTGGGTGTTGGCACCGATGGCTGAAAAAGACCACCCCTTGCTGTTGGATCTGGCTGTCAGGCTGGGCTCGCTGTTGCAGACCGCGGCGTTGATCCGCGCGCAGAACACTCAGCGCGTTCTGTACGAAATCAGCTTGCTGGCCAGTACTACGCTGGACCGCGGCGCTTTTCTGCAAGGCATTCATGAGCAACTCGGGACCCTGATCGATGCCGAAAACTTCTACGTTGCGCTGTATGACCGGCAAAGCGGCAAGATCACCTACCCTTATTACATTGACCGCTTCGATGACGAAGCGATGGCACATGAGACGTTCGAGTTTATCGACGCTGACCGGATGTCGCTCACCGGGTATGTCTTGAGCAGCGGGCAGCCGTTGTTTCTCGATGCCGCCTGCATCGAACTGGCCAAAGCCGAAAACCGGTTTTACTGCGTTGGACGTCTACCCGAGTTCTGGATGGGCGCGCCTTTGAAAAATGCATCGGACGACGTCTTTGGCATGGTCGCGATGCAGGTTTATGACGTGTCTCGTGTCTACAGTGCCCAGGATCGTGCGTTGTTCGCCGTGGTGTCGCGCCATGTGGCCATGGCACTGGACCGGCAGTTGCACCGCACTGACCTGGAGCAGGTGGTGGCCCTGCGCACGCAGCAGCTTTCTGCAGCCAACGACGCGTTGCGTCAGGAAGTCAGGGATCGCGAGCGCGCCGAGCATCTGCAGAATGCCCTGTTCCAGATTGCCGAGCTTTCCAGTCAGCCCGGTGACATGAACGAGCTTTTCCGCAGCCTGCACATGATCGTCGGCGAGCTGCTGGTGGCGCTCAATTTCTACATCGCGCTTTACGACAGTACGACAGGCGAAGTGACCTTTCCGTACTACATTGACAAGTTCAAGCCCACGCCGCCGCGCTCACGACGCGGGCAGCGGGGGTTTACCGAGTATGTGATAGGTCAGCGGCGACCGTGCCTGATCGATTATGACGACGCCCGCAGACTGGAACGCCTTGGCGAAATCGAGTTGCAGCGAGATTCCGGCCGTTCTTATTCCTGGCTGGGCATTCCGCTGTTCGAAGGTGGGCAGGTGCGCGGCGTGCTGGTGGTGCAGAGCTATTCCAGAGACGTCAGCTATACCTTGCGCGATCAGGAGCTGCTGACCTTCGTTTCTCGTCACATCGACACGGCGCTGTCCCGGCGCAGCGCGGCAGAAGCAATCCACACCGCCAATGTTCTGCTTGAAGCCAGGGTTCGAGACAGGACCCGGGAGCTGGATAAGGCCAACGCCAGGCTGCAGCACGAAAACTCCCATGACTCACTGACCGGGCTGCCCAATCGCAGCCATTTGCAACATCGCCTGAGGCAGGCCTGGCAGGACTTCTGCCGCAATGGCCAGCAAGTGATCGTCATGTTCATCGATCTGGATCGCTTCAAGATGATTAATGACAGCCTTGGTCATCACTGTGGCGACATCCTTCTGGTGCAGGCCGCTGAACGCCTGCGCAGTTGCATGCGCGAAAGGGACCTGCTGGCGCGGCTGGGCGGTGACGAGTTCGCCGTGTTGAGCATCGACACGCCGTTGCAGACCGGCACGGAGATCGCTCAGCGAATACTGACCGCATTCGAGCAGCCGTTCGTGATCGATGATCACACGGTTTTCTCTTCCTGCAGTATCGGTGTGGTGGGCGCCGACAGCTGCTTCCATCAGGAACCGGCCGACCTGCTGCGCGATGCCGATACTGCCATGTACCGGGTCAAGAACGGTGGGCGGGACAGCTTTGCGGTGTTCAATCAGGCGTTGCGCCGCGAGGTGTCGGATCAGGTCGAGCAGGAAGGTGCGTTGCGCACGGCGCTGAAACGTACGGATCAGTTGATTCCCTATTTTCAGCCGGTGATCTGCGTCAACAGTGGAAAGTTGCTGGCGTTCGAGGCGCTGATCCGCTGGCGCATGCCGGATGGACGCATCGTCGGGCCAGAGAGCTTTCTGCCTGCGCTCGAGGGGCTGCGCCTGATTGGCCGTCTGGACCTGTACATGCTCAGGCGTGTGGTTTCCATTCTGGCGCAACCCGAGAACAGTCATTGGCCGCCCGTGCACGTGAACTGTTCGAGCTACAGCATCACCCGTCCGGCGTTCGCCGCAGAAGTACTGGCACTGCTTGCCGAGCAGAATGTTGCGCCTGAACGTCTGTGTCTGGAACTCACCGAAGGCGCACTGGTGGCCGATCCCGAGCAGGCACGTCTGTCGATGAAGCTCCTGGCCGAGCACGGCATGTCGGTCATGCTCGACGATTTCGGCGCGGGCTTCTCTTCGCTCAGCTACGTGCACCAGTACCATTTCAGCGGTTTGAAAATCGACAAGTCGTTTATCTTTGGCTTGACCTCCAGTGTGCGCAGCCGCGCCATTGTGCGTGCCATTGTGCGCATGGCCGAATCCCTCGATCTGACCGTGGTTGCCGAAGGGGTCGAGGATCGAGAAACGCTTGAGTTGCTGCGCGAGATCGGCGCCACGCAGGCGCAGGGCTACTACTTCTCCGAGCCGCTGCCGATTGAGCTGTTGGATATCAACACCGGTCTTGCAGCAGGCTGACGCTCGGCCAGTGCTTGCCGCAGACGGCAGGTTGTATCCGTTCTTTGACGCGCTCGATAGACCTGATTTTTATTTAATCATTAAAAATCAACGGATTATGACTTTATGCGGCAGTTGGCACTGGACTTGCTGGTAAACCTGGGCAACAGGTTCATCAGGAGGTGAGAGATGATTATTGGCACGAGTGCGCTTGAGCAGCTTGTTTCCCGGGCTGTTGTCGGGCGCAAGACCGTGGATGAGGTGTCCCAGGACGCCTTCAGCTCGGTCGCTGCCGCTGGCCTGACATCAGGTTCGGCACCGGTTACCGCGCAGACCAGCAGTTCGACATCGCAAGACAGCAAGCAGGACAACAGCGGTTACAACGAATCCTTTGCACGGATGATGATCAACCTGAAGTCCGCCGGTGATACGTCACTGTCGGAAAAGACGGCTGACCGTGACAACGGTGTCATCGGTTCAGTGGCTGGCACCACCAGCACCACTGACACGGCATCGACGGATTCGGTACAACAGAAATTCATGGACTCTCTGAAGCAGACAGCCGAAGAGAAAGTGCGCGAAAAGCTGACGGGCATCACCCAGAAAGACTATGACGCCATGGCGCCACAGGACCAGCTGGCGATTGACCAGAAGGTTCAGGACGCGCTCAAGGACAAGCAGAACGATGTTGCGGATGACATCAACACCCGCATCAGAGGGATCAAGGCCGGTATGGTGGCTTGAAGGCTCGAAAAAAGCCGCTCAGACCATGATGACCGTCGTGCCGATGCTCTGCATTGGCACGATATTCATTGGATTTCAGCCCTGTCACCCCAATTGATGTCTGTACGGCAAATCCGGCCCGACCTTCGTGCAGGTCAGCGCGGCCGCGCCGACGGCGAAACTCAGCATCTCATCCAGCAATTCCCGTGACAGTGTTGCCAGGCCCTCTGGCGTGTCCAGTTGGCGTTCGCTGAGGAAGGTCAGCAGCGCCGCCTGAAACGTATCCCCGGCCCCGACGGTATCGGCGGTGACCACGGTTCTTGCCGGCACCGACCAGGTGCCGTGCTGGCGGGTGAAGACGCTGGCGCCTTGCGTGCCGCGGGTAACGATGACCAGTTGCGTCCGCTTGCCGAGCCAGCCTTCGGCGATCTTTTGTGGATCGCTGTCCGGGTACAGCAGGTGCAGGTCTTCGTCGCTGACCTTGATCAGGTGCGCATGCTCGGCGAACGCTGCGACCTGGCTGCGCCAGCGCTGAATGTCCGGTGCCGGGTTGAGGCGCACGTTGGGGTCCAGCGAGATCAGGCGTGTGCTGCTTTCACGGGCTACCAGCGCCAGCAGCGTGTCGGCAATCGGCTGCACCACCAGGGAAAACGAGCCGACGTGAATGCCGCGTACCTGCCCGTCGAGTTCCGGGAGGTGTTCCAGGCGCAACTGACGGTCTGCGCAGCCTTCGCCTCGAAAGCTGTAAGTTGGCGATCCATCGCTGCCCACGGCGACCATGGCCAGTGTGGTAGGCGCGTCGAAGTCGATCAGGTGATCGGTATTGACCGTTTCCTTTTCCAGCACGGCGCGCAGACGGCGGCCCAGGTAATCGGTGGACAGCCCGGCAAGGAAGCTCGCTTCTACACCCAGACGGCGCAGGCCGATGGCAACGTTGAACGGAGAGCCGCCGGCAATCGCATCGAACCCCAATCTGTTCAGGGAACCGCTGTCATCCGCGCGGGTAAAAATATCGAACAGTGCTTCGCCACAAACCAGAAACATAAGTGCTCCATGAAAAAACGCTTCAAACCTTGCGCAATTGCGCCTGATAACCCTGATAGACCTGCTGGTAGGCGGCCACATTATGCACCACAGGATGCGTCTCACTGCTCTGATCGAGACTCACACAGCGTTCACACAGTTGCTGCAGGTCCTGAGCTTTGCCGTTGGCGCGCGACCAGCACCAGGCCGCTTGAATGGCGGCGCCCAGCGCGGCGGCTTCCGAGTGGTCGGTGCAGATCACCGGTGTGTTCATGATGTCGGCCACGATCTGCCGCCACACGGCACTTTTGGAGCCACCGCCGATCAGACGGATCTTTTCGCTTTTGATACCGCTGTCGCGCAACAGGTCGAGCCCGTAGCGGAGGCCGAAGGTAGTGCCTTCGACTACCGCACGGCACAAGTTGGCCTGAGTCAGATTGGTGCTGTCCAGCCCGACGATGCTGCCGGTAGCGTCGGGCAGGGCGGGCACGCGTTCGCCGTTCAGAAAGGGCAGCATCAGTACGCCTTCGGCACCGATCGGCGCCTGGGCGACCACCTGGTTGAAGCCGCCGATGTCGAGGGCGAACAACTCGCGAATGGCAGTCGTCGCGTTGGTCAGGTTCATCGTGCAGATCAGCGGCAACCAGCCGCCGGAGGATGAGCAGAACGTCGCGACCGACTCATGCTCACTGACCCGCGCCTCATCGCCGTAGGCATACACGGTGCCCGAAGAGCCCAGGCTCATGGTGATCAGCCCCGGCTGGATATTGCCTGTGCCGATCGCGCCCATCATGTTGTCGCCGCCGCCACTGGAGACCAGCGCGTCAGGGTCCAGGCCCAGCAGCCGGGCGACCTCAGCACGCAGTGCGCCCACCGGTTCGTGGGCGTGCAACAGCTGTGGAAGTGCCTTGCCCAGGCGACCGCTCGGGTCGATGTGCGCGAGCAACGGCAGGTCCCACTCGCGAGTGCGCACGTTGAAGTAACCGGTGCCCGATGCGTCGCCAAACTCGGTGCAGCAGCGGCCGGTCAGCCAATAGTTGAGGTAGTCGTGGGGCAGCAGCACCTTGTCGATCCGCTCGAACAGATCCGGGTATTGCTCCTTGGTCCACAACAGTTTCGACACGGTATAGCCTGGGGCGATGACCAGGCCAAGGCGTTGCAGCGAACCCTGCGCGCCGCCCAGAAAGTCCAGCAGGCGCTGGTTTTCCGGTGCCGACTCGGTATCGCACCACAGTTTGGCCGGGCGCAGTACCTGGCCTTGAGCATCGAGCAGCACCAGGCCATGTTGCTGGCCTGAGACCCCGATGCCCTGAATCTGCTGACCGGAAACGCCCGACGCTGCCAGTGCCTCGCGGGTCGCCTGTTGCAGCGCGTCCAGCCATTGCTGCACGTCCTGTTCACGGCGTCCGTTATGGTCGCTGATCAGGCTGTGCGGCGCCGAGCCTTCGCCCAGCACGGTGCCGCTTTCGGTGTCGAGCACCAGCACCTTGGTGCCCTGGGTCCCGCAATCGATTCCAAGAAACATGGGAATTCCCTCAGGCCTTGGCGGCCAAAAGTTTTTCCAGTGTGCCACTCACACCCAGTGTGCGGAGATCATTGAGGTTCTGCTCGAAGGCCGCCACAAATGCTGCGGATTTCGGAATGGCCGAGCCAAAGATTTCTTCCACTGCCAACAAGCGCTGAGTAATAAGCGTGTCATCAGCCACCAGCGCCTGACAGAACCCGGCACGCGGGTCAGGAATGGTGTAGGTCGTGCCGTTTTCGTCGACACCCTTCAGATACAGCGCCCATGCAGCGACCACCAGCGAAGCGCGTTCGAGATTGCCCTGATCGACGATCAGACGATTGATCGTCGGAATGGTGAACTTGGGAAATTTCGACGATCCGTCCGAGCAGACCCGTTCCAGCTGGTCGGCAATTGCCTGGTTGGAAAAGCGCTCGATCAAGGTGTCCTTGTAACCTTCCAGATCAATACCTGGCACCGACGCCAGTTGCGGGGTCACGTCCAGGTCCATATAAGTGCGGATATAGCTCACGAACAGCGGGTCATTCATGGTTTCGTGGACAAAACGATAACCTTTCAGGAAGCCCAGGTAGGTCAATGCCAGATGACTGCCGTTAAGCAGTTTGATCTTCATCTCTTCATAGGGCGTCACGTCATCGGTGAACTGCACGCCGACTTTTTCCCACGCCGGGCGACCATTGACGAACTTGTCTTCCAGCACCCACTGCACGAATGGTTCGCAGACCACCGGCCAGGCGTCGTCGATGTGTTTGTCATCCGCCAGTTGCAGCCGGTGGGCTGCGCTGGTCATTGGCGTGATGCGATCCACCATCGCGTTGGGAAAGCTGACGTTTTCCTTGATCCAGTCGTGCAGATCGGCATCGCGCAACGTGGCAAATGCCAGCAATGCCTTGCGAGTGACCGCGCCGTTGTGTGGCAGGTTATCGCAGGACATCAGGGTGAAGGCTGGCGTACCTTGCGCCCGGCGGCGGGCCAGTGCGGCGCAGAGGAAGCCGAAGACCGTCGTTGGCTGATCCGGGTTTGCCAGGTCGTGCTGAATCTGCGGCAGATGGGCCATGAACTGCCCGTTGCTGTCATCGATGCAGTAACCACCTTCGGTGATGGTCAGCGAGACGATGCGGATGTCCGGGCTGGCCAGTTTGTCGATCAGCGCCTGCGGGCTGTCGTCGGCCAATAGCATGCCGCTGATCGAGGCGATGATGCGGGTTTTGGTGTCAGGCGTGTCACCCAGTTCATAGAGCGTGTACAGGTAGTCCTGTTGTGCCAGTGCATCGCGCACGGCCTTGTCTTCAGGACGCAGGCCCACGCCGCAGATGCTCCATTCAAAGCCTTCGCCGCTGTTCATCAGCGCATCGGTATAAAACGCCTGATGCGCCCGGTGGAAGCCGCCGACGCCGATGTGGGCAATGCCCTGGCGAGTGCTCTCGACGGTGTAGGCGGGCAGGGCAATGTCGGCGTCCAGTCGGGACAGATTATTTTTGTTCAGTTTCATGACGGGCTCTCCGGAACTCAGGCTGCGGCAGTCTGCAAGGCTTTGGCTATCACCAGACCTTGAGCGTCGAACAGGTGGCATTGGGCACTGTCGAGATGCAGGTTCAGCGTCTCGCCATACTGGCTGGCCAGATCGCCACGAATACGCATGGTCAGCGCTTCGCCCGAGCGGGTACGCACGTGACAGTAGGTGTCACTGCCAAGACGTTCGCTGACGTCGGCAACCACCTGCAACTGGCAATCATCGCCCTGGGCAAGGTTCAGGTGTTCCGGGCGAATGCCCAGCGTTACCGCAGCGCCGACGCTCTGTCCTGCGCCATTGACCGGCAGGCTGATGCGCGTTCCGGCATCCAGCTCGACTTCGCAGATGGCGCTGTCCACCCGGCTGATCGTGCCCTTGAGGAAGCCCATCTTCGGCGTGCCGAGAAAGCCGGCAACGAACAGGTTGGCCGGGTGGTGGTACAGCTCGAGCGGCGAGCCGACCTGCTCGACCTTGCCGCCATTGAGGACGACGACCTTGTCGGCCAACGTCATGGCTTCCACCTGATCATGCGTCACGTAGATCATCGTGGCCTGCAACTCCTTGTGCAGGCGCGACAATTCCAGGCGGGTCTGCACGCGCAGCGCGGCGTCGAGGTTGGACAGCGGTTCGTCGAACAGGAAAATCTTCGGGTTGCGCACGATGGCCCGGCCAATCGCGACACGCTGGCGTTGCCCGCCGGACAGTTGTTTGGGCTTGCGCTCCAGCAGCGGTCCGAGCTCCAGAATACGTGCGGCTTCATCGACCTTCTTCTTGATCTCGGCCTTGTCACCGCCCGCCAGGTCCAGCGCGAACGACAGGTTCTTGCCGACGGTCATGTGCGGATACAGCGCATAGGTCTGGAACACCATGGCCAAGTCGCGCTTGGCCGGCGTGACCTGAGTGATGTCCCGGCCATCGAGCTCGATGGTTCCCGACGTCACTTCTTCAAGCCCGGCGATCAGCCGCAGCAGGGTGGATTTGCCGCAGCCCGAAGGCCCGACGAAGACCACGAACTCGCGGTCTTTCACCTCCAGGTCGATACCCTTGATGATCTGGTGACCGTCAAAGCCTTTTTGCAGATTGCGGATGCTCAGGTTAGCCATGTTGGACTCCTTCTTGTTCTTTGGGCCGGGCTATTTGACAGCGCCGAACGACAGGCCGCGAACCAGTTGTTTCTGACTGATCCAGCCGAAAATCAGAATGGGTGCACAGGCCAGGGTCGAGACCGCTGACAGCTTGGCCCAGAACAACCCTTCAGGGCTGGAGTAGGAAGCGATCAAGGCAGTCAACGGCGCTGCGGCGGACGAGGTGAGGTTCAGCGACCAGAATGCTTCGTTCCAGCACAGGATCAGCGACAGCAACGCGGTGGAAGCCAGGCCGCCCTTGCAGATCGGCATCAGCACGCGAAAGATCTCCTGACGGGTGCTGGCCCCGTCCAGCCGTGAGGCCTCGAGGATCTCGCCGGGGATATCCTTGAAGTAGGTGTAAATCATCCAGACCACGATCGGCAGGTTGATCAGCGTATAGATGATGATCAGCGCCAGCCGCGAATCGAGCAGGCCAAAGGTCTTGGCCAGCAGATAGATCGGCATCAGCACGCCCACCGGCGGCAGCATCTTGGTCGAGAGCATCCACAGCAGTGTGCTCTTGGTGCGCTTGGTCTCGAAAAACGCCATGGAATACGCCGCAGGAATCGCGATCAGCATGGCCAGCACCGTGGCGCTGAAGGAAATCAGCACCGAGTTCCAGGCAAAATGGAAGTAATCGCTGCGCTCCTGAATATGCAGGTAGTTTTCCAGCGTCGGCGTGAAGAACAGCTGTGGCGGTGTCGCGAACGCATCGATCTCGGTCTTGAAGCTGGTCAGGACCATCCAGAAGATCGGAAAGAACACCAGCGCAGCGATGATCCAGGACAGGGCCCCGAGCAGCAGGCTTTGCAGACGGCGTGATTGTTTGAGGGTCATCATGGCAAGGTCCTCATGACTTGTCGGTGAGGTTTTTGCCGATCATCCGGATCAGGATGATCGCCGCGATGTTGGCTATGACCACGGCAATCAGCCCGCCCGCCGAGGCCATGCCGACGTCGAACTGCAGCAGCGCCTGGATATAGATCAGGTAAGCCAGGTTGGTCGAGGCAAAGCCCGGCCCGCCGTTGGTCGTGGTGAAGATTTCAGCGAATACCGAAAGCAGGAAGATCGTTTCGATCATCACCACCACGGCAATCGGACGCGCCAGGTGCGGCAGGGTGAGGTGCCAGAAGATCGCCAGCGGACCTGCGCCGTCCAGCCGCGCTGCTTCTTTCTGCTCCTGATCCAGTGACTGCATGGCGGTCATCAGGATCAGAATGGCGAACGGCAGCCATTGCCAGGACACAATGATGATGATCGACAGCATCGGGTAATGGGCAAACCAGTCAATCGGTTCGGCGCCGAAGAACTTCCAGACCGCCGCAAGTACGCCGGACACCGGATGAAAGATCAGATTTTTCCAGATCAGCGCACTGACCGTGGGCATGATGAAGAACGGCGAGATCAACAGCACACGGACGATGCCGCGACCGAAAAACTCGCTGGCCTCCAGCAGCGCCGAAATCAGCACGCCGAAGATCACACTGATCGCCAGCACGCTGCCGACCAGCAGCAGGGTATTGCCGGCACCCGGCAAAAAGCCGCTGTCGGTCACGAAATACTGGAAGTTCTCCAAGCCGACGAATTCGTTTTCGCCAGGGGAGAGCAGGTTGTAGCGGATCAGCGAGAAGTAAATGGTCATGCCCAGCGGCACGATCATCCACACCAGCAGAAGCGCTACCGAAGGACTGACCAGAAACCAGCCCGGCTTGAATCGACGGTTTTTGAGCGGTTGCTGTTCGCCGGACAGGTCCGTGCGTTCAGGGGAGGCTGAGGTATTCATGGGGAGCTCCGAACCGGATTGCACCAGAGTTGTTGCGCAGTTGAGCGGCAGGGCGAGAGCATTGGCTTTCGCCCTGGTGCGTGACAGTTACTTTTTCGGGTAACCCGCTCGTTTCATGTCGCGCGCGGTCGCGGTTTGCGCATTCTGCAAGGCCTGATCCACAGTGGACTGACCTATGAGCGCTGCGGAGAACTGCTGACCGACGCTGGTGCCGATGGCCTGGAACTCGGGAATGGTGACCAGTTGAATGCCGACGTAAGGCACGGGATCGCGTGTCGGGGCCTTGGGATTGGCTTTCTTGAGCGATTCCAGTGTGATGTTGGCAAACGGTGCAGCCTTTTTATACTCGTCGGTATAGGTCGAGGCGCGCGTGCCCGGCGGTACGTTGGATACACCGTCGGTATCGGCGACCAATTTGGCGTACTCTTTCGAGGTCGCCCACTGGGTGAACTCGGCAGCATCCTTGGTGTTCTTGGCGCTGGTCGGGATCGCCAGCGACCACGAGTAAAGCCACGATGAGCCCGTCTCGGTCACTTCATGCGGGGCGTAAGTAAAGCCGACGCTGTCGGCCACTTTGCTCTGCTTCTTGTCGGTCACGAACGAACCGGCAACGCTGGCGTCGACCCAGATGGCGCATTTGCCGCTGTTGAACAGCGCAAGGTTCTCGTTAAAACCGTTACTTGAGGCACCCGGCGGGCCGTATTTCTTCATGGTATTGACGTAGAAGTTCAGCGCATCCTTCCATTCTGGCTGATCGAACTGTGGCGTCCACTTCTCATCGAACCAGCGTCCGCCATAGGCGTTGGCCAGCGTTGTGATCAGCGCCATGTTCTCGCCCCAGCCAGCCTTGCCGCGCAGACACAGGCCGTACTGTTCCTTGGGCTTGTCGGTCAGTTTCTCGGCGAACCCGGCGATCTGGGTCCAGGTAGGGCGCTCGGGCATGGTCAGGCCTGCGGCCTTGAACAGGTCGGTGCGGTAGTAGGTGATCGAGGCTTCAGCATAGAACGGCAGGGCAAACAGTTTGTCGTCCACCGACAGGCCGTCGCGTACTGATGGGAACACATCCTTCAGATCGTAGCTGTCAGGCAGGTCTTTCATTTCCTGCAGCCAGCCTTTCTGACCCCAGAGTGAGGCTTCGTACATGCCGATGGTCAGCACGTCGAACTGGCCGCCCTTGGTGGCGATGTCGGTGGTCAGGCGTTGACGCAGGACGTTCTCTTCCAGCACGACCCAGTTGAGCTTGATATCGGGGTGCTTTTCTTCGAAGGTCTTGGAGAGGCGTTGCATGCGAATCATGTCGCTGTTGTTGACCGTGGCGATGGTCACGGTCCCCGCGGTGGCACTGCCACTGAACACGAAACAGGTGCTGAGGACGGAACTGGCGAGCAGAAGTTTTGCTGAGTTCTTCATTGATCACTCCTCTTCCACGCCCAAAGGACTGCAGAAGGATGGTTATTGTTTTTTTCTCTTCCGGAGGTGAGGAAGATGTGCATTGATTACACCGGCGTTCGGTCTGAAAGACAAATCCTGCGCCGCACTCTGACTGATACTTTTTTGCACTCGGGTGGGAAAAGGTAACAGCGCCGAATCGCCCATAGGGCGGCTTCGACGCAACTCCAGCGTAGACGATGAGGGCGAGGGCGGGGCGAATCAGTACAGGTTTTGTTCGGTCAGACGCTGAACGGCGAGTCGGCGGTAGTGCGACGGAGTCATGCCCTTGAGTTGCTGAAAACGCCGATTGAAGTTGGAAATATTGTTGAATCCGGACTCGAAGCACACATCGGTGACCGGTTTGTCGCCGTCGGCGAGCAGTTCGCAGGATTTGCTGATACGCAGCCGGTTGACGAACTCCACGAAGCAGCGCCCGGTAGCCTGTTTGAACACCCGGGAAAAATAGGTCGGTTTCATGCCCAGATACTCGGCGACTTCCTCCAGCGGCAGCTCGCGGCCATAGTGGGCGAAAATATAATCCACCGCCCGGTTGGTGCGATCCACGCTGTGCTCGTCCGCCGTGTGGGCGACCGCCGTGCCTGACAGCAACTGGTAGTCGTCGCTGGCGGCGAGCAGTTCGAGCAGAATGAAGAAATGGCCCAGGCGAGTAATGCCTCGCGAGTCGGCGATTTTCTGCATCTGCTTCATGGCCTGACGAATCGTGCGTTTGCAGCGAAATTCGATGCCGTAGCGGGCGCGCTCCAATAACGGCGTCAGGGTCTTGAGCTCGGCAAACACCTGGTTGCCGCTTTCCAGCAGCTCATCGGTAAAGTTGACCAGCATGTCGCGCTTGGGCACCACTTCACCGTCGTCGATCTGGCTGATCCAGTTATGCGGCAGGTTGGGGCCGGTGAGAAACAGGCTGGCAGGATTGAAATTGCCGATGTAGTCGCCGACAAACACCTTGCCGGAGCTGGCGACGATCAGGTGCAGTTCATATTCCTTGTGGAAGTGCCAGCGCACCAGCGGGCAGGGGAAACCATGCTCGCGGTAGATGATCGACAGACCGTTGTGGTCGTCCATCAGTTCGTAGGAAGGGTCGGCGATTCTTGTTGTTTTATTCATTGGCGATGTCATGTTCATCTGTTGCCAAAAGAGTAATGTGCCTGATTTTTCAGTTCAATGCCCGGTCATTGGCAAAAATCGCCTACGATCAGGCCTCTGCACAGAGGAGGCGTTGACCGATGAAACAGATCCTGCTGATCGGCATGGGGGCCGGGGATCCCGAACAGATCACCCTGCAGGCCGTTGCGGCCCTGAACCTTGCAGAGGTGATCTTCATCCTCGACAAGGGCTACGTCGACGATCAGTTGCTGAGGCTGCGCAAAGAGCTCTGTCAGCGCTATATCACTCATCAACGCTACCGTCTGGTGCAAGTCCAGGACCCTCGACGTGAAGATGATCCAGAGGCCTACGAGCGCGGCATCGAGGGGTGGCACGAACAGCGCGCGGTACTGTTCGAGCGGCTGTTGACCGATGAACTTGACGTGGATCAGGTCGGCGCGTTTCTGGTCTGGGGCGACCCGTCGCTCTACGACAGTACGATGCGCATCCTTGACCAGGTTCTGGCGCGGGGTAAGGAGGCTTTCGAGTATCAGGTGATACCCGGTATCACCAGCGTCCAGAGTCTGGTCGCGCGGCACCGCATCCCGCTCAATCGCATTGGCGAGTCGATTCTTGTCACCACCGGCCGACGCATGGCGACAGCTCCGCTGCAGCACCCCGGCAACGTCGTGGTGATGCTCGACGCGCACTGCACATTCGAGCGTTATACGGGGCAGGGGCTGGACATCTATTGGGGCGCGTACCTGGGCACGCCGGACGAGATACTGGTGGCCGGACGGCTGGATGATGTCTGCGAGCAGATCAAGCGCCTGCGCAGTGAGGCACGCGAGCGCAAGGGGTGGATCATGGATACCTATTTGCTGCGCAAACCGGCCTAAGCCGGTTTTTCATCCTTGTTGCGATTCTTCGCTTCGATCCACTGCGCCATGTATTTGGTGCTCTTGTGGTGATGGTGCCGCAGCATGGCGCCGGTGAAGTTCGCCAGGCGATGCTCCGTCAGTCCGTTGCGAAGGGTCTCGATGCGTTCGATCAGGCTCGCACAGTGCTGCCGATGCTGGAAGCGTGCCTGCAGCAACGCCTGACCCGCTTGTTGCGCTTCAAGCCAGAGGTTCTGGTCCTGATACAGCCTGACCGCAGCGCCAGCGATTTCCGCAGGGTTATCGGCAATGATGCCGGGCCACGGCAGCCCGCCGCTCATGGCTTCCGCACCCACCGGCGTCGTGACTGACGGCGTTCCGCAGAGCATCGCGTCCATCAGCTTGCCCTTGATGCCGGCCCCGAAGCGCAATGGCGCGAGGCACACCCGCGCGTTGGACATGACCTCCAGCGCATCCTCGGCCCAGTGCTTCACATGAAAGCCCTGAGCGGCATTGTGCAGCGCCGAGGCCTTGGGTGGCGTATAGGCGCCATAAATGTGTAGCTGGGCTTCGGGCAGTTGCTGGCGAATCAGCGGCCAGATAACGGTTTTCATCCACAGCACGGCATCCCAGTTGGGCGCATGGCGGAAGTTGCCGATGCTGAGGAAGTGCGCACGCTGTGCAAAAGGCCGGAAGCTGTCGGGAATACCGTCGATCATCAATGGGCACCAGTGCAGCAGCGCCGCGGGCAGGCCGAAAGGGCCGCTCAACAGCGCGATTTCGACATCCGACGTCATCAGGTTGAGGTCGCAGCGATACAACGAAGCAATTTCGCGCTGCGCCAGATCACTGGATGCGATCTGCCGGAAAAGCTGCGGCGCTGAAACGTCGGCGCTGCCCGGCCCGGCCTCGGCACAATCGCTGTTCAGCGAGTCCTTCAGCAACTGATGGCGTGCGTGGCGCAGGCTCTGGAAATCCGACGTCTCCAGCATCCGCAGTGCGTCAGGACACTGCTGCTCGACCCGCCAGCCGAACTGCTCCTCGATCATGAACTGATCGAAGAGCACCACATCAGGCTGCAATTGGCTGACAAATACATCAAAACTGCTGTCGTTGAGCGTGATGTGCACTTCATTGATGCCCAGACTGAGCAGATCGGCGCGATGCTCGCCCTCGGTGGCAGGGCTGGCGAAGGTGATCTGCCAGCCCTGCTCCAGAAAGCATCGAATCAGTTGCATCATATGCCCGCTGGCGGCCGAAGATCGCGGCTCAGGCCATACGTAGCCAATGATCAATAAGCGGGTGCTGACAGGCTTTTCAGTGCGGTTGAAGGCAGCGTCGATGTCAGTCAAGGCTGTTTCCAAGAATGCTTTTTACCTTGTCACGCAACTGGTCGATGGAGAACGGCTTGCCGATCGAGTGCATGCCTGGCGGCACGTCGATATTTTCCGAGTAACCGCTGGCGAACAGCACGGGCAATTGCGGGCGAAGTTCGATGACCTTTTTGGCCAGTGCAGTGCCTTTCATGTCAGGCAGCCCCTGGTCAGTCATCAACAGGTCGATGTGATTGGAATCGTCTGCAACAAAGGTGAGTGCCGACGTAGCGTCCTCGGCTTCCAGTACCTTGTATTCCAGCTCTTCGAGCACGTCGACAATCAGCATGCGCACAATGGCGTCGTCTTCGACCACGAGAATGGTGCGGGCTGTGTCGGGCATGGTTGACTCCTTAAACCTGAATAATGGTGATAGCGCAGACGGTGTGGAGTTTCGCGCATCCTTTCCCCTCGACTCAGGGTAACCGAGCGAGGGCCTGTCCGCTGTCGATACAGTCCCTGTATCAGTAAATAAAAACCGTGTGGAAGTTCAATCGAGGCACAAATACTGTAAATCGCGAGGGCGACTCACGGGTTGGCGTCATTAATGAATACCGGCGTGAGCTTATCGCCCATTTATGTGTGAAATTTCAATCCTCTATGTCAGAAATAAGAGTGTTTTCTGTAGGTTTACGGCAAACTCTACGGTTTTGATCCATTGGTCAGGGATATTTCATGAATCGGACGTCTGTTGTCGATGAACAACGCTTTCGAAAATTGCTGGGACGTAACGTTGGCTTGCCACTGGGTGTCGGTGTACTGAGTGCAGTTTTCTTCATTCTGCTGATCAGTTATCTGCTCACTGCAATACAGTGGGTCGAGCACACTGACCGGGTGATCAACAACACCAACCGCTCAATGAAACTGTCGATAGACATGGAAACCGGCATGCGCGGTTTCCTGTTGACGGGGGATCAGCATTTTCTCGACCCCTACGAGGTCGCCAAGCCGCTGCTGCTCGCCGAGCTGCAGGGGCTGGAGAAACTGGTAGACGACAACCCCACGCAACTGGATCGGTTCAGACGTCTGTCCACACTGCAGCAGGAGTGGAATGCGTTCGCCCAGGAGATGATCACGTTGCGGCGCACCAACGGCGATTATCAGACGCCGGTACTGGCCGGACGTGGCAAGCGAATCACCGATCAGATCCGTACTGAATATGATCAGGCGGTGGAAATGGAGCAGCAACTTCGTCTGACCCGCAATGCGGAAGTCACGCGCAGTACCATCCTTTCCGTCACCCTTTATCTGATATTCGTGGTGGTCGTCAGCGCAATTCTGGCCTATATCGGTCGCAGGGATCTGCTGTCGCTGTCGAATACCTACAGCGAAAACCTCAGGCTTCAGGAAATCAATTCCGAGCGTCTGCAGAAAGTGGCCTGGCTGCGCAATGGCCAGAGCGAGCTGGCTGAGCAGGTTCTGGGGCAACTGACGCTGAGCATGCTGGGCCGCAATATCCTCCAGTTCCTGACCCAATACCTGGGCGCGTCGGTGGCGGCGGTCTACATTCGCCAGGACCACGGCGGCCTCACACGGGCTGCCTCGTATGGCTTCTCCCGCGAACAGGAGCAGCAGGATCAGACCATTCACAGTGATGAAGGCATTGTCGGGCAGGCCGCCCAGCAGGACCGCATCATTACCCTGGATGAACTGCCGGATAATTACTTCAAGGTTGCGTCCGGCCTGGGCGAGGGCTCGCCGCGCAGCGTGGTGGTGGTGCCAACCAGCAATGACGATCAGGTCAACGGCGTGATCGAACTGGGTTTTCTGCGCGCCCTGACCGAGCGGGACATCGAGTTCCTTGAGCTGGTGGCGGACAACGTCGGCACGTCCATCGAAGCCGCCCGTTATCGCCAGCGTCTGCAGGAGGTGCTGGCCGAGACCCAGCAGCTCAACGAAGAGCTGCAGGTGCAGCAGGAAGAACTGCGCACCGCCAACGAAGAGTTGGAGGAGCAGTCGCGCATCCTCAAGGAATCCCAGGCTCATCTGGAGACCCAGCAGGCCGAACTTGAGCAGACCAACGAGCAGTTGGCCGACCAGAGTCAAGCGCTGGCCGAGCAGCGCGATGCGCTGGATCGCAACAACGAAGAACTGAATATCGCCCAGGCCGAGTTGCAGGCGCGGGCGGACGAGCTGCAGCGTGCCAGCAAGTACAAGTCCGAGTTCCTCGCCAATATGTCCCACGAGTTGCGCACGCCGCTCAACAGCTCGCTGATCCTCGCCAAGCTGCTGGCCGAGAACCCGGGCGAAAACCTCACCGCCGAACAGGTCAAGTTTGCCGAGTCGATCTATTCGGCAGGTAATGACCTGCTGAATCTGATCAACGACATTCTGGATATTTCCAAGGTCGAAGCCGGCAAGCTGGAAATGCGTCCGGAAAACAGCAGCGTGTCCCGTCTGGTTGAAGGTCTGCGGACACTCTTCCAGCCGCTCGCCGCCGAGAAGAAACTGGCGTTTACCGTCGACATCCAGGCCGGTGCGCCCACCATGCTGTTCACGGATCGCCAGCGCCTTGAGCAGATCCTCAAGAACCTGCTGTCCAACGCGATCAAGTTCACCGAGGCCGGCTCGGTCAGCATGGTCGTCTCGCGCCAGCCAGGCGCCGGTATCGCGTTCATTGTGCGTGACTCGGGCATCGGCATCGCCGAGGAGCATCAGCAGGGTATTTTCGAAGCGTTCCGTCAGGCAGACGGCACCACCAACCGGCGTTATGGCGGTACCGGCTTGGGGCTGTCGATTTCACGAGATCTGGCGGCATTACTGGGCGGATCGATCAGTGTCACCAGCGCACCGGGGCAGGGCAGTATTTTCAGCCTGGTGCTGCCGGAGCATTACGTCGAGCAAGACGATCGCGAGCCGGGCAGCGATCTGCCGATCGTGTCAGCGCCTGCTGCGCTACAGCCGTATGCCCCTGTGCTTCCGGTCATTGCGCAGCCCGTTCCGGCACCCGTGCCGATGGATACGCCGGTGCCGGTATTTGACGACGACCGTGACAAGGCACCTTTCCAGCGGCGCTGCATCCTGGTGATCGAAGATGAAGTGCGATTCGCCCAGATTCTCTACGACCTGGCCCATGAGCTGGGTTACGACTGTCTGGTGGCGCATGCTGCCGACGATGGCTTCAATCTGGCATCCCGTTATACGCCGGATGCGATCCTGCTGGACATGCGCCTGCCGGACCATTCGGGCCTGACCGTGCTGCAACGTCTCAAGGAGCTGGCGCCCACCCGGCACATTCCCGTGCACGTGATCTCGGTCGAAGATCGTCAGGAAGCCGCATTGCACATGGGCGCCATTGGCTACGCGGTCAAGCCGACCACACGCGAAGAGCTCAAGGACGTGTTCGCCAAGCTGGAGGCCAAGCTGACGCAGAAGGTCAAGCGTATCCTGCTGGTCGAGGACGACGCGCTACAGCGTGACAGCATCGCGCGCCTGATCGGTGACGATGATATTGAAATCACGGCGGTAGGCTTCGCCCAGGAGGCGCTGGACCTGCTGCGCGATCATGTCTATGACTGCATGATCATCGACCTGAAGCTGCCGGACATGCTCGGCAATGAGTTGCTCAAGCGCATGTCGATGGAAGACATCTGCGCCTTCCCGCCGGTCATCGTCTATACCGGCCGCAACATGACCCGCGATGAAGAAGCCGAGCTGATGAAGTATTCGCGTTCGATCATCATCAAGGGCGCGCGCTCGCCGGAAAGGCTGCTCGATGAGGTGACGCTGTTTCTGCACAAGGTCGAATCGCAACTGTCCAACGAGCGACAAAAGATGCTCAAGACCGCGCGTAGCCGTGACAAGGTCTTCGAGGCGCGCAAGATCCTCGTGGTCGACGACGATGTGCGCAATATCTTCGCGCTGACCAGCGCTCTGGAACATAAAGGCGCGGTGGTGGAAATCGCCCGCAATGGTCTGGAGGCGATTGCCAGGCTTAACGAGGTAGAAGACATCGATCTGGTCCTGATGGATGTGATGATGCCTGAGATGGACGGCTATGAAGCGACCATCGAGATTCGCAAGGATCCGCGCTGGCGCAAACTGCCGATCATCGCCGTCACGGCCAAGGCCATGAAAGATGATCAGGAACGCTGCCTGCAAGCGGGTTCCAACGATTACCTGGCCAAGCCCATTGATCTGGACCGTCTGTTTTCGCTGATTCGCGTCTGGCTGCCGAAGATGGAGCGTATCTGAATGAGGGCTCAATGTAGAGGCGTCTGCGATGACAAGCCCGGACCGCACCATGCACCGTGATCGAAGCATGGATATCGAGCTGCGCCTGCTGATCGAGGCGATTTACCTTCAATACAGCTACGACTTTCGTGATTACTCCGGCGCTTCGGTCAAGCGTCGCGTGATCCATGCGCTGCGTCAGTTCGATTGTGCGACCATCTCCGCCCTGCAGGAACGTGTGCTCCACGATCCTGCAGCATTCATGCAACTGCTGCAGATTCTCACGATTCCGGTCAGTGAGATGTTCCGTGACCCGTCGCATTTTCTGGCAATCCGCAACGAGGTCGTGCCGGTACTGCGCACCTACCCGTCACTCAAGGTGTGGATTGCCGGTTGCAGCACGGGCGAGGAGGTCTATTCCACGGCGATTCTGTTGCGCGAGGAGGGGCTGTTGGAGCGGACCATCATCTATGCGACCGATATCAACCCCAGTTCGCTGGAAAAGGCCAAGCAGGGCATTTTCTCTATGGACAATGTGCGGGCCTACGCCGAGAACTATCGGAAAGCAGGAGGGCAGCGCGATTTTGCCGAGTACTACACGTCTGCCTATGACTACGCGATCTTCGACAAGACGCTGTGCGAGAACGTCACGTTTGCCGATCACAGTCTGGCCACAGATAGTGTATTCTCCGAAACGCAATTTATTTCTTGCCGTAACGTACTGATTTATTTCAACAAAAAGCTTCAGGATCGAGCGTTCGGGCTGTTTCATGATTCGTTGTGTCATCGTGGCTTTCTGGCGTTGGGCAGCAAGGAAACCCTGGATTTCTCCGCCTACGGTGGCGCCTTCGAGGCGCTGGTGAAGCCCGAGCGGATTTACCGGAAATTATGAAAGTCACGTTTGGCGATGACACGCTCAGCCACCCGTTGCCCGTGGTCGATGCCATTGTCGTCGGCGCCTCGGCGGGCGGCGTGGAGGCGCTGCTGAAAATATTCAGCGGCCTGCGCAAGGGGTTTACGTTACCAATCCTGATGGTCCTGCATTTGCCTGATGACCGGCTCAGCCAGTTGGCCAATGTGTTTCAGAACCGGCTGGCGATTCCGGTCAAGGAAGCCGACGACAAGGAGGGCATCGTGCCCGGCACTTTGTACGTTGCGCCAGCGGGCTATCATGTTTCGGTGGAGTCTGACTTTTCCCTGTCATTGAGTCAGGAGGACAGGGTGTTTTATTCGAGGCCCAGTATCGACATTCTGTTCGGTTCGGCCGCTGATGCCTATGGGCCGAGACTGGCTGGCGTGCTGTTGACCGGCGCCAACAATGACGGCGCGAACGGATTGCTGCAGATCAAGAAGTATGGTGGTTTCACGGTGATTCAGGACCCGTCGCAGGCTCAGGCTTCTACCATGCCTGAAGCTGGCCTGGCGCTGCACTCGCCCGATTACCTCCTTTCCCTGAACGATATTGGCCGCTTGCTGGTCGAGCTGGAACGAAGCGCATGTTAAGTGAAATTCAGGCAAAACTGCTCATCGTTGACGATTTGCCGGAAAACCTGCTGGCGCTCGAAGCGCTGATCAAGCGCGGTGATCGAATCGTCTACAAGGCGCTGTCTGCGGACGAAGCGCTGTCACTGTTGCTGCAGCACGAATTCGCCATGGCCATCCTCGACGTTCAGATGCCCGGAATGAACGGCTTCGAACTGGCCGAGCTGATGCGCAGCACGGAAAAGACCAAAAGCATTCCAATTGTCTTCGTCAGTGCTGCCGGCCGCGAGCTGAATTACGCCTTCAAGGGCTATGAAAGCGGTGCCGTGGATTTTCTGCACAAGCCGCTGGATATTCACGCGGTGAAGAGCAAGGTCAACGTGTTCGTCGATCTTTACCGACAGCGCAAGGCCATGAAAATACAGGTCGAGGAGCTTGAGCGCAGTCGTCAGGAGCAGGAAGCCCTGCTCAAGCGTCTGCAGTCGACCCAGGGCGAGCTGGAACACGCGATTCGCATGCGGGACGACTTCATGTCCATCGTGTCCCACGAGGTGCGCACGCCGCTCAACGGCCTGATTCTGGAAACCCAGCTGCGCAAGCTGCACCTGGCCAAGGACAATGCGGCGGCGTTTACCATGGAGAAGCTGCGCGCGATGGTCGATCGCGACGAGCGACAGATTCAGAGCCTCATCCGCCTGATCGAAGACATGCTCGACGTATCAAGGATCCGTACTGGCAAGCTGTCGATCAGACCGAGCCCGTTCGACCTGAGCGAACTGGTCACGCAACTGCTGGAGAGCTTTGCTGCGCAGATCGCCGCCGCCAATTCCACCATCACCCGGTTCGCCGAACAGCCGGTGATCGGTGTCTGGGACGAATTCCGTATCGAGCAGGTGGTTGCCAACCTGCTGACCAACGCGCTGCGCTACGGTGCGCGAAAGCCGATTGAAGTGCATGTGTACAGCAAGGACAGCGAGGCTTTCATCGAAGTCAGGGATCAAGGTATTGGCATTACGGCCGAAAACCAGAAGCGCATCTTTCAGCAGTTCGAGCGGGTGTCGAGCAATCACGCTGTTGCCGGGTTGGGTCTTGGGTTGTTCATTTCCGATCAGATCGTCATGGCGCACGGCGGTCGCATCGAGGTGGAAAGTGAAGAGGGCAAGGGTTCTGTGTTTCGTATCTGCCTGCCTCTGTAAGGTCGCCGCCACCGGCAATAAAGTTTAATCACAGGCTGGCGCAACCTCCCATGCGTGCCGTGGTCGTAATGGCAGCTATTTATAAGATCAAAGGCAGTTCAATGAGCGCTGATGCAGAAAACGTCGTACTAATCGTCGAAGACGAGCCCCTGATCCTGATGCTTCTGGCCGATTATCTGTCGAATGAGGGTTATCGTGTCCTGAAAGCCCAGAACGGCGAGCAGGCTTTCGAGATTCTGGCGACCAAACCCCATCTCGACCTGATGATTACCGATTATCGGCTGCCGGGCGGCGTTTCGGGCGTCCAGATTGCCGAGCCTGCGATCATGCTGCGGCCTGAGTTGAAGGTGATTTTCATCAGCGGTTACCCGGCGGAGATACTCGACTCGGGCAGCCCGATTGCGCTGAAGGCGCCCATTCTTGCCAAACCCTTCACCATGGACACCTTGCATACCCAGATTCAGAAGCTGCTGGCTTGATGGCGAATGAGCGGGCAACCGGACAAGTCTGCGCTACCTGAAGCCTGAGCATTGCTCAGGCTTCAATCATTTCCCGTACTTTTGAAGTCAGGTGATCGAACGCAAAGGGTTTGGTGATCAATTGCATCCCTGTGTCCAGAAAACCTCCGCGCACCGCCGCATGTTCTGCATAACCGGTGATGAACAGCACCTTGAGTTCCGGTCGCAGTTGCCTGGCGATTTCCGCCAGCTGCCTGCCGTTCATGCCTGGCAGGCCTACATCGCTGATCAATAGATCGATGCGCCGTCCGGATTCCAGGATCGGCACGGCGTCCGTCGCTTCGCCAGCCTCGATAAACGTGTAGCCCAGCTCGCCGAGCACTTCACTGACCAGTGCCCGCACGGCGGGGTCGTCTTCGACGATCAACACCGTCTCGCCATTCTCGGCATAAACCGCGTTGCTCTGGAAGCTTTGCTCGGTTTCGTTCGCCAGCCCGCTAAAGCGCGGCAGAAACAGTTGTACGGTAGTGCCGACGCCGACCTCGCTCTTGATCAGGACGTGGCCATGTGATTGTTTGCTGAAGCCGTAAATCATCGAAAGACCCAGGCCCGTGCCCTGGCCGATGGGTTTGGTGGTGAAGAAGGGGTCGAAAGCGCGGCTGATGACAGTCTCAGGCATGCCACAGCCATTGTCGCTGACGCTCAGTACGACATAGTCACCCGGCAACAGGTTCTCATGGGCATTGGTGAAGGATCTGTCCAGTTGCTGATTGAAGGTCTCGACCACCAGCGTACCACCGTCAGGCATGGCGTCGCGGGCGTTGAGCACCAGGTTGAGCAGGGCACTCTCCAGTTGGTTGGGGTCGGCTTCTGCGGTCCAAAGATCGTGTGCCAGACGCAACTGCAGGTGAATGCTCTCGTTGACGCTGCGCTGCAGCAGTTCGTCCATGGCATTGACCAGATGATTCATCTCGACCGGCTTGGAGTCCAGCGACTGACGCCGTGAGAAGGCCAGCAGGCGATGGGTCAGGGCGGCAGCGCGGTTTGCCGACGTCACACCCAGGTCAATAAGGCTGTTCAGGTCCTCAGTGCGCCCACGTGCCAGCCGCCGCCTTATCAATTCCAGACTGCCGATGATCCCGGTCAGCATGTTGTTGAAGTCATGGGCAATCCCGCCGGTCAACTGGCCGACCGCTTCCATTTTCTGTGACTGGCGGAGAATCTCCTCTTTGTGACGCAGCTGCGAGGTTCGCTCTTCAACCTGTTGCTCAAGTGTTTCGTTGAGACGACGCAATTGCGACTCGGCCTGCTTGCGCTCGGTGATGTCAGACGTCACGCCCGCCAGTGAGCCGACCATGCCGTTCTTGCTGCGAGTGGCGCGGGCGCGTACATCCACCCAGTTGAGCGAACCGTCCGGCCAGACATTACGGTACTCGATGATCAGGTCGACACCGGTGTCCAGGCTGCGCTGCAACGCCGATTGCATTCTGGGCTGGTCTTCGAAATAAACGGCGGCCAGCCAGTCGTCGTAGTCGAGCGTGTTCTGCTCGTCGCGGCCGTAGTGACTTTTGGTGATGTTCGAGCAGGTCAGCTTGAGGTCTTCCGCCTCCAGTACCCATGAGCCCAGCCTGCCGGCCATCAGTGCATTCTGCAGGCGGCCTTCGCTTTCGTGCAGGTCCTCCATGCGTGCCCGGGCTTCATACTGACGTCTTCGACCGCGCACTGCCGTCATCACCAGGCTGACCAGCGTCACCGGATGGAAAGGGCGTTCGAGAAAGGTCACGTTACCCAGCAGGCTGCCCGTGCGCGCAGGCGGGGTGTGATCCGGTCCGCCGTGATGGGTCAGCAAGACGATAGGCAAGTCCGACCAGGGCGGCTGGCGACCGAGGAGTTCGAGCAACGGGGTCATATCTGCGTTGCGCAGTGCCTCGTCAGCGATGATCGCCAGGCCGGCCCCCATACCCAACTCTCTGACCAGCTCGGACACATCACGGGCTACCGTTGCCGGGTAACCCGCTTCGTCGAGAATGCGCAGAGCGATCTGACTGTCCCGCCCGCGTGGGGCGAGAATGATCGCGCGCTCTGACGACAGGCCTGGAGTACTCAAAGGTCGTCATCCTCAAGCAGCGGTTTCTTGTCGCCCATGTACGACGGCACACCGCGCAGTACGCCCTGAAAGGCCTGCAATGGTTCGCCGATTTTCAATCCGTTGGAACTGATGCGGTACTCGCGGATAGTGGACTCGTGAGTACCGGTACGCTTCTTGATGATCGATATCGCTCGGCGTACCTGGCCCAATGCTTCGAAGTAGCGCAACAGAATCACGCTGTCGGCAAGGTAGGTAATGTCCACCGGCGAGCGCATATCGCCCACCAGTCCGTGCTGCGCAACGGTCATGAAGGTCGAGGCGCCCTGGCGGTTGAGGTAGAGCAGCAGCTCGTGCATGTGCAGAACCAGCGCGCTTTCTTCCGGCATCGCAGCCTGATAGCCGTTGATGCTGTCGATGACAACGGTCTTTATCTGCTTTTTATCCACCGCGCGTCTTACGCGGTGTGCAAATTCACCAGGGGACAACTCTGCGGCGTCGATCTGTTCGATCACCAGATTGCCGGTTTCCTGCAGCGCACGCAGGTCGATCCCCAGTTTGAGCATGCGCTCAAACAGCAGGCCCATTTCCTCATCGAATATGAACAGGCCAACACGCTCGCCGCGTGCGACCGCCTGCACGGCGAAAACCAGCGAGATGAGCGATTTCCCGGTCCCGGCCGGGCCGAGAATCAAGGTGCTGGAGCCGCCTTCGATGCCGCCTCCCAGCAGATTGTCCAATTCCGGGATGCCGCTGCTCAATTGGGAGCGCGAGTAGTTGGAGCGGTGTTCCGCCGCCACCAGGCGTGGAAAGACGTGAATACCGTTCTCGGCAATGGTGAAGTCGTGAAAACCGCCGCGATACTTCTGGCCACGATACTTGACGATTTTCAGGCGCCTGCGCTCGGCACCGTAAGTAGGTGTCAGTGCCTCAAGGCGAATAACGCCGTGGGCGACACTGTGCACAGTCTTGTCCAGCGCCTCGGTGGTCAGGTCATCAAGCAGCAGCACCGTCGCGTTGTAGCGGGTGAAATAATGCTTGATAGCCAGGATCTGCCGTCTGTAACGCAGCGAACTCTGCGCCAGAAGACGGATTTCCGAGAGGCTGTCGATCACCACGCGAGTGGGTTTGACGCGCTCGACCACCTCGAATATCTGCCGCGTCGCCTCACCCAGCTCCAGGTCCGAGGAGTAGAGCAGACTCTGGTGATGATCGGCATCGAGCAGGCTTTCGGGCGGCGTCAGTTCGAAGATATTGATATGTTCGTCGAGTTCCCAGCCGTGCGAGGCGGCACCCGAGCGCAACTCGCTTTCAGTCTCGGACAGGGTGATGTAAAGGGATATTTCGCCCGCTGCCGCTCCGGCCTGCAGAAATTGCAGGGCCACGGTTGTCTTGCCGGTTCCGGGTTCTCCCTCGAGAAGAAACACATGACTGCGTGAAAGACCCCCTGCAAGGATGTCGTCCAGGCCCTCAATGCCGGTTGCCGCTTTTGACGTATTCAAGTATCGCCCTCTGATAACCGTACAGGTTTTGTTGCTACTGATTACTGGACCTTCGCCTGATGCGACCGTTCCCCCTATTTGAGGGGGACAGCGATATCGAATATAGCCGGGCGGGTGATTTTCGCGTCCGGCAAATGTCACTTCAGTCCGGTTCCGGTGTGCCTGTTGCAGTTGTTATAGTCCTGCGCCTGAACACCCAACCTGCCTGAGGATCACGTCGTGACCGATTATCAAAGTTTCCGGGTCGATCTGGCCGACAGCATTGCTCACGTACAAATCAACCGGCCCGAAAAACTCAACGCAATGAACGAGTCGTTCTGGACGGAGATAATCGCCATTTTCGACTGGATAGAGCGTACCGACGAGGTGCGCGTCGTGATTCTCAGCGGGGCAGGCAAGCATTTTTCGTCAGGCATCGATCTGGCGCTGCTGGCCTCGGTCGCCAGCCAGATGGGCAAGGATGCCGGGCGTAATGCCCGCCTGTTGCGGCGCAAGATCCGTGACATGCAGGCTTCGTTCACTGCCGTGGACAATTGCCGGAAACCGGTTCTCGCTGCCATTCACGGCTATTGCCTGGGCGGTGCCATCGACCTGATTTCTGCGTGTGACATGCGTTACGCGGCCGCCGACGCGCAGTTCGCCATTCGCGAGATCGACATGGGCATGGCCGCTGATGTCGGCACGCTGCAACGGCTGCCAAGGATCATCGGTGATGGTGTGTTGCGCGAACTGGCCTACACCGGGCGTACCGTCGGCGCTGAAGAGGCGCAACGCATCGGGCTGGTCAATCGCACCTTCGATGACGCGGACGGTCTGTTGCAGGGTGTCCTGGCGGTGGCTCGGGAAATAGCCGGAAAATCGCCCATCGCCATCGAAGGCACCAAGCAAATGATCAGCTACATGCGTGATCACAGAGTGGCAGACGGTCTCGAACACGTTGCCATCTGGAACGCAGCCATGCTGCAATCACCTGACCTGAAGCTGGCGATGGCTGCGCAGATGAGCAAGCACAAGCCAGTCTTTGATAATTGATACATGACAAGGCTCGAGTTTGAGCGAAGGAGTTTCTAATGTCGCGCCCGGAGCGTTGGACAACTGCAGTTCTGGATGTCGAGGCCCCTGGCGGTTTGGCTGTGGTTCAGGGGGATCAGGGTTTTTTGCTGGACGCCAATGGGGTGATGTTCCCCAGGGGCTGGTTAGCCGGGCAGGACCTGCCGGTGCAGAGCGAGCACGGCATCGGTTATTTCGAGGGTGAGCCTGTCTACTTGCTGGTGCTTGAGCGCTCGGTTGCCGTTGAGGGCTGCGCCTGGCAAGGCTTGCGTCAGTTCATGCTGGAAGGCGATTTCGCTGTCTTCCAGATGCTCGGCTACGCCGCGCAGGTCAGCACATGGGCCAGGGAACACCGTTTCTGCGGTGCCTGCGGTCGTGCGACGGTGCAGATTCGCGGAGAGCGGGCGATGTTCTGCGAACATGACAACCTGCGGCTGTACCCGCGTATTTCGCCGAGCATGATTGTGCTGGTTACCCGCGGCGATGAAATCCTGCTGGCCCGCTCACCGCGGTTTGTCACCGGCATGTACAGCGCACTGGCCGGGTTCGTGGAGCCGGGTGAGTCTGCTGAAGACTGCGTACACCGCGAGGTGATGGAAGAGGTGCAGGTGCGCATCAAGAACCTCAAGTACCGGGGCAGCCAGTGCTGGCCGTTCCCGCACTCGATGATGCTCGGGTTTCATGCCGAATACGAAAGCGGCGAAATCGTGCCCCAGGCAGAAGAAATCGAAGACGCACGCTGGTTTCATGTCGATGACCTGCCGCCGTTACCGGCCAATCGGTCGATTGCCCGTTACCTTATCGAGGCGTATCTGGCCGAGCGGTCAGGCGCCCCCGAACCAGTGCTGCCAGGCTAGGCGTACGGTCAGGCCCAGCACCACAGTGATGAACACCGGGCGGATGAATTTGGCTCCGCCCTTGATCGCGGTGCCTGCACCGAAGTAGGCACCGAGCATTACCGCAAGGCCCATGCTCAGGCCGATGATGTAATCCACCTGGCCCGAGAAGATGAACACCGACAATGCCACGGCATTGCTGACGAAGTTCATGCTGCGTGCGACGCCGCTGGCCTTGACCAGGTCTACTGGATAGAGCAGCAGGGTGCTGACGGTCCAGAAGGCACCGGTGCCCGGACCGGCAACACCGTCGTAGAAGCCTAGGCCCAGCCCCTGTGGCAACTGCCATTTCTTCCTGATCGGCGCGTTGCTGTCCAAGGGCGCCTTGGGCGTGCCGCCAAACAACAAGTACAGCCCGCAACCGAACACAATCACCGGCAACATCTGGTTCAGCCACTCGGCTGGCAGGTAATGGGCGATCACCGCACCCAGTGCAGCGCCGACGGCGGTGCCGACCACTGCATGCAGCCATTGGCGTGGATCAAACAGCTTGCGACGGTAGAACGTGAAACTGGCCGTCGCTGAACCAAAGGTCGAACTGAGCTTGTTGGTGCCCAGCACCAGATGCGGCGGCAGGCCGGCGGTCATCAGCGCAGGAGTGGTCAGCAGTCCGCCGCCGCCGGCGATGGCGTCTATGAATCCCGCTATGAAGGCAACCACGGCAAGAATGGCGAGGGTGGTCAGGTCGACGCTGAGTTCAAAGGGCATGGTGGCAGAGGGCTTATGGCGAGGGCGGCAAAGGGGCAGAATGACTGCCCGAACGTGGCGCATTCTACCCTTTGTACAACGTTTGCAGGAAGTCAGATGTCGGTGAGCGCGACCCAGCGCTGCTCGGCTGCGGCCACGCGAATGGCCGTCGCCAGGCGTTCGATTTGCCACGCTTCCTCGAAGTCCGGGCCACGGCTGCGCTGACCACAGACGGCCTGGATGAGCGCTTGTACTTCGAGCGCCTTGAGCTCGTTGTAGCCCAGCTGGTGGCCGGGAGCCGGGCAGAATACGGCGTAACCCGGTTGTGCGGGGCCGGCCAGCAGTCGCTGAAAACCATCGCGTCCGGCTGCGCCTGTACGGTAGAGGCGCAGCTCGTTGAGCCGCTCCTGATCGAACGCCAACGTGCCTTTGGTGCCGCTGATCTCGAAACTCAGGTGGTTTTTATAGCCGTGTTTGAGCCAGCTGCTGCTGAAGGTTCCGCGCGCACCGTTGGCAAAGCGCAGCAGCGCGTGGGTCTGGTCGTCCACCGCAATGGCGCGCAGTTGCTGGCTGCCGATGCTCGCCGGGCGTTCACGGTGTACGGTGCTGGCATCGGCGCAGACTGCTTCGATGTCGCCCAGCAAATGACGCGCCATCGCCAGCAAGTGGCTGCCCAGATCGGCCAGTGCACCGCCGGCCTGCGCCGCTTCACAGCGCCACGACCAGGGTGACGCCGGATCGCCCATGAAATCCTCGCTGAACTCGCCCTGAAAGCTGACGATTTCGCCCAGTTCGCCGGCTTCGATCATTTCCCTGGCGAGTCCGATCATCGGGTTGTGCTGGTAGTTGTAGCCCACCTGGGTAACGACACCCGCAGCCTTGGCGCTGCGGCGCATTTCATCGGCCTCGGCGAGATTCACGGCCAGCGGTTTTTCGCAATACACCGCCTTGCCTGCGGCGATGGCAGCCATGGCCATGGGGAAGTGCAGGTGATTGGGGGTGGTAATGGCCACGATCTGTACGTGCGGATCATCGATCAATTGCTGCCAGTCAGCGTGGCTGCGGTCGAACCCCCAGGCGCTTGCGCATTGCTCGGCGCGTGCACTGTCGGCGTCCGCCAGCGCGCAGAGCCGGATGCGTGCGGGCAGATCAAGCGCAGCGTTGGCGTTGCCGAACGCCAACGCATGGGCACGGCCCATGAAGCCGGTGCCGATCAGTCCGATACCCAGTTGCGCAGGCGATGTGGAAAGTGATTCGCGCATGACATTCTCCAGACAGGATTGTTGTTATGCGGAAAATATATTCCATATATTTTAATAATGGAAAATTAATTCACTTTCTTTTTGCCAGTCCGGCGGCTCTTCAGGATAAAAAGCCCCCGTCGACGTTCAGCGCCACACCGGTGGTATAGCTGGAGGCTTCACTGGCCAGGTAAAGCACCGCGCCGGCCATCTCGCTGGGAGCGGCCACGCGTTTCAGCGGGATCTGGGACAGCGCCACATTGAGGATTGCGTCGTTCTTGACCAATGCGGATGCGAACCTGGTGTCAGTCAAGCCGGGAAGCAGGGCGTTGCAGCGAATACCGAATTCAGCGCACTCCTTGGCAAACACCTTGGTCATGTTGACCACGGCTGCCTTGGTCATCGAATAGACGCCTTGATAGGCACCCGGCGATACCGCGTTGATGGACGCCACGTTGATGATGCTGCCGCCACCGTTTTCGCGCATCAGCTTGCCGGCTTCCACGGACATGAAAAAGTAACCGCGAATGTTGACGTCGACTGTCTTCTGGAAGGCGCCGGGATCGGTGTCCAGCACGTTGCAGAACTGCGGGTTGGTGGCGGCGTTGTTGACCAGGACATCCAGGCGCCCGAACTGTTGGCGAATCTGCGCGAATGCACTGTTTATCTGTTCCAGCTCACCGATGTGGCAGGCAATGGCTGTTGCCTTGCCACCCTCGTTGACGATGGCGTCCGCCACTGCCTGGCAACCCTCGAGCCGGCGACTCGAGACGATAACGTGCGCGCCTTGCTGGGCCAGCAGCCGAGCAATGGCTTCACCGATGCCTCGGCTGGCACCTGAAACGAATGCAACCTTGCCATCAAGGTCGAATAGCTGGGTTCTGGACATGTCATTTCCTTGTCTTGCCGCTGGCGGTCAGAGGCTGGTTTTTTCGATCACGCGCAGGCTCATTTGCTCCAGCAGCCTGTTCATGTGAATGAATTGGGCAAAGCGTTTGTCCTGGGTCTGGCCGTGAAAAAACCGGTAGTAGATCTGTTGCACGATACCGGCCAGACGGAACAGGCCATAGGTGTAGTAGAAATCGAAATTGTCTATGCGCACGCCTGCGCGCTCGGCGTAATAGTCGACAAAAGCCTGGCGGGTCAGCATTCCCGGCGCATTGCTTGGCTGGCGGCGCATCAGTTGCACCGGGGCTGGATCGTCGGCCTGTATCCAGTAGGCGAGGGTGTTGCCCAGGTCCATGAGCGGATCGCCGAGCGTGGTCAGCTCCCAGTCCAGTACGCCGATGATGTGCATCGGGTTGGCCGGGTCGAGGATCACATTGTCGAAACGGTAGTCGTTATGCACGATGCTCGAGGTCGGCGAGTCGGCAGGCATTTTGTCTGCCAGCCAGCGCTTGACCTGCTCCCACGCCGGAGCGTCCGGGGTCAGCGCTTTCTCGTAGCGCTCGGACCAACCGGAAATCTGCCGCTGTACGTAGCCCTGCGGCTTGCCGAGGTCACCCAGACCACAGGCCTGATAATCGACACGATGCAGGTCTACCATTTTGTCGATGAAGTTTTTGCACAGCTGTTCGGTCTGTGTTGCATCCAGCGCCAGTTCCGGCGGCAGGTCAGAGCGCAGAATGATCCCCTTGACGCGCTGCATCACGTAGAACTCGGAGCCGATCAGTGATTCGTCCGTGCAGTGCAGATAAGCCTCCGGGCAGTAGGGAAAGGCTTCCTTGAGCTGATTGAGAATGCGGTACTCGCGGCCCATGTCATGGGCCGAACGCGCCTTGTGTCCGAAGGGGGGACGACGCAGTACCAGTTCCCGCTCAGGGTACTGAAGCAGGTAGGTCAGGTTCGATGCGCCGCCCGGAAACTGACTGATCGTCGGCGTGCCGTGAAGCTCCGGCACGTGCGCCTTCAGGTACGCGTCGATCAGGGAGGCGTCCAGTTCTTCGCCGCTGCGAATCTCGGTGGACTGGTCAGTCAGTGCCATACGTATCCCTTTTGCTTATTATGGTCAGCGCAAACTATTGACTAATCTAATGATCGTCCAATCCGCGATCAAGCGCAGGACCGCTTTATAGGCTAGCGTGTTGCCGGGCAATCAGTGGCTCTGATCGCTTTTTTATACAAAGGTGCGCATAAAAAAACCGAAGCCGGCAGGGCTTCGGTTTTCAGGTAGTGCAGTCTGCCGTGTGCGGCAGGTTTATACCGGGAACAGTTCGCTGAGCTTCATGGCCAGCATCATGTCGCCTTCGGCACGCAGCTTGCCACCCATGAACGCCTGCATGCCATCGGTCTCGCCGCTGACGATACCCTTGAGGGTCTGGCTGTCCATGACCAGCGTCACGTTGGCGTCCGGGTTTTCGCCTTCCTGCAGTTCGCAGGTGCTGTCCTTGACGATCAGTGCGTAGTGCTTGTCTTCGTCGGTGATGTTGAAGCCGAAGACCAGGTCCAGACCGGCAGCAGCAGCTGGGTTGAACTTGTTTTTCATGGTCTGTACGGCGTCTGCTACTGAGGTCATGTGGTGATCCTTTTAGAGTAAGTGCCAGCGTCCGACAGGACGCGATTGGCCGGGCTCAACGATAGGTGATGAGCTCCGGCGCCTTCAGCAGTTGCAAATGTGTGTAACCGTTGAAGGAAGCCAGGGTCACGTCGGTGCCTTTGAATTTAAGCTGGTGCAACGACGTATTGACGATGTGCCAGTGAAGCTCCAGTGCCTTTGATGCAGGCATTCCGGTAATCAGATGCAGCAGCGCGGTAATGGTGCCGCCGGAGGTGAATACCGCGATCCGCTCATGCGGGCCGGCAGCCTGGAGAATCCGCTGCAGGCCTGCCTCGACGCGCGCCACGAACGCCTGCCAGCTTTGCAGCCCCGGCGTATCGTGGTTGCCGCTCAGCCAGCGCCCGGTAATCAGGTTGAACAGGCGCTGGAACCCTGCAGGATTTGCCGCTGCATCGCGCAGTATATCCAGCGCTTGCGGTTCGTCTTCGAGCATGGCCGGTATCAATGCCCTGATCACGCCTTCGGCATCGAATTCATCGAAAGCGCTGTCCAGTTGCACCTCAGGCGTATCGAGGCCTGCTTCGCTGTACTGACCCAGTACATGCCGGGCGGTGTCTTTCTGGCGCATGAGCTCACCGGACACGCAGCGATCAAAGCTCAGCCCCTGCTCGGCAAGGTGGGCACCCAGCACTTGAGACTGACGAATCCCCACGGGCGACAGCACGTCGTAATTGTCGGCACCAAATGAGGCCTGGCCATGTCGTATCAGGTAGATGCTGCCCACGTCCGTTTCTTCTCGGTACGCCGAAGGTTCACCGAGGTTATGAGGGATGCCGGGGGACTGTCAATGAAAAAACATACGCTCGTTTGAAATCATCGTTTTAATGGTTTGTAACGGGTCATTGACTGGTGCGCGGCAAAGGGCGTCGGTATGCTGCATTCAGCACAGCCCTTGATTGGTAAGGGCCTGACACTCATGAGGGATATTCGTGGATTTCGTTGTCGATTACGCAAGTTTTCTGGCCAAGACCGTGACGCTGGTGATCGCCATCGTTGTGGTACTGGTTGCCATTGCGTCCATGCGTGGCAAGGGCCGTCGCAAGTCGTCCGGACAATTGCAGGTCACCCGGCTCAATGATTTCTATAAGGGCCTGCGCGAACGGCTTGAGCAGTCATTGCTCGACAAGGAGCACCTCAAGACGCTGCGCAAAGAGCAGGGCAAGGCACTGAAGAAAGAGAAAAAGCACGCCGAGCCCAAGGCTCGTGTCTACGTGCTGGATTTCGACGGGGACATCAAGGCCTCGGCCACTGAAAGCATGCGCCATGAAATCACCGCGCTGCTGACCCTGGCCACCGACAAGGATGAAGTGGTGCTGCGTCTGGAAAGCGGCGGCGGCATGGTTCACAGCTACGGCCTGGCGTCTTCGCAACTGGCGCGTATTCGTCAGGCGGGTATCCCGCTGACCGTATGCATCGACAAGGTCGCTGCCAGTGGTGGTTACATGATGGCGTGCATCGGCAACAAGATCATCAGCGCACCGTTCGCCATCCTCGGATCCATTGGCGTGGTGGCACAGCTGCCCAACGTCAATCGCCTGTTGAAAAAGCACGACATCGATTTCGAAGTGCTGACCGCAGGTGAATACAAGCGCACCCTGACCGTGTTTGGCGAAAACACCGAAAAGGGCCGCGAGAAATTCCAGCAGGACCTGGACATCACTCACGACCTGTTCAAGAACTTCGTTGCCAGCTACCGCCCGCAATTGTCCATCGACGAAGTGGCGACGGGTGAGGTATGGCTGGGCATGGCGGCGGTCGACAAGCTGCTGGTCGATGAACTCAAGACCAGTGACGAGTACCTGGCCGAGCGGGCCAGGAATGCAGACGTGTTCCACCTGCACTACGTGCAGCGCAAGAGCCTGCAAGAGCGCATGGGCATGGCGGCTGCCACCTCAGCGGATCAACTGGCCACCAAGTGGTGGGGACGTTTGACCCAGCAGCGGTTCTGGTAGTAGGTGTAGGTGAAAAGCTGACTTGAGTCGAACCCCAAGTCAGCTGAGTGTTACGGAACCGCCGCGTGACGCAGAGCGTCACGAACTGCATTCCCGCGCGGAGCATGGGAACGATAGTCATCAGTTCCGAGCCGTGCCTTTAGCCAAATCCCGGGACGCCTGAATCAGCGGCGTCGGAACAGCGGCAGCGGCTCGTCGGTCGCGGCCTGGTAGGTGACCGAGAAGTCCTTCAGACCTTCCAGTGCCTCGTACGGATCCTTGTCGGCACGCACCGCAAATGCGTCGAAGCCACAACGGTGCATGTAGAACAACTGATCGCGCAACACGTCGCCGATGGCACGCAATTCACCCTTGTAGCCATAACGATCACGCAACAGGCGCGCATTCGAGAAGCTTCGGCCATCAGTGAAGGCCGGAAAATTCAGAGCGATGACCTGAAACTGGTGGACATCCTCGCCGATTTCCTCGGCTTCCTCATCGCTGTCCAGCCACACACCCAGACCGCCATCGCGTGCCTTCAGCGCGTGCGCGTGTTCGCGCCACAGCGCCAGCGGCACGATCAGGTCGTCGCAGTTCGACAGGCTGTCAAAGGTCGTGTCCTTGGGCAGCAGATGCCAGGTTTCATCGATGACTTCGTTGTTCTTAATGATTCGCTGCATAGACGCGCTCCTTGAAAGGGTCAATGCCAATACGTTGGTAGGTGTCGATGAAGCGCTCGTCTTCGGTACGTTTTTCAACGTAGACGTCGATCAGCTTCTCGATCACGTCCGGCATCGCCTCCTGGGCAAAGGAGGGGCCGAGAATCTTGCCCAGGCTCGCATCACGGCTGGCGCTGCCGCCGAGCGAGACCTGATAGAACTCTTCACCTTTCTTGTCCACGCCCAGCACGCCGATATGGCCGACATGGTGGTGGCCGCAGGCATTCATGCAGCCGGAGATATTAAGGTCCAGCTCGCCGATATCGAACAGGTAGTCAAGATCGTCGAAACGACGCTGGATGGATTCGGCGATCGGGATCGACTTGGCATTGGCCAGCGAGCAGAAGTCACCGCCCGGGCAGCAGATGATGTCGGTCAGAAGGCCGATGTTCGGCGTGGCGAAACCATTGTCGCGCAGCTCGTTCCACAGGGTGAACAGCTCTCTCTGCTCGACATCGGCAAGGATGATGTTCTGCTCGTGGGAGGTGCGCAGTTGACCGAAGCTGTAGCGATCGGCCAGGTCGGCGATGGCGTCCAGTTGCTTGTCGGTCACATCGCCAGGAGCGACGCCGGTTGGCTTGAGCGACAGGGTCACGGCAATGTAGCCAGGCTTCTTGTGCGCCAGCACATTGCGTTGACGCCAGCGAGCGAAGCCGGGGTGTTGAGCATCCAGCGCTGCCAGTTCGGCGTGCTGATCGCTGAGCGCCTTGTATTGCGGGTCGACGAAGTGCCGGGACACGCGCTGCACTTCGGCTTCGGTCAGGGTGGTCTGACCGCCACGCAGGTGAGCCATTTCAGCCTCGACCTTGGCGGCAAACACTTCAGGGGTCAGCGCCTTGACCAGAATCTTGATGCGCGCCTTGTACTTGTTGTCGCGACGGCCATAGCGGTTGTAGACCCGCAGGATGGCGTCGAGGTAGCTCAGCAGGTCCTGCCACGGCAGAAACTCGTTGATGAAGGCACCGACGACCGGTGTACGGCCAAGACCGCCACCGACCAGAACGCGGAAGCCCAGCTCGCCGGCTTCGTTGCGCAATGGCTCGAGGCCGATGTCATGCACTTCGATGGCTGCGCGGTCACTGGTCGAGCCATTGATCGCGATCTTGAACTTGCGCGGCAGGTAAGCGAATTCAGGGTGGAACGTGGTCCATTGACGGACGATCTCGCACCATGGGCGCGGGTCTACCAGTTCGTCCGCCGCCACACCGGCAAACTGGTCGGTGGTGACGTTGCGCAGGCAGTTGCCGCTGGTCTGGATAGCGTGCATCTGCACGGTTGCCAGTTCAGCGAGAATATCAGGGACATCTTCAAGCGCAGGCCAGTTGAACTGTACGTTCTGGCGGGTGCTGATGTGCGCGTAGCCTTTATCGTAGTCGCGCGCAATTTTCGCCATCATGCGCGCCTGACGCGAGGTCAGCTGACCGTAGGGCACGGCGACGCGCAACATTGGCGCGAAGCGCTGAACATAAAGACCGTTTTGCAGGCGCAACGGTCGAAACTCTTCTTCGCTCAGTTCCCCGACCAGGTAGCGTCGGGTCTGATCCCGGAACTGCTTGACGCGGTCCTCGATGATCTTCTGATCGTAATCGTCGTATACGTACATATAGGTCCTGTTCTCAGGCTTCGTCATGAAGCAGGGCAGTGGCGTCAGTCTGAAAAAAGCCCGCTGCTCGATGTTTCCTGCTTCATCTGGTCAATTCTGCGCGCACGGCCGCGCACTCCCCGGGGAGCGAAGGCGACGATAGCAGTTTGCAGTTATCGATAAAAGTGATGTTTATATATATGCAAATCACTAAAAGCGATAAGCAAAAAGACCACTGTTCATATCCCTGCTTGCCGTGTGGGCAAGACTCGACTTAACTGCATGTTGACCGATGCTGAACAGGTGTCGGGATACTCCCATTCATGTGCAATCACCCACAAGACCGACAAGAGGCGATGCGATGAGCAAGCACCCGAAAGTAACCAAGCCGGGCAGATCCGTCGATACCTGGGCCATTTTATTCATTGTCATTCTGGCAGTAGGCGCCGCGATGTTCTGGGCCAGCAGCCAGTGACCGGCTGATAAAGAATCTGCCGAAAGTCTGCAGAACCTTGCTGCCGCAGCCGATAACTCGCTTTTGGCGATAAATCCCTGCTGCTTCAAGGTTCGTTGATATGAAGGCGTTATATGCTGGCTGGCTGGTACTGTGCAGTTGTCTGTGGGTCGGGGAGACACAGGCTGCCTCGGTGGTATTCCTGAGCCCCGGCGCAGAATCAGACGGTTATTGGCTGAGTTACTCCCGGGTCATGCAGACGGCTGCCGACACCACCGGCATGTCGCTGAAAATACTCTATACCGAGCGCGACACTCGCAAGTTGCTCGATCTGGCGCGAGCGACGCTGCAAGGGGACGAGCGCCCGGATTACCTGTTGTTCTCCAACGAGCTGAATATCGCCCCTGAAGTGCTGCGTATGTCCGTGGGCAGTGGGGTAAAGCTGTTTGCCGTCAACAATACGCTGAACGCGGACCAGATTCGGATTCTCGGTGACCTGCCATCGCGTTATCCGGACTTCATCGGCAGCCTGGTGGGTAACGATGAGGAGGGCGGTTATCTGACGGCAAAACGGCTTATCAGTCTCGCGGCGCCTGGCGCGGATGGTCAGGTCATCGACATGCTGGCGTTTTCCGGGACCAACACCACGCCGGTTTCCCTGCTGCGTGAAAAAGGCATGCTGCGTGCCCTGTCGGAGCATCCAGAGGTGCATCTACGGCAGATTGCGCTGGGTGGCTGGCGACGCGATCGCGTGCTCGAGCAGGCTCGCGTGCTGTTCAAGCGCTACCCGCAGACACGCCTGGTGTGGGCTGCCAACGAGCAGATGGCGTTTGGTGCAATGGAGGCATTGCGTGAGCAGGGCGGCAAGCCGGGGCAGGACGTGTTGTTCAGCGCCATCAACGGCACGTCACTTTCACTGCAGGCTCAGCTCAATGGCAGTCTGAGCGTGGTGGCGTCAGGGCATTTCACCCTGGGCGGATGGGCGATCATTCTCTTGCACCGCTATGACACGGCCCAACGCCAGGCCCGGCAACAGATCGGCGCACGCATCATCGATGTGGTTCACGTCGTCGAGCCGCAGGATGCGCAACGTTTTCTGGATGCAGCCAGCAAAGAACGTTACCGGTTCGATATCCAGGCATTCAATGTGGAGGCTTCTGGCGATGCGTCGCCATTTTCGCTGAAAGGCATGTTGCCGCCTGATCACTCAGGCGGCAGATGACCGGTCAGGCGTTACTCGTCGTAGCCCAGGTTCGGTGCCAGCCAGCGTTCGGTGACGCTCAGGTCCTGACCCTTGCGAGCGGTGTAGCTTTCGACCTGATCCTTGTCGATCTTGCCCACGGCGAAGTACTGCGCCTGGGGATGGGCGAAATACCAGCCGCTGACCGCTGCAGCCGGGAACATCGCGTAGTGCTCGGTGAGGAACACGCCGCTCTTGCCTGCCGTGTGCTCGGCGCTGCCTTCCGGTAGCGGATCGAGCAGGGCGAACAGGGTGCCCTTTTCCGTGTGATCGGGGCACGCCGGGTAGCCCGGCGCCGGGCGGATGCCCATGTATTGCTCCTTGATCAGCGCTTCGTTGTCCAGCGCTTCGTCCTGCGCATAACCCCAGTATTCCTTGCGCACCTGCTGGTGCAGCCATTCGGCGCAGGCTTCGGCGAGACGGTCGGCAAGCGCCTTGACCATGATCGAGTTGTAGTCGTCGCCTTTGTCCTGATAAGCCTTGGCGACTTCCTCGGCGCCGATGCCGGCTGTGGTGATGAACCCGCCGATGTAGTCGGTCAGGCCACTGTCCTTTGGTGCAACGAAGTCGGCCAGCGAGAAGTTCGGCTTGCCGTCGGGCTTGATGGTCTGCTGGCGCAGGTGATGCAGCTTCGCCAACGGCTTGCCGTCATCGTCATAGACTTCCAGATCGTCGTCATTGACCTGATTGGCTGGCCAGAAGCCGAAGACCGCGCGGGCGCTGATCAGCTTCTCGTCGATCAGCTTGCGCAGCATCTGCGTGGCGTCGGCGTACAGAGCGGTGGCCGCTTCACCGACCACTTCGTCGGTGAGGATGCGCGGGTACTTGCCAGCCAGGTCCCAGGAAATGAAGAACGGCGTCCAGTCGATGTACTCGGCCAGCACGTTCAGGTCGATATCCTGCAGGACCCGGGTGCCGGTGAACGTCGGTTGGGCCGGGGTGTAGTTTTCCCAGTCGAACTGCGGCTTTTTAGCCACTGCAGCGCCGTAACTCAGGCGCTCGGTACGCGCGCTGCGTGCCGAGGTGCGTTCACGTACTTCGACGTATTCCAGGCGGGTCTTTTCAATGAAGGCCGGCTTCAGCTCTTTCGACAGTAACTGGGTCGCGACGCCGACTGCTCGGGAAGCATCGGTGACGTAGATCACGGCATCATTGCTGTATTTGGGTTCGATCTTCACCGCCGTGTGCGCCTTGGAGGTGGTCGCGCCGCCGATCATCAGCGGCAGGTGAAAGTCCTGGCGCTGCATTTCCCGGGCGACATGCACCATTTCGTCCAGTGACGGCGTGATCAGGCCGGAGAGGCCGATGATGTCGCATTTCTCGTCGCGGGCCACTTGCAGGATTTTCTCGGCAGGCACCATTACGCCCAGATCGACGATGTCGTAGCCGTTACAGCCCAGTACCACGCCGACAATGTTCTTGCCGATGTCATGCACGTCGCCCTTGACCGTCGCCATCAGGATCTTGCCCTTGGCTTCGGGCTTGTCGCCCTTTTCCAGTTCGATGAACGGAATCAGGTGCGCCACGGCCTGTTTCATCACGCGCGCGGACTTGACCACCTGGGGCAGGAACATCTTGCCTGCACCAAACAGGTCGCCGACCACGTTCATGCCCGCCATCAGCGGGCCTTCGATCACTTCGATAGGCCGCGCGAACCCCACGCGCGACTCTTCGGTGTCCTGCACGATATGGGTGGTAATACCCTTGACCAGCGCGTGCTCCAGACGCTGATTGACCGGCCAGCTGCGCCATTCTTCGGTTTCGGCTTCCTTGACGCTGCCATCCCCCTTGAACTTGTCGGCAATCGCCAGCAGTGCATCGGTGCCCTCGGGGTTGCGGTTGAGCACCACGTCTTCGACACAGTCGCGCAGTTCGGCGGGGATCTGGTCGTAGATTTCCAGCTGCCCGGCGTTGACGATGCCCATGCTCAGGCCATTACGGATCGCATGCAGCAGGAACACCGAGTGGATCGCCTCGCGTACCGGGTTGTTGCCGCGGAACGAGAAAGATACGTTGGACACGCCACCCGAGGTCAGCGCATACGGCAGCTCGTCACGGATGTAGGCGCAGGCGTTGATGAAGTCCACGGCATAGTTGTTGTGTTCTTCGATACCGGTGGCGATGGCGAAAATGTTCGGATCGAAGATGATGTCTTCCGGCGGGAAGCCCACTTCGTCGACCAGAATGTCGTAGGAGCGCTTGCAGATTTCCTTCTTGCGCGCTTCGGTGTCGGCCTGACCCTGTTCATCGAAGGCCATGACCACCACCGCCGCGCCATAGCGCTTGCACAGGCGCGCGTGATGAATGAACTGCTCGACGCCTTCCTTCATGCTGATGGAGTTGACGATGCCCTTGCCCTGGATGCACTTGAGGCCGGCCTCGATCACTTCCCATTTCGAGGAGTCGATCATGATCGGTACGCGGGAGATGTCCGGCTCGCCTGCGATCAGGTTGAGGAAGGTCACCATGGCCTTCTTCGAGTCGAGCATCCCTTCGTCCATGTTGATATCGATCACCTGAGCGCCGGCTTCGACCTGCTGCAGGGCGACTTCGAGGGCTTCGGTGTAATTGTCTTCACGGATCAGGCGGGCGAAGCGGGCGGAGCCAGTGATATTGGTACGCTCGCCGACGTTGACGAACAGCGACTGGCGATCGATGGTGAACGGTTCGAGGCCCGACAGGCGGCAGGCCTTGGGGATGTCCGGAATTTCCCGCGGCGCGTAACCCGAAACCGCCTCGGCGATCGCCTTGATGTGCGCCGGTGTCGTACCGCAGCAGCCGCCGACGATGTTCAGGAAGCCGCTCTGGGCGAATTCTTCGATGATCTTCGCCGTCTGGCTCGGCAGTTCGTCGTATTCGCCAAATGCATTCGGCAAGCCGGCGTTGGGGTGCGCGGAGACATGGGTGTTGGCTTTATTGGCCAGCTCTTGCAGGTAAGGACGCAGTTCGCTGGCGCCCAGTGCGCAGTTCAGGCCGACCGAGATAGGTTTTGCATGGCTGATCGAGTTCCAGAACGCTTCGGTGGTCTGGCCGGACAGGGTGCGCCCGGATGCGTCGGTGATGGTCCCGGAAATCATGATCGGCAGCTCAAAGCCGACTTCTTCGAATACACCCTGTACGGCAAAGATCGCCGCCTTGGCGTTGAGCGTGTCGAAAATGGTCTCGATGAGGATCAGGTCGGCGCCGCCTTCGATCAGCCCCTTGGTCGCTTCGGTGTAGTTCTCGACCAGTTCGTCAAAGGTCACATTGCGATAGCCGGGGTTATTGACGTCCGGCGACAGCGAGCAGGTGCGACTGGTGGGGCCCAGCACACCGGCCACGAAGCGCGGCCTGTCCGGGGTTTCCAGTGTCTTGGCGTCTGCGACCTTGCGCGCCAGGCGCGCGCCTTCGACGTTCAGCTCGTAAACGATCGATTCCATGCCGTAGTCGGCCTGGGACACCTGGGTGGCGTTGAATGTGTTGGTTTCGAGGATGTCGGCGCCAGCATCCAGATAAGCCTTCTCAATAGCGCCGATCACATCAGGGCGGGTCAGGATCAACAGGTCATTGTTGCCTTTGACATCGCTGGGCCAGTCGGCAAAGCGCTTGCCGCGGTAATCCTGTTCTTCGAGCCTGTAGCTCTGGATCATGGTGCCCATGCCGCCATCGAGGATCAGGATCCTCTGTTTCAGAGCAGTGAGAAAAGCTTGATGGCGGGCGCTGCGGTCAGACATGGGGGCTACCTTGAAAAGGTCGATTCTTTAAAGAACGGGATGATAGCAAACCGGAACGGTTTTAGTGTTGTTGCGCCTTTTGCATGAAAATCATTCATGTTGGAGGCGAGGGTGCCTTTGTAGCGTTGTACTACCTAGCCTTCGGCACATTGGGAGTCGCTACGTTCAGGAAACTGAACCACGCGAAGCGGGTGTGCTGGACATGAATCGCTACGAAAACCTCTGAAAAACGGGGGCTTCACGTCGCAGGCCCTTGTGCAACATGGCCTGCGGCCATCTTTGCTTCCTGAACGAAATGTATCTCGCGCGATCTTTTTTTCAAAAAGGTGGTCCGAAATGGTGCGCGTCATAGACCGGTCTATCCAACGGTCCATGATTGAAAGTCAGGTAGTTGAGGTTTTTTGTGATGTTGATTTCAGTTCAGGCCCTACGGGCGTTCGCAGCGTGGGTCGTGGTGTGTCATCACTTCATGCAGATTTTTTTCGATTTCAAGGCCAGCGGTCCGGTGGGGCAGTTCTTTGGGTCAAAGGGCGCGGTCGGTGTGGATATCTTCTTCGTCATCAGCGGCCTGGTTATCTTTTTATCCACGCAGAACAGTGACATGCCAGCACGGCGTTTCATTCTGCATCGCCTGATTCGCATCGTTCCGGCCTATTGGCTATACACCGCCGCCATGGGGTTGCTGCTGCTGATTGCAGCACCGATGCTCCCGCACCAGGTGATCGGCTGGCAGAATTTCCTCTTGTCACTGGTGTTCATTCCTTCCGAGAATCCCGGGGGCTATGGTCTCTACCCGACACTCAACGTTGGCTGGACGCTGAACTACGAGATGTTCTTCTACCTGCTGTTTTCGATGGTATTCCTCTTTCAACAGCGCCACCGGCCGTTGATCATTGCCGCAGCGCTGTTTGCGGTCAGTGAGGTTCTGGCCCGCGCCGGGCTGATCAGCCGCTTCTATGGCAACGACATCATTTACGAATTCCTGTTGGGTATCGGTATCGGCATTCTCTATCGCCGGGGCTGGATCAAACAGGCGCTATGGCTGCCGCTGGCAGGCATAGCGGTCGGGCTGTATGCGATCAATAACCTGAGCAACGAACAGCGCCTGCTCAACTGGGGCCTGCCGAGTGCCTTGATCGTGCTGTCGTGCATTTCGCTGGAGCCTTATTTTCAAGGCAATCGCTTGCTAAAGGTGCTGGGTGACTGCTCGTATTCGGTGTACCTGCTGCACGTTCTGGTGCTGTACGGCGGCTTGCTGATGGCGCAGCGCTTTGGCCTCAATCCCTATGTGGTCTTCGCCTTCTGCGTGCCGATCATCGCCATCGGTGCGTGGGTCAGTTATGAGTGGATCGAGAAAGGCCTCTACCGCCGGATGAAAGCCTGGCTGGATGCGCGCCGGGCGGTCAGTCAGGCGCAGGCATTAACCTGACAAAAATACTGGGACTTTGTGTGAAGCGGCCGATTGGCGTAAACTGCACGCACGTCTGCGAGGAATTTTCATGACCGCTATCACTATTACCGATGCCGCCCACGATTATCTGGCCGATCTGCTGGAAAAGCAGAATACCCCGGGCATTGGCATCCGCGTATTTATCACCCAGCCCGGCACTCAGTACGCCGAAACCTGCATTGCCTACTGCAAGCCGGGTGAAGAAAAACCGGAAGACAAGGCCATCGGCCTGAAGAGCTTCACGGCCTGGATCGACGGCTTCAGCGAGGCTTTTCTCGATGATGCAGTGGTCGACTACGCCACCGACCGGATGGGCGGCCAGCTGACTATCAAGGCGCCGAACGCCAAAGTGCCAATGGTCAATGCCGACAGCCCGATCAACGAGCGCATCAATTACTACCTGCAAACCGAGATCAATCCGGGCCTCGCCAGCCATGGCGGTCAGGTCACGCTGATCGATGTGGTCGAGGAAGAGACGAAGAACATCGCCGTGCTGCAGTTCGGCGGTGGTTGCCAGGGCTGTGGCCAGGCCGATGTCACGCTGAAGGAAGGTATCGAGCGCACTCTGCTCGAGCGTATTCCCGAGTTGTCGGGCGTTCGCGATGTTACCGACCATACGCAGAAAGAAAACGCCTACTACTAAGCGTCTCTTTTTTGCAAGGAATTTGCTGCACGAAAGTTGCTGCACGAAAACGCCCTGACTGTTCAGGGCGTTTTCATGTGTGGCGGTTGACGTGCGTCAGTCCAGCTCCACCAGCACCGCGCCTTCGTTGACCATCTCTCCCTCGTGGCAGTAGAGCGCGGTAATCACTCCGGCGCTGGCGGCGCGGATGCTGTGTTCCATCTTCATGGCTTCCAGCACCACCAGTTGCGCGCCAGGCTCGACAGCCTGACCCACTTCAACCAATACCCGTACAATGCTGCCATTCATCGGTGCTGTCAGGCCTGCATGCTGACCCTCACCGACGTCTGCCTGGGCGATTGCGTCCAGGCGGGTGACGGTTTGCACCTCGCCTTGCCATTCGAGATACAGCGTATTGCCGCGTCGTATCGCCAGGTGTCGTTGGCGCACACCGTTGTGCTCGACCTGCAAATGCTCGCCACTCAGATTGAATAGCGAGGGGCTGCTGTTGCGCAGGCAGGTGTTGCGGGTTTGACCGTTGCAGCTCAGTCGCAGATCCGTCTGCGCAGGCAGGCCGGCGCGAAAGCCGCTGCTGACTGCCCAGGGCGAATACGGATCGGCTTGATCGATGCGTGCCGGTTCGCTCTGGCTGAAGGCCTCGGCAGCGGCCTGCCAGAATGTCTCGTCCGGCTCATCGGTGTGCGGCAGCAGTTGCGCCTGATGGCGGGGAATGAAGCCGGTATCAAGCTGCGCGGCGGCGAACGCTGGATGCGCGATGATTCTGCGCAGAAACGCCAGGTTGGTCCTGACTCCGCCCACTGCAAATTCATCGAGCATGGCCAGCAGGCGCAGGCGGGCTTGCTCGCGGTCTTCGCCCCAGGCAATCAGCTTGCCGAGCATCGGGTCGTAGAAGGGCGAAATGCTGTCGCCCTCGGCAACGCCGCTGTCCACCCGCCTGCCGGGGCCGGGCGCAGGCTCTCTGTAGAGCTCCAGCGTGCCGGTGGCCGGAAGAAAGTCGTTGACCGGGTCTTCGGCGTACAGACGGACCTCGATGGCGTGGCCGGTCAGGGGCACCTGCTCCTGGGTGATGGGCAGCGATTCGCCTCTGGCGACACGGATCTGCCATTCCACCAGGTCCAGACCCGTGATGTACTCGGTGACCGGATGCTCCACCTGCAGGCGGGTATTCATTTCCATGAAGAAAAACTCGCCGCGTGCGTCCAGCAGGAACTCCACCGTACCCGCACCGACGTAGCCGATGGCTTGTGCGGCTTTCACCGCGGCTTCGCCCATGGCCTTGCGCAATGAGGCCGTCAGGCCGGGCGCCGGTGCTTCCTCGACGACCTTCTGGTGTCGGCGCTGAATGGAGCAATCGCGCTCATTGAGGTACAGGCAGTGGCCATGCCGGTCGGCAAACACCTGGATTTCGACATGGCGCGGGGTGAGCACGTACTTCTCCACCAGCATCCTCGCGTCACCGAACGAGGACAGCGCCTCGCGTTGCGCCGAAGCCAGCGCTTCGGCCAGTTCGCCCGTATGCTCGACCACTTTCATGCCTTTGCCGCCGCCGCCAGCGGTGGCTTTCAACAGCACCGGGTAGCCGATACGCTCGGCAGCGGCGCGGAACGTCTCGACGTCCTGTGCTTCACCGTGATAGCCCGGCACCAACGGCACGCCTGCCTGCTCCATCAAGGCCTTGGCAGCGGATTTGCTGCCCATGGCATCGATGGCCGAGGCGGGTGGGCCGAGGAAAATCAGCCCGGCGTCTTCGACGGCACGCGCAAAATCGGCGTTTTCAGACAGAAAACCGTAGCCGGGATGGATCGCGTGCGCGCCACTCGCCCGGGCGGCTTCGATAAGCCTGTCGATCGCCAGATAACTGTCTGCGGCTTTGCTGCCGCCAAGGTCCACGCAGAGATCGGCCTCGCGGCTATGCCGTGCGTCACGGTCAATGGCGCTGTGCACGGCGACCGTGGTAAGGCCCATGTTTTTCGCCGTGCGCATGATGCGGCAGGCGATCTCGCCGCGGTTGGCAATCAACAGCGTGGTCAGCTCGGGCATGCTCATGATTGCGAGTCCTTCTGAGGTTCGTGCCGGGCTGTCGAGGCTGCTGGAACGGGATTGCCAGGCGGCTGATCCTTGACGGGCTGCCAGCCAGGTGTGCGTTTCTGCAAAAACGCGCGCAGGCCTTCCTGGCCTTCGGCACTGGTGCGGATACGCGCGATTGCGCTTTCGCAGTAGCGACGCAGCGCGGGGGTCAGCACACCGCTGCCGACTTCGCGCAGCAGCTCCTTGCTGACACGCATGGCCTGCGGGCTGTTGAGCAACAGGTTGTCGACCCATTGCAGCGTTCGATCTTGCAGTTCTGCAGCCGGGTAGCACTCGGCGACCAGACCGATCTGCTGCGCCCGCTGGCCATCGAAGCGCTCGGCCGTCAGGGTGTAACGTCGCGCAGCGCGTTCGCCGATGGCCTGTACCACGAATGGACTGATAACGGCCGGCGCCAGGCCGATGCGCACTTCGGACAGGCAGAACTGCGCATCCACCGCTGCAATGGCCATGTCACAGCAACTGATCAGGCCCAGCGCACCGCCGAAAGCTGCGCCCTGGACGACGGCGAGCGTCGGTATTTTCAGCCTGGCGAGGCTGTACATCAGCTCCGCCAGTTCGCGGGCGTCGTCCAGATTGGTGTTGTAATCCAGGTCTGCTGCCTGCTGCATCCACGCCAGGTCGGCACCGGCACTGAAATGCCGGCCACGGCCACGCAACAGCAGAAAGCGCAGGCTGGTATCGCCTTGTACCTGGTCCAGGGCGATAATCAGCTCGCGGATCATCTGCGCGTTGAAGGCGTTGTTCTTGTCCGGTCGATTCAGCCACAGCGTGGCAAAGCCACGTGGGTCGTTGATCAGCTCTATGGTTGCGAATGAGGTCGAAGTCATGGTCATTTCCCGGCTCACATTCGGAACAGGCCGAAGGTGGTAGGTTCGATGGGCGCGTTGAGCGAGGCGGAGAGGGCAAGCGCGAGAATGTCGCGGGTTTGTGCCGGGTCGATGACTCCGTCGTCCCACAGGCGGGCGCTGGAATAGTAAGGATGGCCCTGATGCTCGTACTGATCGAGAATCGGCTGTTTCAGCTCGGCCTGCTGTTCGGCGCTGAACGCCTGGCCAGCCCGTTCGGCCTGCTCGCATTTGACCTGCACCAGCACGCCGGCCGCCTGCTCGCCGCCCATCACGCCGATCCGCGCGTTGGGCCACATCCATAGAAAGCGCGGATCGTAAGCGCGGCCACACATGCCGTAATTCCCCGCGCCAAAACTGCCGCCGATGATCACCGTGAATTTCGGCACCCTGGCGCAGGCCACGGCGGTCACCAGCTTGGCACCATGCTTGGCGATGCCGCCCGCTTCATACTTCTGGCCGACCATGAAGCCGGTGATGTTCTGCAGGAACAGCAGGGGGATGCCCCTTTGGCAGGCCAGTTCGATGAAATGCGCACCTTTCTGCGCCGCTTCGGCGAACAGGATGCCGTTGTTGGCGAGGATCGCGATCGGGTAGCCATGCAGACGCGCGAAGCCACAGACCAGCGTGGTGCCGAACAGAGCCTTGAATTCGTCGAGCACCGAGCCATCCACCAGTCGCGCGATGATTTCCCTTACATCGAATGGCTGTTTCGTGTCGGTGGGGATGATGCCGTACAGGTCATCGCCGGGGTACAGCGGTGCAATGGGCGCGACGGTGTTCAGTTGGCCCTGCTTGCGCCAGTTCAGATTGGCGATGCTGCGGCGCGCCAGTGCGAGCGCGTGATCGTCGTTGTCGGCATAGTGGTCGGCGACACCGGACGTGCGGCAGTGCACATCGGCACCGCCCAGTTCTTCGGCGCTGACCACTTCGCCGGTTGCCGCTTTGACCAGCGGCGGGCCGGCCAGAAAGATCGTGGCCTGCTGGCGGACCATGATCGCCTCGTCGGCCATGGCGGGTACGTACGCGCCACCTGCGGTACAGGAGCCCATGACCACCGCGATCTGGGCGATTCCTTGTGCGCTCATGTTGGCCTGGTTGAAGAAGATCCTCCCGAAATGTTCGCGGTCGGGAAACACTTCATCCTGACGCGGCAGGTTGGCGCCGCCGGAATCCACCAGATAAATGCACGGCAGGCGGTTCTGCTGGGCGATTGTCTGGGCGCGCAAATGCTTCTTTACGGTCAGCGGGTAATAGGAACCACCTTTGACCGTGGCGTCGTTGGCGATGATCATGCATTCGACGCCCTCGACCCGGCCGATTCCTGCGATCACACCAGCGGCCGGGACCTCTTCGCCGTATACCTCATGCGCAGCCAGTTGGCCGATTTCCAGAAACGGTGAGCCGGTGTCCAGCAAACGTTTGATACGCTCGCGCGGCAGCAATTTACCGCGTGAAGTGTGGCGCTCCTGGGCTTTGCGGCCGCCCCCTTGCTGGACATTGCTCAACAGCGAGCGCAGCGCTTCGACCTGCTTGAGCAGGGCGTCGCGATTGAGGGTGAATTCAGGCGAGCGGGTGTTGATTCGGGTTTGCAGGATGGTCATGGTGGCTCCGCAATCAACGGGTTTCGTTGAACAGTTCGCGACCGATGAGCATGCGCCGGATTTCACTGGTGCCTGCGCCGATCTCGTAGAGCTTGGCGTCGCGCAACAGTCGGCCCGCCGGGAACTCGTTGATGTAGCCATTGCCGCCGAGAATCTGGATGGCCTCCAGCGCCATCTGCGTGGCGCGCTCGGCGCTGTACAGGATTACCCCCGCAGCGTCCTTGCGAGTGGTCTCGCCGCGGTCACAAGCCTGGGCGACCGCATACAGGTAGGCCCGGCTGGCATTGAGCTGGGTGTACATGTCTGCGACCTTGCCCTGTATCAGCTGAAACTCGCCGATGCTCTGGCCGAACTGTTTGCGGTCGTGAATGTAGGGCACCACCACGTCCATGCACGCCTGCATGATCCCGGTCGGTCCGCCGGAGAGCACGACGCGTTCGTAATCAAGGCCGCTCATCAGCACTCTGACTCCGCCATCCAGCATGCCCAGCAGGTTCTCCTCGGGCACCTCGACATCATCGAAAAACAGTTCGCAGGTGTTGGAGCCGCGCATGCCCAGCTTGTCGAACTTGCTGCCCCGCGAGAAGCCTTTCCAGTCGCGTTCGACGATAAACGCACTGATACCGTGGGCTGCCTTTTCCAGGTCGGTCTTGGCGTAGATCACATAGGTGTCGGCATCCGGCCCGTTGGTGATCCAGGTCTTGCTGCCGTTGAGCACGTAGCGATCACCGCGCTTGTCGGCGCGCAGTTTCATTGATACCACGTCCGAGCCTGCATTGGGTTCGCTCATGGCCAGCGCGCCAACGTGTTCGCCGCTGATCAGCTTGGGCAGGTAACGGGCCTTTTGCGCCGGGCTGCCATTGCGGTTTATCTGGTTCACGCACAGATTGGAATGGGCGCCATAGGAAAGCGCCACGGATGCCGAGCCACGGCTGATTTCTTCCATCGCCACGACGTGCGCCAGATAACCCAGGCCCGCGCCGCCGTACTCTTCGCTGACAGTGATCCCCAGTACGCCCATTTCACCGAACTTGCGCCACATGTCGGCGGGGAACAGGTTGTCCTTGTCGATCTGCGCGGCGCGCGGGGCAAGCTCTGCGGCGACAAAGGATTGCAGCTGGTCGCGCAGCATGTCGATGGTTTCGCCCAGGGCGAAGTTCAGGCTGGGGTAACTCATGAGGCTTTCCTTTTTTGTTCTTGAGTGGCGCTTTGTTCTTGGACGGCGCGTCTTTCTGGAAGCGGTTATAGCCGTCTATCAGCTATGACCTTTACGTTAACGTAAACCTGTAGGATTGTGCTGTCAACGCCCATGCCGAAGCGGACCGGGAGTGATCAGGCTGTATTTTTCAGTCACGAGAGAAGAGGGCGGAACGCCGGAAAGCACGAAGGGGAGCCTGGGCTCCCCTTCAAGGTGTGTTGCTATGCTCTTTTTTGTTGTCCGGGAGGCCTGTTGTTGTTTTTGGCGACCTGACCCTTCACATCTTTTTTGAGCGATCCGCAGACGGGATCAAGAGCAAACGTATTTTTTTGAGCGCTGATGACACTTTCATCGTAGTGATCCAACCAGTTCGGCAACTGCCTCGGGGCAGTTTTGTTGTTCTCTGTCTGGCTGCGAACGACTTGCGAGGCAAGTGGTTCAGAAAAGCTATCCACTCCAAAAAAATCTGTTAGCTACGTCTCTGTCCGTGTTGTTCTTGTTATGTCAGAGCCGGTACGTGTTGTTTTTATTGGGGTGCTGCGTGTTTTTATTTTTGTTGTACAAAGGATATAGCAGGACCCGTGCCAGGTTTTCAAAACCCTGTAATACCGGGGGATCAGCTTGTTTTTCCGGCATCGGACCGTTTGATTCTGCGGCCGAGTGTTTCCGTGTTACCCGTTTGTTTCTGCTCGACGCGGGGCACAGTAACACTCTGTGGCAAGTTGTCGCACCCTGTTACCGACAGGTGACAGTGCTACTCAGACAGTCTGGCTTTGGCCACGCGGGAGCCATTGCTACGTTGCAGTACGTCGCAGATGCGCTGGCCCGCCGCAATGACCTGGTCCAGATCGACGCCTGTTTCGATACCCAGCCCCTGCAACATGTACAGCACGTCCTCGGAGGCAACATTGCCGCTGGCACCCTTGGCGTAGGGGCAGCCGCCGAGGCCGGCCACGGAGCTGTCGAAGACCTGGATGCCTTCCTCCAGGCTTGCGTAGATGTTTACCAGCGCCTGGCCATAGGTGTCGTGGAAGTGGCCGGCCAGCTTGCCGCGCGGTATCTGCGCAGCCACGGCGTTGAACAAGGCCCGTGTGGCGCCCGGCGTGCCGGTTCCGATGGTGTCGCCCAGGGAAATTTCATAGCAGCCCATCGCGTGCAGTTGGTTGGCGACCGTCGCGACCTGTTCGGGCGAAACACTGCCTTCATAAGGGCAGCCCAATACGCACGACACATACCCTCGAACCCGCACGCCATGCATTCGTGCCGCTTCCATGACCGGCGCGAAGCGCTCCAGGCTTTCGCTGATCGAGCAGTTGAGGTTGCGCTGCGAGAACCCTTCGGTCGCCGCCGCGAACACCGCGACTTCTCTGACCCCGGCAGCCAATGCGTCTTCGAAGCCGCGCAGATTCGGCGCCAGAGCCGAATAGATAACGCCTTCACGGCGCTGGATCCGCTCGAACACCTGAGCCGAGCCCGCCATCTGCGGGACCCATTTGGCCGAGACAAAGCTGCCGACCTCGATATGGCCCAGCCCGGCTGCCGTCAGGTCATCCACCAGGCGCACCTTGTCGTCGACACTGATGGGTTGCGATTCATTCTGCAGACCGTCACGCGGGCCGACTTCAACGAGATTCACCTTTTGCGGGAGGGACATGGCGGCGCCTTTGTAGTCAGTGCGAAGGGGTCAGAGTGGGGCGGCAGCGGTTTTATCGAGTGCGGCTCGGCAGCGCTCTTCGGCGGTGTCCAGTTCCAGTTGCATCTGCTGGATGTCCAGCAACTGCTGCTCCAGCTGATCACGGCGTTCGGCGATCTTGCCCAGCATGGTCTGCAACTGCTTCTGATTGCCACCGGCAGGGTCGTACAACGAGATCAGTTCCTTGCACTCGGCCAGGGAAAAACCGATGCGCTTGCCTCGCAGGATCAGTTTCAGAGTGACTTTGTCACGGGCCGTATAGATACGTTCCAGGCCCTTGCGTTCAGGGCTGAGCATGCCTTGCTCTTCGTAAAAGCGTATGGCGCGGGTGGTGATGTCCAGCTCGCGGGCGAGCTCGGAAATGCTGTAGGTGTGACTGCTCATGGGTTGGCTCGGCGAGGGTTACAGCCGCAAAGCTAAGGGCTGCTTTACGTATACGTCAAGCAGCAGTGGCAATGCCAGAGCTTGAGCGGTCGCGAACCTTCACCTCGAAACAACATTAAGTTAATAATTTAAATTATTTATAATCAATTAGTTAAGCTAAATATGTCATGCTTTTTCGAGGTTTTGTTCCTGCGCCACAACCCGCTGTGAAAGTTCGATGATCTGTTCACGCATCCAGCGATTGGCCGGATCCTGGTCGGTGCTTTCATGCCAGTACAGGTGGGTCTCGACCGAGGGAACGTCGCTGACTGGCAGGTAGACATAGTGCAAGTCGTTACGTCGCGCGAAGCGCTCGGGCACGGTCATGACCATGTCGGTCTGCTGCAGCACCTGAGTTGCCATCATGTAGTGCTGCGAGCGCAACGCTATCCTGCGCTGGATGCCCATCTTGCCGAGCGCCAGATCCACATGGCCCAACCCGCTGCGGCGGCTGGAGATATGGATATGAGACTGGCTCAGGTAATCGTCGAGGGTCAGCGTGGCCTTGTTTGCCAATGGATGCCCCTTGCGCATGCCACACACATAGCGGTCCTCCATCAGCTTCACATGGCGCACCTGCGGGTCAGTGTTGAGCGGCGCGTCCACAGCGAAGTCGAGGCGTCCGGCGGCCAGTTCCTTGGTGGTTTCCCTGCGCTTGGAAAGAAAGCTTTCGATGGTCACCGCAGGCGCCAGGCGTCGCAGTCGCTGGAACAGCGCTGGCAGGATCACTGCCTCGGTCAGGTCGGTCATGCTGATGCGGTAATTCTTGTTGGCCTGCAACGGGTTGAAGATGCGACTTTCCTGCACCGATACCCTGAGCAACGAAAGGGCGTTGCGCACCGGGCCGATGATGTTCTGCGCCATCGGTGTCGGCACCATGCCTTGTGCCGTGCGCACGAACAGCGGGTCGTTGAAGGTCTCACGCAGCCGTGCCAGTGCGTTGGAGACCGCAGGCTGGGTAATGCCGACAATCTGTCCGGCGCGGGTCAGGTTGGCTTCGGTGTAGATGGCGTCGAAGACAATGAAAAGGTTGAGATCGACCTTGTTCAGGTTCATTGATGGGGCGCCTCGTGCCGTTATTGTGATTGATTGTTTAGAGGGGTGGTAATGCCGCGATGGTGACGGATCATATATCGGTTATGAATGTTTATACACGCTGGGAATAGATTAGATAAATGTGCAGCGTTTCTCTAGCATCGTGTTCATGACTTCGACAACCTGATCGACACGGTGGCGACCCCATGGATTTTGCGTATTCCCCGAAGGTGCAGGCCCTGCGTGAACGCGTCACGGCGTTCATGGATGCCTACGTCTATCCGGCCGAGCCGGTTTTCGAGCGGCAAGTGGCCGAAGGGGGTCGCTGGCAGCCCACGGCAATCATGGAAGAGCTCAAGGCCCGGGCCAGATCGGAAGGATTGTGGAATCTGTTCCTGCCCGACTCCGGACTGGGCGCCGGCCTGAGCAATCTGGAATATGCGCCGCTGGCGGAAATCATGGGCCGCTCAATGCTCGGTCCCGAGCCCTTCAACTGCTCGGCACCCGACACCGGCAACATGGAGGTACTGGTCCGCTATGCCAGCGAGGAACAGAAAGCCCGCTGGCTCGAGCCGCTGCTGCGCGGTGAGATTCGCTCTGCCTTTGCCATGACCGAGCCCGACGTGGCCTCATCGGACGCCACCAATATGGCCGCGCGCGCTGAGCGTGACGGTGACCAGTGGGTCATCAACGGTCGCAAGTGGTGGACCTCTGGTGCCTGCGACCCGCGCTGCAAAATCCTGATATTCATGGGCCTGAGCAATCCTGAAGGGCCGCGCCATCAGCAGCATTCGATGATTCTGGTGCCGGTCGATACGCCCGGCGTGAAGATCGTGCGGCCACTGCCGGTGTTTGGTTATGACGATGCGCCCCATGGCCATGCCGAAGTGTTGTTCGAAAACGTCAGGGTTCCGTTCGAGAACGTCCTGCTCGGCGAGGGGCGTGGGTTTGAAATCGCTCAGGGGCGGCTCGGACCAGGGCGGATTCACCACTGCATGCGCTCGATCGGCATGGCGGAGCGGGCGCTGGAGCTGATGTGCAGGCGTTCCATTGACCGCGTAGCATTCGGCAAGCCGTTGGCCAGGCTGGGCGGCAACATCGACCTGATCGCCGACTCGCGCATGGAAATCGACATGGCACGCCTGCTGACCCTGAAAGCGGCCTACATGATGGATACCGTCGGCAACAAGGTCGCCAGAAGCGAAATCGCACAGATCAAGGTGGTCGCGCCCAACGTGGCGCTGAAGGTCATTGATCGGGCGATCCAGATGCACGGCGCCGCCGGGATTTCCAGTGATTTCCCGCTGGCCTACATGTACGCGATGCAGCGTACGTTGCGTCTGGCTGACGGCCCGGATGAAGTGCATCGCGCTGCCGTCGGCAAGTATGAACTGGGCAAATATATGCCGGCAGACTCAATGCGCAGCAGGTCCTAGCTGCCGGTCGATCACTGCACCCAGACTTCAACTCGACGGTTCTTGATCCGGCCGTCGTCGATTTCATTGGTAGCCACCGGCATTTCGTCACCCAGACCAACGATATCGCGGAACGTTACGCCTCTTTTCAGCAGTTCCCGGCGCACGGCCATGGCACGCAGCCTGGAGAGCAGGGCGGCCCGCTCCGGGTCGCTCTTGGCGTCGCCGAAGCCTACCAGCGTCACATGCCGGTCCAGTTTGTCGCTGGATTTCAGGTAATCCGCAACCCGCTTGAGGTCCTGCTGCGCCTTGTTGTCCAGGCGCGCGCTGCCCTGAGCAAAGCGGAAATTGACTGACAGGCGTTCGGCCTTGCGTGCCAGCGCCTGGTAATCGGCGGGCATCTGCGCGGTAGGCTGCACCTTGAGGACCTGTACGGTCTGCGCGACAAAACCGCTTTGCGCGACGATGGCCTGGCCCTCGGCACTTTGCGCGAAACGAACCAGCGCCTGCGCCCAGCGCTGAGGCGTTGACGTGGGTACATAAAAGTACAGTCGTCGCGACAACGGGTAGTCCTCGGTGGCAATCAGGCTGATCGTCGGCAGCATGGGCCTGGAATCGCCATCGGCTATGGCCACCGCCTTGGCGCGGCGTACGGAAGGCAGGCCGATGAAGCCGATACCATTGATGTCCTTGCTGACTTCGTCGGAGAGCTGCTCGCTGGACTCGAAGCGCGCCGCGCTGCCCAGCAGGCTCTTGCCGTATTTGGTCAGTACCAGGTCCTTGAACGTCTCGTAGGTGCCGGACTTTTCATCGCGAACATAAAGATGGATGGCGCCTGGATTGCCACCGACCTCACTCCAGTTTCTGACTTCGCCACTGAAAATGCGCGCCAGTTGAAGGGTATCCAGTTGTCTCAGCGGATTGCCGGGATGCAGAATCACTGCAACGCCGTCGATGGCAATGGTCTGCTCGCTGGCTGCACTTTTCAGATCCCCCAGACTCGCCAGATCTTTGGCCTCCTGATCCTTGATCGGTCGAGAAGAGGCTGCGATATCTGTGTTACCTGCTTTCAGTGCGGTAAAACCGGTGCCTGAGCCATGCGCGGCGATTTCGACACTGACCGATTGTCCGGCGGCTGTGGTTCCGACCACACGCTGTTCATTGAGGGTGTTGCCGGGGAGGGTCTGTACCGATTGCAGACCTTGCTGGCGCATCAATCCTTCGACCAGCGCGGGTCCCAGTTGGGCGTTGATGGTGTTGGAGCCTTGAATGCGCAACGCCGGTATATCGCCAGCAGGCAACGGCAGTGCGGCTTGCGCGAAAGCGGGCAGGGTAGCGCTCGACAGGATGAGCGCCGTAAGCAAAGCGCGCAGCATCGGCGTCACCATGAATCACGGGAGGGTGCCGGGAGAATAAGTCAGAGAGATTGCCGGAATATGACAATTTCAGGGGCTGTACGTGTTTCAGCGCGACCCGAGCCTTATTAAGGAGGGATCGCGCGGGAGGGGCACAGGAGGGGATAAGTCAGCTGAGTTCAAGCCAGATCGGTGCGTGGTCGGACGGTTTTTCCATGGCGCGCAAGTCGTAATCCACACCGGCTTCCTTGATGCGTGGCTGCAAGCCGGTAGAGGTCATGATCAGATCGATGCGCAGGCCGCGCTTGGGCTCGTCTTCAAAGCCACGGCTACGATAGTCGAACCAGCTGAAGCGGTCGACGACCTCCGGGTACAGGTGACGAAAGCTGTCCACCAGGCCCCAGTTCTTCAGGCGCTCCATCCACTCCCGCTCTTCAGGCAGAAAGCTGCACTTGCCGGTTTTCAGCCAGCGTTTGGCGTTGTCGGCGCCGATGCCGATATCGCAGTCCTGCGGAGAAATATTCACATCGCCCATGACGATCAGCGGCTGATCGTTGCGAAAGTGGCCCTCGAGCAGCGTTTGCAGGTTCTCGTAAAAGCGCTGTTTGGCGGGGAATTTGGTTGGGTGATCACGGCTTTCGCCCTGTGGAAAGTAGCCATTCATGATGGTTACCGGCTGGCCGTTGCGGTCGGCGTAAGTACCCCAGATGAAACGCTTCTGGGATTCCTCGTCGTCCCCCTCGAAACCCTTGTGCAGGGCCAGCGGCGCATTACGAGACAGCAAAGCGACACCGTAATGGCCTTTCTGGCCGTGGAAGTGCACGTGATAGCCCAGCGCTTCGACTTCCGCCTGGGGAAATTGCTCGTCCGAAACCTTGGTTTCCTGAAGACCGATCACGTCAGGCTGATGTTTGTCGATCAGCGCCGCCAACTGATGCGGTCGAGCGCGCAGACCATTGATGTTGAACGAGATGATTTTCATAAAACAGCGGTCCTGAGCAAAAACAAACAACGATGCTAGCCGACCTGTGGTTTCAGGACCAGTGCCGCGTCGCAAGCGCAGGCCGAGGCGTGTCTGGATAATTCGTTGGAACTGTTATCAATGGCCATCACTCGAAAGCCTGCTTGCCAAAACCGCTGCGCCAGACGCAGTTCCGTTAACACGAGGCCCTTTATGTCCCTACCTGCTGCCATCACGGGTGAAATTCGCCAACTCGACAGTGGTTATTCCCGTGAAACCCGCTCCTTGCTGTTCAGGGCCTACCGGCACGATCCGACATTTGCCTATCTGTTCAACGCCGAGCGCGAGGGATATGAGCAACGCGTGTTGGCGACCATCCGCCAACTGGTCAAACAACACTTTTTGCAAAACCAGCCTGCGCTGGGCCTGTTTCTCCAGGACCGCCTGGTCGGCGTAGCGCTGATCGCTCCGCCGCAGCGCCGTCTGGGTGTCACCGAAAGCTGGGCCTGGCGTCTGCGCATGGTGATGGACACCGGCCTGGGTTGCACCCAGCGCTATCTGGCGTATTACAACGCAGTACTTGCCTGCGTGCCGTCGGAAACCGTGCATGTGCTGCCGTTGATCGGCCTTGATCCGGAGTTCCAGGGGCAGAAGCTCGGTCAGGACCTGAGCGAGCAACTGCTGGCGGCGCTGCACGACTGGTGCGCAGTGGATGAACACTCCCAGGGCATCGTGGTAGATACGGGCAATCCGCGTTATCTGGAGTTCTATAAGCGGCAGGGCTATGAAGAAATCGGTGAAATTGCTGTAGGCCCCGTCCGCGAGCATGTGTTTTTTCATCCGAACCCTCAGGTGTCACTGCCGGTCCCTGACGTAATGGCCTGAATATCCTGCAATTCGTGGGCTTCCAGTGCAGCCTGTCGATCGTGGTAGCATCTACGCCCATGAAGCTTTTCAGACTATTCAGCAGCGTTTTCCTGATGACCATGAGTGCGGCCGCGCTTGCCCAGGCCCGCCTCGACGTCAGGATCAAGCCTGCCAATCCGCAACTCAAGGCCAACGTCGAAGGGTATGTCGGTGATCTGGGCGAGCGTGATGCCCAGGCATTGCGCAACTTCAGCCTCGGTGCCGAGCAGCAGGCGGAAAAAGCCGCGCAGGCGCTGGGTTATTACCAGGCGCAGATTGATAGTGAGATCAAGGACGGAGATCAACCGAGCCTGGTGATCAACATCCAGCCGGGCGAACCCATTCACCTGCGTAACGTGGTGATCCGGGTCGAAGGCCCGGCGGCAGCAATGAAGGCCTTTCGTGTGCCGAGCAGCGACGCGCTGAAAACCGGCGCGGTGTTGAATCACGGCAATTATGAAGACGCCAAGCGTCTGATCCAGAATCAGGCTTCGCGTTACGGATTTTTCAGCGGTCACTTCACCCGTCAGCGCCTGGCCATCGACCCGCGGGCCGGTGTGGCGGATATCGAGCTGGTCTATGAAAGCGGGCCGCGCTACACGCTCGGCAAGGTCATGTTCAGTGGCGACGCGCCATTTGATGACGATCTGCTCAAGCGCATGGTGCCGTTCAAGGAAAACACGCCTTACGACTCCCAACTGATCGCCGAACTGACCCAGGCCATGCAGGGCAGCGGTTACTTCGAGGGCGTACGGGTCGATGCGGCGCCCACCGCAGCGGAAAATCAGGTTATTCCGGTGACCGTTCAGCTCGAAACCCGCAAGCCTCGCACCATGGGGTTGGGGCTGGGCTATTCGACTGACGTTGGCCCGCGTGGCAAAGCCAACTGGACCCGGCATTGGGCCAATCCGCAGGGCCACAGTTATGGTTTCGAATCCGAGATTTCCGCGCCACGGCAGAATATCGGCCTGTGGTACGACGTACCGCTCGACCCGCCGCTGACCGACAAATTGCGCTACGCCGGTGGGTATCAGTATGAAGAGATCGCCGGAACCGACAGCCTCAGCAAATTGCTGACTGCCGGGCCTGAATGGCACAGCAAGCTGCCCAGCGGCTGGGAGCGGGTCATATCCCTGAAATGGCAGCGTGAAGAATACCGCCTGGGCGATGACGCCGGCCTCAGCACGCTGCTGATGCCCGGTATCAGTTACTCGTACCTGCGCAGTGACAACCGTATCGACCCGCACCAGGGTTACAGACTGCAGTTCGACACGCAGGTGGCCAAGGAGGGCATGTTGTCTGACGCCAATCTGGTGCATGCCAACGTGCTGCTCAAAGGGCTGACGACCGTCGCGCAAAATCACCGCTTTCTCGGTCGCGTGCAGTTTGGCGGCAACCTCACCGACGGTTACACCTCGATACCGCCCTCGCTGCGCTTTTTTGCCGGTGGCGATCAGAGCGTGCGCGGCTATGACTATCAGAAGTTGTCACCGACCAATTCCGACGGCGACCGCATCGGTGGGCGATACATGTTTGCCGGTAGCGTCGAATACCAATATTCCATCGCTGACAAATGGCGCCTGGCGACCTTCATCGATCAGGGCAACTCGTTCAACAGCCTGGACAAGCCAGACCTGAAAACCGGAGTCGGTTTCGGCGTGCGCTGGGTATCCCCAGTAGGCCCGCTGCGTCTCGATCTGGCCCACGCGCTGGACGATGACGGCGGAATCCGTCTGCACTTTTCGATGGGGCCGGAGCTTTGAACAAGGTGAATATCACCCGCGGCGCCAAGGTCGTCGGGCTGGGACTCGTCGCATTACTGCTGCTAGTGATCATCAGTGTCGCGCTGCTGCTGGGCACCCATACGGGCAGCCAGTGGGCTTTGGCTCGGGTGCCCGGTGTACAGCTGGAAAACTTTCAGGGGCGACTGGGCGGCCAGTGGAGCGCCGAGCGTCTGATATGGCAGCAGGGCGCAGACCGCGTCGAGGTCCAAACGGTCGATTTCGCCTGGACGCCGGCCTGCCTGTTGAAGATGACGCTGTGCATCGACCGTCTGCATGCGCAGCAGGTGCTGATGCATTTCCCGCCGAGCGATACGCCCGCCAGCGACGGCCCGATCCAGTTACCGACGCTCAGGTTACCGCTGGCGCTGCAACTGGGTGATATACAGCTGGGCGGTCTGCAACTGGATGGCGTCGAACAATTGCGCGATCTCAAGCTGGCAGCGCACTGGACCGCCGAAGGCTTGAAGATCGACAGCGCGCACCTGCAACGTGATGCGCTGGTGCTGGACCTCAATGGCCTGCTGAAACCCGAGGTCGACTGGCCTCTCAGCGTGCAAGGTCAACTGCAACTTCCGCCACAGGATGGCCAGCCCTGGACGCTGGCTCTGGACATCCAGGGCGACCTGCTGAAGACGCTGCAGCTCAAGGCGGACAGCAGCGGTTATCTGCCGGGATTGCTGACTGGCGAGTTGCAACCCCTGGCCGAACACCTTCCGGCACGCATCAGACTGACTGCCGAACACTTCAAACCCAGCGCTGCATTGCCTGACACCTTGCAACTGGACCAGTTGCTGCTGACGGCCCAGGGCAATCTTGACTCTGGCTATTTGATAGATGGCAGTGCCAGCCTGCCCGCAGAGAAAGGCCCTGTTGCGTTGTCATTGAAAGGAAGCGTGGATGCCAACGGCGCAACCATCGCCGGACTCGATCTGGCCGCCGATGATCAGCAGCGTCTGGCCATCAACGGCAAGATGAACTGGCAGAGCGGTTTTTCTGCGGATGCAAGCATCGACTGGCTGGATTTCCCCTGGCAGCGCCTGTATCCACTGGCTTCAGAGCCTCAGGTGGCATTGCATGCCTTCAAGGGCGATATTTCCTATACCGATGGCAATTACCTCGGCAATTTCAACGCCAGCCTCAAGGGGCCTGCCGGTGCGTTCACACTGGTCAGCCCGTTCAGCGGCAATCTGCAGGAGATTCATCTGCCGCAGCTGGAACTGGTCGCCGGGCAGGGCAAGGCCAGCGGTTTCCTGAACCTGCAGTTCGCTGACGGTATCGGCTGGGATACGGCTCTGGACCTGAGTGCGCTGGACCCTTCATTCTGGGTTGCCGAACTGCCCGGCACACTGGCAGGCCCGTTACGCAGCAAAGGTCAGATGCGCAACGAGCAGCTTGAACTCAGCGCCGACCTTGATTTGAAAGGGCGCCTGCGTGGTCAGCCTGCGCTGCTGCAAGCCAAGGCTGACGGCCGTGATCAGCAATGGAATGTCAGCAGTCTGAACATCCGCCTCGGGGACAACCGTATTCAAGGAATGGGTAGTCTGCAGGAGCGTCTCAAGGGGCAGTTGGACCTGGATCTGCCGCGTCTGGCCCAGCTTTGGCCACGTTTGCAGGGGCAGGTCAAAGGCCGGCTGGACCTGGCCGGAACGCTGCAGGCACCCCAGGGACAACTGGCCTTGCAGGGCAGCCAGCTCGCCTTGCAGGACAATCGTCTGCAAACCCTCACGCTCAACGCCAGACTGGATCAGGCGCAACGCGCGGTCATCAACCTGAAAGGCACCGGTATTCAGGCTGGCGATACCCAGTTGGGCACCTTGCTGGTGGACGGTCAGGGCACGCTCAAGAGCCAGCAGGTGAAGCTGGACCTGCAAGGACCTCTGCTCAAACTGGCCATCGGCCTTGACGGTGGTCTGGACAAGGGTGATTGGCGAGGCCGACTGGCCAGCGGTACGGTGCAGAGCGGCGGGCAGAACTGGCGTTTGCAGCAGCCAGCGAAGATCGAGCGTCTGGCCGATGGCCGGCTCAACTTCGGTGCGCATTGTTGGTTGTCCGGAGCTGCCAGCCTGTGTGGCGGTGATCAGCGGCTGATGCCTGAACCCCATCTGCGTTATCAACTCAAGAATTTCCCGCTGGACAGCCTCGCGCAATGGATGCCCAAGGATTTTGCCTGGAAGGGCGCGCTGAATGCAGACGTGCAGCTCGACATTCCGGCAGCCGGCCCCAGCGGCAAGGTCACGATTGACGCCGGAGGCGGAACGCTGCGGGTACGCAACAACAATCAGTGGCTGGACTTCCCTTATCAGACGCTGAAACTGGTCACCACGCTGGCGCCCAAACGCATCGACACGCGTCTGGACTTCGATGGCGGCAAGCTGGGAAGGCTGCTGCTCAACGCGCAGATCGACCCGCTGGCCAAGGACAAAACCCTGGCAGGTGACTTCAACCTCTCGGGGCTGGATATCTCGGTGGCACGTCCTTTCGCGCCAATGGTGCAGAGACTCAATGGGCGTCTGAATGGCAATGGCCGGTTGTCAGGCACGTTGCTGGCGCCGCTGGTCAACGGCAACGTGACGCTTGAAGGGGGTGAGGTGGCGGGGGCAGAGCTGCCCATGGAACTGCACGACCTCAAGGTCCAGGCGTTGATTGCCGGAGCAAGCGTACAGCTCGATGGCGGCTGGAAAAGTGGCAGCACCGGGCAGGGCAGCATAGGCGGTCAGGTGGCCTGGGGGCAGAGCCTGAACGTCGATGTGAGCCTCAAGGGCTCGCGCCTGCCGATCACTGTCGAACCCTATGCGGCGGTAGAGGCGGCGCCTGACCTGAAAATCTCCATGCAGGGCGAGCGACTGGCCATCTCCGGCAAGGTGCTGGTGCCCAAGGGCGCGATTACCGTACGCGAGTTGCCGCCTTCCACCGTAAAGCTCTCCGGTGACACGGTGATCGTCGGACAGCAGACCGAGGAGGGCGCTCCGCCGCTCGCGGTGGCGATGGATATCGATGTGGACGTCGGCCAGGAAAAGCTCAGCTTCAGTGGCTTCGGGCTGACCGCCAATCTGGTCGGGCATGTGCACATCGGTGACAATCTGGACACCCGTGGCGAACTGAACCTGAACGATGGTCGGTATCGCGCCTACGGGCAGCGGCTGACCATCCGCAAGGCGCGTCTGCTGTTTGCCGGTCCGGTCGACCAGCCTTATCTGGACATCGAGGCGATTCGGCAGACCGACGACGTGATTGCCGGTATTCGCCTGACCGGCAGCGCCGAGCAGCCTACCACCGAGGTGTTCTCCGAACCTGCGATGAGCCAGGAGCAGGCGCTTTCCTATCTGGTCATGGGCAGACCGCTCAGCACTTCCGGCGAAGACAACAACATGGTCGCTCAGGCTGCGCTGGCATTGGGTGTGGCAGGTAGCTCGTCGACCACTGGCAAGCTCGCCGACAATCTGGGGATCAAGGACTTCGAACTGGACACCTCGGGAACCGGCGACAAGACCAATGTGGTTGCCAGCGGCAAGATCACCGACAAGCTCAGCCTGCGTTATGGCGTGGGCGTGTTTGAACCGGCCAATACCATCGCCTTGCGCTATCTGCTCAGCAAGCGCGTGTACCTGGAGGCCGCGAGCGGTGTTGCCAGCTCGCTGGATATTTTCTATAAAAGGGACTTCTAGGCAAGGGCCGGTGGCGTTAAAAGTACGGCTCTGCACCCAGCCGTCTGGCCTTTCCCGGGCGTCTTTCTTGCAACTGCAAGTTCCCTCACATGTCATCTACCTTCAGGTTGCCGGCCATCATGGATCGATTCAACGCCATGCGCGTGTTCACCCGTATCGTCGAGCTGGGCGGTTTCGCCAGGGCGGCCGAGAGTCTGCACATGCCCCGTGCCTCGGTGACGGTTCTGATCAAGCAGCTCGAAGCGCATCTGGGCGTACAGCTTTTGCAGCGTACGACGCGGCAGGTCAGCGCCACCCCGGACGGCAAGGCCTATTACCAGCGCTGCGTCAGCCTGCTGGCCGATCTGGACGATGCCGAAGCGTCGTTCTCGGCGACGGGGGCCGAGCCCAAGGGGCTGTTGCGTGTCGATCTGCCGGTCAGTCTGGGGCGCATGATCATCATCCCGGCGCTGCCTGAATTCAGCCGACGCTACCCGCAGATCCGCCTGGAGATCGGCATGAGTGACAGGCCGGTCGATCTGATCCGCGAAGGCGTGGACTGCGTGTTGCGTGCCGGAGCGGCACTGGATGAAACACTGGTTGCCAGGCCGCTGGGCAGTCTGACCCAGATTACCTGCGCCAGTCGCGAGTACCTGGCGCAACACGGCACGCCACTAGACCTGCAGGCGCTCGCGCAACATCAGGTAATCGAATATTTTTCGACCAGCACCGGCAAGCGTTATGGGCTCGAGTTCATGGCCGATGGTATGGACGTCGAACACGCATCGGCCTGCTCGATCGCTGTCAACAGTGCCGACGGTTATGTCGCAGCGTGCGAAGCCGGTTTCGGCCTGATTCAGGTGCCGCGCTACCATGTCGCCGCGCAATTGCGCAGCGGTGTGCTGGTGGAAGTATTGCGATTGCATCGTCCGCCGCCGCTGCCACTGACCGCGCTTTACCCCCCGCATCGACAGTTGTCACGACGGGTCAGGGTATTCGTTGATTGGCTGGTGGAATTGTGTGCCCACACAGATATCAGGGACAGACTGGTTTCCTGAAAAAAATTCAGAATTATCCCATATAGGCCGCGGCACACTTTCGTGTTTAACTTCCGGCTCTTTCATCCATTTTGAAAAGGAACGTGTTTCATGGCTCAAGTGACCCTCAAAGGCAGCCCCGTTCAGGTCAGTGGCAACCTGCCTGAAGTCGGTAGCAAGGCACACGATTTCACGCTGGTGGGCGCAGGTCTTGCCGATAAGACCCTGGCTTCCTTCGCCGGTAAGCGCAAGGTATTGAACATCTTCCCGAGCGTCGATACGCCGACCTGTGCCACTTCGGTACGCAAATTCAACACTCAGGCCAATGACCTGAGCAACGCCGTGGTTCTGTGCATCTCGGCCGACCTGCCGTTTGCCCAGGCGCGTTTCTGCGGCTCCGAAGGCCTGGAGAATGTCCAGAACCTGTCCTCGTTCCGCAGTGCCGATTTTGCCCGCAATTATGGTGTTGCCGTTGCCGACGGCCCGCTCGCGGGTCTGACTGCGCGCGCCGTGGTTGTTCTGGACGAGAACGACAAGGTGCTGCACAGCGAACTGGTCGCCGAGATCGGTAGTGAGCCCAACTACGACGCTGCATTGGCTGTGCTGAAGTAACTTTCCGCAACCTATAGACGGCCTGAGTCCGCTCAGGCCGTTTTTTTTGTTTGTGCTTCATACGTTTATCCAAAGTAAGCGCTTGGTAAAGGCGCTTTGCTTGTAACGTAACTGTGCTTATTGTTCAGCCTTCTGAACAAACCCCCACCTGTAATGGTTGATTTATTCATGCAATCGTCTGGCTCCCGTAAATCCCGTCGCTGGTTGATCAGTTTGCTGGTCCTGTTGGTCATCGTCGCCTTGTGCTGGTGGTTCTGGCCTGCGTCCACTTCCGGCAAGGGGGCCGAGAGCAACAAGAAGCCCGCTACAAGCGGCATGGCAAGGCCCGGCTTCGGCGGATCGGCTGTGGCGGTCCCGGTGCGTGTGGCCCCGGCTACCGAAGGTGATTTTCCGATCTACTACAAGGCACTTGGCACCGTGACGGCGATGAACACCATCAATGTGCGCAGCCGCGTGGCGGGGGAGCTGGTCAAGCTTTATTTCCAGGAAGGGCAGATGGTCAAGGCGGGTGATCTGCTGGCTGAAATCGATCCGCGCAGCTATCAAGTGGCGTTGCAGCAGGCCGAAGGTACGCTGGCCACCAACCAGGCGCTGCTCAAGAACGCTCAGCTCGACGTGCAGCGTTACCGAGGCTTGTTTGCCGAGGACAGCATCGCCAAGCAGACCCTCGACACTGCCGAGTCGCTGGTCAACCAATACAAGGGCACGATCAAGACCAATCAGGCTGCCGTGGCTGACGCAAAACTCAACCTGGACTTCAGTCGCATTCGTGCCCCGATTGCCGGGCGTGTCGGCCTCAAACAGCTGGACGTGGGTAATCTGGTTGCCGCCAATGACACCACGGCACTGGCGGTGATTACCCAGACCCAGCCTATTTCCGTCGCATTCACGCTGCCTGAAAAGGACCTGTCGAAAGTTATTTCCCGCTACCGCACCGGCGACAAGCTGCCGGTCGAAGCCTGGGACCGTGGCGATACGAAGATGCAGGCCACCGGCGTACTGGCCAGCCTCGACAACCAGATCGACGTGGCCACCGGCACACTGAAGTTCAAGGCGCGTTTCGATAACAGCGACGAGGTCCTGTTTCCCAATCAGTTCGTCAATATACGGCTGCGCGCCGACACGCTGAAAAAAGTCACGCTGGTGCCGACGGCTGCCGTGCAGTTTGGCACCGACGGGACCTTTGTCTACGTGCTGGACGGTGACAAGAAGGTCAAGCTCAAACTGCTGAAGACCGGCCCGAGCGACGAGACATCCACGGTGATTACCGAAGGTCTGGCAGCCGGCGAGCGGGTGGTGCTCGAAGGCACCGACCGTCTGCGCGACGGTGCCGAAGTCGAAGTCGTCAACGACAGCAAGGAAGTCCCGGCTGGCCCGGCTCAGAAGCTGCAAGGCAAGCCTGACAGCAAGACCGACAAGTCGGCGGCGCTCGGCAAGGTGGAAAAACCAAACGTATGAACATGTCGCGCCTGTTCATCCTGCGTCCGGTTGCCACCACACTGAGCATGTTGGCAATCGTCCTGGCGGGTCTGATCGCCTATACCTTGCTACCGGTTTCGGCGTTGCCCCAGGTCGACTACCCGACCATCCGGGTGATGACCCTGTACCCGGGTGCCAGCCCGCAGGTGATGACCAGTTCCGTGACTGCGCCGCTGGAACGTCAATTCGGACAGATGCCCGGCCTGACACAGATGGCCTCGACCAGCTCTGGCGGTGCGTCGGTCATTACCTTGCGCTTCAGCCTTGAAATCAATATGGATGTCGCCGAGCAGCAGGTGCAGGCAGCGATCAACGCGGCCACCAACCTGCTGCCAACTGACCTGCCAGCGCCTCCGGTCTACAACAAGGTCAACCCGGCCGATACTCCGGTTCTGACCCTGGCGATCACTTCGAAAACCATGTTGTTGCCCAAGCTCAATGATCTGGTCGATACGCGTATGGCGCAGAAGATCTCGCAGATCAGCGGTGTCGGCATGGTCAGCATTGCCGGCGGGCAGCGTCAGGCGGTACGGATCAAGGTCAATCCGGAGGCGCTCGCCGCCAACAGCCTCAACCTGTCCGATGTGCGTACTCTGATCAGCGCCTCCAACGTCAACCAGCCGAAGGGCAACTTCGACGGGCCGACCCGGGTGTCGATGCTCGATGCCAACGATCAGCTGAAGTCTCCGGAGGAGTACGCCAACCTGATTCTGGCTTACAAGGATGGCGCACCCTTGCGCCTGAAGGATGTCGCCGAAATCGTCAATGGTGCCGAAAACGAGCGGCTCGCGGCCTGGGCCAATCGGAGCCAGGCGGTGCTGCTGAATATTCAGCGCCAGCCGGGCGCCAACGTGATCGAGGTGGTCGACCGGATCAAGGCGTTGCTGCCGTCGATCACCGAAAACCTTCCGGCGGGGCTCGACGTCGTGGTCCTGACGGACCGCACGCAGACGATCCGCGCGTCGGTGACCGATGTTCAGCACGAATTGCTGATCGCGATCATCCTGGTGGTGCTGGTCACGTTCCTGTTCCTGCGTCGTTTCAGCGCGACGATCATTCCTTCGATCGCCGTTCCGCTGTCGCTGGTAGGCACGTTCGGCGTGATGTACCTGGCCGGTTTCTCGGTCAACAACCTGACGCTGATGGCCATGACCATTGCCACAGGTTTCGTCGTCGATGACGCCATCGTCATGCTGGAAAACATCTCCCGGCATATCGAAGAAGGCGAGACGCCCTTGCAGGCCGCGCTCAAGGGCGCGAAGCAGATCGGTTTCACCCTGATCTCCCTGACCCTGTCACTGATTGCGGTATTGATCCCGCTGTTGTTCATGGCCGACGTGGTAGGGCGGCTGTTCCGCGAGTTCGCGATTACCCTGGCGGTCGCGATATTGATATCGCTGGTGGTCTCGCTGACCCTGACGCCGATGATGTGCGCACGCTTGCTCAAGCGCGAGCCCAGGGAAGAAGAGCAGAGCCGCTTTTACCGCGCCAGTGGTGCCTGGATCGACTGGCTGATCGACATCTACGCGGGCAGGCTGCGCTGGGTGCTCAAGCATCAGCCACTGACCCTGCTGGTCGCTTTGGCCACCCTGGCATTGACGGTGCTGCTGTACATCGTCGTGCCCAAAGGCTTTTTCCCGGTGCAGGATACCGGGGTGATCCAGGGTATTTCGGAAGCGCCACAGTCGGTCTCTTTCGCGGCGATGAGCCAGCGTCAGCAGGCACTGGCCGACATCATTCTCAAGGACCCGGCAGTGGTCAGTCTGTCGTCCTACATCGGTGTCGACGGTGACAATGCCACGCTCAACAGCGGGCGTCTGCTGATCAACCTCAAGCCTCACGGAGCGCGCGACCTGACTGCGTCCGAGGTGATCCAGCGCCTGCAGCCAGAGGTCGACAAACTGTCGGATATCCGTCTGTTCATGCAGCCGGTGCAGGATCTGACCATCGAAGACCGGGTCAGTCGCACCCAGTATCAATTCAGCATGTCGTCGCCCGACGCCGAACTGCTGACGTTGTGGAGCGAAAAACTGGTAGACGCGCTCGGCAAGCGGCCCGAACTGAGGGATGTGGCCAGCGACCTGCAGGACAAAGGTTTGCAGGTGTACCTGAACATCGATCGTGATGCGGCCAGCCGGGTCGGGGTCACGGTTGCGAACATTACCGATGCGCTGTACGACGCATTCGGTCAGCGCCAGATATCCACCATCTATACGCAGGCCAGTCAGTACCGCGTGGTGCTGCAGGCTGCGTCGGGCAGTGAGCTCGGCCCGGCGGCGCTCGAGCAGATCCACGTCAAGACCACCGATGGCGCACAGGTGAAGCTGTCGAGCCTGGCACGTGTCGAGCAGCGCCAGGCGCAGCTGGCCATCGCTCACCTCGGGCAGTTTCCTGCAGTGATGATGTCGTTCAACCTGGCACCCGATATCGCCTTGGGCAAGGCGGTGAAGGTGATCGAGGAGGTCGAGCAGGAGATCGGCATGCCGATTGGCGTGCAGACGCAGTTTCAGGGCGCGGCCGAAGCGTTTCAGGCTTCGTTGTCCAGCACTTTGCTGCTGATTCTGGCGGCAGTGGTCACCATGTACATCGTGCTGGGCGTGCTCTACGAGAGCTACATTCACCCGATCACCATCCTCTCGACCCTGCCGTCGGCCGCAGTGGGGGCCTTGTTGGCCCTGCTGATCAGCGGCAACGATCTGGGGATGATTGCGATCATCGGCATCATTCTGTTGATCGGCATCGTCAAGAAGAACGCGATCATGATGATCGACTTCGCGCTCGACGCGGAGCGCAACCGCGGTGTTGCGCCTGAAAAGGCGATCTACGACGCGGCGCTGTTGCGCTTCCGGCCGATTCTCATGACCACCCTGGCAGCGCTGTTCGGCGCCATCCCGCTGATGCTCGCCAGTGGCTCCGGCGCCGAATTGCGGCAACCACTGGGGCTGGTGATGGTCGGCGGGCTGTTGCTCAGCCAGGTCCTGACACTGTTCACCACTCCGGTCATCTACCTGTATTTCGACCGCCTTGGCCGTCGCTGGAGTCGCAAGCCTGCCGACCCGGACCGACAGGAACGGGCTGACGCATGAACCTCTCAGCGCCGTTCATCCGCCGCCCCGTCGCGACCGTTCTGCTGAGCCTGGCGATCATGCTGCTGGGCGCGGTGAGCTTTCGCCTGTTGCCGGTGGCACCGTTGCCGAACATGGACTTCCCGGTGATTGTGGTTTCGGCCAGCCTCGCCGGCGCCAGCCCTGAGGTGATGGCGTCCACGGTGGCCACGCCGCTGGAGCGTTCGCTGGGCAGTATTGCCGGTGTCAACACCATGACCAGCAATTCAAGCCAGGGCACCACACGGATCATTCTGCAGTTCGATCTGGATCGCGACATCAACGGCGCTGCCCGGGAAGTGCAGGCGGCGATCAATGCCTCACGCAACCTGCTGCCCAGCGGGATGCGCAGCATGCCGACCTACAAGAAGGTCAACCCGTCGCAGGCGCCGATCATGGTGTTGTCGATGACGTCGACAGTGCTGGAAAAGGGCCAGCTTTACGACCTGGCGTCCACCATCCTGTCGCAGAGCCTGTCACAGGTTTCCGGGGTCGGCGAAGTGCAGATCGGCGGCAGCTCGCTGCCTGCTGTGCGTATCGAGCTGGAGCCGCAGATGCTCTCCCAGTACGGCGTATCGCTCGACGACGTGCGGACTGCGATCACCGGCGCCAACGTAAGGCGACCGAAGGGGTTTGTGGAGGACGACCAGCATAACTGGCAGGTGCAGGCCAACGATCAGCTGGAAACCGCCAAGGATTATGCGCCGCTGATCATTCGCTACAAGGACGGAGCGACCTTGCGCCTCAAGGACGTGGCGAAAGTCAGCGACGCCGTGGAGGACCGTTACAACAGCGGCTTCTACAACAATGACCGTGCCGTGCTGCTGGTCGTCAACCGCCAGGCGGGCGCCAACATCATTGAAACCGTGGCGCAGATCAAGGCGCAGTTGCCAGCGTTGCGAGCGGTGCTGCCGGCCAGTGTCAGCCTCAATATCGCGATGGACCGCTCTCCGGTGATCAAGGCGACGCTGCACGAAGCCGAAATGACCCTGCTGATTGCCGTGGTGCTGGTGGTGATGGTGGTGTTCCTGTTCCTCGGCAGTTTTCGCGCCTCGCTGATCCCCACCCTGGCGGTTCCGGTATCGCTGGTCGGCACCTTTGCGATCATGCACCTGTTCGGCTTCTCGCTGAACAACCTGTCACTGATGGCGTTGATCCTCGCCACCGGTCTGGTGGTGGACGACGCCATCGTCGTGCTGGAAAACATATCCCGGCATATTCACAACGGCCTTGACCCCATGAAAGCGGCTTTTCTGGGCGCCAAGGAGGTCGGGTTCACCTTGCTGTCGATGAACGTCTCGCTGGTCGCGGTGTTCATTTCCATCCTGTTCATGGGCGGTCTGGTCGAAAGTCTGTTTCGCGAGTTTTCCATTACCTTGTCAGTGTCGATCATCGTCTCGCTGATCGTGTCCCTGACCCTGACGCCAATGTTGTGCGCGCGCTGGTTGAAGCCACGCGAAGCCCATGGGGAAAACGCCTTTCAGCGCTGGAGCGAGCGGGTCAACGATCGAATGGTGGCAGGCTACGACCGCTCGCTGGGCTGGGTGATGCGGCATCGAAGGCTGACGCTGCTCAGCCTGCTGATCACCGTGGTGGTCAATATCGCGCTGTATGTGGTGGTACCCAAGACCTTTCTGCCGCAACAGGATACCGGGCAACTGATGGGTTTCGTGCGCGGTGACGATGGCCTTTCGTTTTCGGTCATGCAGCCGAAAATGGAGACCTTCCGCCTGTCGATTCTCGCTGACCCTGCGGTGGAAAGCGTTGCCGGTTTTATCGGTGGCAGCGGTGGCACCAATAACGCTTTCATGATCGTGCGCCTCAAGCCGATTGCCGAGCGCAAGCTGTCTGCCGAGAAAGTGGTCGAGCGCCTGCGCAAGAACATGCCGCATGTGCCGGGCGGCAGGCTGTTCCTGGCACCGGATCAGGACCTGCAACTGGGCGGCGGTCGCGAGCAGACCAGTTCGCAGTATCAATACATCGTGCAGAGCGCTGACCTGGGCAGCCTGCGTCTGTGGTACCCGAAGATCGTCGCAGCGCTCAAGTCGATACCCGAGCTGACCGCCATCGACGCACGGGAAGGGCGCGGAGCACAGCAGGTGACCCTGGTGGTCAACCGTGACACGGCCAAGCGGCTGGGTATCGATATGAACATGGTCACGGCGGTGCTCAACAACGCTTACAGCCAGCGCCAGGTATCGACCATCTATGACAGCCTCAACCAGTACAAGGTGGTGATGGAGGTCAATCCAAAATACGCCCAGGACCCGGTGACGCTGGAGCAGGTCCAGGTGATTACCGCAGACGGGCAGCGCGTACCGCTGTCGAGTATCGCCCATTACGAGCGCAGTCTGGCCAACGACCGGGTATCGCACGACGGCCAGTTCGCCGCTGAAAACATTTCCTTCGATCTGGCCGAAGGGGCCAGTCTCGACAAGGCCACCGTGGCGATAGAGCGGGCGATTGCCGCCATCGGGCTGCCGTCCGACATCATTTCCAAAATGGCCGGGACCGCCAATGCCTTCGCCTCGACGCAGAAGAGTCAGCCGTGGATGATCCTCGGTGCGTTGCTGGCGGTGTACCTGGTGCTGGGGATCCTCTACGAAAGCTACATTCATCCGCTGACGATCCTTTCGACGCTTCCGTCCGCAGGGGTTGGCGCATTGCTGACGATCTATGTGCTGGGCAGCGAATTCAGTCTGATCTCCCTGTTGGGGCTGTTCCTGCTGATCGGCGTGGTCAAGAAAAACGCGATCATGATGATCGACCTTGCCTTGCATCTGGAACGCGAACAGGGAATGACGCCGCAAGAGTCGATCCGCAGTGCCTGCCTGCAGCGTCTGCGGCCCATTCTGATGACCACGATGGCCGCCATCCTGGGGGCTTTGCCGCTGCTGCTGAGCACCGCCGAAGGCGCTGAAATGCGCAAGCCGCTGGGCTTGACCATCATCGGCGGCCTGATCTTCAGCCAGGTCCTGACCCTCTATACCACTCCGGTGGTTTACCTTTATCTCGACCGTCTGCGCCATCGTTACAACAAATGGCGTGGCGTGCGCACCGATGCTGCTCTGGAAACTCCGCTATGACCGAACGCCTGGCATTCACCTCCCGCCCGACAGGGCTGATTCGTCCATTCGCGCTGGGGCTTTGTGTGGTGCTGCTCAGCGCCTGCGCTGTGGGTCCGGATTACCAGAAGCCGTCTATGGCCGCACCCGCGCAGTTCAAGGCTGCGCAGGGCTGGCGTACGGCGACGCCGAGTGACGGGATGGCCAAAGGTGCGTGGTGGGAGGTGTACAACGACCCGCAACTGAACGCTCTGGTCGAGCGCCTGAACACGTCCAACCAGACCGTCGCCCAGTACGATGCGCAGTATCGACAGGCACAGACACTGGTGCGCAGCTCCAGGGCTGCATTCCTGCCTACGCTTGACCTGACAACCGGCAAAACCCGCTCGGGGCAGGGCACAGGCACGTCGAATAGCGGCACGAGTGCCTCGGGGATTCGCAACAGTTACAACGCGCAACTGGGCGTCAGTTGGGAGGCCGATGTCTGGGGCAAGCTGCGGCGCGGGCTGGAGGCGGACACCGCCAATGCTCAGGCAAGTCTTGCCGACCTGGCCGCGATGCGCCTGAGTCTGCAATCGGAGCTGGTACAGAATTACCTGCAATTGCGCGTGATCGATGAACAAAAACGCCTGCTCGAATCCACAGTGGATGCCTATCAGCGCTCCCTGACGCTGACGCAGAACCAGTACCGGGCCGGTATCTCCGGAAGTGATGCTGTCGCGCAGGCGCAGACGCAGTTGAAAAGCACCCAGGCCGATCTGATTGATCTGGCCTGGCAGCGTGCGCAATTCGAGAATGCCATCGCGGTACTGATGGGCATGGCACCGGCAGACTTCAATCTGCCCGCCAGCACCTCGATTCCGCAGTTGCCGCAGATCCCGCCAGGCCTGCCTTCGCAGCTGCTAGAACGCCGACCTGACATTGCCGCAGCCGAGCGCTCGGTGATGGGCGCCAATGCCAACATCGGCGTCGCCAGGGCCGCTTACTACCCGGACTTCACGCTGAGCATGAGCGGCGGATACAGCAGCAGTACCTTTGCCAACTGGATCAGCCTGCCCAACCGCTTTTGGTCGGTAGGCCCGCAGCTGGCGCTGACCCTGTTCGACGGCGGCAGGCGCTCGGCCGAGGTTGATCGTACCGAGGCCGTGTATGACCAGACTGTTGCCCAGTACCGGCAGACCGTGCTGAACGGTTTTCAGGAGGTCGAGAACTATCTGGTTCAGCTCAAGGTATACGAGCAGGAGGCTGCGGTGCGCCAGGAAGCGCTGGTCTCGGCTCGTGATTCACTGCGCCTGACCAACAATCAATACAAGGCCGGGCTGATCGGCTATCTGGACGTCGTCAATGTGCAGGCGACTGCCTTGAGCAACGAACGCAGTGTGCTCAGCGTGCTGCAAAGCCGGTTGATTGCCAGCGTTCAATTGATCGCCGCACTGGGCGGGGGCTGGGATGCCGAGACAGGTTTGACGCTCCGGGAATAAGTATTTCGGGTTCAGAACGCAGATTTTCAGTGGAACTGTTCGCAGTAAACGAAAAAATAATAGCTATTAGCCAGCTTTGCGACCAAGTGCCGCGACATTCGGCCGCTAATGCGTACAATCACCCGCACAAGATCGGCATGGACGCGCTCATTGGTTTCCAGGTGCGTTTATGTTGATTGGCAGTTACATCCCCTCACTCGTCGTCATCTCGATTCTCGTCGCTATTCTTGCCGCCTATACGGCCCTCGATCTGGTTGGCCGCATCGTTTCGGCCAGGGGCCGTGCCGTTCATCTATGGATCGCAGGAGGCGCTGTCGCGATGGGCGTCGGCACCTGGTCGACGCATTTCATCGGTATGCTGGCGTTCGTATTGCCCATTGACCTGGGCTACGACGTGCCACTGGTGCTGCTTTCGCTGTTGATCGCCATCGGCTTTTCAGGGTTCGCCCTGTGGCTCGCCACTCTGCCGCGATTGCCGGCACTGCAACTGAGCCTGGGGTCGCTGTTACTGGGGCTTGGCATCAGCGCCACGCATTACACCGGCATGGCGGCAATGCGTATGCAGCCGGGCATCCAGTACACGCCGTGGCTGTTCGCGCTTTCGTTGGTCATTGCTGTCGTTGCATCCGCAGCAGCATTGCGCGTAGCCTTCCACCTTCGTCAGCAACGCCCGAGAGTCTACGTGTTGCGCGCCTCGGCGGCGCTGTTGCTGGGGCTGGCTGTCATCGGCATGCATTACACCGGTATGGCCGCTGCGAATTTTGCCGATGGCAGCTTTTGTGGTGCGCTGCCCCAAGGGTTGAGCAGTAACGGGCTGGACAGATTCGTGCTGGTCGCCAGCCTGTCGATTCTGGGGATTGCGCTGTTCAGCTGCATTCTCGATTCGCATCTGGAAACACGTACCGCCGTGTTGGCCGATTCTCTGACGCAAGCCAATCTGGAACTGACCCACCTGGCCCTGCATGACAACCTGACCGGTTTGCCAAACCGGGCGTTGTTGACCGAACGCATCGATCAGGCAATGAAGAGGGTCACCGAGACGGGTGGCTGCTTTGCGCTGATGTTCATGGACCTCGATGGCTTCAAACCGGTCAATGACGCGTTCGGGCACCACACCGGCGACCTGCTGTTGCGGCAGGTCGCCTTGCGTCTTCGCAACAGCCTGCACCGTCGCGACACGCTGGCCAGAGTCGGCGGTGACGAGTTTGTCCTGCTGGTGGAGCTTCAACACCCTGAGGATGCATTGGGCGTGGCCAGACGACAGGTCAGTGAGGTCGGCAACCCGTTTATCATTGGCGAACATCAATTGCAGATTTCCCTCAGCATCGGCATCTGCGTGTACCCGGGCAATGGCAGCACCCAGCATGAGCTTCTGATCAATGCCGACGCCGCCATGTACCACACCAAGGCGGCCGGCAAGAACGGCTACAGCTTTTTCGATGTGTCGATGAACAGTAACGCCCGCAATCAGTTGCAGATGTCGCAGGATTTGCACAAGGCGATCAAGCACCGGCAGTTCTGTATCTATTACCAGCCCAAGTTCGACGCCATGACCGGACTGCCCGTAGGCGCAGAAGCGTTGCTGCGCTGGAATCATCCGGAGCAGGGTGTTCTCGGTCCCGATCTGTTCATTTCCATGGCGGAGAAGACCGGCCTGATCATTCAGATCGGCGAGTGGGTGCTGGACGAAGCCTGTCGGCAAATGCGTGAGTGGTACACCCAGGGCTACTCGCACTGGCGCATTGCAGTCAATCTGTCAGCCTTGCAGTTCTGTCATGCCGGGCTGGTTACGGCAGTGGCGGACACACTGGCCCGGCATCAGTTGCCGGCCAACTGCCTGACCCTGGAAATCACCGAGACCACGGCCATGCATGATGCGGATGCCAGCCTGGCGGTGTTGCGAAGGCTTTCGGAAATGGGCGTGGACCTGTCGATCGATGATTTTGGCACCGGTTACTCCAGCCTGATGTACCTGAAACGACTGCCCGCCAATGAAATCAAGATTGATCGGGGCTTCGTCCGCGACCTGGAGCATGACACCGACGACGCCGCCATCGTCTCGGCCATCGTCGCGGTAGGGCAGGCGTTGAATCTGCGGATCGTCGCCGAGGGCGTCGAAACCGCTGTTCAGCAGCGCTTCCTGACTCACCTGGGATGTCACTCGCTGCAAGGCTTCCTGCTGGGTTATCCGTTACCGGCCGAGCAGTTTCTCGAAGAAATCCGCGCCGCCGAAGCGAAAGCTGCAGTGGAAGCGTCCGATACCGGGCAAGCGGCTTTCTGACGCGCGCAGATGGCGCTGGACGATAAAGGCTGTCACGATCCGAACCGGCTGGTTAACCTGCGAAGGTTGGCTGGATCCTGATGTAGGCCTTTGAAAAAAACGAGACACTCCATGGAAAAAGTCCTCATTATCACCGGTGGTTCGCGCGGGATCGGCGCTGCTACAGCGCGTCTGGCCGCCTCACAGGGTTATCGGATCTGCATCAACTACCTGTCGGATCATGCCGCTGCCGAAAAGACCGCAGGCCAGGTGAGGGCAATGGGCGCCAGGGCGATCACCGTGCAGGCCGATGTCAGCAACGAAGACGAGATCATGCGGCTGTTTGCCAGGGTTGACTCCGAACTCGGCCGGGTTACCCATCTGGTCAATAATGCGGGCACCCTGGCGCAGGCTTCCAGAGTCGAGGACATGTCGGAATTTCGCCTGTTGAAGATGATGATGAACAACGTCGTCGGCCCGATGCTGTGCAGCAAACACGCCTTGTTGCGCATGTTGCCGGCACACGGGGGGCAAGGCGGCAGCATCGTCAACGTATCGTCACTCGCGGCACGCCTGGGCTCGGCAGGCGAGTACGTCGACTATGCAGCATCCAAAGGAGCGCTGGACACCTTCACCATCGGGCTCTCCAAAGAGGTCGCGGCGGAAAACGTTCGCGTCAACGCGGTACGTCCGGGGTTCATCTTCACCGACTTTCACGCCCTGAGCGGCGATCCGTTCCGCGTCAGCAAGCTTGAAGGGGCATTGCCCATGGGCCGTGGCGGTACCGCCGAGGAAGTGGCCGAAGCGATTCTCTGGTTGCTGTCGGACAATGCGTCTTATGCCACGGGAACGTTCATCGATGTGGCGGGAGGGCGCTGAAGGCGTCCATACTCGGGCAGACCCCTTCAGACCCTGCTTACTCGTCACACCGTGACGGGCGGCGCATTGGCTGGCGGATCGCCAACTGGCGTTTCATTGGGCGGCGGCGTGGATGGCGGCGGCTCCTGCTCGGGCACTGGCTCGGGCAGGGCGGGGTCATCGATGTTCGGATCGGGTACTTCTACAGGGTTGGGTAAGGTCATGGTTGCAGCCTCCTTGTCGACCCTGTTTACGACCGCCCGGCGTGGCCGATGATTCAATTGATTTGCTTCAACCTCATCCGGAGATAAAAAGTCGTCGTGGAACGCTATATTCACGTCTTCTCTTCGGTGCACGTCGAAATTCAATAACTCGTAGTTGCAAGGTTTCAGAATCATGGAGCGTCTCTTTTTGGATGCGCTGACACAAGCTTCTGATTAAGTGTGCTGCAATGCCTTTGCTATCGATGGCTGAAGGCTTGGTAAACGACTCCTCCTACGGGGATTCGGGAATCAGAGCACGCATTCTCTTTAAATATTTCCATTGGCTAATGCCCACCCACGACCACCAAACATCCTCAAAACCTTTGAACTTTACCCTCGTTGACCGCTCGGAACCTAGTCAGCGGAAATAGACGAGTCGCCAGCACAGTGCGATCGTACGCTGCCATACCGTCAATTTTTCCATTGCATGGAATGCACAGGAGCGTCCCTGGGGCGTGAGGAGTGATGCTCGATGAATGAACAGCCATACGGTCCGGATTCCCTGGCCACCGATGTCCCGCAAGCAACCCTTCCGCTGTCACTGACCCAGGCGCTGCAATTACCCCGCATCGTGATTGAAGACACGTTGCCGGTGATCGACGGTGGCCTGTTCGCGGCCAAGGCGATCATCGGGCAACCGGTCACCGTGACCAGCAAGGTCTATGCCGATGGGCACGACAAGATGGCGGTCAATATCCGCTGGCGTGCTGCCGATGAAGAGCACTGGCACAGCGCGCCAATGCGCGAGCTTGGAAATGACAGCTGGGTCGGTGAATTCACCCCGACCTCGGTCAGCCGCCATGTGTTTCGCCTCGAAGCCTGGATCGATCAGTTCGGCAGCTATCGTTATGAGCTGGAGAAGAAGTTCGGCGCCGGCGTTCCTGTGGATCTGGAGCTGGAAGAGGGCCGCATTCATCTGGTGCATGCCGCCAAGCGCAGCCAGAACGAGCAGCGCCAGCAAATCGAAGGCCTGCTGGGCCAGCTTGAACAGGGCGATAAAGACGAGAAAGTCGCGCTGTTGTTGCACAGCGAAACCGCCAGCTTGATGAAACTGGCCGACAATCAGGCCTTCCTGAGCCGCAGCGTCGAATTCCCGCTGGATGTCGAGCGTGAGCTGGCGCAGTTTGCCAGCTGGTATGAGCTGTTTCCCCGTTCGATGACCGACGATCCGGCGCGCCACGGCACGTTCAACGACGTTCATTCGCGTCTGCCGATCATTCGCGACATGGGCTTCGACGTGTTGTATTTCCCGCCGATTCATCCAATCGGCCGTGCCCACCGCAAGGGCCCGAACAATTCCCTGACCGCTGGCCCTGATGATCCGGGCAGCCCGTATGCGATCGGCAGCGAGGATGGGGGCCATGAAGCCATCCACCCACAGTTGGGCAGTCGTGAAGATTTCCGTCATCTGGTAAAAGCCGCGGCCGAGCATGGCCTGGAAATTGCGCTGGATTTCGCCATCCAGTGTTCCCAGGATCACCCGTGGCTCAAGCAGCATCCGGGCTGGTTCTCGTGGCGTCCGGACGGCACGATCCGTTATGCGGAAAACCCGCCGAAGAAGTATCAGGACATCGTCAACGTCGATTTCTACGCACCAGACGCCATCCCCGGCCTGTGGACGGAGTTGCGCGACATCGTTCTGGGATGGGTCAACGAAGGCGTGAAAATCTTCCGCGTCGACAACCCGCACACCAAACCGCTGCCGTTCTGGCAGTGGATGATCGGCGAAGTGCGCAGTCAGCACCCCGAGGTGATGTTCCTGGCCGAAGCCTTTACCAAGCCGGCAATGATGGCGCGCCTGGGCAAGGTCGGTTACAGCCAGAGTTATACCTATTTCACCTGGCGCAACACCAAGGCGGAGTTGTCCGAGTACTTCACCCAGCTCAACGAAGTGCCTTGGCGCGACTGTTATCGTCCGAATTTCTTCGTCAACACGCCCGACATCAACCCGCGCTTCCTGCATGAGTCCGGTCGCCCCGGGTTTCTGATCCGGGCGGCACTGGCCACCATGGGTTCCGGGCTGTGGGGTATGTATTCCGGGTTCGAGCTGTGCGAAGCGGCCCCTATTCCCGGCAAGGAAGAGTATCTGGACTCGGAGAAGTACCAGATTCGGGTTCGCGATTACGCGGCGCCGGGCAACATCATCGCCGAGATCGCTCAGCTCAACCGCATTCGTCGGCAGAACCCTGCGTTGCAAACCCACTTGGGTCTGAAGCTGTATAACGCGTGGAACGACAACATTCTGTATTTCGGCAAGCGCTCGGCGGACGGCAGCAACTTCATTCTGGTTGCCGTCAACCTCGACCCGTACAACGCACAGGAAGCGGATTTCGAGTTGCCGCTGTGGGAAATGGGCCTGCCGGATGACGCCGCTACGTCGGGTGAAGACCTGATGACCGGGCACCGCTGGACCTGGTACGGCAAGTATCAGCACACGCGTCTCGATCCATCCCAACCGTTTGGAATCTGGCGTATCCAGGCTGCGCAATAACACTCCCGAGGAGTCAATAATGGCCAAGAAGCCCGGTGACGCGACATTTATCAAAGACCCGCTCTGGTACAAGGATGCGGTGATTTATCAGGTTCACGTGAAATCGTTCTTTGATTCCAATAACGACGGAATCGGCGATTTCGCGGGCTTGATCGAAAAGCTCGACTACATTGCCGCGCTGGGCGTCAACACCATCTGGTTGTTGCCGTTTTATCCGTCGCCACGCCGGGACGATGGCTACGACATTTCCGAATACCGGGATGTGCACAGCGATTACGGCACCATGGCCGATGCCAAGCGTTTTATCGCCCAGGCACACAAGCGCGGCCTGCGAGTGATCAGCGAGCTGGTCATCAATCATACTTCCGACCAGCATCCCTGGTTCCAGAAAGCCCGCAATGCCAAGCCCGGTTCCAAGGCGCGGGACTTCTATGTATGGTCGGACACCGATCAGAAGTACGACGGTACGCGGATCATCTTTCTCGATACCGAGACGTCCAACTGGACCTGGGACCCGGTTGCCGGCCAGTACTTCTGGCACCGTTTCTACTCCCACCAGCCGGATCTGAATTTCGACAATCCGCACGTGCTTGATGCGGTTCTGGAAGTCATGCGCTTCTGGCTGGATCTGGGCATCGACGGTTTGCGTCTGGATGCCATTCCGTACCTCATCGAGCGGGACGGCACCAACAACGAGAACCTGCCGGAAACCCATCAGGTGCTCAAGCGCATCCGTGCCGAGATCGATGCGAACTATCCGGACCGCATGCTGCTGGCCGAGGCCAATCAATGGCCAGAAGACACCCAGCTGTATTTTGGTGACAGCAAAGGCCCGGACGGCGATGAATGCCACATGGCCTTTCACTTTCCGTTGATGCCACGCATGTACATGGCGCTGGCCCAGGAAGATCGTTTTCCGATCACCGATATCTTGCGGCAGACGCCGGAGATCCCGGAAAACTGCCAATGGGCGATTTTCCTGCGCAACCACGATGAACTGACCCTGGAAATGGTCACCGATCGTGAGCGTGATTACCTGTGGAATTACTACGCGGCCGACCGCCGTGCACGGATCAACCTGGGCATCCGTCGGCGCCTTGCGCCTTTGGTGGATCGCGACCGTCGCCGGGTCGAGTTGCTGAACAGCATGCTGTTGTCGATGCCCGGCACACCGACGCTGTATTACGGCGACGAGATCGGCATGGGCGATAACATCTACCTGGGCGACCGGGACGGTGTGCGCACACCGATGCAATGGTCCATCGACCGCAACGGCGGTTTTTCGCGCGCCGACCCGGCCAGCCTGGTGTTGCCACCGATCATGGACCCGATGTACGGCTTCCAGTCGGTCAACGTCGAAATCCAGGAGCGTGACCCGCATTCGCTGCTGAACTGGAACCGGCGCATGCTCGCCGTGCGCAAACAGCAGAAGGCATTCGGACGTGGCACGCTGAAAATGCTCTCGCCGTCGAACCGCCGCATTCTGGCGTATACCCGCGAATACACAGCACCTGACGGACACAGTGAAGTGGTGCTGTGTGTCGCCAACGTTTCCAGCGCCGCTCAGGCTGCAGAGCTTGAGTTGTCTGCCTACGCAGGCACGGTGCCGGTGGAAATGCTCGGCGGCAGCGCATTCCCGCCCATCGGCCAGTTGAGCTACCTGCTGACGCTGCCGCCGTACGGCTTTTACTGGTTTTTACTGGCTTCGGAGAATCAAATGCCCAGTTGGCACGTTGAACCCGCGCAGAGCATGCCGGACTTCCCGACTCTGGTGCTCAAGAAGCGTCTGGAAGAGTTGCTCGAAGAGCCACTGCGCAGCACCATGGAAAACACCTCGCTGGCGGTCTACCTGCCCAAACGGCGCTGGTTCGCGGGCAAGGACAAGGCGATCGAGAAGGTCAGCATTGCCTACGCCGTGCGCTTCGGCGAAGAAGCGAATCCGGTGCTGCTCAGCGAAATAGAAGTCACCGCAGGCGGGCAGACCGATCGCTATCAATTGCCGTTCGGCTTGCTCGCCGAAGACGACATCAGCAGTGCACTGCCGCAGCAACTGGCGCTCGCCCGAGTGCGTCGCAATCGCGATGTCGGGCTGATCACGGATGCATTTACCCTCGAAACTTTCATCCGCGCAGTGATTCAGGGCATGCAGTCGGATACGGTCATACCCTGTGCCGACGGCGAGTTGCGTTTCGAGCAAAGTTCGCAGCTGGCACCCCTCGGCCTGAACGCTGAGTCGGAAGTGCGCTACCTGTCTGCCGAGCAATCGAACAGTTCGGTGGTGGTGGGCAGCAGCCTGGTGCTCAAGCTGATTCGCAAAGTCAGTGCCGGGACGCACCCAGAGCTGGAAATGGGCGCGTTCCTGACCCGTGCCGGCTTCAAGAACATTTCGCCGCTGCTGGGCTCTCTGGTACGCGTCGGCAAGGACGGTCAGCCCAACCTGCTGATGATCGCTCAGGGCTATCTGAGCAACCAGGGCGATGCGTGGGAGTGGACCCAGAACAATCTCGAGCGTGCGGTACGTGACGAGCTGGCACATGGTGTTTCCGGTCAGGAACAGCATTACAACGCGCTGCTCGAACTCGCGGACTTCTCGCGCAGTCTTGGCCAGCGTCTGGGTGAGATGCACCAGATTCTCGCGTCGCCCACCGACAATGCGGATTTTGCCGTCGAAGTCACCAGCAGCCAGGACAGCAAGGCCTCCGGGGTCAGCGTCAACGCTCAGCTCGAGCGCGCCTTGCAGCTGCTGGAACAGCGCATCGGCGAGCTGGACAAGGACGATCAGCAACTGGTCAACGATCTGCTCGCGCAGCGCAAGCAGATCCGCCAGCGCGTCGAAGGCCTGGCCAAGCGCTCCGCCGGTGGCCTGCGCATTCGTGTGCATGGCGATCTGCATCTGGGGCAAGTACTGGTGGTCAAGGGTGATGCCTACCTGATCGATTTCGAGGGTGAACCGGCCCGCGCACTTGAAGAGCGCCGTGCCAAGCACAGCCCGTTCAAGGATGTCAGCGGTGTCCTGCGGTCCTTTGACTACGCTGCGGCCATGGCTGTACGCAGTGCGCAAAGCGTCGACACGTCTCCCGAGGCAGCCGGCGCGCGCAAACGTGTTGCCGATACCTACCTGGCGCAGGCGCGAGAAACCTTTATCGAGGGTTATCGCTCGGCGACCACCGGCATTGCCCATGCCTGGAAAGATGCGAAAGGGGAGGACGCTGCACTCGAGCTGTTCACCCTTGAAAAAGCTGCTTATGAAGTGATCTACGAAGCCGAGAACCGTCCAGCCTGGCTGGCCGTTCCCTTGCAAGGCTTGCGTGGGTTGCTGCAACCGTCTGATGGAGAGTCAATATGAATGCGCCTGACAAAACCGGCACGCGCCGCCGCGCGATTCCCGCTGCTGTGGACCTCGACGCGCTGATCCGTGCTGAACACCGTGACCCGTTCTCTATCCTCGGCCCGCATGGCGATGGCGGCAGCGGGCAGTTCGTTCGCGCCTATCTGCCCGCAGCCTTGAGTGTCCGCCTGCTGGCCAGGGATGACGGTCGTGAACTGGGCGAGATGGAAATGAGCGAAGTGCCGGGGTTTTTCGTCGGCCACCTCGAACACCCGCAGCCTTACCTGCTGAAAATCAATTGGGCTGGCGGTGAACAGATCACCGAAGACCCTTACAGCTTTGGCCCGCTGCTGGGCGAGATGGACCTTTACCTGTTTGCCGAGGGTAATCATCGCGACCTGAGCAGCTGTCTGGGCGCGCAAGTCACCAGCGTCGATGGCGTGGACGGTGTGCGTTTTGCGGTCTGGGCACCCAATGCGCGTCGTGTTTCGGTGGTTGGCAGCTTCAACAGTTGGGATGGCCGGCGCCATCCGATGCGCATGCGCCACCCGACCGGCGTATGGGAGATTTTCGTCCCGCGTCTGCAGCCCGGCGAGGTCTATAAGTACGAGATTCTCGGTGCTCACGGGATTCTGCCGTTGAAAAGCGATCCGATGGCCTTGTCCACAACATTGCCGCCCGATACCGCGTCGAAGATCGCTGCGCCATTGCAATTCGAATGGAATGACCAGGAGTGGCTGCAGTCGAGGGCTGGGCGCCACGAAGTCACTGCACCGCTGTCGATCTACGAGTTGCACGCAGGCTCCTGGCAAATGGAGCAGGTCGAAGACAATCAATGGCGGCAGTACAACTGGCGTGAACTGGCTGATCGCCTGATTCCTTACGTCAAGGAACTTGGCTTCACGCACATCGAACTGATGCCGATCATGGAACACCCATTCGGTGGTTCATGGGGCTATCAGTTGCTGGCCCAGTTCGCGCCAACTGCCCGTTACGGTTCGCCGGAAGATTTCGCCTTCTTCGTCGATGCCTGTCACCGGGCTGAAATCGGCGTCATTCTTGACTGGGTTCCAGCGCATTTTCCGACCGATACCCATGGTCTGGCGCAGTTCGACGGTACTTGCCTGTATGAGTACGCGGACCCGAAGGAAGGCTTCCATCAGGACTGGAACACCCTGATCTACAACCTGGGACGCACCGAGGTTCATGGTTTCATGCTGGCCTCGGCACTGCACTGGCTCAAGCATTACCACATCGACGGTCTGCGCGTGGATGCGGTGGCGTCGATGCTGTATCGCGACTATTCGCGTAATGCTGGCGAATGGGTGACGAATCGCTTCGGCGGTCGCGAAAACCTCGAGGCCATCGACTTCCTGCGTCATTTGAACGACGTGGTTGCACTGGAAGCCCCTGGGACCATGGTGATTGCCGAAGAGTCGACCGCCTGGCCGGGTGTCAGCGAGCCGACCCAGCAGGGCGGGCTTGGCTTCAATTACAAGTGGAACATGGGCTGGATGCATGACTCGCTGCAGTACATGGAAGAGGACCCGATCAACCGCGGGCATCACCATGGCAAGCTGAGCTTCAGCCTGGTGTATGCGTGGTCCGAGCGTTTCGTACTGCCTATTTCCCACGACGAAGTGGTGCACGGCAAACATTCGCTGATCGACAAGATGCCAGGCGATCGCTGGCAGAAATTCGCCAACCTGCGCGCCTATCTGTCATTCATGTGGACGCATCCCGGCAAGAAGCTGCTGTTCATGGGCTGCGAATTCGGCCAATGGCGCGAGTGGAATCACGACAGGGAACTGGACTGGTACTTGATGCAATACGCCGAGCACGTGGGCGTGAAGAACCTTGTCGGCGACCTGAACCGCCTCTATCGCGAGGAAAAGGCGCTGCACGAGCGCGATGCAGACCCTGCCGGCTTCCAGTGGCTGGTCGGCGATGACAGTGCCAACAGCGTGTTTGCGTACCTGCGCTGGAGCAACGACGGCGAACCGCTGCTGGTGGTCGCCAACATGACCCCGGTGCCGCGCCTGGACTACCGTCTTGGCGCGCCGATGCGAGGTGCCTGGACGGAGCTGCTCAACAGTGACGCGGAAACCTACGCGGGCTCCAACTTTGGCAATGGTGGCGAGGTCATGACCGAAGCCGAGCCGGCGCATGGGATGGAGGATTCGCTGGTGCTGAATCTGCCACCCCTCGCGGTGCTGATCCTCAAACCGAAGAAACACTGATCAAGGCGCGTCCCCGCGCCAACGATCGCATTACCACACCAGCCTGAACCCCAGGCTGGTGTTCACTCCCTGCGCTCCGTCGTCGTCCAGATCACTGAGATAATCAGCGCTCCAGTGCAGACTGGCGCTGCTGCTCAATGTCGCTACCATCCCTGCGCCAATACTGCCCGTCGTTGACCGATGCGCTGTTCTTATCTGCTCTGCGTGATCAAAGGTCAGCGTGTCATGGCCGTCTTTGGTGTGCCAGAGGTTGGCGCGCAGATAAGGCTCTAACGGTACGCCGCTCACTTGATAGTGTCCCTTGAAGCGCAGGCCGATTCGCCCTGTGGTGTAAGCCTGGCTATCGAACCTCAGATGGGCAATGCCGTCATGCTGGTCCTGCAGGTCAACGCGTTGGTAGATGATCTGTACCTGAGGCTCTGCAACCCAGCGCTGTGAGAGCGGCAGCGGGTAACCTGCGTCGACAGACAGGCTGATGACGCGGCCCTCAGTATCGACGCCTACGCCTCTGACAGAACGGCTGCGACCGTCCAGGCGGGTGCCCATCGCCACTGCGTCGACATATCCGCCACTCGGCGTGGTCAGCGTCCAGTAGGCGCCCAGGCTCTCGCCCTGCAGTTTCAGACGCCCTGTTTCGTAGTCGCTGAAACCTTCTGCAAAACCCTTCACTCTGCCGTCCAGACGGTTATGCGCGACGAACAGGCCGACACGCTGAGTTCGCCCGCTGTCCTGTTGCCAGGCATACAGGTCATGGCCTATCTGATAACCCTTGAATGAAGCGTCCAGGCCAGGGCTCACGTCTCCCGACCAGCGTTGCCTGAAGTCGCTGCCGAACACGCGTGCCCAACCTGCCGACGTCGTGCCGTTTTGCGTCAGCAAGGCTTGATCCCCCTGACGCTCATGAAAGGTGCCCAGTGAGCTCAGGGCCAGGACCGCAGCGGTGGGAGCCACCACGGAGTAGTTGGCGACCTCGGGCCGGTACAGCGCGATGGGTGCAGCTCCGCGAACGGGTTCCGGCAGCGGCGGGGTTCCTATCGCCGGGACTGGCAGTGCGGCTGCTGGGGTGACAGGGGGCGGGCTGTTCGGCTCAGGCTCAGGGTCTGGAGGTGGGGCAGGTACAGGTTGCGGTGTTGGTGCAGGTTCTGGAGCAGGCACAGGCTGTGGTGTCGGTGTCGGTGTCGGTGTCGGCTCAGGAACAGGTTCAGGAACAGGAACAGGTTCTGGTTCTGGTTCTGGTTCTGGTTCAGGCTCAGGAGCAGGTGCGGGCAGCGGCGTTGGCTGTGCAGGTTCCGGGGCGGGCTCGACAGGGGGCGGCGCTGGCGTTGGCGGGGCAATCACCGCAGAGCGCAGAAACCAGCTGTTCTCAGAGCCGGCAGTAGCGCCGCCCTTGAACAGGTAATACTGATAAGCGCCTGCAGACAGCGGACTTTGCAACGAAAAGGCGCCGCTTTCGCTGGTTGCACCGTTGATGGCTTTTACCACTTCGATGCCATTGCCACGGGTCAGGGCGCCCAGCCCACCCGAGTTGCTGACGAGCATGCGCGTAGACCCACTGATACGCCCTTGTGCTACCACCAGTCGGTCGCTGGCGGATGCATCATCGCCCAGTGCCGAGAGCAACAGCAGTCGTCCGTTCTGGCCGGTGTAATTGCCGGTCACCGTCAATGTGCCAGTGAGCGAGCGGCCTGCATCGCTTAGATCCAGCGTTCCGGCATTCTGCAGTGAGGCGAGGGATCCGGCGCTGAAGGGGACAACACTGCCCGAGGTCGAGATCAGCCTGCTGCTGGAGTCTATGTCCAGAACGCCGGTGTCAGTCAGGCTGTCGCCGAGCACCAGCGTGCCGGCCAGATTCAGCTGCGAGCCATTGCTCACATTGACCGTTTCCCAGTTGGCGTAGCGACCCGGCTGTGATGATACGGTGTCGTCGAAGGTCAACGCGTCGTTGCCAGGGCCGCCGTCGAGCAGCGGGTTGGCGCTCAGGTAGTATTCGCTCAGGTTGTACAGGCGTGCCGTATCGTTGCCGTCGGCCATCAATACGTTGCTGCGTGCGTAACCGCCGTTCAGCCAGTTGAAAGTGTCATTGCCAACGCTGGTGCGAACTTCGCCGCGGATCTCGCCGCCACTGAGGGTGATCTGGTCGTCGCCGCCACTGACGCTGACGTTGCCGCCAACAATGCCACCCGACAAGGTGATGGTGTCCCGGCCAAAGCCGGTGACCAGGTTGTTGATGATAGTGCCACCAGACATTTCGAATACATTGTTGTCCAGCTTCATGTCCACGCGACCGATGCTGCCACCGGTCATCACCGCGACGTCGCCATCCTCGAACGCGCGGGTGATGGTGCCGCCCGTCATGAGAAAGGTATCGCGTCCGTCACCCTGGGCCAGAGAGCCAAGCGTGCCGCCGCCCATGACAAAATCGTCGGGATCATCGCCCTGGTTCAGATCGCCGCTGACCTCGCCCGTGGAGAGCGTGAAGCGGTCGATACCGGCCCCTTGAGTAACGTTGCCCAGAATGCGCCCCGACTGCATGTCCACGCTGTCCATTCCCGGACCGAACAGGATATTGCCGGACACGGTGCCCGTTCCGCCGACCGGAAAGATCAGCACGTGGTCACCGCTCGGCGCGCTAAACGGCCCGCTGCTGCCGCTGTTGCAGACCTGAACGCCTGCCGATGCCAGGGAGGAAAGGCTGCAGGCGCCCTCGGCCCAGGACGGGATGATTGCCAGTATTACCACGGGCAGCACATTGCAGGTCTGGTACAGATGAACGCAACGGATTTTCATGACAGCACTCCCGTCCAGGCAGGCAGCAGGGAGGCAATCGAGAGGGATCGAAGCGCCAGACTGCTACGCAAAGCGGCGTCACACCAAGGCGGGTGAAGATCGCTTTGCAAGCCTGTTTCGAGGCTCGCAGTATCAAGTCAAGAAGTCGTTGCCGGATGCGTCAAGAAGTTGACCGACCGATGGCAGGATTTAAGCGTTATCTGCTAACTATTGGAACTACAGGAGAAAAGCTTATGCAGCAAAGCCACTGTTGAGGACCCTTCACCCGAGTTGAGTGGCGCGCCGCGACAACCAGATTGTCAGGGCCAGCGCGCAAACCGATAGCAGGGCGGCGTAGAAAAATATCCAGTCATAGCCCTGGCCCAAGGCAATTGCGCCCATCACCGGACCCGCGATTGCCAGTGCCAGATCGAAGAACACCGCATAGGCGCTCAGGCCTGCGCCGCGGCTAGGGGTGGGCACGCACTTGATAGCCTCTACGCCGAGCGCCGGGTAGACCAGCGACAGCCCCACGCCGGTCAGTCCGGCGCCTGCGAGGGCAACGCTGCTGCTTGGGGAAAGCCAGAGCATCAACAGCCCGCAGATTTCTACCGCCATGCACACAATGGCCGCGTTGTAGCCGCCCAGTCGATTGATGGCGCCGATGAACAGCAGGCGGGCGAGGATAAAGCACACACCAAACATGCTCAGGCAATAGGCCGCACCTTCCCAGCCCCGATTCAGATAGAACAGGGTGATGAAGGTGGTCAGTGTGCCGTAGCCGATCGACGAGAGCGTCAGGCCCAGACCGTAGGGTGCGATGCGGCCGAACACCGACCAGTAGGGCAGGCGCTCACCGACAATGATGGGTACGGATGGTTTGTCGCGAATCAGCCTCAGTGCCAGCCCCGCCATCACCATCAGGGCAATACCCAGGCTGTTGAAGCCAATGCTATCGATGACCACGACGCCCAGCGGCGCACCGATGGCAATAGCACCATAGGACGCAATGCCGTTCCACGAGATTGAACGGGCGGTATGCTCCGTGCCGACCTTGCCGATGCACCAATTAATGGTGCCTACCCCGATAAGCCCCTGAGAGACGCCAAGGAACAGCCGGGCAACGATGAGAATCGACAGGCTCAGCGTGGCAAATTCGTGCAGCAGTGTGGCCAGCAAGGTCATGCTGCCGCTGATGACGATGCCCCAGAGCCCGAACACGATGGAACGCTTGCTGCCCAGCGTGTCTGTCGCGCGGCCGGCGAAGGGCCGGCTGAGCAGGGTGGCGAGGTATTGCGAGGCGATGGTCAGGCCGGCAATCAGCGGGCTGAAACCCAACTGGTCATGAACGTAGCCGGGCAATACCGCAATAGGCAGTCCGATACACAGGAAGGCGATGAACGTGTAGAAGACGATGGAGACGATCTGCAGGGTAATCGTCATGGAACCGGGGTGTGCGGCAGGCATTGGGCTCTTCGCTGGCGGGCGGTGGGAGTGCCTCATCATGGCCTGCGTCGTGGATAAATGAAAGCAGGCTAACGGTATTATGCGGGTTGGTTATCAGGCAGTTGCCGTTGTGAAGATATGCTCATAGGATGACTGATCACATCACAATAATAAAAAGGTTGTTCATGAAAAATATTCTGTTGCTGGCCGCTGCAGTCGGTTGTTCATTCGGCCTGAGCGCCCAGGCAGCCACCTTCGCCTATATCTCCAGCCCTACCGATGGGCTCATCTCTCAATACCGTCTCGATGAGCAGAGCGGGGCGCTCAGCCTGGTCGAGCAAACCAGGGCGGGTGATCAGGTCAATCCGATGGCCATCACGCCGGATGGCAAAGCGTTATTCGCGGCGTTGCGCGCCAAACCGTATCAAGTGCTGAGTTTCAGCATCGAACCTGGAACGGGGCACCTCAAGCCGCTGAGTCAGGCACCGCTGGCCGAGAGTCTGGCCTACCTGTCTACCGATCGCAGCGGACGCTTCCTGTTCGGCGCGTCCTATGGTGCCGACTTGCTCAGCGTCCAGCCCATCGACACGCAGCACCGCCCGAGCGACAGCATTCAGACTTACAAGACCGGCATGCACGCGCATTCGGTGCGCACCGATCCGAGCAACCGGTTTGTGTACGCTGGCAACCTGGGCGTCGATCGTGTGCTGCAATACCGACTGGAGCCCAAGGACGGAAAGCTCGTCCCCATCGGCGAGGGCTATGTCGCCGTTCCCGACAATACCGGCCCGCGCCACCTGGCCTTTTCGTCCGACGGCAAGTTTCTGTATGTCGTCGGTGAAATGAGTGGCACCGTCACTGCCTTCGCGATCAATCAGAAAACCGGTGCGTTGAAGCAGACCAGTCAGGCAGACGGCATTCCCAAGCGCTTGAACCTGGCGCCGGGACAAGCCCGTGATGCGCGCAACAATGATCTGAAGGATGATCCGACGCCGCGTATCTGGGCTGCGGACATTCGTATCGCGCCGAACGGCAAATGGCTGTTCATCAGTGAACGCACCACCAGCAGCGTGTCGGTGTTCAAGGTTGAGCCCGCCAATGGCAACGTGACGTTCGTTGAAAATTACCCCGTTCAGGAAAAGCAGCCCCGCAACATCGCGGTGTCACCCAATGGGCGCTGGTTGTTGGTCTGTGGCGAGAAAAGCGACAAGGTGGGCAGTTACGCCATAGGCGAGAAGGGCGACTTGCAACGGGTCAGTGAAGCGCCCTCGGGCAAGGGTGCGCTGTGGATTGAAATGCTCAGCCAGTCGAGCGAATAAGCGCGCTGAAACTAAAAAGCCCTGTCATATGACAGGGCTTTTTGCTGTTGCGGGCTGGCAGGCTTAGAACGTAACGCCCTGGCTGCGCAGGTAGTCGTCATAGGTGCCGCTGAAATCGACCACGCCACTTGGGCTGAGTTCGATGATGCGGGTTGCCAGCGAGGACACGAACTCGCGGTCGTGACTGACGAAAATCAGTGTGCCTGGATAGTTTTCCAGCGCCAGGTTCAACGACTCGATGGATTCCATGTCGAGGTGGTTGGTCGGTTCGTCCATCACCAGCACGTTGGGCTTTTGCAGGATCAGCTTGCCGAACAGCATGCGGCCCTGTTCACCACCGGAAATCACCTTCACCGACTTGAGGATCTCGTCGTTGGAGAACAGCATGCGGCCCAGGGTGCCACGCACCATTTGCTCGCCGCCCTGGGTCCATTGACCCATCCAGTCGAACAGGGTGGAGTCATCCTCGAAATCGTGAGCATGATCCTGAGCGTAGTAGCCGATTTCCGCCGCATCGGTCCACTTGACCGTGCCCGCATCCGGTTGCAACTCGTCGACCAGGGTGCGCAACAGGGTGGTCTTGCCGATGCCGTTCGGGCCGATGATAGCCACACGTTCGCCGGCTTCGACCTGGAAGCTGAAGTCCTTGAACAGAGTCTTGCCGTCGAAGCCTTTGGCCATGCGATCGACGATGACTGCCTGGCGGTGCAGTTTCTTGGTCTGCTCGAAACGAATGAACGGGCTGACACGGCTGGATGGCTTGACCTCGGCCAGCTGGATCTTGTCGATTGCCTTGGCTCGGGACGTGGCCTGCTTGGCTTTCGAGGCGTTGGCCGAGAAGCGGCTGACGAACGATTGCAGTTCGGAAATCTGTGCTTTCTTCTTGGCGTTGTCGGACAGCAGCTGCTCGCGGGACTGGGTCGCCACGGTCATGTACTCGTCATAGTTGCCCGGGAACAGGCGCAACTCGCCGTAATCCAGGTCAGCCATGTGCGTGCACACGCTGTTCAGGAAGTGACGGTCGTGGGAGATGATGATCATCAGGCTGTTACGCTGGGTCAGGATGTTTTCCAGCCAGCGAATGGTGTTGATGTCCAGGTGGTTGGTCGGTTCGTCGAGCAGCAGCACTTCCGGATCGGAGAACAGTGCCTGCGCCAGCAGAACGCGCAGCTTCCAGCCCGGCGAGACTTCGCTCATCGGACCGTTGTGCTGTTCGATGCCGATACCCAGGCCCAGCAGCAGTTCACCGGCGCGGGATTCGGCGGTATAACCGTCCATTTCCGCAAACTCGGTTTCCAGCTCGGCAACGGCCATGCCGTCGTCTTCACTCATTTCCGGCAGCGAATAGATGCGGTCGCGCTCGGCCTTGACCTTCCACAGCTCTTCGTGACCCATGATCACGGTGTCGAGCACGGTGAACTCTTCATAGGCGAACTGATCCTGGCGCAGCTTACCCAGACGCACGTTCGGCTCCAGCATCACCTGCCCACCCGAAGGCTCGAGGTCGCCACCGAGGATTTTCATGAACGTGGACTTGCCGCAGCCGTTCGCGCCAATCAGGCCGTAACGGTTACCGGCGCCAAACTTGACCGAGACATTCTCGAACAAGGGTTTGGGGCCGAACTGCATCGTGATGTTAGCTGTGGAGATCAATTACTTTACCTATCAATAACGTGGGCAATAACCGGGGGAGCGCTGGCGTCAGCAGGTGTGGTGTTCAGGACCCCACCGAGGCTGTTCAGTCCGCTCCGTCCGAGCATGAGCTGACCCAACGGGCATACGTCTACAGCAACGGCAGCCTGCCATGACTGCGTTGCCGGGATATGAATGTGGGGGTTCACGCCAGACATTGGCGCGCATTGTCGCATAGGTCGGGCGGCAGTGACATGGTGGTCGGCAGAGGATTACCGAGTTTAACGGGGCGGGGCAGGGCTGGCGCCTGTTTCAGCACCCTTCGCCGAGGGCAAGTGCGTATGCCTGAGACAAGCAGGCTGCGTTGCTGGCAGTACTCTTTGATGGCGAAATACTATTATTGAAGTGCGCAACTGACTTTGTGGCGAACTTCATCAAGGCTCAACTTGGGAATGACCTCATGCGGTACTCGCGAGCTGTCCGAGACATTGAATACCTGGAAGTCGCTCCCGACGACCTGTTTCGACATCAGCTCCAGTGAAGGAAGAATTCTGGATTCGTAATGCTGGTCCAGACCGCAGGGTGAGCAATTGTCGCTGGAGGACTCATAGAATCGGCCCACGGACTGATTCATATCGAAACCGACCAGAAAGACGTTATCGAAACCAAGGTGATAAGACAGTTGCAGCGCCAGATACATGACAGTACGTGCGTCGAAAAAACCAAGTTCCAGATTCTTGCTGAAACCGATATCCCGGCTTCTGCTACTCCATAACGAGCGCTTTCTGACCAGTGCATCTTCTCGCGAGCATAGCGCCGCCATCGTCGATAATCTCGGCGATTTCTTCAGTGCATAAGCGCGTCCGGAAGGTCTGGGGATGTCGCCGCGAAACTGATCTTCCCAGAGGCCTACGTTCTCGCTGGAGCGCATGGCAGCGGCGAACAGCTCAGGTTGCTGGTTGGGGAAATCCCTGTCGGAGCACACGTAGAACAACGGCTTTATGTTCGTGCCTGCGAACATCGAGAACGCGCCGTTCATGGTAATCATGGGGATGCGCGAGAACTCTTCGATCGGGAAATCCTTTGCTGATTTCCCGGAGCCAATCAGGAAGACCGGCCCTTTTTTAGTGCCCTTGCATTGGCTGAAATCAAGCACGCGCGTCGGTTCAGGCATGTGCTTGTCAACAGCATTGCGTACGTAGCGCGTCGAATGAATTGATTGACTAGTCATGACAACCTTGTAAGCACTCGTGGCAAATTAGTTAGGGCATTTCACGGGCAACATTATCGGCTGGTGGCTATTAATTCAATATTTATGAATCTCAAAAGAGTATCACACTGGAAACAACAGGCTACATAGCGCGGGCGCTGATTCAGGAAATGCGCTATTCACTAGATGGTTTTCGCATGCAAGGTCAGATAGGTGATATTGATTTAATATTGATTGGCCACTACTTGATGGCAGCTGGACAGGTTGCTGTTCACAGTCAAAGCTTGGCTAATTGGATGCATGACGATCAGCCATAAACAGGTATCAAGGGCGATACATGTGCGCGGGTCAAGTTGGACGAATTCATTCACAGGAGGGTTTTTCTGCAAGGCCCGGTGATCACCGGGCCTGCCATTTCTGGTGCGTGTTGACGGTTAGTCGGATTTCCTTTCCTGCTTCTTCCTCCTGAACCAGCTTCCCAGCGCGTGGAAAGGGTGAATGAACATCGCAATCGCTCCAAGCAGAAAGACGATGGAGACAAGGATCAGACCCAGGCCCTCGTGTGCAAACATAGTGATTGACTCCTGTTGTCACTTTGTCGGTCCGTTGAAGACTAGCCGCTGAAACGTTTCACCTCATGAAGAAATGTTAAGGAACTTTCCTGGAAAGGCTTCAAGAGGCAACTCTGCGCCGGGCAGACCCTCGCGCGGTTTAGCGCAGACGCCCGGTTTTGCTCCGCCAAACCAGTCGGTATGAGCGTTGGCCCTGCCGGATGAGGTTTTGATGCTGCGTGCAATATTTATCTGCAACCGGGTTCGGCAGGCCTCTTTCTGCTCGTCGAAGGCCTCGCGCTGCGTAACGTTTGCACCGCCCATCACCCAAAACCCTCAAGCGCCAGGTGGCATTCCTACAAGTATCTTCAGTGCTGTCGCGGAACTAGATGAGGCGACGACGAGACTATAAGCACGCTCGCGTTCAGCAGGCGTGGCCTGTGAGCGTGCATTCTTATGATCCCGGAGGTTACTGACATGAAGTCCCTTTTCCGCCCAGCTTTGCTGCTGGCTGTCGCTTTACCCCTGTTCCTGGCTGGCTGCGGCGACAAGGAGCCCGAGCAGCGCACTGCGTTCACCCAGTTCCTGCAAACCCGAATTGTCGACAAGCCGGGCGTACATGTTCCCAAGCTGACGGATGAGGAGAAGAAGACCTTTGGTGACTACACCTCGCACTACGCGGTCATCTCCGACTTTGGTGCAGGCATGGACACAGCGGTGCAGCCGCTCGCCGGTTTGATGCAGAAAGGCTCTTTTCATTCGGTCAGCGATGTCATTCAACGCCGCGCTGACCTGGCCGCCGTGCAGACCGGCCTTGACGAAGTGGGCGAAAAGCTGACCATCGAGCAGGGCAAGGCAGACGCTGCACGCGCGAAACTCAAGCAGCCGGAAGACCTCAAGGTGGTTTATGACAAGGCCTACGACCGAACTGTCAGCGTACCCGCCAACACCTTCCGTGAAGTGCTGCCGCAGATAAAGGGCACCTTTTCCAGTGGTCTGAAGGTTGCCGATTATGTGGACGCGCACAAATCGCAGATCGATATCTCGGGTTCGACGATCACCGTCAAGGATCCTGTGGTCCAGACCGAGCTCAACAAACTGCTGCAAGAGCTGAACGAGCAGGGCAAGAACGCTCAACAAGCCCAGTCCAAGCTGCAATCGCTGATGACCGGCCGCTGATATCGAGCTGCTGCGCCTGAAGTAACGGCCCGGCCCTGATGCCGGGCCGGTCCTTTTGTCAGGTATGATTCGGCCATCTGTCTGCCGGATGCCGGGAATCAACCGCCTGATGACTAACCCCTCTTCAATGACCATTACCCAGCGTGAGGCTTGCTCTGCGGATGCGTTGTGCCTTGCGGCGCTCGGTATGCAGGTTTTTCTCGATACCTACGCAACGCAGGGCATTCGACAGTCCATCGCCCGCGAGGCGCTGGAGGCGTTTTCGCCTGCGATCTTTGCGCAACTGCTTATCGAGCCGACAACGTTCATCGTCGTTGCCGAGTCGCAAGGGCATTTGATCGGCTTTGCCCAGGTCGCGTTGCGCACCGACCACGCAATGCTCGGTGTGTCGAACGCCGCCGAGTTGCAACGCCTCTATGTGCAGGAGCGCTTCACAGGGCGTGGAGCGGGGCGGCTGCTACTTGAAGCCGCCGAGCGGCGTGCAGCAATCCGTGGTGCCTCGCTGTTATGGGCGACGGTCTGGGTTGGCAATCCGCGCGCGCTGGCGTTTTACCCTCGTCAAGGCTATGAATGGAAAGGTACGCCGCACTATGTGTTTCAGGGCGAGACACATGAGAATCAACTGTTTGCCAAACCGCTGATGACTACTGACTGACACGACGTTGCTGTGCAACAAGGACGCTGAATGCTGCGCATACTGGGCAAGACCTCCTCGATCAACGTACGAAAAGTGCTCTGGACGTGCGAGGAGCTGAAGATACCCTTCACTCAGGAAGACTGGGGGTCAGGCTTCAAACCTGCCAACACCGATGAGTTTCTCGCGCTCAACCCGAATGCCATGGTGCCGGTTATCGTTGATGATGACTTCGTGCTTTGGGAGTCCAACAGCATCATTCGCTATCTGGCCAACCGTTATGCTGGCGGTCATGTTTATCCACTGGATCCACGTGCCAGGGCGCAGACCGATCAGTGGATCGACTGGCAAGGCTCGGAGCTGAACAGATCATGGAGTTATGCCTTCATGTCACTGGTGCGACGCTCGACCGAGCACCAGGACCCTGTCGCCATGGCCGCGTCCTGTGCCCAGTGGGCCAGGCATATGCAGATACTCGACAGGCAGCTGGAAAAGACCGGCGCCTATGTCTGTGGCGAGCGTTTTACCCTGGCTGACATCCCCATCGGTCTTTCAGTCAATCGCTGGTTCGAGACGCCTCTCGAGCATCCCGACCTGCCCGCCGTCAATGCGTATTACGAACGCCTGAGCCATCGTTCCGGCTACCTTCTGTACGGGCGCAACGGAACTCCGTGACGGTTCGTCGGGCTCGCGTTTATCCTTGGGCACCATTGTGAGCCTTGTTGCCTGTTAAGGAGTCGTCGAAGTGACCACCATCAAAATTACCGCGGGCGGATATGAGTTTCTGGCCGAAACCCATCCGGATGCGCCGCAAACGGTGGAAGCGTTTCTCAAGCTGCTGCCTTATCGGCAGAAATTCATCCATGTGCGCTGGAGCGGCGAGGGCTGCTGGGTGCCGCTGGATGATTATCAGCTGAAGCTGGATGACACATTGATCGGTTTCGAGAACGCAACCAGCCATCCTTCGGTAGGCGACATTCTTTTCTATCCGGGCGGTTACAGCGAAACCGAGATTATCCTTGCCTACGGCTCGTGCTGTTTCGCCAGCAAGATGGGGCAGTTGGCGGGCAACCATTTTCTGACTATTACCCAAGGCAAGGATAACTTGCGCAAACTGGGTGTGAAGACACTGTGGGAAGGCGCTCAGGATGTGGTTTTCGAACTGGCTTGAGTCGGCCGCCATTGGGCGATAGGCATTTGCCAGTATTTGTTGGAACTGCTGATCTTCGCCAGGGGTCTAGTCCACGATGCTTCCAGCTCCCGGAAGCCGACCTGGAGACATGACCGTGAATATTTTCGAAGCCCTGCGCGAAAGCCATGACCGTCAACGCAGCTACGCTGATGCCCTGATCAAGACCAGTGGCGACAGTGCCGAGCGCGAGAAGGCCTACAAACAGCTCAAGGAAGAGCTGCAGGCCCACGAAACGGCCGAAGAACGGTTTTTCTATATCCCTCTGATGGCCCACGACAATGGCGTGGACCTGAGCCGTCACGCCATTTCCGAGCATCACGAGATGGACGAGATGATGGAAGAGCTCGATGAAACCGAGATGTCCAGTCCAGCCTGGCTGGCCACTGCGAAAAAGCTGTCGGAAAAAGTGCATCACCACCTCAAGGAAGAAGAACAGAAGTTTTTCCAGATGGCGGGCAAATTGCTCGACGAAAAGCAGAAACAGAGCTTGGCCGGCGAATACGTGAAGGAATACGAGGAGCAATTGGCTGAAGGTTGATAGCGCGGTGCAGTGCTAGAATCGGCTTTTTATCAGCGAAGGCATGACATGAAGTTTCTGTTTCTGACGAGCGTGACGGTGATTGCCGCAACCGTATTGACCGGGTGTGCAGCGCCTTCCAGCTCCGCACGTGCCGCAGGACCCTACAAGGTCCTGTCGAGCGCCAAGCAGGATGCTGCCGTTGCCCAGTGCATTCAGGTGACCTGGCAGAACGAAGCCATGTTCGGCACGTCTTCTGACGTGTTCCTGCATGACCTGTCCGGCGGCGGTTTCACCGTGTTTACCACCGAGTCGACCTACTTTGCTGACGTGCGTGGCAAGGGCCCGACCACTGCCGTCGAGTTCTATGCCCCGCAAGGCGATGCCCAGGCCGCGTTGCGCTCTGCGGCCATTGCTACCTGTCTTTAAGCCTTTTCCCCACTCGACACCTCTCGTTCCCACGCTCCAGCGCGGGAACGCCGTTCTGGCCGCTCTTTGTGCCCGTGCCCGTGTTTAGGGCTTATTTGCGTTGATACTCCACGCCCGATAACAGCGCATGCGCACAAGAGTGGGGCCTTACCACTCAAATGTGACAATCGGTAGCGTTACCTGCGGGCTTCGTCCCCGCTTTCCCGACTCAATCCCAAATTCCAGTCTGTTGATTTGTTTCGACTTTTTCATGGGGTGTTTTCCGCGCGTCCTCTATGGCACACTTTCTGCTGTCTATTCCGTTGTTACATACCTATGTCCGCTATAGCGGAATAACGAATACTTCGGCGGAGTTTAAGTCATGCATCGCGGACCTTCCTTTGTGAAAGCTTGTGCTTTTGTTCTTTCAGCCTCATTCATGGCCAATACGGTGCAGGCAGCCGAAGGCAGCAAGCTCGATGCAGTATTGAAACGTGGCAATCTGGTGGTAGGGACGGGTAGCACCAATGCGCCTTGGCACTTCCAGGGCGCGGACGGCAAGTTGCAGGGCTTCGATATCGACATTGGCAGAATCATCGCCAAGGGCCTGTTCAATGACCCGGGCAAGGTGGAATTTGTCGTGCAGTCCTCGGATGCACGTATCCCCAACCTGCTGACCGACAAGGTCGACATCAGCTGCCAGTTCATCACCGTTACCGCCAGTCGCGCACAGCAGGTGGCATTCACCCTGCCGTACTACCGCGAGGGTGTGGCCCTGCTGTTGCCTGCCAATAGCAAGTACAAGGAAATCGATGACCTGAAGGCGGCAGGTGACGATGTGACTGTTGCTGTACTGCAGAACGTGTACGCCGAAGAGCTGGTGCATCAGGCGCTGCCCAAGGCCAAGGTCGATCAGTACGACAGCGTCGACCTGATGTACCAGGCGATCAACTCCGGACGTGCCGATACAGCGGCCACCGATCAGTCTTCAGTCAAGTACCTGATGGTGCAGAACCCTGGCCGCTACCGTTCGCCTGCCTTTGCCTGGAGCCCGCAAACCTATGCCTGCGCGGTCAAGCGTGGCGACCAGGACTGGCTGAACTTCGTCAACACCGCGTTGCATGAAGCCATGACCGGTGTCGAGTTCCCGGCTTACGCGGCGTCTTTCAAGCAATGGTTCGGTGTCGATCTGCCGGTGCCTGCAATCGGTTTTCCGATGGAATACAAATAAGTCCACTCTGACCTTCAGCGGCAGGGCGGGCCCTCGGGCTTTCCCTGCCAGGTACGGGCAAGCATGAATTACCAATTGAATTTTGATGCCGTGTGGCGCGACTTCCCCAGTCTTCTGGCGGGGTTGGGCCTTGGTCTGGAACTGGCCCTGATCTCGATCGCGATTGGCTGTGTGATCGGGCTGGCGAATGCATTTGCGCTGCTGTCACGCTACAAGGCGTTGCGTATTGTTGCGTCGATCTACGTCACGGTAGTTCGCAATACGCCGATTCTGGTGTTGATCCTGCTGATCTACTTCGCGTTGCCCGGGCTGGGCATTCGACTGGACAAGCTGGCGTCATTCATCGTCACCTTGTCGCTGTACGCCGGTGCCTATCTGACCGAAGTGTTCCGTGCCGGGCTGCTGAGCATCCACAAGGGGCAGCGCGAAGCGGGGCTGGCGATCGGTCTGGGCGAATGGCAGGTGCGGGCCTACATCATCGTGCCGGTGATGTTGCGCAATGTATTGCCGGCACTCTCCAACAACTTCATTTCGCTGTTCAAGGACACCTCTCTTGCGGCCGCCATTGCCGTACCGGAGCTGACCTATTACGCGCGCAAGATCAACGTCGAAAGCTACCGGGTGATCGAAACCTGGCTGGTGACCACAGCACTCTATGTGGTGGCCTGCTACGTGATCGCTCTGCTTCTGCGCACCCTCGAACAACGTTTGGCGATTCGCCGCTAGGAGGCTGTCATGTATCAACCCCCTGGCTGGTTGCAGGAATTGTGGAATGCGCGGGAAGTGCTCTGGTCCGGCTTTATGACCAGTATCCAGTGCTCGGCGCTGGCGATTGCCGCAGGTACGCTGATCGGCATGCTGGCCGGTCTGGTGCTGACTTACGGCGGTTTTTTCGCCCGCTTGCCGATTCGGCTCTATGTGGATCTGATTCGCGGTACCCCGGTGTTCGTGCTGGTGCTGGCGGTGTTTTACATGGTGCCGGCGCTGGGTTGGCAGATCAGCGCGTTTCAGGCCGGCGCAATAGGCCTGACGCTGTTCTGCGGCTCTCACGTTTCAGAAATCGTGCGCGGCGCCCTGCAGGCCATTCCCCGTGGCCAACTGGAAGCCGGCAAGGCCATCGGACTGCGCTTTGGTCAGTCGCTGCGCTACGTGTTGCTGCCTCAGGCCATGCGTCAGATCCTGCCGACCTGGGTCAACTCCTCGACCGAGATCGTCAAGGCGTCAACGCTGCTTTCGGTGATCGGTGTGGCTGAACTGCTGCTCAGCACCCAACAGGTGATCGCGCGCACGTTCATGACCCTGGAGTTCTACCTGTTTGCAGGTTTCCTGTTCTTTCTCATCAACTACGCCATCGAACTTCTTGGGCGGCAAATCGAAAAGCGGGTGGCATTGCCATGACACAGACTCATAACCCTGGCCCGGCGCTGCTCAGCATCGAGGGCCTGCATAAATCCTACGGCGCAGTGGAAGTGCTCAAGGGCGTCGATCTGCGCATGCAGAAAGGCAATGTCGTGACCTTGATCGGTTCCAGCGGCTCGGGCAAGACCACCTTGCTGCGCTGCGTCAACCTGCTGGAAGAGTTTCAGGGCGGGCATATCCGCCTTGAGGGGCAGGACATCGGCTACAGCAATGTAGACGGCAAGCGCACCCGCCATCCGGAGCGTCTGATCGCGCAACACCGGGCAATGACCGGCATGGCCTTCCAGCAATTCAACCTGTTTCCGCACCTCAGTGCCTTGCAGAACGTCACCCTGGGCTTGCTCAAGGTCAAGAAGATGCCCAAGGATCAGGCCGTTGCGCTGGCCGAAAAGTGGCTGGACCGGGTCGGCCTGCTGGAGCGGCGTAATCATTTCCCCGGTCAGTTGTCCGGTGGCCAGCAGCAGCGTGTGGCGATCGCCCGCGCCATTGCCATGAACCCCAGCCTGATGCTGTTTGACGAAGTCACTTCGGCACTCGATCCGGAACTGGTGGGCGAAGTGCTGAGCGTCATCAAGGACCTGGCCGAGGAGGGTATGACCATGCTGCTGGTGACGCACGAAATGCGTTTCGCCTACGAAGTGTCGGACCAGATCGTGTTCATGAATCAGGGCCGTATCGAAGAGCAGGGGCCACCCAAGGTTTTGTTCGAGCAGCCGAAGTCGGCGCGCTTGAGCGAGTTTCTCAAGAACATCCGTTTTTAAACGTTCACCACGTCCAATGCTTCAAGACAAGGAAAAACTCATGACTATTACCCGTTATGGCGCAGGCAGTACAGCAGGGGGCGGCCAGCCACGCCCATTCGCCCGCGCAGTCGAGGCTGACGGCTGGCTGCACGTTTCCGGCCAGGTGCCTGCGCAGGATGGCGAGATTATCGTCGGCGGCATCGTCGAGCAGACGCACCAGACCATGCGCAACCTGATCGCAATTCTTGAGGAAGCCGGTTATGCGCTCAAGGATGTGATCCGGGTCGGCGTGTGGCTGGAAGACCCGCGGGACTTCTGGAGTTTCAACAAGGTGTTCGGTGAGTACTTCACCCCGGAGCATGCACCGGCACGCGCTTGCGTTCAGGCGAGCATGATGGTCGACTGCAAGGTCGAAATCGACTGTATCGCTTACAAGCGCAAGTAGCAGACGTGCAGCTACACGTTGCAAGCCGCAAGCCCGATCACCTGAGGCTTTTGGCTTGCCGCTTTCCCAAGGAATGAACTCATGACCGAAGACACTATCAAGCGCCGGGCACGTGGACTGGACCGGGCGTTCGATATCCTGGATTTTCTCAAGGAAAAGGCCAGGCCCATGCGCCCCAATGAGATTGCCAGCGGCATCGGCAGCCCCAAATCGACGGTTTACGAGCTGGTGGCCTCGCTGCTGGAACGGCGCATTCTGGAGACAGTGGGCAAGGACGGGCATGTCTATCTTGGCCGTCAGTTGTATTTCCTGGGGCAGGCACACTTGCGGCACTTCGATTTCACTCGCGAGGCCGAAGCCTGCCTGTGCGAGATCGTCAGCCAGACGCGGGAAACTGCGCAGATGTGCCTGCTCAATGGTCGCAAATACACCGTGGCACTGATGAAGGAGGGCGAGCGTCATTTCAGGATTTCTTCGGACATCGGCGAAAACGCGCCCATCCCATGGACGGCGTCCGGGCGTCTGTTGCTCAGCCACCTGAGCGATCAGCAGATCATCGACCTGATCGACCCCGACGATTTCATTCTGCCGGGTGGCGAACGTCTGCCGCTGGAGACCTTTCTTCGGGAAATCCGCAAGGCCGGCGAGGAGGGCTTCTTTTCCTTCAACAGCGTGGCTGACACTTTCACCCACTGCTTCGCCGCCCCCGTGAACAACGAACACGGTCAGTGCATCGCCACACTGTGCATCGTCGCGCCGCGTGCCGACGCCAAGACCCACTACGACGACTATCGGCGGGTGCTGATCGACAGCGCCAATGGCCTGGCTCGCCGTATCAACGAATAACCGCAGGAGATTACCGATGAGCACCGCCGCAATGGACAAGGGTACTGCGCAGCCGGGTGACAGCCTGGTCAGTGATGTCAGCCTGCCTGCACTGGTAATTCATAATCAGGCGCTGCAACACAATATTCGCTGGATGCAGCAGTTTGTCAGCGACAGCGGTGCAGAGCTGGCACCGCACGGCAAGACCAGCATGGTGCCCGCGCTGTTTCGCCGGCAACTGGACGCGGGCGCATGGGGCATGACCCTCGCCACCGCAGTCCAGACGCAGGCCGCTTACGCGCATGGCGTGCGCCGGGTGCTGATGGCCAACCAACTGGTCGGTGCGCCGAACATGGCGATCGTCGCCGACATGCTGGCTGATCCGATGTTCGAGTTTCACTGTATGGTCGACCATCCGGACAATGTCGCCGCGCTGGGCGAGTTTTTCGCTGCGCGTGGCCTGCGTTTGAACGTGATGATCGAATACGGCGTACCCGGCGGGCGCTGCGGCTGCCGTAGCGAAGAACAGGTGCTGGCGCTGGTCGACGCTGTTCTGGCTCAACCGGCGCTGGCATTGACCGGCATTGAAGGGTACGAGGGCGTCATCCACGGCGACCACGCTATCGAAGGCATCAAGGCCTTTGCCGCGTCACTGGTGCGTCTGGCTGTCGACCTGCAGGACAAGGGCGCCTTCGCACTGGATCGCCCGATCGTCACGGCGTCCGGCTCGGCCTGGTATGACCTGATCGCCGAGGCATTTGACGCTCAGGCGGTTCGCGAGCGCTTCCTCAGCGTGCTGCGGCCGGGCAGCTATGTGGTGCATGACCACGGCATCTACAAGGACGCGCAGTGCTGCGTGCTGGATCGGCGTGCCGAATTGAGCGAAGCGTTGCTGCCTGCCCTGGAAGTCTGGGCGCATGTGCAATCCATGCCGGAACCGGGCTTTGCAGTGATTGCCATGGGCAAGCGCGATGTGGCCTACGACGCCGGGTTGCCCAATCCGCTGCTGCGTTACAAGCCAGGCGTGCAATCGACTGCCGGTGACGATGTCAGCGCCTGCAAGGTGACGGCTGTCATGGACCAGCATGCATTCATGAGCGTTGCACCCGGATGCGAGTTGAAGGTCGGCGATATCATTTCCTTCGGCACCTCGCACCCGTGTCTGACGTTCGACAAGTGGCGTTCAGGTTGCCTGGTGGATAATGACCTGCGGGTAATCGAGCCTTTCAGTACATATTTCTAGTCAAAATATTTGCAGGAGTATCGTCACATGAGCCTTCCCCGGGTCGCCCTTATCGGCGAATGCATGATCGAACTGCAACAGCATGCTGATGGCAGCCTGCGCCAGAGCTTCGGCGGCGACACGCTCAATACCGCGGTATACCTTTCCCGATTGCTGGGTGAGCGGGCCAAGGTCGACTACGTCACGGCGCTGGGCGACGACAGCTTCAGCGATGCGATGTGCCGGATCTGGGCGGACGAGGGCATCGGTCTGGGCAAGGTGCAGCGCCTGCCTGGACGCTTGCCGGGGCTCTACTGCATCCAGACCGACGCCAATGGTGAGCGGCGTTTCCTCTACTGGCGCAACGAAGCTGCCGTGCGCGACTGCTTCATGACCCCGGCGGCCGAGCCGATCCTGGCAGCGCTGGCCAGCTACGACGTGCTGTATTTCAGCGGCATTACCCTGGCAGTGCTTGGCGAGCAGGGGCGTGCCAAACTGCTGGAGGCATTGGCGCGCGCGCGTCAGCGCGGTGTCAGGGTCGCCTTCGACAACAACTATCGTCCGCGGCTGTGGGCCAGTGTCGAGCAGGCCCGCGAAGCCTACCGTGCGTGCCTGCAGCATGTGGATCTGGCCTTGCTGACCGAAGACGACGAGCAGGCGCTGTATGGCTATGCCGACAGCGAACAGCTGCTGGCCGCCTATCGCGGGCGCGGCATCGGTGAAATCGTCGTCAAGCGTGGCGCCCAGAGTTGCCTCGTCGAAGCCGGCGGCGAACGTTTCGACATCGCAGCGCAGAAGGTCGAGCGTGTGGTCGATACCACGGCTGCGGGAGACTCGTTCAGTGCCGGCTATCTCGCGGCCCGGCTCACGGGTGAACGCCCGCTGCAGGCGGCGGAAGCAGGGCATCGCCTGGCCAGTATCGTGATCCAGCACCCGGGCGCGCTGGTGCCCAAGTCGGTCATGCCAGTCTGATAGCACTTGCCACGGAACATGCAGTTGATCGGCTAACACACTGACAGAAAAGCATATCGCTGGAACCCGCGCGAAAATCCGGCCACCATAGGCGACCTTTTCGCCTGCGAGCCCACCACCGGAGTCTGCGTGCCTGACGACCTGCCTTCTGCGCTTCCTCATGACCTGGATGTCGACCTTGTACCGCCCCGGCAATTGCCGTTTTTCCGACGCCTGTTGGCGCGGCTGATGGGGCGCGGCCTTACCGGGCTGCGCTCGCAGCACGCGCCCTCATGGTCGCAGGGGCATGCCGACGGTTATCTGAACGGCCACATCGAAGGCGTGCGTGAAGGCTATGAAGAGGGTTATCTGGATGGCCAGGAGTCGGGCCGTCAGGTGCTGGTCATCAGCGATACCCGGCCAGCCCGGCATCGTGGCCCCAAGGTCGACGATCATCTGTTCGATGACTGGCGACTGGCGCTCACACCTGAACTGAAAAAGCGCATCAAGGCCGATGTCGCCGAAAAACTCCCCGCACATGCCCAGCCCAGCGCGGCGCAGTGGAAGATGATTTTCAGCGATACGCCGTCTACCTACGTGATTGCCGGGGCCGGCGCAGGCAAATCCACGTCGCTGGTCCTGCGGATTCTGTTGCTGCATCACTACCTGGGCTTCGAACTGAACGCCATGACGGTGGTGACCTTCACCCGTGAGTCGCGCAAGGACTTCATCAGCAAACTGATCGATGTCATGGCCCTGTGGGGGCATGCGCTGGAGCAAAAGCAGGCGCGCGAGGTGGTACGTACCTTCCATTCGCGCATTCTGCCGCTGGTGCGCAGCCTGCCGGGGTTTGAGCAGCTGCGCGCGTTCGAGAACCTGAGCAGTCAGTCTTCCGGCCTGGAAGAGGCGGACAGCAACCCCTTCGACTTGCGGATCAACGATGCGCAGCGCCAGCAACTCAATCTCTGCTACCGCGATCTGTACGCCGGCAACGAGCGTTTTCGCGAAGTCATGGCGCCGCTGTATAGCCATGCCCTGCAGCTCAAGGAACTGGACCGCGATCACCCTGATGTGCAGAAACGGGTCGCCGTGACCGAGCTGTCCTCGAAACGCGATGAGGAATGGTGCGACACCGTTGAAGATCTATGGATTCGCGCGGGAGCCTGGCCTATAAAAGGCATTGAGACCATGCGCCAAGCTGTTGAAATAAATGGTTTTCCGTTTTCTTTTCACGGCTATATCGCCGAGCTGGATGCCTGGGTCGTGCTGGGTCTGGACGCCAGTGAGGACCAGCAACTCAAGCGGCCGGGCGCCAAGCTGCCGGTGTGGGCAGAGGGCGTGATAAAGCGCACGCTGTTTCAAGCTTTCTGCAGTAAGCCATTGATATGGTTGGATAACTACCAGTCGGCCAATGAGGTTTTGCAATCGCTGGCAGGGGAAGCCGCCGCGGGGCCTGGATTCGATTACCGGGTCAAGGGCGAACTCGGTGCGGCACCCTTGCTGGACTGCTTCGTCACGGCCGCCAGCTTCATCGAGAACCTGGGGCTGGATGTGCCGAGCGCCGTGTCCGAGATGAGTTTTGCCAGCGATGATCCGGACCGCTTCTTCTTCGAAGCACTCAGCCTGTTCTGGAAAGCCTTTGAAACGCACCTTCTGGCTCAATCGCCGCCGATCATGACCTACAACCGCATGTTTGCCTTGTTCGGCGAGACCTCACCCGAGAACCTCAAGCACGTCAGTGACCCGATGCTCAGACCCTTGGCGCATTTGATGATCGACGAGTTCCAGGACGTCTCGCCGCAGATCGTGTCATGGTTACGCGCCAGCCTGCGCGAAATCAGGCGCCGTGGTCCGGCGTTGCACACGGGGCGCATCGCTCAGCATTCATCGCTGCTGTGTGTCGGTGACGATTGGCAATCGATCTACGGCTGGCGCGGCAGCTCGCCGAAGTACTTCATGGAGTTCGCAAAGGAGTTTTCCTCCCCGGCGACCACCAGGGTCATGCTCAGTGACAACTTCCGCAGTCATCAGCACATCATCGACGCCGCCGAGCACATCGTCCGTGCGGCCCCGGCCATCCCGGGCAAGAAGGCCCGCGCCAGTGGCCTGCTTCAGGAACTGCTGCCGGTCAAGGTACTGGATCGCGATGAGGACGAGCTTGCCGAGCGGGTCGCCGAGCATTATCACGATGGCGACTCGATCCTGCTGCTGTACCGCAAGGGCAGCGAGAAGGCGCGCTTCTCGGCGCGCCTGCAGGCATTGATCGACGCCGATTCGGCAAATGGCGCGCAGAACCGTCGCATCAGAACGCTGACCTACCACAGCTCCAAGGGCTTGCAGGCGGATGCCGTATTTTTGCTGGGCGATTGTCAGCATCTGACCGTCTCGCCCTACAAGAATCAGGTTTACCGCTTGGCAGGGCTGGGTGATACGAATGATCTTCAGCCATTCGATACGGCACAGAAGGATGAAGTCTTGCGTCTGGCCTATGTCGCCATTACTCGTTCGGCGCGGCACTGTTATTGGTATATCGATGAAAGCGCCACTTCAGGAGACGCTGTTCAGATGCCCAAAGCGTCAGACAGGATTGCCCGCGACAAGCCTTTCTTCGAAGACCTGCGTAACAGGGTTCGTGCCGGCTGAGGCATTCATGTCAGATAAAACCGGCGATCTGTCGTTGCGCATGAGTGCCGAATAATTCCAGCTCATCCTCGATGGCTTCGATGATGCGCTCCACGTCTGCGGCATTCATCACGGTAGAACAGGGCAGGCCGGCAATGGCGACCACGGTTTCACCGCTGGCACGGTCGAAAAGTCGCGCAATCATGCTCCCTGGCGCATCCATCGAGGCTTCGAAACCCACGGGATGGAAGTGCCAGCGCATCAATTGGCATGCATTGGGGAATGTGACTTTAGTCATGACGAGGGCCCACCTGAATCAATCGAGCACTTCCTTTGCTCCAATGGGTAGGCAGACAGCCAGAATGCGTCCGGTAAAGCGATGATGACGAGACGATGATCAGTGCTACAGATCATCGGTCGGTCAAGTTACTTTCCAGCAGGATCGCTGAGCGGTCTGACGAACACTGAAAATAGCATCTGCCAGCGCCGTTCTGGAAAAATTTTTTATGACGCGGCACAAAAAAATCAATTATATGACCCGTGTCATTAGACGGTATTAATAGGCACGCTCCATGCATTTGCAGAGTCGCTGCCGCAAGTCCTTCAATGGAATGAATTTGCCGTGACGAAGATGGTTTTCGTGCCGGGTCTGGGGCAAGCTGTCGCTATTGACCCGAGGAATCGCACATGCTGAAAAAATCCCTTGCCGCACTGGTGTTGCTGGCCTCGACCAGTCACGCGGCAGAGACGGTCAATATCTACAACTGGACGGACTATATAGCGCCGGACACCCTGAAGAATTTCGAAGCCGCCACCGGTTTCAAGACCACTTACCAAACCTTTGAAACCAATGAAGCGCTGAACGCAAAGCTGCTGGCTGGCCACTCCGGTCACGATGTGGTTTTTCCGTCCATTCATTTCATGGGACGACAAATCCAGAACGGGCTGCTCAAAACCCTCGACAAGCGGCAGTTGCCCAACTGGAAAAACCTCAACCCGGTCCTGCTCAAGGCGCTGGAGGGCAGTGATCCCGGTAATCAGCATGGCTTCCCTTATCTGTGGGGCAGTACCGGCATCGGCTATGACTCGACCAAGGTCAAGGCCATCCTCGGCAAGGATGCACCGCTCGATTCCTGGGATCTGGTGCTCAAGCCGGAAAACATGAAAAAGCTCGCCCAATGCGGTGTGGTATTTCTCGACAGCGCGCCGGCTCTGCTGCCGATCACCCTGAATTACCTTGGCTTGCCACCACACAGCGAAGTGCCTGACGACTACCGCCAGGCAAAGGCGGTACTGGACAGCGTGCGGCCATACGTACGCAATTTCAGTTCTGCCGATTACATCGCCGACCTCGCGAAGGGCAGAATTTGTGTCGCGGTGGGCTATTCCGGGGATATTTCCCAGGCTCAGGAGCAGGCACAAAAAGAAGGCAATGGCATCACCATCGACTATGCCGTTCCGAAGGAGGGCGCGCCCATGTGGTTCGACATGGTCGCCATCCCTGCGGACGCCACCGATATCAAGGGCGCCTACGCGTTCCTGAATTACCTGCTGCGCCCCGAAGTGATCGCCAACATCACCAATACCGTGCATTACGCCAACGGCAATGAAAAGGCAGACGCGCTGATAGGTCCCGGCCTGTGGACCGATACCACGGTGTACCCGGACGCCGACATGTTGAGCCGCCTGTTTGTGATGTCTCAGGTCCCGGACACTATCGATGCGTTGCGCGAGAAGCTCTGGGACAGTTTCAGGGCCGACAGGTAACGTTGCTCAGATGACATGAGCCTGTTGCAGTTCGGTCAGTGCCTGAGCCTTCAACCGGGCCAGCAGCGGATCGCGACGATCCCTTGGCGTCTGCAGCCCGACCGGTAATTGGTGGGTGATTGTGCCGGGGCGGCTGCCCATCACCAGCACGCGGTCGCTCAGGTACAACGCCTCGTCAACATCATGAGTCACCAGCAACAGGGTAATGGCATGGCGCGCAGCCAGTTGCAGCAGCAGGTCCTGGAGCTTCATCCGGGTAAACGCATCGACTGCGCTGAACGGCTCATCCAGCAGCAACACCGCCGGGTGCGAGTACAGGCCGCGCGCGATGGCCACGCGTTGCGCCATGCCCCCGGACAGCGCTTTGGGCAAGGCATCGGCAAAACCGGACAGGCCCACTTCTTCGATCAATTGAGCGACCCAGCGGCGGTCGTAGCGATCATCGTCACTGAAACCGATATTCTGTGCGACGGTCAGCCAGGGCATCAGGCGCGGCTCTTGAAACACGAACGCCACTTCGCCCTGAATACGCTGCACCGAACCACTAAATTCCTGCTCCAGCCCGGCGACAATCCTCAACAGCGTGCTTTTGCCGCAGCCGCTGGGGCCGAGCAGGCTGACGATTTCACCTGACTGTAGCGACAGATCGATGCCGTGCAGCACGGTATTACCCGCGAACGCCTTGTGCTGGACGCGTATGTCCATCAGTGATTCCGGCATCTATCAACCCTCACGGCTTTGCCCGTTGAATGTATCGCGCCAGGCCAGGAAGCGTTTTTCCAGGCTTGCCAGCAGGCCGTCGCTGAGTTTGCCCAGTGTCGCCAGAACGATGATCGCCGCCAGCACGATGTCCGGACGCGAGGTTTCGCGCCCGTCACTGAGCAGGTAGCCCAGGCCTTTGGTGGCAGCGATCAGCTCGGCAGCCACCAGAAACATCCACGACAGGCTCATGCCGCTGCGCAAACCGGTAAACAGGCCGGGCAGGGCTGCGGGCAGAAGAATGCGCCGGGTCAGGCGATAGCGGCTCAAGCCATACATCTGGCCGACTTCCACCAGCTTTCGGTCAATGCCTCGAATCGCGGCCACGCCGTTGAGGTACACCGGAAAGAACGCACCAATGGCAATCAGCACGATTTTCGATGTTTCGCCAATGCCCAGCCACAACAGCAGAAGCGGCACCCATGCCAGACTCGGAATGGAGCGAAGCCCGGCGAATGTAGGCTCCAGATACGCTTCTGCCTCGCGACTGAGCCCCACCCACGCGGCAAACACCAGGGCCAGACTCGCACCGATCGCAAAGCCGCTGAGCACACGCAACAGACTGGCGCTGATGTGCTTCCACAACGCACCGTCCGCCAGGTCGCGCAGGGTCAGCACGATCTCGCTGGGCGCTGGCATCTGGTAGGCAGGCAGCCAGCCGATGCGTACGATCATTTCCAGCAAAACGATAATCACGGCCGGCACCACCAGGCCCTTGAGTGGTGTTCTGTAGCGCTGCCAAAGCGTTCGTTGTGCCTTGTCCGGCACTGTTGCCTGCGCTGAGGCAGGCAACGACTTGTTGCGGCGGGTCATGGCGTGGCGATCACGGCTTTGGAGAATTCAGGCGTGATCAATTGATCAATGACCTGTTCGACATTGATGCATTTGCGCACCAGATCCTCGGAGACCAGAATCGGCGCTGCGGCCTTGGACGCTTCCACGTCTTTCGCGCTCAGTTGCGGGGTGCTCAGGTCTGTGCGGGTCAATTGCAGTCTGGCGACTTCCAGCGGCAGGCCCGACTCGGTCGCCAGCAGCCTGGCCAGCTCATCAGGGTTTTTTACTGCCCATTCCCGGGCTTGTTCATAAGCGCTCAATACTGTCCTGATCGCCTGAGGATGCTCCCTGGCATAGGTTTCCGTGACGCTCAGTACGCCATAGCTGTTGAAGTCCTTGTTGCGGTAAAGCAGGCGTGAGCCGGACTGGATTTCACTGGCCGCCATGTGCGGGTCAAGCCCTGCCCAGGCATCTACGTCACCTTTTTCGAGGGCGGTGCGTCCATCGGGATGCTGCAGGTGCAGCAGCTCGACATCATCCTTTTTCAGCCCGGCCTTCTGCAGCGCGCGCAAGGTGAACAGATAAGGGTCGGTGCCTTTGGTGGCGGCTATTTTCCTGCCTTTGAGCTCGGCGACCGATTGCAGCGGCGAATCCTTACGCACCACCAGTGCGGTCCATTCTGCCCGGCTGTAGACATACACCGACTTGATCGGGCTGCCGTTGGCCCGCGCCAGCACCGCAGACAGGCTGGCCGACGATGCAAAGTCGACGCTGCCGCTGTTCAGGTACTCCAGCGAGCGGTTGCTGCCCTGGCTCAACACCCAGGTGACTTTCGCCTCCGGCAGGGCTTTCTCCAGCCAGCCAAAATGCTTGAGCGCCAGGCTGAGCGGCGAATAGTAGGCGTAGTCGAGGCGGATTTCCGCAGGTGCGGTCTCGGCGGCTTGCACTGTGCCATTGAGGCTCAACGCCAATAGGCAGGAGCTTGCCATCCAGCGAATCAACGCGCGCGGAGACAACAACCGAAAAGAAACGGGGGGTTGTGGCATAGTGGCATCCAGGTCAGGAAAGCAGAGCCGCAGCGACCGGTTGGTATATTCCAAAACAGGCAGTTCGCAGGGCGTGAAATTCAGAACCGGAATATTGCACGCTCTATGCCAACGACCAAAGCGCTTGAATTCCGGGGGCTTACGCGGTTTTTCAGCGTCCGTGATGTTGATCTGACAGCGGTCTGTTGAATGGCTGTTGCCAGGCAGACAGTCGGGTTTGATGACTCATCTTTCGACGATTTTTTGACATTTTCCCTGCTTGTCAGGCGATTTTTTTTGCCGGTATTGCAACAGAATCGTTTTTTGACACTCTTAATCGTCCACATTCTTAATTTCGAAACATGTGCGCACTAGGCTCTGTACGAAAAGTCGGCGAGCGAAGGTCAGGCGAGGCAAAAACAGGCGAGGAAGCGGAGTCTACGTGTTGTAAATGAGCATTCCGAGCCTGTTTTTAACGAAGCATCACCGAGCGCAGCCACTTTTCGTACAGAGCCTAAGATTCGCGCGTGACCCTTTTTGACTGATCCGCAGAAATTTCCAGGGCGAGCTGCACAAGCCTGCGTATTCGCACCAGCCAAGTGGCTGTCCCCTTTCAAATGCGCACCGGACTCAGAAAATAATGAATATGCCGAAAATGTCTTCCATCAACCGACTTCAGCGCCGCCTTGCGTGGTGTTTCTTCCCCTCCGTGCTGGTGGCTTCTGCCCTGGTCCTGTTCACCATGGGCAAAGGCGTGCATGCAGAGCCCAAGAATGGTATCCAGACACTGGTATTTCTGCGTCATGCCGAAAAGCCGGCCATGGGGCTGGGGCAATTGAACTGCCAGGGGCTCAACCGGGCGATAGAACTGTCGGAAGTCCTGCCCAGGGAATTCGGCAAGGCTGACTTCATCTTCGCCGCCAATCCGAGCCGACATGTGGAAGAGGGTGAGGGCGACCAGTCCTACAGCTACGTTCGTCCGCTGATGACGGTAGGGCCCAGCGCAATCAAACTGGGGTTGCCCGTCAACCTTGACTTCGGTGCCAACGACACCGCAGACCTGGCCGATGAACTGATGCAGGACAAGTACCACAACGCAGTCATCTACACCGCCTGGTCGCATGGCTATCTGCCGGAGCTGATCAACAAGGTGGCTGAAGAAGCGTCCGGCAAGAGCACCAATCTGCTGGATGACTGGACAAACGATGATTTCGACTCGGTGATTGTCGTCACCCTGAAATGGGTCGATGGCAAAGCGACGCTCGATTACAAGAATCAAAAGCAGGGCCTCAACAACGGCGCCGAGACCTGCCCTGAAGCGACCTGATGCCCAAGCGCAACGGTTTTCAGCCGTTGAGAGACTTCATCGACGCCGCGTTATAGCGCTCACCGGATGCCGACCCCTGGGCCGGGAAAATCGCCTCCAGCTGGGCAAGGTCATCGGTACTCAGCGTCAATGAAGCCGCTGCCACGTTGCTTTCCAGGTATTTGCGCTGCTTGGTGCCGGGGATCGGAATGATGTCATCTCCCTGGGCAAGCACCCAGGCCAGCGCCAGTTGCGACGCGCTGATGCCCCTGGCCGTAGCCAGTGCCTTGACCTGCTCGACCAATTGCAGATTGCGATTGAAGTTTTCGCCCTGAAACCGTGGGGTGAAGCGACGGTAGTCATCGGCCGCGAAGTCGTCCGGTGTGCGCAATTCACCGGTCAGAAACCCCCGGCCGAGCGGGCTGTACGCCACGAAGGCAATGCCCAGACGGCGGCAGGTGGCAAGCACGCCATCCTGTTCCGGATCGCGTGACCAGAGTGAGTACTCGCTCTGCACGGCCGCCAATGGATGCACCGCGTGGGCCTTTTCGATGGTCGCGGCACTGGCTTCGCAGATGCCTATGTGGCGAACCTTGCCAGCCTTGACCAGTTCGGCCATGGCGCCAATGGTGTCCTCGATGGGCACCGTGGGGTCGACACGGTGCTGATAATAGAGATCAAGGTAATCGGTGTTCAGCCGCTTCAGGCTGGCGTCGATGGACTGGCGAATGTACGCCGGACTGCCATTGACGCCACGCGCATGCGGGTCATCGCCACGGACGATGCCGAACTTGCTGGCCAGGTAGATACCTTCACGCTTGCCCTCGAGGGCACGACCAAGCAAGGCTTCGTTGGTGTGCGGGCCGTACATGTCAGCCGTATCGAAAAAGTTGACACCCAGCTCGATCGCGCGGTGCAAGGTGGCGATGGATTCCTTTTCGTCGATGCCGGTGGTGTAGAAGTCCGACATTCCCATGCAGCCCAGCCCGAGGGCGGACACGTGCGGACCGAGTTGACCCAATTGGCGCGTGATCACAATGAGTGCTCCTGATCGTTGAAAGATCGGTCGAGTTTCGCCTCTTTGCGTGGCTCAATAAACCGGGTGTTTCTTATTTCACTGTTGTTGAAATCCAAACAATGCTGACCGTAGTGGTGGTCAGCGCCTGTCGGTGGGCATGCAACACCGCGCCTCTTGAATCCGACAAAGCGCGCTAGTCACACCATACCGAATGGAGTACAAATGTACTCCATGAGCACATTATCTCCTCGACGCAGCGCTATTCTTACCTTCATCCGCGATCGCATCGCGCAGCAGGGGCAATCACCGAGCCTGGCGGAAATTTCCGAGGCTTTCGGTTTTGCTTCGCGTAGCGTGGCGCGCAAACACATTGTGGCCCTGACTGAAGCCGGGCTGATCGAAGTCGTTCCGCATCAGGCACGGGGCATTCGCCTGCTGAACACTGAGCCACGGCCCGAATTGCTGGAAATTCCGGTCCTGGGGCGCGTGGCGGCGGGCGTACCGATCGGGCCTGATCTCGATATCCACACCACGCTGCACCTGGACCGCAGCACCTTTACCCGTGTGCCGGACTACCTGCTGCGCGTGCAGGGCGACTCGATGATCGAGGACGGCATTCTCGATGGCGACCTGGTGGGCGTGCACCGTAACCCGCAGGCCAGTGACGGGCAGATCGTGGTTGCCCGTCTGGACGGCGAGGTGACCATCAAACGCCTGCAACGCCGTGCCGACCAGGTTCGCCTGTTACCGCGCAACCCGGCCTACGAACCGATCATCGTCACGCCCGATCAGGACTTCGCCATCGAAGGCGTGTTCTGCGGGCTGGTGCGTCGCGAATGATGGGCGCGGTGGTCAGCCTGGACGCCTTGCTGGATGAGCGCAGGGTCTGGAAAGGGCGTCAGCAGAGCGCGCCACAGGTCAGCCCGCAGCCCAGTGGCCATGCGTTGCTGGACGCTGCCTTGCCCACCGGCGGCTGGCCTGCTGCGGCCCTGACTGAAATCCTCATCCCGGCCAATGGCAGCGGCGAACTGCGCCTGCTGTGGCCGAGCCTGGCGCGGCTTTCCGCGATCGCTGAGCGCATTGTGCTGGTCGCACCGCCCTATATTCCGTACCCACAGGCGTGGCTGGCCGCCGGCGTCGATCTGCGCCAGTTGGTGGTGATCGAGGCGAGTAACCGCGATGCCTTGTGGGCTGCCGAGCAATGCCTGCGCTCCGGCAGCTGTGGCGCGATCGTGTGCTGGCCCGGCATGGTCGATGACCGTGCGTTGCGACGCTTGCAGGTGGCTGCCGAAACCGGGCAGACCCTTGCCTTTGCCTGTCGCCCGCAGCAGGCCGCCGCCAATCCTTCACCTGCGGCCCTGCGCATAGCGCTCGATACCCGTCCCGCACAGTTGCGGGTACTCAAATGCCGGGGCGGACTTGCGCCGCCTTTCCCCATTCCGTTCCCGACCGACGCTTGAGGTTCTTATGCTCTGGGCCTGTGTCTTGCTGCCGCAACTGGCGCTGGACGGCGTCATGCGTCGTCACGGCAACCCCGATGAACCGCTGGCGCTGATCAGCGGCAGCGCTCAACGTCGCGTGTTGCAGAGCGTCAATCCGGCTGCGCGTGCGTTGGGTCTGAAAGCCGGGCAGTCGCTGACCGCAGCCCAGGCGCTGGTGCCCAACTTCACCACGATCGAACATGACCCGGCCGATATCGAGCGTTTGCAGCAACTGCTCGCGGCCTGGGCCTACGGTTTCAGTTCCAATGTCAGCCTCAAGTACCCGCGGGTGCTGCTGATGGAAATCGAATCCAGCCTCAAGCTGTTCGGCCCCTGGCCGGTGTTCGAGGCGCGTTTGCGGGAAGAGCTGACCACACAGGGTTTCCGCCATCGCATCGTGGTCGCGCCCAACCCGATAGCCGCGCGAATGCTGGCCAACATGCATGACGGGCTGAGCATCGACTGTCCGCATGAATTGCGTCGCCGTCTGGAGCAGATGCCACTGGAACGCATCGGCCTGAGCCGCGAAACCGCTACCGCCCTGACACGCATGGGGCTGCGCAGTGTGCGGCAGGTGCTGGCGCTGCCCCGCGATACGCTGGCTCGGCGGTTTCCGGCCAGCGTGCTGCAGCACCTTGATACCTTGCTCGGCGAGCGCCCCGTGGCGCTGGAGTGCTACACGCCGCCGGACTTTTTCGATGTACGCATCGAGCTGAATTTCGACGTCGAGTCCCATCAGGCCCTGTTGTTTCCGCTCAAGCGGCTGATCGCCGATCTGGCCTTGTTCCTGGCCGGACGCGACAGCGGTGTGCAGCGATTTTCCCTGCACCTCGAGCATGTGCCAGGGCCGGAAACCGTCGTGCCGGAGACTGTCGTACCGGTCGGGCTGCTGAGCGCCGAGCGCGATGCGTCGATGCTCTTCGAACTGGCCCGCGGCAGGCTGGAGCAGGTGCTGGTCGCGTCGCCGGTACGTGCCGTGCGCCTGCTGGCGCGAGACTTGCCGGATTTCGTCCCGGCGCACCGTCAGTTGTTCGATGAGCGCGTGCAGCAGACCTTGCCCTGGGAGCAACTACGCGAGCGCCTGCGGGCGCGTCTGGGCGACGAGTCGGTCAATGGCTTGCGCGCCCAGGCCGATTATCGTCCCGAATGTGCCTGGCAAGCGCACAGCAGCAGTAAACCGGTCCTGCCAGCCAGAGGCTTCACGCGTCCAGGCTGGCTGCTGCGCGAGCCTCAGCCGCTGCCAGTGCAGGCGACCCGTATCGTGGCCGGGCCCGAGCGAATCGAGTCCGGGTGGTGGGACGGCGGCGATGTGCGCCGCGACTATTACCTGGTCGAAACCGCCAGTGGCCAACGCGCCTGGGCGTATCGCGCGGTTGGCGAGCAGGGTGAACTGCTGCTGCATGGCTGGTTCGCATGACCCGCGAATACGCCGAGCTGCATTGCCTGTCCAACTTCAGCTTTCAGCGGGGTGCCTCGAGCGCACGCGAGTTGTTCGAACGGGCGTTACGCCATGGCTACAAAGCGCTGGCAATTACCGACGAGTGCACCCTGGCCGGCATCGTACGCGCCTGGCAGGCGTCAAAAAGCACCGGTCTGCCCTTGATCGTCGGCAGTGAAATGCACATCGAAAACGGCCCGAAAGTCGTCTTGCTGGTGGAAAACCAGGCAGGCTATGAGGCGCTGTGCAAACTGATCACGGTAGCGCGCCGCCGGGCCAGAAAAGGTGAATACCGCGTGTTGCGCGAAGACTTCGAGCCTGCGCCGGACGGGTTGCTGGCCCTCTGGCTGCCGGACCTCGACGGCGATGCTCAAGCCTGTCTGGCCGGCGGACGCTGGTTGCGTGAGCGATTTACCGAGCGCCTGTGGCTGGGTGTCGGGCTGCACCGTGGCCCGGATGACGAGCAGCGGCTGGCCGACCTGCTGGCGTTGGCACAATCGCTGGGTATTCCGGCAGTGGCCAGTGGCGATGTGCACATGCACGCGCGTGGCCGGCGTGCCCTGCAGGACACCATGACTGCCATCCGCCACCACACCACAGTGGCCGAGGCAGGTCATCTGCTGTTTGCCAATGGCGAGCGCCACCTGCGGCCACTGGATGCGCTCAGCGAGCATTACCCGGACTGGCTGCTGGCCGAGTCGGTGCGTATTGCCCGGCGCTGCACGTTCGACCTGGGCGATTTGAAGTATGAATACCCGCATGAACTGGTCCCCAAAGGCCAAACCTCTACGTCCTGGCTACGTGAACTGACCGAACGCGGCGTTCGCAGGCGCTGGCCGGGCGGCCTGACACCGGCCACCCGTGCGCAGGTCGAGAAGGAACTGGCGCTGATCGCGGAAAAGAAGTTCGACAGCTACTTTCTGACCGTGCATGACATCGTCGAGTTTGCCCGCAGCCAGCACATTTTGTGTCAGGGGCGCGGCTCGGCGGCCAACTCGGCAGTGTGTTATGCGCTGGGGATCACTGAACTGAACCCGGAACAGAGCAACCTGCTGTTCGAGCGCTTCATTTCCAGAGAGCGCAACGAGCCACCGGATATCGACGTGGATTTCGAGCATGACCGCCGCGAAGAAGTCATTCAGTACATCTTCCGGCGCTATGGCCGGGGCAGGGCCGCGCTGACGGCCGTAGCCAGCACCTATCATGGCTCCGGCGCAATGCGTGACGTGGCCAAGGTGCTGGGCTTGCCGCCAGACCAGATCAATGCATTGGCCGAAGCCTTCAGCCGCTGGAGCGATTCACTGCCGTCGCCTGAGCGCTTGCGCGAATACGGCTTCGATGCCGACACGCCGATCCTCAAGCGCGTGCTGGCGTTGACCGGCGAACTGATCGGTTTTCCCCGGCACCTGTCGCAACACCCGGGTGGATTCGTGATTTCCGAACACCCGCTTGAAACGCTAGTGCCGGTCGAGAACGCCGCGATGGCCGACCGCACCATCATCCAGTGGGACAAGGACGACCTGGACCTGGTCGGCCTGCTGAAAGTCGACATTCTTGCACTGGGCATGCTCAGTGCCTTGCGCCGCACGTTCGATCTGGTGCATTTGCACCGTGGCCAACGATGGACCCTGGCGACTCTTCCGGGCGACGACCGGAAAACCTACGAAATGATCAGCCGCGCCGACACCATCGGCGTGTTTCAGATCGAGTCGCGTGCGCAGATGGCCATGCTGCCGCGCCTCAGACCGGAAAAATTCTACGACCTGGTCATCGAAGTCGCCATTGTCCGGCCAGGGCCGATTCAGGGCGACATGGTTCACCCGTACCTGCGGCGGCGCAATGGTGAAGAGGACGTCACCTATCCGCCCAAGCTTGAATCGGTGTTCAAGCGCACCCTGGGTGTGCCGCTGTTCCAGGAGCAGGTCATGGAAGTGGCCATTCTGGCCGCCGACTACACGCCGGGCGAGGCGGATGAGTTACGTCGCGCGATGGCCGCATGGAAACGTCACGGCGGGCTCGAGCCGCATCGCGAACGGCTGCGCACGGGCATGCTGAAAAACGGCTACGAAGCGGACTTTGCCGACCGGATCTTCGAACAGATCAAGGGCTTTGGCAGTTATGGTTTCCCCGAATCCCATGCTGCCAGTTTCGCCTTGCTGACCTACGCCAGTTGCTGGCTCAAGTGCCACGAACCGGCAGCGTTCACCTGCGCGCTGATCAACAGCTGGCCAATGGGGTTCTATAGCCCGGATCAATTGCTGCAGGACGCACGCCGCCATCACATTGAAATTCGCCCGGTGGATGTGCGTTACAGCGATTGGGATTGCTCGCTGGAGCCGCTCGATCATCCTGACCGCACGCGCAATCTGGCGATTCGTCTCGGGCTGCGCATGGTCCGCAGCTTTCGTGAGGAAGATGCCCTGCGCATCGAAGCGGCGCGCGCGAAACGCCCGTTTGTCGATGCCACGGACCTGACGTTGCGCGCCGAACTGGACGCGCGGGCCGCCGAAGCGCTGGCGGATTCCGGGGCCTTGCGCGGCCTGATCGGTCATCGGCACCGGGCGCGCTGGGAAGTCGCCGGGGTTGAGGCCCAGCGCCCCCTGTTCGACGACCTGCCCAGCGAAGAAACCCAGGTAACCTTGCCGCTGCCGACCGTGGCCGAAGACCTGGTGGCCGACTACACGACGCTGGGCACCACCCTGGGGCCACACCCGCTGGCCTTGCTGCGCCGGCAACTGGCTGCCAAACGCTTTCGCAGCTCACAAGACTTGTTACACCTGGAAAACGACCGGACCCTCAGCGTGGCGGGACTCGTCATTGGTCGTCAACGACCGGGCACTGCGAGTGGCGTGACCTTCGTCACCCTGGAAGATGAGTTCGGCATGGTCAACGTCGTAGTCTGGCGCGACCTGGCCGAGCGTCAGCGCAAGGTGCTGGTGGGTTCGCAATTGCTGCAGGTGTTCGGGCGACTGGAATCGAAAAGCGGGGTGCGGCACCTGATTGCCCAGCGCCTGTACGACCTGACGCCGCTGCTCACCGGACTGGATGTGCGCAGCCGGGATTTTCAGTAATCGGGCCTGCAATTTGCAGTATCAATCGGTACATCCTGCCACCGAGAAGCCCAGTATGTACAAAGACTATCCAGCCGCTTACCAGGTCAGCAAAGGCGCGGCGCTGCAAGTGGACACTGCCTTTTATGAGCGCATCCGCGCGAATGCGCAGCAACGCACCCTCGTCGAACAGTTCGACGTACCGATTCGTACCGGGCGGGCCTGGAAGGTCAAGGCCGGCCAAGTGTTTCGGGTCACCACACCGGTGGGTCCGCAAGTCGGCGATTTCAATGTCTGGAACGCCAACGACCCCCGCGAGCGACTGTGGGCTGCGCGCACGCGGCAGTTGCAGGGCGCGCATGTCAGCACCCATGATCGGCTGTGGTCGAACCTGCCGTTTTTGCGGCCAATGGTAACCATTACCGATGACAGTCTGGCCAGTTACGGAACCGACGAGCACGGCGGCCGCCTGCATGACCTGCTCGGCACGCGCTGCGATCCCTACATCAACAAGATGCTGACCGGTGAAGACTTTCACCATCACTGCCATTCCAACCTGACCCGCGCAGTGCTGCCGCACGGGCTGACCGAGTTCGATGTGCACGATGTGCTGAACATCTTCCAGTGCACCGGCCTGAACCATGACGACCTGTATTTCATGAAAGCCTGCCCGGCGCAGAAGGGCGACTATCTGGAGTTCTTCGCGGAAATCGACCTGCTGTGTGCCTTGTCGACCTGTCCGGGTGGCGACCTGTCACTGCCGATGTGGGGGCCTGATGCGCAGGACCCGTTGAGCGTCTGCCGGCCGCTGGGCGTCGAGATCTATGACCTCGACGCGTCGCTGCTGGACGGCTGGCAGTCCCCCGAGCGCGCGGCCTATAACGGCCTGCACGGTCTGCGGATCGCCAAGGCCGATTGGGAGCAATAACCGCTCAGGCTGCGCGCGCCATTCTGCGCAGCCCCCAGACCATCACCGCCCCCATCCCGAGCATGGCCAGCAGCAGTGCCGGGTAAGCCACCCACCAGTGCAGCGGTGCGGTCATCATGCTGAATTCCGACATGCCGCCGATCCCGGCAATCAGGTTCAACGGCAGAAACACCACATTGATCAAGGTCAGTTTGCGCAGCAGGGTGTTGGTGCTGTTATTGACCAGGTTGCCGCGCGCATCCATCAGACCGGCGAACACCGTGGAATAGATCTCCGCCTGTTTGTAGCACTGATCGTTCTCGATGATCATGTCGTCGATCAGCGCCAGGCTTTCTGCTGGGTATTGCCTGGCTTGCGCATGATTGCGCAGACGGGTCAGGACCGCACCGTTGCTGTGGATGGCGTTGATGTAATACACCAGACTTTCGCTGAGGTTGAACATCTGCAGCAGATGGCGGTTTTCCAGTGAAGAGTTGAATTTCTGCTGCAATTCACGGGCGACCATCTTGATGACTTTCAAGTGCCCCAAGTAGTGATGAATGTTGTTGAACAGCAGCTCCAGAAGGATATCCAGCGGCTGGTTCAGCGGGCGGTGCGCGCCCAGCGCGCTCAAGGGTTGCTCGTCATCACAGATCAGCACCAGCTGGTCCCGGCTCAGCAGCACGCCAAAGGACGAAACGTCGAACGAGAAGCTGTCCTTGCCCGAATAGTTCTCGGGGCGTTTCCAGATGACGAACAATGCATCAGGGTGAAACTCGATGCGCGAAATTTCGTCCGGGTCGAGTGCCGAGGCAACAGCGTGCTCATCAAGGTGAAATCGCTCCAGCAATAATCTGCGTTCTCCGGCATCCGGTTTGCTGAACCACAGCACATGGGCCTTTTGCGGATCACATGCCAGCAACTGGTTGTTGTCGAGTTTCAGGCCCTGAATCATCGTTTCACCATGCCTGACCGAGGCGCTTGAGCTCCAGACGGCGGACGAACTCTTCCAGCACCAGGCTGTACAGATCATCCTGCAGATAAGCGTCTTCGATGCCGGCATCCAGGTTCGGGTTGTCGTTGACCTCGATCACCACCACTTGATCGCCTGACTGTTTCAAGTCCACGCCATACAAGCCGTCACCAATCAGGTTGGCGGTCTTGAGCGCCAGCTCGACCACGGCGCGCGGCGCTTCGTGCACCGCCAGCGTGCGGCATTCGCCAATCACCTCGGCGCCGATCGCCTTGTGGTTGTAGATCTGCCAATGCCCCTTGGACATGAAGTACTGGCAGGCGAATATCGGTTTGCGATTGAGAATGCCGATCCGCCAGTCGTACTCGGTGTAGAAAAACTCCTGAGCCAGCAGCAATACCGAGTGCTCGAACAACTGCGTCGTCGCCGTGTGCATTTCCTCGGGTGTACTGACCTTGATCACACCTCTGGAAAAGCAGCCGTCAGGGATCTTCAATACCAGCGGGAAGCCCAGACGCGTGGCCACGTGCTGCAGTTCTTCCGGGCGGTCCTTGTAGAGAATTTCCGTTCGCGGCATGCCCAGATCGTGGCTTTTGAGCAGGTCGGTCAAATACACCTTGTTGGTGCAGCGCAGGATCGAGGTGGAGTCATCCATGACCACCAGCCCCTCGCTTTCGGCTTTCTTGGCAAAGCGATAGGTGTGGTTGTCGACGCTGGTGGTTTCGCGAATCAGCAGCGCGTCGTACTCGGCCAGCCGGGCGTAGTCTTTCTTTTCGATCAGTTCGACATCGATGCCCAGGCGCTGACCGACGCGGATGAAATTGGCCAGCGCCTCAGGGTTGGAAGGCGGCAGTTGTTCCTGCGGGTCATGCAGAATCGCCAGGTCGTAGCGGGCCATGCGCCGCGAACTGGGCTGGCGCCAGACGTTGCGGCTGAAGCCTTCCAGCGCCGTGGCGAACTCATCCTGCTGATCCTCGCGCAGACGCGGCAGAGCACCGGCCTTGATACCGGCAATATGCCAATTGTCGCGCTTGCGAAACTCCACCATCAGGATCGGGCAGGGGAAGACTTCAAACAACTGACGGGCAAGATCCTTCAACGGATCAAGTGTCGTCTGGCCGAAGTACAGTGTCAGGGTAAAGCCTTCGGTGTCGTCATAGGGATGATCCTCAAGTGCGGTTTCCAGCAACTTGTCCAGGTCATCGAGGGCCAGGCCGTAGAGTGACTTGCGGGTCAACTCGCTGATGGTCTTTACCGAGGGAATGACATTGTGCTGACGCGCTTCGGCGAGCAGGGAACAGTAATAACCGTGGCCCAGGTATTTGTAGCTGCGGCACAGGTTGATGACTTGCACACGCCTGCCTGCCGTGGCTTTCAGCGGTTTTTCCAGGTAGTCCTGGGCGCTGATCAAGTCTTCGCTGGGGAAGTACGATGCCCAGTCTTCGAGCCGTTCGACAATAATCACCAGTTGCCTCTGCGCTGCAAAGAGTGTTGCGGGGTCTGCACGTCGGGCTGTTGCTGAAAGCGCAAGTTGCGCAGATACTTCGTTCATCTTCACCTGTGCCGCTGACATGTGTAATCGATCCGATGGGAAACAAGTCCTTTCTATTAAGCATGTGCTTTTTGAAATGTCCCGTTTCGTTACACAACTTTTACGGCGGTGCAGATGGACTTTATATTTCGAGATGCAGTTGAAACCGATGTCGATGACTTGCTGCTTCTGGAGAACCAGTGTTTTGACGGCGACCGTCTGACCGCGCGCAGCTTTCACTGGATGATCCGCCGCGCCAATGCCAGCCTGATCGTCGCCGAGCAGGCCGGACAGCTCACCGGCTATGCGCTGGTGCTGTTTCATCGGGGCACCTCGCTGGGGCGCTTGTATTCGCTGGCGATTGCCGATGCAGCGCGGGGCAAGGGCCTGGGCAGGCAGTTGTTGCAACGTGCCGAGCAACAGGCCGTGGGCCGCGACTGCGCTTACCTGCGCCTTGAGGTGCGCCCCGATAACGGCGCTGCCATCGGGCTTTACGAGCGCAGCGGTTATCGGCGTTTCGCTCAGGTCGATGACTATTACCAGGACCATGCCCCGGCCTTGCGCTACGAGAAGCGCATCGTTGAACACGCCCGGCTGGACAGTCGCTCAGTGCCTTACTACCAGCAGACCCTGGAGTTCACCTGTGGCCCGGCCTGTCTGCTGATGGCCATGAAAGCCCTGCAACCTGCGCGCTCGATGGGCCGTGGCGAAGAATTGCAGATCTGGCGCGAGGCGACCACCGTGTTCATGACCTCCGGCCATGGCGGTTGCAGCCCTCAGGGGCTTGCGCTGGCGGCTCTGCAACGGGGCTTTGCGGTGAAGCTGCTGGTGTCGGTCTCGGGCCCGTTGTTTCTGGGCGGCGTGCGCAGTGACAACAAGAAACAGGTGATTCGCCTGGTTCACGAGCAGTTCTGTGAGGCGCTGCAAACCGCCGGGGTGCACACACTGCCCAATCGCTCGCTGAACCTGCCAGGCCTGCTGGCCGATGGCGGCAAGCCGCTGGTGCTGATCAGCAGTTACCGCCTGACCCGTTCCAAGGCACCGCACTGGGTGATGGTCACCGATTGCGACAGCGATTTCGTCTACCTGCACGATCCCGATATCGATCACAGCCTGCATCGGCAGGCCATCGACTGCCAGCATATGCCGGTAAGCCATGCCGACTTCAACCGCATGAGTTGTTTCGGTGCCGATAAACTTCGGGCCGCAGTGATTGTGTTTGCCGCGCCTGTGGATGATCATGCGTGCGCTTCAGCAGACCGGCCACAGGACTCTCTACCGTGATTAAGTTCGTGCTCAAGGCTTTTTGCGTACTGGCCATCGCTGCGAGCCTGTCGGCCTGCATCAGCGCGCCGATCCCGCTGACCGCGAAAACCGCCGCGCAGCTGCAGCAACAGCCTCCGGTGCGCTTTCTGCTGACCTTCGACGATGGCCCGAGCGCCTCGACGTTCTACAACCCCAGCATCACCGTGCTCGACAGCCTGGCGGACAATCCGCTGCAGCCGGGCATCAAGGCGGTGTTCTTCGTGCAGACCGGCGCAACCGGTGCGGGTAACAGTGATCAGGGTTGGGCGATCATGCGCCGTCAGCATGATGAAGGGCACCTGCTGGGCTTTCACACCGCCACGCCGCACCACACCAACCACCGTTCGCTGAGCGATGAGGAACTGGAGCAATCCCTGACCCAGGGCTGCGCGATCATTGCGTCGATCACGGGCGTGCCGACTACCTTGCTGCGTCCGCCGTTCTGGAACTACGACAAACGCACCTTCAGCGCCTATCAGCGCCACCATCTGCAGGTGCTGCTCACTGACCTGAGTGCCAATGACGGCAAGATCTGGGGCTATAACTTCAGCCTGCGCCGCCGTTCCAATATGGTCAGCCAGCTCTCGCGGGTGCGCGAGCGCATTGCCGCCGGCGAGCTGCCTGCGGTGGATGGCGTGATTCCGGTGGTGGTGACCTTCCATGACCTGAACCGCTACACCGCGCGGCATGCGCGGGAGTACTTGCAGATACTGGTCGACAGTGCCGGGCAGACCGGCGTGCGGCTCGCCGACAAACCGTTCTATGACGACAGCGGGCAGTTGCAGCGCGCGGCACTGGCCCGGACGGTCAAGGAGGCGGGCGAGCCTGTCAGCTTGCCCGGCGTCTGGAACTGGATCTGGGACCACAACGCCCACTGACGACACGCACTGACCAGGCGTCAGACCAGGGTGTTCTTGCGCACATGACCGCCCTGAACAATCATCGCCAGGTGTTCGCCCTGACCGACCAGGCAACTGATATCGCTCAGCGGGTCGCCATCCACCACCAGCAGATCAGCGATCGCACCGGCGGCGATGCAGCCCAGTTCGCCTTCGCGCTGAAGGATCTGCGCCGCGACACTTGTGGCACTGCGCAGCGCTGCCAGATTACCCAGCAGTTCTGCGCGAATCTTCAATTCATGAGTCTGGTACTCGTGCATTTCGCCCAGCAAATCCGAGCCATAGCCCATCGGTACGCCCGCTTCGGCGAACAGCAGCAGGGCATTGCGCCCGGCCTGGCGCACATCCTCGATCTTGGCGACCGAGTCAGCCGGCAGCCCAAAGCGTTCGCCATATTCGGCGAGCATTTCGTAAGTGACTTGAGTCGGCACCGCAAATGCGCCTTTTTCAGCCATGAGCCGCGCGGTGTCGGCATCGACCAGATTGCCATGTTCGATGGTTCTGACGCCGCATTCGATGGCGCGGCGAATCGCCCGAGCGGTGTAGGCATGCGCCATGACGTAGGTGTTCGCGGCGGCGGCCTCGTCGACGATGGCGCGGATTTCAGCTTCGCTGTATTGGGTGTTGGCAATCGGGTCGGTCGGCGAAGAAACACCGCCCGAGGCCATGATCTTGATCTGGTTGGCGCCTTGCTGCAGCTCTTCGCGCACCGCCAGGCGCACGTTGTCGACACCATCCACCACGCGGGCGATGGCCCCGGCGCGGAAGCAGCAGGAGCAGGGCTCGTTGAGCAGCAGTTCGCCGCGTGCGCGCATGTCGCCATGCCCGCCGGTCTGTGACAGTGCCTTGCCCGATGCGAAGATGCGCGGGCCGGAAATCAGCCCCATTTGAATCGAACGGGCCAGTGCCCAGTCAGCGCCCCCGGCATCGCGCACGGTGGTAAAACCACGGTCGAGCATCGCCGCCAGAATCGGCAAGGCGCGGTACATGATGATTGCGTTGGGTTGCAGGGCGTTCATGCCCAGGTTGGCGTTGGAAGCCAGCACATGCACATGGCAGTCGATCAGGCCGGGCATCAGTGTTCTGCCACCCAGATCGATGACCTGAGCGCCTGCCGGGGCCGGCTGACCCTCGGCACGCACCGCGACAATGCGCTCACCCTCGATCACGACCTCCTGGCCCGAAATCAGTTGTCCTTGTTGCACGTCCAGCAGGCGGCCGTTGCGCAGGATCAGGCGTGTGGGTTCAGTGTTACTCATGGGTAAGCTCCAGACAGGGGTTGATGGGCCGCAGGCGCACGGTCGCGATAAAGCAGTGCGCCAATACCGCTGACGAGGGCGGCGAACATGATGTAAAAGGCTGGCGCCAGGTTGCTGCCGGTCGAGGCAATCAGCCAGGTGATGGTGAAGGTGGCAAAGCCGCCGAAGAGGGTGACGGCGAAGTTGTAGGCCACCGAAAGCCCGGTGGACAGCACGTGGGTGGGCAGCAATTCACCGAAGGCTGCGAGGATCGAGCCGATGTAAGCGGAAATCAGCAGGCCGAGCACCAGCTCGAAGATCAACAGTGAAAACAGCCCTGGCATCTGGTTGATGAACAGAAACATCGGGTAGGCGCTGAGGAAGATGGCAATGGCCGAGCCCAGCAGCCAGGGGCGATGCCCGCTGCGGTCGGCCAGGGCGCCGACAATCGGCGTGGCGACGATCAGTACCGCGCCGCCCATCATGCCCGCGCTGAAGCCCATCCATGACGGCAGACCAAGCACGCGCTGGGCGTAGGACGGGATGTAAAACAGGATCGCATAGGTACAGACGGTCCACAGCACGACCAGCGAAAAGCTGATCAGGGTCTGTCGCGGGTAAGTCTTGATTACTTCGCGCAGCGGCGATTCGACCGGTTTGGCAGCCTTGTAGGCAGGTGTCTCGTCAACCCGGCTGCGAATATAGAAGCCGACCGGCCCGATCAGCGTGCCAATCAGAAACGGCACCCTCCAGCCCCAGCTTTCGAGCTGTGCCTGGGTCAGGTAACTGGACAGCACCGCGCCCAGCGCGGAACCCAGCAGCACCGCGACGCCGATGCTGGCCTGAATCCAGCTGGAGTAGAAGGCTTTCCTGCCCTCAGGCGCATGCTCGGTCAGAAACGCCGTGGCGCTGCCCATCTCGCCACCGGCAGAGAAGCCTTGCAGCAGGCGCGCCAGGACAATCAGCAGCGGCGCCAGATAGCCGATCTGCGCGAAGCCGGGTGTCAGCCCGATGATCAGCGTACCCAGCGCCATCAGCAGGATGGTCAGCGACAATGCCGCCTTGCGTCCGCGCTTGTCGCTATAGATGCCCAGCACAATGCCGCCCACCGGACGCATGAAAAAGCCGACCCCGAAGGTCGCCAGCGCCAGCAGGTAAGACGTCAGTTCGCTGCCGGTGGGGAAGAACACCTTGGCGATGATCACCGAGAAGAAGCTGTAGACCGTGAAGTCAAACCATTCAAGGCCATTGCCGATCACCGTGGCGACTACCGCGCGGCGTGCCTTTTGTTCATGGGGGCGTGAAGCAGAGGATTGTAATGTGCTCACCGGATAAGCTCCTGCATGCGATACACGCAGGGAAGCCCCCTGCATCGGCTGCATTGATTGAGGGGCAGGGTGGTTGTGAGTGCGGCTGAGTCAGGTCTTTTTGCCCGTTTCAGTCGAGAGTAGGCGCTGGGCGGATTTTAAGAAAACGCTTATTACGCAGATTTGCATGCGCCAGACGCATGCAGGTTTCAGGGCGCTGAAGCCAGTGTGGCGATTTCGCCCGCCAGCCATTTCTCGAAGGCGCGTGCGGCACGCCGAGGCGTCTTGCCGCTGGGTGTCAGCAGGTAGTAGCCACCTACCGCGCCGACGCTCTTGCGGCAGGCGGGCACCAGCGCGCCGGACTGTACGTGGCGGTCGATCATTGGCTGCCAGCCGAGCACGATGCCGTGCCCGGCGACCGCCAGATCGACCAGCACCGGATACAGATTGACGGTCATGCGCTTACGGATCAGCGAGGCATCGACACCCTGGCGGCCGAACCAGTCACCCCATGACAACCATTGACGCTGGCCGTCTTCGAGCATCAGCAGGCAATGATCCAGCAACTGCACGGGCTCCAGCAGACGTCCGTCCAGATAGTCGGGCGAGCAGTAGGCATTGACCGATTCGGCGAACAGCAAACGGCTGTCGAGACCCGCCGGTGAGACTTCGCGGAGAAAATACAGCGCCAGATCGAATTCGGCGCGAATCAGCGAATCCAGCCCGTCGACCACGCGCAGGCGGATATCCACGGCCGGGAAGGCATCGCGATAACGTCCCAGCAAAGGCCCCAGCCACAAGGCCGCCACGCCACTGGAGCAGGCCAGGGTCAGCTGCTGATCGCCGCTGTGAGTGATCACCTGAGCGGTGGCCTCGGCGCACAACGTCAATACGCGCTGGATCTGCTCGGCGTAAATCTGCCCGGCGACCGTCAGATGAATGCGCTTGTGCTCGCGACGAAACAGCGCGCGGCCGAGAAATTCCTCCAGTTGCGCGACCTGACGGCTGATCGCGCTCTGGGTCAGGTTCAGTTCGCTGGCGGCACGCGTGAAGCTGCCATGCCGGACGGCAGCTTCGAAAGCGATCAGGTTCTGCAGCGGCGGAAGAGGCTCGATACGCACAGTGGCTCCTGTTGCGGGCAGGTTTTACAAAGTGTCGGGAAACGGCGTCGACAGCAGCCAGTCCCTGAACACGCACAGCGATGGCAGGTTCTGAAAACGCGTGGCGTAGGCCAGGTAATAATTGCGTCCGCTGTCCAGGGGCTCGAACAGGGTGACCAGTTCGCCACTGTGGATTTCGTCCTGCACCAGAATGCGCGGGACCAGCGCGACACCAATGCCGGCCGCGACGGCCTGGATCAGGTGCGAGGTCAGTTCGAAGCTCGGACCGGGGCGCATGATGTGATGGTCCAGCCGATTACTGTCGAACCAGTCCGACCAGGCATTGGGCCGCGACACCACGCTTAGCAACGCATGCTGGGCAACCTGCGCCGGGGTCATCGTCTTGTAGCCGGCAAGGGCAGCCGGGCTGGCAATCACCACCAGTTTTTCACTGACCAGCGGATGCGCGATGTAACCGGGCCAGTTGCCGTTGCCGGCACAGATGATCGCGTTCATTTCGCTGGCGGCGGGCGTCAGGTCGGCATGCACGATGCGTGAGTGGATATGCACCACATAGCCCGGATGCCGGGTGTAAAAGTCATTCATGCGTGGCAGCAGCCACTTCGAGCCGAAGGTCGGCAGCACGGCCAGATGCAGCGTGCCGCCTTCGGCCTTGTGCGCGATGGTTTGCAGGGTCGCACTGCGGATGCGGCCCAGCGCGGCAGCCAGCTCATGCTGATACAGCGCGCCTGCGGTAGTCAGCTCGATGCGTCTGCCGTCGCGCTTGAACAGCTCGACTTCCAGTTGTGCCTCCAGCGCCTGCACCTGCCGGCTGACGGCGCTCTGGGTCAGGGCCAGTTCGTCTGCGGCCTTGGTGAAGCTGCCATGCCGGGCGGCCGCCTCGAAGGCGAGCAGCAGCGACATGGAGGGCGTCAGTCTTCGGGTGTTCATTCATAAAACTCATGGAAAAACGGCAGGTTTTACGTTTGCACTGAAGCATGACAGGCAGGAGAATCACGCTAACCGTTGATAACGCCATGCATTCGAGCGTTTCGAAGCATACGTGCTTTGCATATAAAACGCCTAGCGAGGAAGACCACCATGATTGCGCTGCTGAAACCGACCTCTGAGCAGATCGGTCACTATGACCGTTTCCTCAATGCCCTGGCGGAGGCCGGCTTTCGTGGCGAAATAGCCCGTGACCACGGTTCGCGCACCGTACTGGCCACTGACAACTCCATCTACCAGCGCCTGCCACAGGCTGCCGTGTTCCCGATGGACAGCCATGACGTCGCAATCGTCGCCCGGCTGGCGGCGCGGCCCGAGCACCAACAGGTGGTGTTGACCCCGCGTGGTGGCGGCACCGGGACCAACGGGCAATCACTGACCGACGGGGTGGTGGTCGACCTGTCGCGACACATGAACGCTATTCTCGAGATCAACGTCGAGGAACGTTGGGTGCGCGTGCAGACCGGTGTGGTCAAGGACCAGCTCAATGCCGCGCTCAAGCCGCACGGGCTGTTTTTCGCGCCGGAACTGTCGACTTCCAACCGTGCCACGATTGGCGGCATGATCAACACCGATGCCAGCGGGCAGGGCAGTTGCACCTACGGCAAGACCCGTGATCACGTCCTTGAGCTATCGACCGTGTTGCTGGGCGGTTCGTACGTCAACAGCCATGCACTGAATGTCGAACAACTGGCCAGCGAGCAGGCACGCGTCGACCGCGCCGGCGACGTTTATCGTTGCGCGCAGCAGATTGCCGATACGCAGGCACAATTGATCAAGGATGTTTTCCCACCGCTTAACCGCTGTCTGACCGGTTACGACCTGGCGCACCTGCGCGAGGAAGACGGGCGTTTCAACCTCAACAGCGTGCTCTGCGGCTCTGAAGGCTCGCTGGGTTTTATCGTCGAGGCCCGACTCAACGTCCTGCCGATCCCCAAACATTCGATTCTGGTCAACGTTCGCTATGCCGGTTTCATGGACGCCCTGCGGGACGCCAAGGCCTTGATGGCGCACAAGCCGCTGTCCATCGAGACCGTGGACTCCAAGGTGCTGATGCTGGCCATGCAGGATATCGTCTGGCATGGCGTGGCCGAGTATTTCCCCCAGGACCCTGCAACGCCGACGCTGGGCATCAACCTGATCGAATTCAGCGGCGATGAGTTGAGTGAAGTGGAGCAGCGCGTTCATGCGTTCGTTGCGCACTTGCAGACTGACACGTCGGTGCTGCGTCTCGGCCACACGCTGGCGGCTGGCAGTGCGGCAGTGAATCGCGTCTACACCATGCGCAAGCGCTCGGTGGGGCTGCTCGGCAACGTCAAGGGTGAAGCCAGGCCGCAGCCGTTTGTCGAAGACACTGCCGTGCCGCCGGAAAATCTTGCCGATTACATTCAGGAGTTCCGTGCGCTGCTGGACAGCCACGGCCTGCAATACGGCATGTTCGGCCATGTGGATGCCGGCGTGCTGCACGTGCGGCCGATTCTGGACATGAAGGACCCCGCGCAGGCTGCGCTGATTCGGCCGATTTCCGACGCAGTCGCGGCGCTGACCAAGCGTTATGGCGGGCTGCTGTGGGGTGAGCATGGCAAGGGTCTGCGTTCGCAATACGTGCCTGAATATTTCGGCGAGTTGTATCCCGCGTTGCAGGCCCTCAAGGCCGCCTGCGACCCGTTCAACCAGCTTAACCCCGGCAAGATCGCCACGCCTGCCACAGTGCCCGACGCGCGCCTGACGCTGGTGGATGAAGTGACGTTGCGTGGCGATCTGGATCGTACGATCGATGAACGGGTCTGGCAAAGCTACGACAGCGCGTTGCACTGCAATGGCAATGGCGCCTGTTACAACTATGACACCGACGACGCCATGTGCCCGTCATGGAAAGCCACCCGTGACCGCATTCACTCACCCAAGGGCCGCGCTTCGCTGGTCAGGGAATGGCTGCGTCTGCAAGGCGAGCAGGACGTCAATGTCCTCACCGCCAGCGCCAGGGCGCGCAGTGCCAATGTGCTGAAAAGCCTTGCCGAGCGAACCGTCAACAGTGTCGCCAGGGTGGCGGGGCAGAAGGATTTCTCCCACGAAGTCTACGACGCCATGGCCGGTTGCCTGGCCTGCAAGTCCTGTGCGGGACAGTGCCCGGTGAAAGTCAATGTGCCCGAGTTCCGTTCGCGCTTTCTCGAGCTGTACCACAGCCGCTACCTGCGCCCGATCAAGGATTATCTGATTGGCTCGCTGGAGTTCAGCATTCCGCACCTGGCGCGCTTTCCGAAGCTGTACAACGCGATCATGGGCGCAAGGCCGGTGCGTTACCTGCTCGAACATGTGGCCGGCATGGTCGACAGCCCGTTATTGAGCCTGACCGACTTCCGTGCGGCTTGTGCTCGCTGGAATGTGGGCATCGCCACGCCGCAGCGTCTGGCCGCATCGAGCGAGGAGGAGCGCAAGCGCACGGTGGTGCTGGTTCAGGATGCATTCACCCGATACTTCGAAACCCCGCTGGCGGCAGACTGGCTGGAGCTGATTTCACGTCTCGGTTATCAGGTCTACCTCGCACCGTTTGCGCCCAATGGCAAGCCGCTGCAGGTGCAGGGTTTTCTGCAGGCGTTCGAGAAAGCTGCCGGTTTCAACAGTCAGTCGCTGGGCAAGCTGGCCGGGTACGGCATCCCGCTGATCGGTCTGGACCCGGCCATGACCCTGGTTTACCGCCAGGAGTACAGCAAGACGCTGGGCAGCGAGAATGTGCCCGAGGTCATGCTGCCGCAGGAATGGCTGGCGTCCACAGTCGAGGAAGGTGGTGATGGCGCGTCGGCAGAAACGTACTACTTCCTGCCGCATTGCACTGAAAAGACCAACGAGCCCGCCAGCGTCGGCCTCTGGCAGAAAGCCTTTGCCCGCGCCGGGCTCAAGCTGGAGGTGCTGGCCAGTGGTTGCTGCGGCATGTCCGGCACCTATGGGCATGAAACCCGAAACGCGAAAACCAGCGATACCATCTACCGTCAGTCCTGGCAGCCACTGGTGGCGCGGCACGGCGGTGAAGGTCGACTGGTCGCCGATGGCTACTCATGCCGCAGCCAGGTCAAGCGCCAGGATGGCAAGGTGGTGCAGCATCCATTACAGGTACTGCTGGAACGGGTGAGGGCGCTATAAGAGAGGACGCAGAGCGTCCAGAACGGCATGCCCACGCGGAGCGTCGCACGATAGTGGCATTTTCCAGCGTGGGAATGCCTTGCGTGACGCTCAGCGTCACCGATCTGCGTCGCGCCGTTCGGTCAGAACTTAAACCAGGTACTTGTTGAACCACCCCAATGTACGATCCCAGGCCAGTTTGGCCGCTGCTTCGTCGTAGCGTGGGGTGGAATCGTTGTGGAAACCATGATTGGCGCCCGGATAAATGTACGTTTCGTACGTCTTGCCCGCCGCTTTCAAGGCTTTTTCATAGGCTGGCCAGCCTTCGTTGATGCGGGTATCCAGTTCGCCGTAGTGAATCATCACCGGCGCCTTGATCTTCACCACGTCTTCGGCGTTGGGCTGACGCCCATAGAACGACACCGCAGCACCCAGTTCCGGATACGCGACCGCAGCAGCATTGGCCACACCGCCGCCGTAGCAGAAACCGGTGATGCCGACCTTGCCGGTGCTGGCGTCATGCTTCATCAGCCACTCGATGGCGGCAAAGAAGTCGTTCATGAGCTTTTCCGGGTTGACTGTCTGCTGCAGCTCACGGCCCTTGTCATCGTTGCCTGGATAGCCGCCGACCGATGACAGCCCGTCAGGTGCCAGCGCAATGAAACCGGCTTTGGCAACGCGGCGCGCCACGTCTTCGATGTACGGGTTCAAGCCGCGATTCTCATGTGCGACAACCACTGCCGGTACTTTCCCGGTAGCTTTGGCCGGGCGTACCAGATAGCCGCGAACCTGACCGTGCCCGTTGGGCGAAGGGTAGGAAACATACTCGGCAATAATGTCCGGGTCGGTGAATTCCACCTGTTCGGCCAGCGCGTAGTTGGGGCTCAGCGAGGCAAGCAGCGCGCTGGCGGTCATGCCGCCAAAAGTGAACAGCGCTGCTCGGTCGAGAAACTCGCGCCGATTGATCCTGCCGTGCGCGTAGTAGTCATAGAGCTCAAGCAGTTCAGGAGCAAAGTCTTTTGCAGTGAGACGTTCCATCGGTACGCTTCCTTCCGAATCATTCAGGGCTGCCTGCGTCTGGGCGGGCTGACGAGCAATACGTGATCGACACAAGGTCCGCTCCCGATAGTATTTGCGGAGCATCAGGATCGCTACTGTAAAACGACGAAAAACCGCCATCCGCTGCCCGTGGGTGCAAACTCACTGCGTAATGCCAGATGCTGCCGACACGGCCGGCGGAATATGAAAAAGTCAGCCACGGGATTGCACTACCCGGGCTCAATGATGTCCATTTGAATCCTTCCGGCATTCACTGGGTTCGGGCGCTGCAGACAAACATATTATCCAGTCGCTGTATAAAGCGGCGTCGGTTCAGGCCGACAATACGTCATGATCTCAACCCTACGCCGAGGGTCATATTCCACCTGCATTTCGAGATAACGTGATGATGAGCCTTCCGACGGAAGACCGCACCCAGCTGTTCAAGGACACGGCTATCCAGTTCTGGAAACACATCACCCCGATCGTTTATGTCGCTCTGGGCATTCACTGTGTGTTGCTGACAGTGTTTCTGGGGCTGGGCATGAAGATCATGTGGATGGCGAACATCGTCAGCACGCTGATTTACGTCAACTGCATCTACCTGATCCGCAGGGGGCGGCATCGACAAGCCGGACAACTGATGTGCCTGGAGATCATCGGCCATGCCGTGCTCGCGACATGGCAACTGGGCTGGGAAAGCAACTTCAGTTTTTACATATTTTGCGTGATTCCGGTCATTGCCTTCACGTTTCAACTCAACGTCATCAGACGCATTGCCTACAGCGTGGCGATTCTGCTGTCGCTGGTGGGCTGCTTCGTTTTTCGCCGATACACGGGGCAGGGAACCGGTCTGAGCCAGAACGTGCTGGATGCGTTCGGTATCGTCAACGTACTCACAGCCACCACTCTGTCGATTTACGCCACTGCACTGTCGGTACGTTTCACCTCGTCGATGCAACTGAGCCTGTTTCATATCGCCAACCGCGACAGCCTGACCAATCTCTACACGCGCAGACGAGTGCTGCATCGCATACGCGAACTGGAAGCCAGGCGGCAGGGGCTGTCGGCTTCGTTGATCCTGCTCGACATCGATCATTTCAAACAGATCAATGATATCCATGGGCATGAAACCGGCGATGTGGTTCTGCAACGGGTGGCCGAGATCATCGGTTCAAGCGTACGCAGCAGCGATATGGCGGCACGCTGGGGCGGCGAGGAATTTCTGGTGCTCATGCCGGACACTACGCCCGAAGATGCGCTGCGCGCGGCCGAACGTATCTGGCGGCGTATCGCCGAAGAGGCCGGGCGGATCAATGAGCGCATCATCGCCGTCAGCGCTACAGTCGCGGTGGCGACCATCGCCACGGGCGAGGCGTTCCAGCTGGCCCTCAATCGTGCCGACACGTCGCTGTACATGGGCAAACAGCAGGGCCGAAACCGGGTAATGATCGCCGGATGAGGTGCTTGCTCACGCCAGGCGCTACCAGCGTGTAGACTTTCGCGCTTTGAACCGGGGAGCACTGTGTCGTGCTTCCTCATCGGCGATGTATCGATCAAGGCATGCTTATGGATTTGCGTCAGCTCGAAGCCTTCGCGGCGGTCATGTCGGCAGGCAGTGTCACGGCGGCAGGGAAAATGCTCGGCCGGTCTCAACCCTCGGTCACCCGGGCCATTCAGGAACTTGAGCAGGAGCTGGGCTTTGCGTTGTTCGAACGCAGCGGGCCTAAGGTCACGCCTACCCACAAGGCGTTCATGATGTATGGCGAGGTGGAGAGTGCGCTGCTGGGTGTGCGCAACATCCGCCAGCGTGCGCAGCACATTGCCCAGGAGGAGAACCACCAGATCAAGCTGGTGGCGATCTCGGCCCTGGCGGCCGGCCTGCTGCCCACAGCCTTGTCGCGGCTGCCCGAGCACCTGCGCCCGCAACAGATTCAGTTGCAGAGCATGTCTCCGGAGAACGTGGTTCAGGCCGTCCTGTCGAAAACCATGGACCTGGGAGCGGTCAGCCTGCCGCTGGAGCATCGTGGTCTGCAAATCCACTGGATCGGCGAGGCGCCTTGTGTGGCGGTATTGCCCGCCGATTCGGCGCTGGCCGCTCATGGGGTGCTGTCGATGGAGCTGCTGCGTCAGCAGACGCTGATCACCATGGCCAACCCTTATCGCTTTCGTCGACGCATCGACAAGGCGTTTCAGGAGGCGGGTGGTCAGCCGCCGCGCATGCTGGACACCAATACGTCGCTGATTGCCATGCAGATGGCCAGGGTCGGGCTGGGCATTGCGCTGGTCGATCCGTTCACGGCCATGGGCGTGCCGGTGCAAGGCGTGGTCGTCAGACCGATCGCCTGCAACATTCCGTTTTTCTTCGGGCTGATTTCAGCCTTCGCCAGCCCGTTGTCGGATGTGGCGCGCGCGCTGATCGATGAGATTGCCGACAGCGCAAAAATTCTCTTGCCGGAAATGATCATGCACGAAGCCAGCGCGCACGATGCCCTGTTACAGAGCATTTATGCCGAGTGAGTGGGCCATCCAGACAGCATTCAGGCCCGGGTGCTGGTAACGCTTGTCGTAGCGCAAGACTGAAAATCGACGCAGCGCGTCCGTGAATATCCTTCGTAACCCTTCGTTACACAACACGCAAAACTCCCTTAAATTCTATTTTGGAATATAAATATGCTTTTTTGCGCGTTGCTAGAATAAAAAACGGCTTTTACTATTCGAATTAAGCATTCAATGGCTTTAAGAATTCATTTATCACACTATTGGAATGATTCTTGAAGTGCTTTGAATCAAGGCTCGGGCTTGTGGCCCGATCATTTTTTCGAGTACCGATCAATGTCCGATGTGAATGCACCCGCTGGCCTGGCTGCTCTGGAAGCTCGTTTGCAGCAGGATCTGGCCTGGCTGGATCTGCCCGCCAAACCCTGGGTCAAGCCAAGGATCAGCGCAGGGCAGGCCGTGCTCGACGTGGCGATCATCGGCGGAGGCATGGCCGGTCTTGCCCTGTCCGCAGAGCTGCGCAATCTAGGTGTAGCGGCGGTCATTTTCGATCAGTCACCAGCGGGTTTCGAAGGCCCCTGGGCCACCACGGCGAGGATGGAGACCCTGCGTTCGCCAAAGCAGTTGACCGGACCGGCGCTGGGCTTGCCAGCGCTGACGTTTCGCGCCTGGTACGAAGCGCAATTCGGCGTCGACGGCTGGCCGTTGCTGGACAAGATTCCACGTTTGCAATGGGCCGAGTATCTGCGCTGGTATCGCAAGGTGCTGGCACTGGACGTACGCAATGAGCACCGCATTAGCCGGGTAGCGCCCAGAGCGGACGGTCTGATTGAACTGGACGTCGTCACGCCGGTACAGACGCGATTTCTGCTGGCCCGCCATGTGGTGCTCGCCACGGGGCGTGACGGTCTTGGCGGCCCTTGGGTGCCGGACTTTGCCCGGCAGTTGCCGGAGCATTTGTGGACGCATTCGGCGGCGGGTTTGCAGGACAGCTGGTTCGCCGGCAAACGCGTTGCGGTCATCGGCGGTGGCGCCTCGGCGATGGATAGCGCCGCCACGGCGCTGGAGGCTGGTGCGACGCGGGTCGATCTGCTGATCCGGCGCGCCGAGCTGCCGCGCATCAACAAAGGCAAAGGCGTCGGTAATCCCGGCATGGTGCATGGCTACTGGCGCCTGCCGGACATCTGGAAATGGCGCATTCGCCATTACCTCAATACCCAGCAAGTGCCACCACCGCGCGGCAGTACGCTCAGAGTGTCCGCTTCCGGCAAGGCGCGGTTCATGCTCGACAGCCCGGTGCTTTCCGTCGAACAGAGCGCTGCCGGGGGCGTCTGGCTGAATACGCCGAAGGCGCGTATCGAGGCGGATTTCGTGGTATTTGCCACCGGGTTTCGCACCGACTTCCGGCAGCGTCCGGAGTTTGCGCCATTCTCTGCGCAGATCCGTGTCTGGCAGGATCGCTTCGACGCACCGAGTGGCGAAACCGATGCGGAACTGGCTGTGCTGCCGGATCTAGGCAACTGCTTTGAATTTCAGGAAAAGACCGCAGGCGCCTGCCCGGGGCTGAACCACATTCACTGCTTCAGTTATCCGGCCGCGTTGAGCTATGGCGCGGTGTCCGGGGACATTCCTGCCATCAGCGAGGGTTCCAAACGTCTGGCGCATGCCCTGGTCGGGCAGTTGTTCAACGAGGACATCGACCTGCATTTCGACACCATGCTCGATTACGCCGAGCCAGAGCTGCTGGGCGATGAGTGGGTGGTCAGCCAGCCAGACGCCGCAGAGCTGCGCCAATGATCGGCTGGGCGCTGCGTCGGTTGATTCAATCGTTGCTGGTCATCCTGTTGATGACGCTGGTGGTGTTCGTCGGCCTCAATGCCATCGGCAACCCGATGGACATTCTGGTCGGTGAAGACCTCAATCAGGCCGAGCGTCTGCAGGCCATCGCGCATTTGGGCCTGGACCAGCCGCTGTGGCAGCAGTACCTGATTTTTCTCAAGGGCGCGATTCACGGCAATCTGGGGCAAAGCTTCGTGTATCACGAGGATGCCATGCGCCTGATTCTGCAGCGCTTGCCCGCAACCTTCGAACTGGCGTTCAGTGCCCTGTTTCTGGCGGTGGTCATCGGTGTGCCGCTGGGCATGTTTGCCGGCATGTACCCCGAGCATCCGCTGTCCCGGCTGATGATGGCCGCCAGCATTGTCGGCTTTTCGCTGCCAGCCTTCTGGGTGGCATTGATGATGATCATGCTGTTCTCCATCACCCTGGGCTGGCTGCCGGCCAGCGGCCGCGGCGAAACCCGTGAGTGGCTGGGTGTGCAATGGTCATGGCTGACGCTGGACGGTTTGCAGCACCTGTTATTACCAGCGCTGAACCTGGCGTTGTTCAAGATTTCCCTGGTGCTGCGCCTGACCCGTGCGGGCGTGCGCGAAGTGCTGCCCCAAGAATTCGTCAAATTCGCCCGGGCCAAGGGCCTGTCACCGATGCGCGTGATGTGCATGCACGTCATGCGCAACACCATGATTCCGGTGGTGACGGTGCTGGCCATGGAACTGGGCTCGACCATCGCCTATGCCGTGGTGACTGAAAGCATTTTCGCTTGGCCGGGTGCTGGCAAGCTGATTCTCGACAGCATCAACATGCTTGATCGCCCTGTGGTGGTCGCTTACCTGATGGTGGTCGTGGTGATTTTCGTGGTGCTCAACCTGATCGTCGACGGCTTGTATTACCTGCTGGACCCACGCGTACGCATCGAGGCATCGCGATGAATGTCATTGAAAAAGCCCCGATCGGCAGCACGCTGCTGCAGGCCCAATCGCCCTGGCGACGAGTGCTGACCGAGTTCTTCAGCTCGCCCACGGCGGTGACGGGCCTGGTAGTCCTGCTGATCATTGTGCTGGTTGCAGCCCTGGCGCCGTGGATTGTGGTGCAGAACCCCTACGACCTGATGCAGCTCAACGTCATGGATGCGCGCATGCCGCCTGGCAGCCTCAATGGGGACAGCGGTTACACCTATTGGCTGGGCACTGACGGGCAGGGCCGCGATCTGGTCTCGGCGATTATCTATGGCCTGCGCATCAGCCTGTGGGTCGGCATTGGCTCGGCGTTGATTGCGGCAGTGCTCGGTACGCTGCTCGGGCTGGTGTCTGCGTATGTAGGCGGCTGGCTCGATGCTTTGCTGATGCGTCTGGTCGACCTGCTGCTGTCGTTTCCGGTGATTCTCATGGCGCTGATGATTCTTGCCTGGCTGGGCAAGGGTGTCGGCAACGTGATGCTGACCCTGATCTTGCTCGAATGGGCTTATTACGCCCGCACAGCGCGCGGTCAGGCGCTTACCGAAAGCCGCCGTGAATACGTTGATGCAGCGCGCGGGCAGGGCGTTGGTCCGCTGCGCATTGTGATCGGCCACATTCTGCCCAACTGCCTGCCGCCGCTGATCGTGATCGGCGCCTTGCAGATTGCCCGCGCCATCACACTGGAAGCGACCCTGTCGTTTCTTGGCCTGGGCGTGCCGGTCACCGAGCCGTCGCTGGGGCTGCTGATTGCCAACGGCTTTCAATACATGCTCAGCAATGAATACTGGATCAGTCTGTTTCCGGGCCTGGCGCTGTTGATCACGATCGTTGCAATCAATCTGGTCGGTGACCGTTTGCGCGATGTCCTGAACCCGAGGTTACAGCGATGAGCGTGCCTGAAATGTCGTCTGTGCCTGACGCAGTCCAACAGCCGACCCTGGAGGTGCGCAACCTGTGCACTTCGTTTCATACCCGCGCCGGGGTGTTGCCAGCGGTGCGCGATGTGTCACTGCGCGTAGAGCCGGGACGCATTCTCGGCCTGGTGGGTGAGTCCGGTTCGGGCAAGTCGGTCACCGGCTTTTCGATCCTCGGCCTGGTCGATGAACCCGGACGCATCAGCGGCGGCCAGGTGCTGTTCAAGGGGCGCGATCTGACCAGGCTGTCTGCCTCACAACTGCGTGGCATTCAGGGCAACCGGGTAGCGATGATCTTTCAGGACCCGATGATGACCCTCAATCCGGTGCTGCGGGTCGACACGCAAATGATCGAAGCCGTACGTGCCCACAGCCCGCTGAGCAGGCGCGAGGCCCGCGAACACGCCAGCCGCACGCTGGCGCTGATGGGCATCGCCAGCCCGGAAGAACGTCTGCGCGCCTATCCGCATCAGTTGTCCGGCGGCATGCGCCAGCGGGTGGCGATCGCCATCGCGCTGCTGCATGCACCGGACCTGATCATCGCCGATGAGCCGACCACGGCGCTGGACGTGACCATTCAGGCGCAGATTCTCAGTGAAGTGCAGAAGCTGGTGCGCGAGCAGGGCACTTCGCTGATCTGGATCACCCATGATCTTTCCGTGATCGCCGGGCTGGCTGACGATGTGGCGGTGATGTACGCCGGGCGCATCGTCGAGCAGGGTCCGGTCGCCGATGTACTGGATCGTCCGCAGCACCCCTACACACAAGGGCTGATCGACAGCCTGCCAAGTCGCAACCAGCGCGGCCAGCGCCTGCGGCAGATCCCGGGCATGGCGCCCGACCTGCTGTCGATGCCGGTCGGTTGTGCTTTCGCAGCGCGCTGCCCCAGAGCCTCGCAGGTCTGTGCGCAGGAGCCGCAACCCCACCAGGCGCGACCGGGCCAGACGGTTCGCTGTTTTCACCCAGGAGCGGCCGATGCCCAGTGATCAGATTCCCCTCATCGAGCTGCATCAGGTCAGCAAGACCTTCGGCAAACCCGTGGATGAGCGCTCCCTGCAGGGGCTCCTGCAACGGCTGCACCTTACGCGCCCGAAACCGCTGACCCACGCCGTGGATCGTGTCGATCTGCGCATTGCGCGCGGTGAAGTGGTCGGGCTGGTGGGCGAGTCGGGTTGTGGCAAATCGACCCTGGGGCGCATGGTTGCCGGGCTGCTGCCGGTATCCTCGGGCACCACATCGGTAGACGGCAAACCGCTCGAGAGCCTGACCACGCAGGAGCGCAAGGCGCTGCGCCTGAAAGTGCAGATGATTTTTCAGGACCCTTCGTCAAGCCTCAACCCGCGTCTGCGGGTCGACCGGATCGTCGGCGAAGGTGCGCTGTTGCACGGCCTGACCGATCGCAAGGGCGCAGATGATTACGTCAGTGCGCAGTTACAGCGTGCCGGGCTCAGCCCGCAATTGCGCCAGCGCTATCCGCATCAGTTCAGCGGTGGCCAGCGCCAGCGCATCGGGATTGCCCGGGCGCTGGCGGTGCAGCCGGAACTGCTGGTGTGCGACGAGTCGGTGGCGGCGCTGGACGTGTCGATTCAGGCGCAGATCCTCAATCTGTTCATGGACCTGCGCGACGAGCTGGGCCTGACCTATCTGTTTATCAGCCATGACCTGGGCGTCGTCGAGCACCTCTGCGACCGGGTCATCGTGATGTACCTGGGTCGTGTGGTCGAGACGGCATCGGTCGATGACTTGTTCGCGCGGGCCAATCACCCGTACACCCAGGCTTTGCTGGCGCAGATCCCGCGCTTCGATATTCGCAGTACCCGTTATGACGCGATCCAAGGGGAAATCCCCAGCCCGCTTGACCCGCCTGCCGGGTGTCATTTCCACCCTCGCTGCCCGCACGCCATGGCGCGCTGTCGCGAGGAAGTTCCAGCGCTGCGGGAGGTTTCGCCGAATCACCAGAGCGCCTGTCACCTGAATGACCAACGCTGAACGGGCACCTGAAGCCCGTTACCCTCTGCCATTGCGTACAAGGAACCACCCATGAAACCACTCGTTCGTTCATTGCTGGCGTCGGCCCTCTTGCTGGCCGCCGGCGGTGTCACGGCACAGGACTTGCGCATCGGTTACGCCGACCCGGTCTCGTCCCTCGACCCACAGCTGAACAATTATGCAGGCGACCGCTCGGTAGCGCTGCATGCCTTCGAATCGCTGGTCAGCCGCCGTGACGACAAGACCCTGCCAGGTCTGGCCAAGAGCTGGAAGGTGGTGGATGACACCACCTGGGAGTTCGCCCTGCGTGATGACGTCAAATGGCAGGATGGCACGCTGCTGACCGCTGATGACCTGGTCTTCTCCTTCGAGCGCGCGCGAAACGTGCCCGGCAGCGTGGCCTCGTATGCAGGTGCCATGCGTACCGTTGAATCGATCAAGGCCAGGGACGATCACACGCTGATCATCAAGACCCGTTCGCCCAATGCCAATCTGCTGCCGGACATCGATTCGATCTATATCGTCAGTCGCCATGCCGGTGCGGCAGCCAGCAGCGCCGATTACAACTCGGGCAAGGCGATGATCGGCACAGGGCCTTACCGGTTTGTCTCGTTCGTGCCGGGCGATCGCACGATATTCGCTCGCAACGACAATTACTGGGGTGGCAAACCGACCTGGGACAAGGTTGATTTCCGTTTCATCGCCAACGCCGCCAACCGTACCGCGGCCTTGCTGGCAGGCGATGTCGACGTGATCGACAAGGTATCGCCTACCGATGTGGCGCGCCTGCGCAAAACGCCGAACGTCAATGTCTTCGCCTATCAGGGGCTGCGTGCGCTGATCATTCAGCCGAGTTTCCGTGCCGGTCCGAACGAATTCATTCGCGACAACGCGGGCAAGCCGTTGGCCGAAAACCCGCTGCTGGATGTACGCGTGCGCAAGGCGCTGTCCCTGGCGATCAATCGTCCGGCCATCAACGAGCGCATCATGCAAGGCACCGTCACCGAAGCCAATCAATGGATGCCGGCCAACACGTTCGGTTACAACCCGCAGATCAAGAACATCCCTTATGACCTCAAGCAGGCCAAGGACCTGCTGGCGCAGGCAGGTTTCCCCGAAGGCTTCCAACTGACTGTGCATGTGCCGGGCGACCGTTATCCGCAGGCACCGGAGGTCATGCAGGCGGTGGCGCAGTTCTGGACGCGGATTGGCGTCAAGGTTCAGCTGGAGGTATTGCCGTGGGCGGTGTACGCGGGCAAGGCGAACAAGAATGAACTGGCGATCAGCGTGATTGCCTGGGGCAATGGCACCGGCGAAGCGGCCTATGCCCTGACCAATATTCTGACCACGGTCGACAGCAGCAAAGGGCAGGGCGCTTCGAACTGGGGCCATTACAGCAATCCGCTGGTGGACAAGGCCCTGGCTGATTCGACCGCTGAATTCGACGAGGCCAGGCGGCGCAAGATTCTCCAGGACTCGGTGCAGATTGTCAGCGATGACGTCGGCATCATCCCGCTGTTCCATTACCAGAACATCTGGGCAGCGCGCAAAGGCCTCAAGGTCGAGCCACTGGTCAGCGACCGCACTGCAGCGACCATGGTCACCGAGCAGCCTTGATTTTCTTCCATGACCGCGCCGCTTTTGCCAGCGCTGCGCGAATGCAACTACAGCCTCGCAGGACCTTTCATGACATCGACCACTGAACATTCAACGACACCGGACGTGCTCGACAGCCTGCTGGGCATCGCGCCGGGCAGCCCGCTGCACGCGGTTCGGCATGCGCGGGACAAGGTGGCCCTGGCAACCCAGGGCAGCCAGGACTTGTTTTTCGACCCGGCACTGGCGCACAACCTGTCACTGAGCGAACGCCTCTGGGTGGCCTACTACGCAACGCTGCTGAGCGCGCAGCCGACCCTGAGCGGGTATTACCTGTCGCAGTTGCAGACGGCCGGCGCCGAGGCAAACGTGCTGGCCGATGTGGACGCCAGCCGAATCGATCTGCTGGAGGATCAGCGTCTGGCGGCGATCCTGCGCTTTACGCGAACCTTGATCGAGTCTCCGGTACACGGCGATCAAAGCGCATTGCAGGCGCTGCAACAGCAGGGCCTGAGCACCGCTGAAATCGTGGTACTGGCGCAACTGATCGCTTTTCTGTCCTACCAGGTGCGTCTGGCCGCAGGGCTGGGTGCTTTAAAGTCTGCCGGAGCAGCCTGATGAGCGAACTCATAGAAATTGAAGGTTTCACCAATCAGGTGCTGGGCTGGAAAGCCTGGTTGCCCACCGTTGACCTCGACAGCGCGAGCGCCGAGCAGGTCGCTGTGCTTGAAGAAAGCCATCCGCAGGCCAAGACCTCGGATTACTACCTGACGCTGGCCCATCATCCGGACATTCTTCGCCAGCGCTCTCAGGCGTTTAACGCGATCATGTACGCCCCCGGCGGCCTGTCGCGCGCCGAACGAGAGCTGGCAAGTACCGTGGTGTCGCGTATCAACCGCTGCGTGTATTGCGCGTCGGTGCATGCGCAACGCTTCGAACAACTGGCCAAGCGCAATGACGTCATCGCCCAGGTGTTTGCCGACCCCGCGACTGCAGGCACCACGGCGCATGAAAAAGCGATTGTGCAGTTCGCCATCGACCTGACGCTTGAACCGGCTTCGCTCAACGCCGGGCATATCCAGACGCTGTACGAACAGGGGCTGGACGAGACACAGGTACTGGACCTGATTCACGCCATCTCGATATTCGCCTGGGCCAACCGGCTCATGCTCAACCTGGGGGAGCCGGTGTTTCCCGAGGTGTGAGGGTGGCAGTGGCCAGGCCGGTGATTGAGGTGCAGTCTGGCCCGGTCGTTGCAGGTTCACTGCATGAGTGAGCACGCGACCCGGACACGATTGAGGTAATGGAATGCTGATAGCACACATTTCGGACACACATGTACGGCCCAGAGGGCAACTCTATCAAGGCGTGGTGGACTCCAATGCCATGCTGGCCGCCGCCGTCGACACGATAAACGCCCTCGACCCAGCACCCGATCTGATTTTGTTCAGCGGTGATCTGGTGGACGAGGGGCGGCCCGAAGAGTACGCGATGGCTCGGGAGTTGCTGCAACCGCTACGGCAAAAACTGCTGATGATACCGGGCAACCATGATCATCGGCAGAACCTGCGCGACGCCTTTGCCGAGCACGATTACTTCATCAATGATCAGGATTGCAGCTTCGTCTACTCGGGTTCTGCGCCGGTGCGCATTATCGGTCTGGATATCAGCGTCCCCGAGCAGCATCACGGCGATATGACCGACACGGCGATACGGTGGCTGGACAGCACACTGGCGCTGGAGCCGGACAAGCCGACGCTGATCATGATGCACCAGCCGCCGTTTTCAAGCGGCATTCCCTACATCGATGCGTATCGCTGTGAAAGGGGCGAGCGGCTGGCGGAGGTCGTCAGCAGATACCCGGCCATCGAGCGCATCGTCTGCGGGCATATTCATCGCTTCATGCAGCTGCGCTTCGGCGGCACGCTGATGTGTACGGCACCGAGCACGACGACGGCCATCGCCTTGCGACTGCACCCCGAGGCTGCCGACGCCTCCTATGTCGAACCGCCTGCATTGCTGCTGCACCACTGGAAAGCCGACACGGGCCTGATCACCCATTGGGTGCCGATAGGCCGCTTCGAAGGACCTTTTGACTTCGCCTGAACGGGGATGACCCTGACAGCGCAGGCTGTCAGGTCGCCTGCTCCTTGGCCAGATTGACCAGGATGATGCCCGCGATGATCAGGCTGATACCGCCAATGGCCATCAAAGTGGGCACCTGCTGATAACGAAACGCTGCAATGACGGTGATCAGGGTAATGCCCAGGCCTGACCACATGGACGTGATCAGTGACATGGGCAAGTCCCGTTGTGCATACCCCAGACACACAATCCCAAGGCCATAGCCTGCTATCGAGGCAATGACCGGAACCCAGCGGGTGAAGCCATTGCTTTCTTTGAGCGCAATGGTCGCTACTGTTTCAGCGACGATACCTGCAAGCAGGAACAAATAAGCTTTTATGACCATGGTGGCAGATCGCTTTTCAGGCATTCAGGAAGGGAGAGAGATGATGCGGTCGGCGTAAAACCCGTTGAACGGGGTGCGCAAGGACACCGAGTAAGCGCCGGTCGATTGAAACTCCAGCCAGTCGCCTTCCCTGATATCGCTGGCGAGCGTGTAGGGGAAGGCCAGGCGATCCATGCTGTCGCAGGTGGGGCCAAAGATATTGAAGGTGGCTTCCGCCGAGCCGGCGTAAGGCGCAGCGTCTCGCCACACACGTGCGGGAAATTGCAGCCATTGCTGGGCGGAGAGCAGACCGCCAAAAATACCGGCGCCGCAGAAAACACTGTGTTCGCGTCTCGACAGCACCCGTGCAAACAGCGACATGCCGCCGTAGACCAGGCCACGACCCGCTTCGCAGATCAGGTTCAGATCCTTCAATGTCGGGCTGGTCTGAATGTGCTCGCAGACCCTGCCAACCAGGTCCGGCGTATTACCCATGGAGTTCAGGTAATTGCCCGGAAACCCGCCACCGATATCCAGGTGCCTGACATGCTGGGCGGTGTCGCGCACGATGGCGTCGGCGTCATCGAGAGCTGCCAGCCACGGGCCGTCTTCAATGGCTTGTGAACCGACATGGAAGGACAGCCCGAGTGACCAGTCAGTGCTGGCCGCCACTTGATGCACCAGTTGCGTCGCCAACGCCGGATTCGCCCCGAATTTGCCTCTGAGATCGTAAACCGCCGTCGACTCGGAGGGCGCGTAGCGCACGAACATGCTGATCGTGCTGTCGCGCTCGGGCAGTACGTCCCGCAACTTCGAGAGTTCCTCCTCACTGTCGAGGACAAATGAACGTACGCCATGTCGATAGTAGGCCTCGTGCAGGCAGTGGCGGGATTTCACTGGATTCATCAGGTATTGAACTGCGTTGGGCAGCGTGTTGTGCACCGTCTGCACCTCGGCAAGCGACGCCACGTCAAAATGATTGATACCGCCCTGGCTCAAGGCTTCAAGCACGTGCACGAGTGGATTGGCCTTCATTGCATACAGCACGGTACCTGGAAAACCGCCGCTGAATTGCTGCGCATTCTGGGTGATCCAGCGCGGGTCAACGGTATAGAAGGTGTCGTTGGTGTCATCGGCTAATTGTGCAAAAAGTGTGTCCACGTTGAACGCCTCTGGTTTCGAAGTGCGGGCAAGTTTCGAGCAAGCTTCGTGCCACGGCTTTGTCGAGTGGCTGAACAACTTAACGAGAACACTTTAATAAACATGTATACAAGACGGCCCACCAAAACAGGGCGATTTTAAAGTGTTCGAATCGGCGTGGTGCAGTTAAGTGCAGGCGCTGAAATAATAAACACAGGTAGCACTTTGCTATTTCCAAAATTGGCTTATAAATAATTTTATACATATATTAAAGTGGTCATATTCAATGCCTGATCGTAAAAAATTCAATGAAATTAAAGGCTTGGCTTTCGACAGGTAACACTCCGGATCCGCGTTGGCGGTTATCTGACGCCTTGCCAGTAGACGATGATCAATAACGGTGGCACGCCACTTGCTGTGTACTCCATCGTGAAGTAATGGTGCTTGTTCCATTGCGTCAGCGCTCGCGTTAACGACGACAACGTAATTCATGGTCATGGATCAGGCAGGGGGCTGCTCGGCACGCCGAATAGCAGCCCCAATGAAGTCACCGTTATCGAGTGGAAGGTATACATGGACTTTCGTGCTTTTTATTCAGGCAACGCCCGGCAGTTTCTGGCCACGCGCCAACTCGCTTTTGCCGAACTTGAAGAGGTTGTAAAACGCCAGTATGGCGATGCACAACTGGCCTTGATCAGTAGTTCTCCAGTACATGGCATCGCTAACGCGGCCAGTGATATAGATCTGATATGCGTAACCGATGGTCGGCAGTCCGATCAGTCGATGGCCTCGCAGATCTACCACAATGAACACCATATGGAAGTGGTGGCATTTGCCCGCGAAGAAGTTGACAACGCGTTCTCCCGACTGGCAACGGACGCACACCAAACCACCGCCCAGAAACTCGTTGCGTTCAAACAGTGGGACAAGCAGCAGGCGGTATCGCGAAAGTACCTGGAGCGTCTGGTCTGCGCGGTGTCGACCGATCAGTCGCTGCCTTATCTGGACAGTCAGAAGGACCTGAGCTCGATCTGGTCCGCAGCAGCGTTCGATGACTTTCGCCAAAGTGCCTGCTTCTCGGTGCTGGCTTGGCGCAGTGGCGAATACCGCGCGGCCGCCGCCTATGCCTGCAACGCCGCACTGTTTCTGATGAACGCGACGCTGGCCAGCCACGGTTGGGTCAACTCCAATCGCAAGTGGACGCTGTTGCGCTGGGACCGCGCGCTCAACAGGTACGGCATGCTGGCGGACGACGGCCTTGCCCGCGCCATCGGGCAGCTGTGGCAGCGCGCCTATCCGGCCTGCGGCAATGGGTTGCAGGGCGCAGACCTCATGCACTTGTGTGAATTGACTCAACTCGCCGAGCAGACGTTCGCCTGCGAGGCCGCCTACGCCGAGCTGCTGCCGGGTATCGAGCGCTCCGCCGCCAGCAGGTTTCTGCCGGGGGTCGACTTCGTGCTCACCGACAACCAGCAGGCGACCCTGTTGACGCATCTGGATGTGCCGGAATTGCGCAGCACCCGCCCGATCGACCTGGCCGAGCAATCCCGGGAAGAGGCTGCGTATTTCCTGCGCGCCGCACGGGCCGGGCTGGTCAGTTTCTCACTCAAGGATCAACACCCTATGCAGGGAGCACACGCATGATTGCCAGCACACAAGCAGCCGTTCGCCAGTGGTTTCCCCGGCTCGCTGGCGGCTATGTATACCCGGCGGGCCTCTACACGAAAAAGCTGATATCAGTGGCCTGGTTGCTCATGACCGAGCTTGAGGCGTATCTGGAAGACCTCGAAGGCGCCGCGGACGAGCCGCTGGTGGTGGATGCATTGAGAATCAAGCTGGCTGAACTGATGGTCGACATCGACTGCCGTCTTGCAGGGGCCGACACCCCGAACGAGCTGCACCAGTTCGCGTTGTTCAGCGAGTACGGCCTGACCGACGTGATTGCCCACACAGGCCCGGTCGCCGTCGAATGGCTCGGCGTTGCCGCTGACAGCGCTGCAGGTCACGACCATGAAGCAGAGCGGCTGATCGAACTGTTCAAGGAACTGCTGGAAGCCTTTCCCGGAAAATTGTTCAACCCCTTGCTGCCGGGCACTCAGGGTCAGGTGTTGCGAACCCTGCGCGACTGGGACCGCTCCTGCCGCCTGGCAGGTGGTGATGCTGCCTTTCTGGCACCTTTGATGAGGTCTCTATGAACAGTCATGTCATGAGTGCGCCGGCGAGCGTGCCTGCGCGCAAATCCTCATTCGTCGAACGCTACGGTGCGGTGTTTGGCCGTGAGCAAGGCCTTATGTTGCGCATGGCCGGGCTGACCGCAGCCGAACACTCGGCCGAGGGGTCGTGGATAACCGATGACACCGGCCGCCGCTGGCTGGACTTCGGTTCCTTCGGGCTGCACCTGCTGGGCCACCGGCACCCTCAGGTCGTGGCTGCGCTGACGCGACAAGTGACATCACTGGGCCTTTCCAGCCGGATCCTGGCCAACGAATCCAGCCTGAGCGCCGCCGAGCGGCTTGTGACGTGTGTCGGCCGTCCGGGCAACGGCGTGCTTTACGGCAACAGCGGTTCGGAGGTCATCGAAGCAGCCCTCAAGCTGGTGCGCATGCAGACCGGCCGGCGGCGAGTCATCGCCTTGACCCACGCCTACCATGGCCGGACCAGTGGTGCGCTTGCGGTCAGTTATGGCTATCGCGGGCACGCCGCGCTGATGCACGCCGAAGATGTCGTGTTCATTGCTGCCGGTGATCTCGCCGCTGCACGCCAGGCACTGGCAGAGGGCGATATTGCCGCAGTGATCGCCGAGCCGGTTCAGGGCGAGGGCGGAATCAGGCCGGTCGACCTGGATTTTCTGGGCGAACTTGCAGGTCTGTGTCGCGAACATGGCGCGTTCATGATTCATGACGAGATTCAATCCGGCCTGGGGCGCAGCGGATCGTTGATCTGCGGCGCGCCCGCCGACATCGTCGTGTTCGGCAAAACCCTGGGCGGTGGTGTGTTTCCGGTGGCCGCCGCCATTTACGACAGCAGCCGCTTCGGTGCACCGGCGCGTGATCCGGTCGTGCATGCCTCGTCCTACGCTGGCAGCGCGCTGGCGGGAGCCGTGGTCAACGCTGTGCTCGACGTGGTCAGCGATCCCGCATTCTGTCAGCGCGTCAACCAGCTGGGGCAGGTGGCCATGAGCATCCTGCGTGAGCGTTTACAGGACTGTCCTGCCGTGGCTGAAGTGCGTGGCAGCGGCCTGATGATCGGGGTGGAATTCACCTCCAGCAACTATGTGGCGCAGACCCTGATCGAAGCCGCGCAGCGCAATGTGCTGCTGGCGTTCTGCCTGAGCGCAACCTCCGTGCTGCGGGTGTATCCCGACGCGACCATCTCCCGAGACCACCTCGAACAAGGCATCAACAGTTTCTGTGATGCCGTCGATGCGGCTTATCGCTCCATTCAATGACGGAGAATTCCTATGCCTGATGTATCAACCAGTGTTCTTCTCGGTGACTTCGAGCCTGGCGAGGTCTGGCCGATTCTCTCGGACTTCGCTCGCTATCCCGACTTCATGAGTGATGTGCTGGAGGTGATCGTTCACCCCCGGCAGAGTGAATACGTTTCCAGTACGTGGCGCGTATTGATCAATGGCAGCGAGCTGACCTGGACCGAGCAGGACTGGCTGGTGACGGAAGAGCGCATCGAGTTCAAGCAGACCGATGGCGACCTTGAAGTCTGGTACGGCGAGTGGCTGCTGATCCAGCGCGAAGACGGCTTGCACGTGGACCTGAACGTCACCTTCGACCTGGGCATCCCGTCACTGGCCGAAGTACTGCACCCGATCGGTGAACGGGCGATTCGCGCCAACAACATCCAGATGCTGGACGGGATACGCAATCAACTGCTCGCTCGCCGTCATCAGCGGGTTGCGGCAGGGGGCTGCTGATATGCGCTCGACACTGATCATCACCGGGGCCAGTGGTGCGCTGGGCTCCTGGTTCGTGCGCGACTGGCTCAGTCAGCATCCGGCCTCGCATGTGATTGCCTTGTGCCGTTCCGCGCAGGCGGCCAGTCGCTGTCTGCAGGATTTGCCTGCGCACAGCCGCTCGCGGCTCGAATGCCGGATCGCCGATCTGACAGACGCCGACTCCCTGAATGCGCTGGCCGCCACGCTGCCCACCATCGAGTGCGCCACGGCAGTCCATCTGGCTGCCGATGTGGCCTGGGACAAGAGCTTCGAAGAGATGCACGAGTTGAATGTCGAAGGTGCGCAACTGTTCTGCGGCTTTGTCCAGAAGCTGGTGCGCAAGCCGCATTTCATTTACGTGTCCACAGCGTTCACCCGTTGTGAAGGCTGGACCTATCGCAATGGCTATGAGGAAAGCAAGGCAGCGGCAGAGCGTGGTTTGCGTGAGACTTTCGGCACGCAGATGCCGATTTCCGTGTTCAGTTGCAGCCTGGTCATCGGCGCGACCAGCGATGGTGCAATCAGTCGTTTTCACGGCCTGTACCCGCTGATTCGCTTCATCAATGCCTTTGCGCCGCCTTTTCTGGTCGGCAATCGCCAGGGGTTGTTCGATCTGGTGCCTATCGATTGGGTGGTGGACGAATTGATCCATCTGGTCAGTCATTGCGTGGCCGGTGGCGAAGCACGTGAGGTCGTCGCCTCGGCGGGGGATGCACGCCTGCCTTATGAGCAGGTGATCCGCATCATCGAGTCGCGCGTCGATCATGCGCGGCAGCAAGCGGGTATTGCGCCCTTGACCCCGGCACCGATCCTGCGCAGCCGGCAATGGGCATTCCTCAAGCGCTCGCTGGTCGCATGGCGGCCCGAAGGTATTTCGACCCGGGATTTCCGCTATTTCGAGCGCCTGTTGCAAATCTATGGCGTGTACGCCGAAAGCGATCTGGTCAGGCCACCGTTGAACGTCCGGAACCCGGCACCCGGCGCGGAAGTGTTTTTACCCAAAGCGGTGGATTACTGGCTGGCTCATGCGCCCGAGGCACGGATCAGCCTGGACAAGCTTGTCGCGAAATCGGCGGCAATGCACGGCTAGCAGGCCCTTTCAACGATTGAACGGGAGATGGAACATGGCAGACACAATCGAACTCGACACCATGGACAGTGGCGCTTACGACCGACGCTCCGAGCGTGCCACGTTGGCACGCGACAACCTGTCACTGACCTCGGATCTCAAGCAACTCAGCCACTGGCGGCAGGCATTGCAGATAGGCGTGCAGTGGGCAGTGATCGTCGCTGCAGTCACGCTGGCTGAAGTCAGCGACTCGACGCTGGTGTGTCTGATCGCGGTAGTTGTCATTGCGACGCGACAGCACGCGTTGCTGGTACTCATGCACGATGCGGCGCATTTGCTGATCAGCCGTGACAAGCGGCGCAACGATCTGATCTCCAACGTATTCCTGACGTTTCCCCTGACGTTGAGCACGTCACGCTACCGGGCTCACCACATTGCCCACCACAAGCACCTCAACACGCCCGACGATCCGGACTACGCCGATGCCTTCGCACCCGCCAGTTCCGGACTGTTCTGGCAGGCTCTGCTGCGCGACATCAGTGGGCTGTCGACCCTGCAATCGCTACGCACGATGGACAGCTTCAGCGTGATCGGACTGTTCACTCACCGCGTGCCGTCGACCCGCATCGAGCGCTATCAGGCAATGGCCTTTTATGCCTGTGCCGCGCTGCTCATCACGGCTTTGCAGGCCTGGCCGGCCGTGCTGCTGTACTGGCTGGCGCCACTGGTGTTCTTTCTGCCGCCGATTCTGCGCATTCGCAGCCTGTCGGAGCACGCAGGGCTTTCGACCCAGAGTGTGAAGCGCGACGCACGCAGTGTCAGTCCAGGCTGGCTGGAACGAGGGCTGTTTGCGCCGTGCAATATCAATCGGCACTGGGAGCATCACCTTTTTCAACAGATACCCAGCTATCACCTGGGCACCTTGTCCCGGCGTCTTGCCCGGAGCCTGCCTGGTTCAGCTGCGGCCTGCAGCACCCAGGGCTACCTCTTGGGGGAACGCAGCATGCGCGCCGAATTGTATGGTGCCAACGGCCGAGCGCGTGCCGTGGCCTCTCTGGATCAGGAGGCTTGAACCCATGATGCTCACAGGTTCTGAAATAGTGAAGATGCGCGAGGTCGGCAGTGTCGTCATCGAGCCCTTCGACCCTGCACATGTCGAGGTCAACTCATACGGCTGTCACCTGGCGGATCTGCTTCTGGAGTACCGCAGCGACCGCATCGATCCTCACGGTGAACTGGAGGTGGTCGAGCACCATATTCCGCCCGAAGGCTTCGTGTTGTACCCCAACCGTTTTTACCTGGGGGCGACTGCCGAGCAGATCGGCGGTATCGATTTCGCCAGCGAGCTTTACGCCAATGTGTCCACGGCGTCCTGTGGCGTTTTCATCCAGACCAGTGCGCCGCTCGGTCATACCGGTGCGGCCATCAGCTGGACGCTGGAAATCGTTGTGACTCAACCGGTGCGGGTCTATGCCGGCACCAAAGTGGCCAAGGTCTGCTTCTGGGCGAACTTCGGCATGACCACCTGCTACGCGGGACGCTACTTGGGCTCCAAGAGCACCGTGCCCTCGAAAATCATTCTGGATTGACCATGATATTGACCGGTAGTGAAATCGAAAATCGCGTGCGTTCGGGTGAAATCGTCATCAGTCCGTTTTCCCATGAGAACGTCAACCCCAACAGCTACAACTTCCGCTTGCATGACCAGATGAAGGTCTACGAAGACGATGTGATCGATGTGCGCGCCGAGGCGTCGACGCGAACCATCGAGATTGGTCCGGAAGGCTATGAGCTGCAGCCCATGAAGCTGTATCTGGCCTCGACCATCGAAACCATGGGCAGCACCCATTTCGTACCTACCTATGCGGCTCGGTCCTCGATCGCCAGGCTGGGCATGTTCATCAACCTCTCGGCGCCATTGGGCGACATCGGTTTCGTCGGGCGCTGGACCTTGCAGCTGTATGCGCTCAACCGCATACGGGTTTACCCCGGCATGAACATCGGTCAAATGATGTTCTGGAACGTCAAGGGCGATATCGAGCTGTATTCCGGAAAGTACCAGGGCGCGACCGAGGCTTTCGCGTCCCGCATCTTCATGGATTTCGAAAAGACGCCGCGTCCACAGCCGCTGGTGCCCAACCTTGCGCCATTTCCCGTTGTAGCAGCCCAGGAAGAGGTCGATGCCTCGCCCGATGCGCTGGCCGGCAGGCACGGGCGAATGGCCACCGAGATTCCACTGATAGCAGGAGGCCGTCGTGTCCAGTAAATACTTGACCTTGAAACATCTGGCCGGTGATCTGCCGGTGCCCGCGCTGAGCGCTCTGCATGATGCCGATTACCGCGTGTTATGGCAGGACTTTGCAAACCGCAAACAGGCCATTGAGGACACGCTGAAAACCGTGCGCATCACCGCCGGTGCCTTTCTTGACGAGCACATGGACAGAATCGCCCGGTTCGCCGAGTTCGAGTGGAGTGACGCTGCCGACGGCCATCTTCAGGCATTGCTCGGGCAGGCAGGCTTTGACGCCGACAGCGAACTTGCCGTGCGTTCTTCGGCGAATATCGAGGATGGCAATCAGCACAGTTTTGCCGGAATCTTCAGCACGCATCTGTCGGTCAAGGGATTGCCGGCGCTCAAGGCTACGATTCTGGATGTCTGGCGCTCCGGGGTTTCCCGTCAGGCCATTCTGGAACGCCTGCGGGCGTCGATGCTGGAAACACCGGTGGAGATGACGGTGATCATGCAGCGCATGGTCAAGGCTCGCTTCGCCGGCGTCGCGTTCAGCCACGATCCGCTGACCGGTGAGGCCGTGACGCTGATCGAAACGGTTGCCTCGCTGGGTGAAGCGATGGTGTCCGGTGTAGAGAGGGGCATGTCGGCGCGGATCGGTGACCAGCAATTGCTGGACTGTGACCCAGCGCTGGAACCGCACACCGCATTGCTGCTGGAGGTGGCCGCCCTGGCCTCCAGGGCTTCTGCGGCGCTGGGCATGCCTGCCGACATCGAATGGGCGGTGGATGAGGAGCAAGTCTGGCTGCTTCAGGCAAGACCCGTCACCAGTCTGCGCGAGGCGCGCAGCCTGGAGCCGGTGCTGGAGTGGGCTGAGCTCTACCTTGCCAGTGACGAAGCTCTGACGGAATTCCGTCCATTGCCTGCCTTTGCGCAGTATTTTCGAAGCAAGCGCCGCCCGCTGGCCTTGTTCGCGCAAACCCACGACGTCTCGGCTGGCCAGGCATTGCTGATTAAGGCCAATCGCCAGGGGCTGCTCGAACCGACAATGAGCCAGGCACTGCTGGACAGGCTCAAGACCGATCAAGTGGTACTGGATTTCTCCGATCAGGTGCGCCAGCAGATTCTCGAGCGTGGCGCACTGCGTGAGCGGCTGCTTGAACTCAGCGATGAGCGGGTGGTGTGTTTCGTGCTGCGCGAGTTTCTGCAGGGTGAAACCGGGCTTATCACCCAGGCGTGTGATGACGGCTCGACGACCTGTGAGTGGTCATCGGAAGGTTTGCTGGCGATCAATCGCGGCATTGCCGGCACTCAACGCGCGCGCCTGGCGACGAACGACCCGAGTGGGCCCTCCGATGCGCAGCAGCTGCACAGCATCACCCATGCGGCGGGCGCACTGCTGGGCTCGGTGCAACTGGAATGGGTAAGGGCAGGGCAACAGTTGCACCTGATTGATTTTTCGCCGTTGTCGACGTTCGTGCAGGTGCAGGACGCAACGGAAATCCGCCTGATTTCGCCAGGTTATGCCGACGGGCCGGTGGTGCTGGTCACGGCGGGTCGACAGCTGGAAGAACTGAGTATCTCGGCCACCGTTTCAATCAATTCGATCCCTTCGTCCAGCTCGCTGGGTGCCGAACTGGAAGAGCTTGAGCGGCAACTGCGTGTTCACGACGGGCAGGCGATTGTGGTCTCGCCGCGCCCTTATGCGGCCCTGGCGGCATTGCTGCCTTTCGCGCGCGGTTTTGTCTTCGAACAGGCGTCCATGCTTTGCCATCTTTCGATTCTGTTGCGTGAACACGGCATTCCCGCCGTGGAGTCCGAGGCGCTGTATCAGCAGGGGCTTGCCGGGCAACGGATCACTTTCAGCCACAGCCCGAAGGCGCTGCCTCACGCGGTCAACGAAGTACGGGAGCTACAATGACTACGGATATTTCACTGCTGTTTTTCGATCCGCACACCCTCAACGGCAGCCTCGATTCTGCGCTGGTTGCCATTGTCGACACAGAGGCTGCGCGAGCCCGTCACTCGGACAACGGTCTGTTCATCCCCAGCGGTACGTTGCATGCGCAGTGGCTTTCCAATGCCCATCACACCCATGTGCCGATGCCCATGAAGGACTTCGATTTTCAGGTCTTCAATGCCGGGCAACGCAAGCGCACCCAGGACAGTCGTTCGCGCATGCATATGCTGGATCCGACGCTCAATCGTCGACCCTCCGATCAGGCCTTGATGGCCACCCTGGCGGTGATGCATCACCCCGATAAATGCAGCGTTTATCACTATGTCCATGAGGGCGAAGCCGGGGCCTTGTTCCTGCACTTGATGGATGTCGAACCGGTCGAACGTGCTTCCTGGAGGGCCTGGCAGCGTTTGGCCAGATCCGCTGCTGCGCGTGTGGCCGTTTCGCAACCGATGCTTAGCGATGACTGCTGGTACGTGCGCTGGCGTCCGGAAATGGAGCTGGAGCGCAAATTCACCTCGTTTCAGATACCTGACATGTGGCAATTGTCCACCGCGATGCACAAGGCGTTCGGAGAAGGCGCTTTCAAGGACCTGGTGCTGGAAATCGACCGTGACTTTCAAACCTACGACTATGAATCGCATATCTTCGAAGTGACTGGCGACCCTCTGGAAACCGGTTATATCTCGTTCATTCCCCAGGCCGACGGGCTGATGGCGGTCAAGCGCAAATGGTTTCTCGAGAACGCGGAATTGCGCCGCGAGGACTTCAACACCGATCAGCCGGTGGCGTTTGCCGACATCGAAACTCACGCCCGCTCGATGACCTCGGCCAACCTGCGTCGGCTCAAGCCGTTCAGGCGCACCCGGATCGACATCAATTTCGAATCGCTGAGGACCGGTAATGGTTTCGGGGCGTACTTCGATGTCTGTCGCATGGTCGACGGGAGTGCGGAGTTCGCCCAGGTCGAAGTCGAATATTGCCGTAGCAGGACCCTGCACACGCTGCGCGAGGTGGAGGAAGACTTTGAAACCGTCTCCCACGTGATGCGCGACTTTCTGGCGGAGCGGCACCCGCCGTTTCAGCAGGATCTCTATTCGAAACTCGACTTTGCCCGTGAGGCGAGTCGGCTCTGAATTCACTTTGCCGGGGAGATGACCATGTCGCAATCCACGACCACGCAGACGGCTATTGTGTTTGGTAGCTGGAAAATCCGTCATCAGGAGCCGTTCGGCAGCGATGACCACAGGTTGTATGCCATTGCTGCGGACACGGCGTTGCTGGGTGAACTGACCGCCGTCGCTGACCTGCGAGGCCGCCACCGGGTACTGGCACGCTGGGATGCCGACGGGGCGATGCTCCTTGAGGATTCGCACGGCGCGCTGGGCGACGAAAGCTGCCACAACCTGTCCGGTACCGCCATCCCGCTGGCGATCATCCGCTTGCAGGCGGACCGGGTGCATATCAGCCATTTGCTCAATCGCATTGATGTGCATCGTTCGCTGTTCGTACAGCCGCCCCTCGAAATCGAGCAGCCTGCCGTCCCGCAAAACCTGTTGATCGCGCTGCGCAATGCGTTCGAGCGCAACCATCTGGCGATCAACAATTGGGAATGTCGCTACGCCACCAGCGAACAGACCTACGTCGAGTCCTTCGAGCTGGCACCTGATTGCCATGCGCGAATGCTCGGCGAGGCCTGGTTCGACGCCAGTTTCAGCCCGGTAATGGCGCCGTTCACCAGTCAGTGCGGTGACGAATTTCAGGTCTGGGACCACCAGGTCACCGCCGCCAGGGCGGAAGACGGTGGTTATGTATGGGTCGAGCACTGCAGCCGCAAACGCAAGCTGGCGGTCAATGAACCCATCGTGCAGCTGTTTCGCAGTGCGCCGGGCAGCCTGTCCGGCACCGTAAGGCACCTGTCGCTGGGCTCCCCGACGCTGGAGGCCATGGCCATGAACATTGACAGCACGTTGCAGGCGCTTGGCGAGTACCGACGTTACGCGTTCAGTGCCCCGTGCGAATCCGTGGACAGCGGCAACCTCTTCGCGATCACCTTCGAGACCTGCATGCCGCTCGATTCGCAGGCGGGGAGTACGACGCGTGGTGAGGTGCGTTTTCTCAAGTGCCGGGACGCGATAGACCCTCAGTCGATCAATGCCGATCTGCGCAGGCTGATGGAGCATCTGCAGGCATTTCTGAGCGAACGTCGCCAGGAGTGCTGGCCCCTGACTGACCGTTTTGCCTTCCTGCATTCGCCATCACCCTTCATCACCCGCCCGGAGAGCCTGCACTCATGAGCCGTTATCTTTGCAATGGACGCTATCGATTTGAACTGGACGATCAGACCTCGGGCTCGGCACTGGCCCAGCGGCTGCGGGTGTTCCTTGCGCCTTACTTTGCCGAAGTGGACGACGACGGCCAGACAGCCGTCGACCTGAGGCTGCGGCTGCACGACAGCGCGGCATTCAACCCGGAGTGGATGGGCCTCTGCGTGACGCCCGACATCATCCGCGAAACCTACGCTCCCGGCTTTACCCTGCGCGTGTTGCGTGGCCATGACCCGGAGACAGGGATGGACTACGCCTGGGATGCCGATACGCGGGTCGGTTACCGGATTGACCGGGCGCGTCACGCGGTTGATTTTCATGGCGACGAAAATGCATTCATCCACCTGATCGAGCTGGTGCGTTATTACGGGCTGCTGGTCGAACAGGCCAAAGGCAGTGTGATCATGCATGCCTCGGCGGTGGTCGGGCCGGACGGCGGGATTGTTGCCATCGGCGGTGCAAAGGGGGCAGGCAAGACCACCACCATGCTCGACCTGGTGCTGTCCGATGAGTACCTGTACTTTTCCGGGGACAAGCTGCTGCTGGACAGCGTCGACGGTCGGATTCGCGCCCGCGGCTGGCCGGATTATCCGCATGTCGGTGTCGGCACATTACGTACACATCCAGAACTGGCAAAGCGACTCGATCTGGCAGCGGTGGCCGATGATCTGTCGATCGCGCATACCGAAAAACGCCTGTGCAAGCCCGAAGCCATGCGCGCCGCACTCAAGGCCAGCCCGGAGGGCTGTGGATGGCTGGAGACCGTCATCCTGCCCAACGTGTCGGCGCGGGGCAAATTGCGGGTCGATGCAATGGGCCGCGATGCGATTCTGGACCAGATCCACTCACCCACACTGTTCGAGTGGCCGCATCGTTTCGTTACCTCGACCTGGCACGGCTTGCTGGATGCCGGTTCGCTGACCGACAGCGTGCCGCCGCAAATTGTCCGTGGGCTGCTCGGTGCGCAGTGGCAAAGCCGCGTGGGCGTGGCGCGCGAGCTGATCAGCGCCTGATAAGGAGATCCTATGAACCACGCTAACCAATTGCGTCTGGCGCTGGTGGCCCCCAGCGGTTCCGGGAAGAGTACAACCGCCGGGTTGCTGCGTGAGTATTTTGAAACAGCCGGGCTGTCGGTCGAGGTCATCAAGCTCGCTCAGCCCCTGTATGAGTTGCAAGGCATGTTTTATGAGCAGGCCGGGGTGCAAGTGGCGAGCGGCAGCCAGAATCAGCGTTTGCTGGAGTGCATCGCACGCGAGCTGAGGGATCTGGACAGCCAGTCGCTGGTCACCAACTTCGCCCGACGATTGGCCCGATCCTGCGCGCAAGTGGTCATCAATGATGACCTGCGCGACGACACCGTTGACTGGCCGTACCTTCAGGCGCAAGGCTTTCAGGTGATCAAGGTGCTTGCCGATTCATCCGTGAGACAAACGCGTCTTGGACAACGAGGCGACATCAGCGTGGTGGAAAACAGCGCACTGGATCTGCAGATGCGCCGGATCGAAGCGGATTATGTACTGCCCAACAGTGGTTCTCTCGAGCAGTTGAAGCAGCGTGTTGCTGTGGTGGCCCGCTGGGCGTTGGACGACTCTCAACGCCGGATCGCTTCATGAAGGGCGCTGATCCGCTGGTCTGGCTGTTGATCGACGGGTTGTCGTGGGAGCTGGTCAAGCGTTACCGGGCAGGACAGCCTGGACGGCCCTCGGCGCAGTGGCCGTGTTACCCCTTGCTGCCACTTTCACCCAATTGCCAGACGCCGCCATCACTGTTATCGATCTTCAGCGGCGCACCGGTCAGCGAGCACGGCTTGACGGGCTATCTCGTCCCTGCGCCAACGCCGCAGGACTGCCTGGCGGTGGCGGATGCCTTTGAGGTCTGGCCGCGCCACATCGATATGGTCTGGGATGAATGGGCGCGCCAGGGCATCACTTTTCGCCTGTGTGCCGTGCCCTTTGTCCAGCCCGACAGGCTGGGTGACGCATTGCTTGGGCAAAGCTGTGTCTATCAGGGTTTTTCGCTGCGCCCTGAGGTCATTGAAAACGGTGGCTGGCTGCGTATCGAGGCCCTGAATGTGCTTGCCAGGGTCAGTCTGCAACAGGACGGCGCTGTGCTCGACTGGCCAGAAGACCATGGCCGTGCTGCGTGCCGGTTGCCGCTGGGCAGCACGGTGCACGTGCCGTTGTCGGGGCAGGCCCCGGGCAATGTGTGCAAGGCGATTGCACTGCGTGCGGTGCACATCGAAAACCGTGTTTGTGTGATCAGCTTCGGTTACCGTGAGGTCCAGGCGCTTGATCTGCAGGGCGACGCCGGCAAGGCTTACGTGGCCAATGACCTGACGGTGCTGTATCGCACCGGACAGTTGGGCAAGCGGCTGGATGAGGGCGGGCAGGGCGCTGCGGAATGGCTGCTGCTGGAACTGATGCGCGAGATGCATGAAAGCTTTTGCGACGACATTGTCGGCGCAGTCAGGGCCGGTGATGCACAGCGTGTCATCGGTTATTACCCGGTGGTGGATCTGCTGTCACATCATTTGCTCAAGTACCTCGCGCCAGACTGGGCCAGCGAATTGATGCAGGCGGTCGGACAACGCCTGTTCGACGAGATAGCGGGGTGGGTCGATGAGCTGATCCTGCGCTGCGTCGATGCCGCCGGTGGCGAGGTACGCTGCGTCGCTCACTCGGATCACGGCATGGCACCTGTCCATCACGATCTTTACCCCAACAGTTTTTTCGAGCAGCAGGGCTGGCTGGTCTATGACGCATCAGGCGTGCCGGATATGCACAAAAGCGCGGCGCTCTTTCATCCGGCCGACAACGGTCTGGTGCTGTTCAACACGGCGCGACTGGCGCTGTCCGGACACGACCCTGGCTCAGTGACCGAGGCCTGGCGCAAAAGCCTCGCACAGCCGTTTCGAGATGAGTGGACGATGTTCGAGTGCGCCGGCGGGCAGGTCTTTGCCGAAGGCTGGACGGGCGGCTGCTACTGGCAGGCTCCGCGAGGCACGCGACTGCTGGCCGCCCGTTCAGAACACGCCGTTCGCGTCAGCCGAAAAGGTGGCGACCACACGGTATGTGCCACTGACCCGTGGTTGCGTGGCGTATTGCTGGACGCCAGCAGCACGCCCTTGCCACGTCCTGCCGACGCTGAAGTGACATTGCCCGCGATTCGCCATTGGCTGACAGCCACATTCTGACACCTGACTCGATAATTTCAGTCACAGGGAGCTTATCCATGCGTTTCGACAGCCTGCTTTTCGATATTGACGGCACACTCCTGCTCAAGGGGCAGCCTCTGCCGGGCGCAGCCGATGCATTGAGCTTCGCGCGTTCCCAGGGTTTGAGGCTGCAATTGCTGACCAACACCACGGCGAAGATGCCCGAGGAGCTGGCAGAGGAGCTTTGTCGCGCCGGAATCGAGGTCGTCCCCGACGAAATCCAGACCGCCACCACGGCCTGTCTGGGCTATTTGCAGCAACATCCGCACCTCAAGTGCCATCTGCTGGTACCCGATTCGATACGGCCGGCGTTCAGTGGCATCGCTACAGACGATACGACCCCGGACGTAGTGGTCATCAGCGATATCGGCGAAGCCTTTGACTACGCCACGCTGAATCGCTGTTTCCGTATGTTGCGAGGCGGTGCTCGCCTCATTGCGCTGCAAAAAAACCTGTTCTGGTTCGATCGTGACGGGGAGCGTCTCGATTGCGGCGCCTTCATCGTCGGGCTCGAGGCCGCAGCACAGGTACAGGCCCTGGTCATGGGCAAGCCGTCGCCGACGTTTTTCGAGGCTGCCTTGCGCAAACTCGACACTAGCGCCAGCCGCACTCTGGTAGTGGGCGACGACGTTCTGACTGACTGCGCAGGGGCGAAAGCGGTCGGTGCCAGCAGCCTGCTGGTGCGTACCGGAAAATATGACCCGAGGCTGTTCGAGGCCCATCGGCAAAACGTGGATGCGGTGATTGAAGGGATTGCAGATTTTCCACGCTGGTGGATGTCCGGCAGTGCCGCAGGTCATCTGCGCCAAGGTTAAGTAACTGGATTACAAGGACGAATCATCAATGCAGACAGCATGCGCCAAAAAGTTGAAAGAACGCCCGGAAACGCTATCCGAGCGGATTTACGCCCGGATCAAAGAAGACATTTCCGAGTTTCGTTTATTACCCGGCGAACGATTTACTGAAGGTGAAATAGCCGAGCGTGTTCAGGCCAGTCGTACACCGGTCAGGCAGGCATTGTTCCGGCTGGAGCAGGAAGGGTACGTGGAGGTTTATTACCGAAGCGGCTGGCAGGTGCGGCCCTTCGACCCTCATCACTTCGAGGAGCTGTATGACGTTCGGGTGGTGCTCGAGCTGGCGGCGCTCGCCAGGCTGGGTTTGATGGACCTGAGCGTCGAGCCGCTGATCGACGAACTCATACGCACCTGGCTGGTGCCGAAAAACGAGCGATTGAGAGACACCGATATCCTCGCCGGGCTGGGCGAACGCTTCCATTGCGCGTTGGTCGAGGCGGTGGGCAACCGGGAAATGGCCAGGCTGCATTACGAAGTCACCGAAAAGACCCGGACCATCCGGCGTCTCGAATTCAGCGCCTCCAGAATCGATGCAACGTACGAAGAGCATGGCAGTATTTTAAAGGCCCTCCTGCAACGTCGGCCGCGACAGGCTCAGCAATTGCTGGAAGCGCATGTAGAGCTCAATAAGGAGGAAGCGCGCAGAGCCACCCAGCATGTCTTGCGCCGCGCGCGTCATTACGCCGAGAAGAACGGCGAGCCCGCCAGATTGCGTGCGCAAGTGCAGTGAGCGGTTGCTACGGAGCTGCGCGTTTTGGTCGTTTGATCCATCACCGGTAAAGCAATGCTTCCAGTAACAGAGCAAACGCGGGCGATGCCTGGCGTCTGCTCGGGTAGTAGAGGTGGAAGCCGGCAAAGGTCGGTGACCAGTCTTCCAGCACCTGAATCAGACGTCCGGCTTCGATATGTTCGGCAACCAGATCGTGCGGAATGTAACTCAGCCCGAAGCCGTCGAGCGCCGCGTCCAGAAGCGGATAGACACCATTGAACGTGACTTGGCCTGTGACGCGGACGTTCAGGGTTTCGCTGTCTTTGGCGAACTCCCAGGCATACAGGCCGCCATTGGTAGGCAGGCGCAGATTGTTGCAGCGGTGCGCGGTCAGGTCTCTGGGCGTCTCGGGTTTCGTGCGGCCTTCGAAGTAGGCTGGAGAACCGACCACCGACAGACGCATGTCCGGGCCTATGCGGGTGGCGATCATTCCGTCCGCCACGGCTTCACCCAGACGCACGCCCGCATCGAACCCTTCGGCGGCGATGTCGACAAAGCTGTAGTCGCAACATACCTCGACACTGATGTCCGGGTATTTGTGCAAGAAGGTCTTGAGTACTGGCCGGATGATGAGGTCAAGCGAGTGATCCATCGCATTGATGCGGATCTTGCCGGCAGGGGTGTCGCGCAGGTCGCTCAGTCCTGCCAGCTCGATTTCGATTTCATCGAAATGCGGGCCGACTTTCTGGATCAGGCGTTCGCCAGCCTCTGTGGGCGATACGCTGCGCGTGGTGCGTGTCAGCAGGCGCAGGCCAAGGCGCGCTTCCAGGCTGCGAACGGTGTGACTCAGTGCTGATTGTGAAACACCCAGTCTGGCAGCTGCCTTGGTAAAGCTTCGCTCTTTGGCGACTGCGAGGAAGGCAAGCAGATCAGCGGCGTTTTCCCGAAGCATTGATGAGCCCTGTCGATAAGTATTTTCGAATTGTAGCCGATAGTCGCAATAGTTCTCGGCGGGTAGATTGGAGTGACTTCCAATAACGCTCAAGGATTCCCATGATTGTCATCAATTCCAGCGGCTCACAGCCTTCCGCCAGCGGCCCGACCGATTATTTCACCGGTACCGTGCGCATCGACGCGCCATTCAAGGGCTCGGAAGACGCGAGAATAAGCGGAGCCACGGTGACGTTCGAACCGGGCGCACGCACTGCCTGGCATACCCATCCCCTGGGCCAGACGCTGATTGTCACGTCAGGCGCCGGCCTGGTGCAGGAAAAAGGCCAGCCGGTTCGCACCATCAAGCCCGGCGATACCGTGTGGATTGCGCCCAACGTCAAGCATTGGCATGGCGCAACCGCAACGACGGCCATGACCCACATCGCTATTGCCGAGGTGCTGGACGGCGAGGTGGTTGACTGGATGGAACCGGTCTCGGATGGCGACTACCACGCGGCTAATAACAGCGAGTAACTTGCCCCAGCGCACTGCCTCGGCCATGACGCGTAACGCGTTGCCGCGCTTGGACAACTGATAAGCGTGCAGGGGATCGGTGATATGCGTTTCGTGCAGCATGGGCAGCGCAAGTAGTGCATCCACCGATGTGGTGGCCAGCGCCTTGGCCGCCGCATCGGCGTTGTCCTGACGCAGGTCGGCGAGCAATACGTGCCTGCCCGCGCTGACACGGCGGGCGATGGCTTGCCCTATGGAGCCTGCACCGATGACTACGATGTTTTTTTTCGGGTTTTGCATGACCAGTTCCTCGGTGAAACTCGAGCGAATCCGCATCTGCAGATCAGCTTCGTGATGTCCGGATCACCTTATAGGCCTGTCATTTTTTCAACAATGGAGCATTATCGGGATAGACTCATGAATCATATTCATGAACTTCGGCTTTTGCTCATCTCAGCCTCGGCTGCACCGAATCCGCCAGTTGCGTCAGTATCAGGCAGCACGACACCGCGCCTGCATCCAGTACGCCGAGCGACCGTTCGCCGAGGCGACTCGCCCGGCCTATCTTCGCCACCAGATCACGGGTGGAGTCGCGCCCTTGTGATGCGGCGCTTTTCATCGCATCGAGCGCTGCGCTGAACGATTCACCCCGGGCGTGGGCCTGCTCGAAGGCTTCGACGGCCGGAATCAAGGTATCCATCAAGCATTTGTCGCCGACCCCGGCTTCGGTGATGTCCTGCAGTGAGGTGAGGCCGCCGCGCAGCAGGCTGGCGAAGGCCGCGGCGTCGATCTGTTCGCAGCCGCGCACCTGATCGGCCATGCCGATGAACAGACTGCCGTACAGCGGGCCCATGGAGCCGCCGATGCCTTCCATCAGGCTCAGGGTCAGTTCGTCCAGCGCTTCGGCGAGGCTCAGTTGGCGGCCTTCGATGGTACGACCGCAGTGGGCGAAGCCCTTGGCCATGTTGATGCCATGGTCGCCGTCACCGATCGCGCCATCCACTTCGCTGAGGTATTCGCGGTTGGCGACGATCACGCTCACCAGGTCGGCAACGATAGGAGTGCCCTGTTGTGCAGGGAGATGCGTAGAGAATTGCTCGCTCATGGTTTACTCCGCCTGGGTCATGCCGATGGACCGGCAAGGGTGGTCGATCAGGGTTTTCAGTTCGGCGTCCAGGCCCAGCAGCGTCAGGGTTACCCCCATCATCTCCAGCGACGTGAAGTAATTGCCCACGTAGCAACGATGGATTTTCAGGCCCCTGGCCTTGAGCAGGCGCTCCACTTCGGCGTAGAACACGTAGAGTTCCATCACCGGCGTGGCACCGAGGCCTGAAACCAGCACGACTACGCTGTCGTCCACGCTGAAATCCCGGTCGGCCAGGATCGGCTCCAGCATGCGCTCGGCCATGGCCGCTGCAGGCTCGATGTCGATGACTTCGATACCCGGTTCGCCATGGTGGCCGATGCCCAGCTCCATTTTGCCGTCGGGGATCTGAAAGTTGGGCTTGCCGACCGCCGCGATGGTGCAGGGCGTCAGGCCGATACCGATGGATCGGCATTGATCCACGGCCTTCTGCGCGACGCGGATCACGCCGTCCAGATCGTAACCGTTTGCGGCCGCAGCGCCGCCGATCTTCCACATGAAAATTTCCCCGGCCACTCCGCGTCGCTTGGCGATATCGGATTTCGGTGCCGAGGCCACATCGTCGTTGGCCACCACGGTACGCACTTGCAGGTCTTTGCTGGCGGCCATTTTCATCGCCAGCTTCACGTTCATGTTGTCGCCCGCGTAGTTGCCGTACAGGCAGGCGATGCCCGCACCGTGATCGGCCGCGCGGAAGGCGTCGAAAAAGCTCTTGGCCGTAGGCGAGGAAAAAATCTCGCCGACCGCTACCGCATCCACCAGCCCAGGGCCGACATAGCCAAGAAAGGCCGGTTCATGACCCGAGCCGCCGCCGGTAACGATACCGACGCGTCCTTGATCAGAGGGACGGGTTTTGCTGATGACCCGCGGGTTACCTTCACTTTGCGACAGCTCGGGGTGCGCTACCAGAATGCCGCGCAGCATGTCCTCGACCACCTGGTCCGGATCGTTTATCACTCGGTTCATAACGCGATTTCCTGTGTTCTTTTTATAAGGATCGGGCGGATCAGGGTTCCAGAACCACCTTCAATGATTTATCACCGCGTTCCATGACGGCAAACGCCTCCTTGAACTGCGCCAGGGGAAATTTGTGCGTGACGACGTCGCGCATGTCGATCTTGCGGTTGCCGATAAAGTCGATGGCGCGCGGGTACATGTAAGGGCCGAGGTGAGAACCGAGCACGTCCAGCTCCTTGCGGTCACCGATGATCGACCAGTCCACCGTGGCCTCATCGTTGAATACGCTGAACTCCACAAAGCGTCCGAGTTTGCGCAGCATCGCCAGGCCTTGGTTGACCGCCTTGTGGTGTCCGGTGGCTTCTATATAGATGTCGCAACCGTAGCCGTCGGTTATCTCGCGGATCTTTGCCAGCACGTCGACCTCGGCCGGGTTCCACACCTCATCGGCGCCCATGCGCAGGGCGAGGGCGGCGCGCTCGGGCTTCATGTCGAGAACGATGAGTTTTTTCGGGTTACGCATGCGCACCGCGCCAATGATCCCAAGGCCCAGTGTGCCGGCACCGGCGACGACCACAATGTCGTCAAAATCGACATCGGCCCGTTCGGCTGCGTGCAACGAGCAGGCCAGCGGTTCGATGAGGATGGCTTCGTCCGGGGCAATCGAGTCGGGCACCTTGTGAATGATGCCTTCCCTGGTAAAAATCATGTACTGGGCCATGGCGCCCTGCACGTTGTTCTGAAAGCCGTAAAGGTCGTGCTTCTGGCACATCCAGTACTGTCCGTGGTTGCAGAAGCGGCAGCCCCAGCACGGCACGATCTGCTCGGAGATCACCCGGTCGCCGATCTGCACGCCACGCTTTTCGGCGCCAGGGCCGAGCGCCACCACGCGACAGACGAATTCATGGCCGGGAATCATCGGTGGTTTGACGTAGCGAGGCTGCTCGGCATCGCCCCAGAACGAGGGGGCGCCGCGATAGGTCTTGATGTCGCCCATGCAGATGCCACACAGCTCGACCTTGGTGAGGATTTCATCGGGACCGGGGGTCGGCACATCCACGGTTTCCAGCCGGTAGTCTTCCGGACCGTGGCAGACTACGGCCTGCATGGTTTTCGGGATGACCGGTGAAAGTTGTTCGGCAGTGCGTTCGGTGACGGTGGACATGACGATGATCCTCACGACAGAAAATGAATTACTGGATGCTGTAGCCGCCGTCGATCACTACGTTTTCGCCGGTGATCATGCTGGCGGCGTCGCTGAGCAGGTACAGGGCCAGCCCGGCTATTTCCTCCGGCTGGGCGAAGCGGCCTGCCGGGATCTGCGTTTTGGCCCGTTCTCCGACTTCGCCCGCCCAGGCCTTTTTGCCCAGCGCGGTCTCGACGATGGTGGGCGAGATGGCGTTGACGTTGATGTGTGGTGCCCACTCCATGGCCAGCACTTTGGTCATGCCGACCACTGCGGCCTTGCTCGCGCAGTAGGCGACGTGCCTGTCCAGGCCAATGACCGCCGCCTGAGAGGCAAGATTGACGATGCGTCCGCTGCCTTGACCGAGCATGTGTCGCGCGCAGGCCTGGGCGACGAAGAAACTGGCCTTGAGGTTGATCTCCAGCGTTGTGTCCCAGGCCTCTTCGCTGACGTCGACGGCCTTGTCCAGCACGGCAACGCCAGCACTGTTGACCAGATAGTCGATGCGTTTGAAATGCTCGAAGACGCTGTCGATGGTGCTGTTGACCTGGTCGACCCGGCGCAGGTCGACCGCAATACCGATGTGCTCGCTGCCCAGGCCGGCGGCAACCTCGGCCACTGCCGGGTCACGGTCCAGCAGTGCGACCCGCGCGCCGCGCGCGACCAGCAGGCTGGCACAGGCAAGGCCAATCCCGGCTGCTCCGCCGGTGATGACCGCACAACGGCCATTGAGATCGAACGCCTTGTTCCAGAATTCAGACATGAAGATGACTCCTGTAGCGCTGTTTTTTTGAAGATTCAAACACGTTAGCTTTTGATTCTGGCCGAAGGCCGTGGGAGCGAACTTGTTCGCGAAGAGGCCGGTATGACCGCCGAAAATGCGTCGTTTGAAATACTGTCTTCGCGAACAAGCGAAGCGTCGCCCGGTTCGCTCCCACGCCCTTCGGGCAGAAGCGGGAATCTCAGACCGGTTACTTGCCGCCGCTGACCTGCTTGTACAGCGCATCGGCGTTGGCATCGGTGACCGGCACCCAGGGCAGGATGTAGTTCTTGTCGGTGCCGTCGCCCCACTTGACGTCCTTGGCGTAGCGCTCCCAGATCACCGACTGCGGCTTGTAATCCTTGCCGGCCAGGGTGCGAAGGGCGACATCAAGGGCACCCTGGGACTGGGCCTGGGCGTCCTGCAGAAAGGTCGTGATTTCGTTTTTCTTCGCCGCCTGAATGGCGTCAGGCATGCCATCGATGGAGGTGATCGGCAAATCGGCAGGCTTCAGGTTGCGCGATTTCACCGCTTGCAGGGCACCGAGAGCCATATCGTCGTTCTGCGAAATGATCCCGGAGATGCCGCCGTTCTGATGCGCATTGAGCCAGTCTTCAGTCAGCGTCTGGGCTTCGGCGCGGGACCAGTTGGCGGTCTTCTTCTCAATGATCTTGATGTCCGGGTGTTTGCTCAGGACTTCCAGTTCGCCTTTTTCCCGATCAATTTGCGCCGACTGGCCAATCGGTCCCTGGATGATCACCACATTGCCTTTGCCCTTGAGCTTGTCGACCATTGCCTGCGCCTGCAGCCGTCCGCCCTCGACATCATCGTTGCCGACGTAAGGCACCTTGTTGCCGGCAACCCGGGTGTTCGATGCGATCACCGGAATGTCGTTTTCCATCGCCCTGGCCACCGTGCCGACACCGGCCTTGGTGTCGATGGGCACGAAAATGATCGCGTCGTAATGCTGGGTGATCATGGTCTCTATCTGATTGTTCTGGGTCAGCGCATCGTAGTTACCGTCGAACACGGTGATTTTCACGGTGCCGTCCTTGACCGCCGGATGCTCCTTGAGCTCACGCACCCAGTTCTGCATGAACTGCCCCTTGAGGCCATACACCGCCGCGCCGATCTTGTAGGTCTTGCCATCGGCGGCCATGGAGATACTGCTGGCGAGCAGGGAGAACGCCGCGACAGCGGCCAGGGATGTACCGAATTTCATGATGAGAACCTCGTTATTGTTGTAGTCAGTCGTTCATGCCGGTCTAGCGTTTTTTCTTGCGCCACACATCAATCAACACTGCGAACACGATGATCAGGCCCTTGGCGACCTGCTGGTAATAGGAGGACACGCCGAGCAGGTTCAGGCCGTTGTTGATCACGCCGATCAGCAGTGCGCCAAACAGTGTGCCAACGATGCTGCCAGTACCGCCCGACAGGCTGGTGCCGCCGATGACCACTGCTGCGATGGCGTCCAGTTCGTAGGACATGCCGGCCTGGGGCAGGGCGGAGGTGGTTCTGGCGGACAGCACTACGCCTGCCAGTCCGGCGAGCAGCCCGGAAACCACGTACACCGAAAACATCACCTTGCGCACACCGATACCGGAGGTGCGTGCGCTCTTTTCGTTGCCGCCGACGGCGTACACGTAACGGCCGTAGGTGGTGTAGCGCAGTACCATCCAGAAAATCAGCGCGACCACCGCGAAGATAATGATCGGCACACCAATCGGGCCGATCCGGCCGATGCCCAGCGCCAGGTATTCTTCGGGCAGGTCGGTCACCGGGCTGCCGTCGTTGAGGATGAAGGTCATGCCGCGGGCGATACTGAGCATGCCCAGGGTGGCCACAAACGGTGGAATCGAAAGATTGGCGACCATGAAGCCATTGACTACGCCGAGCATGGCGCCGGCAAACATGCCTGCGCTGACCGCCGCCAGCAGGCCATAGCCCTGGGTCGCGACCAGTGCGCTGCACAATCCGGCGAACGCCAGAATCGAGCCGACGGAAAGGTCGATGCCCTTGGTCAGGATCACGTAGGTCATGCCGACCGCGAGAATGCCGTTGATCGAGGTCTGGCGCAGGATGTCCATCCAGTTGCGCCAGGTCATGAAATATTCGCTGGCAAAAGCCAGTACCAGGCACAACAGAATAAACACCAACGGCAGACCGAAACGGTCGAGAGACAGGCGCAGGCGGCTGCGTGGAGACGTGGAAGCTGGGGCGATAATGGTTTTTGCATTCATGAGGCAAGACTCAACAGGACTTCCTGGGAAAGATCGGCATCGCTGCTGATGGTCACCAGCCTGCCACCCTTGAACACGGCGATTCGGTCACTCAGGCGCAACAGTTCCGGCGCTTCCGAAGAGACCACGATGGCGGCTCCGCCAGCGCGTACGAACTGATCCAGCAGGTGATAGATTTCCTGCTTGGCGCCTTCGTCGATGCCCCGGGTCGGTTCGTCGCAGAGCAGGCACACCGGCTCGGTCGACAGGCATTTGGCGAGGACGACCTTCTGTTGGTTGCCACCGCTCATCGACGCGACGGGCAGATCCAGAGAAGTCGTCTTGATCTGCAGGCGCTTGACCATGTCTTCGGCCAGTTTGTGCTCCTTGCGGGCATCGATCAGCGACCAGTTCGACAACTGCCGGTAGGCCGACAGTGCGATGTTGGACAGGATGCTGCCATTAAGTACCAGGCCGCTGTCCTTGCGGTCTTCGGTGACCAGTGAGACGCCCGCGCGAATAGTCGCTTTGGGCAGGCCGACCGGCAGCAGCTTGCCTTGCAGGGTGACGCTGCCTGAATCCGGTATGGTCAAGCCATACAGGCAGTTGAGAAACTCGCTGCGACCCGAGCCCATCAGTCCATAGATGCCGAGAATTTCACCGTGACGCACGTGCAGGCTGATGTCTTCGAATTCGCCGGTGCGACTCAGGCCTTCGACATTAAGGCAGCATTCGGCGGCGCATTCGCGACCTACCTTATGATCGATACGCTGTAACTCCTGGCCGACGATGCCGCGTACCAGGTGTGCCCGGTCGATATCGGCCATACGTCCGCTTTCGACAAAGGCGCCATCGCGGAAGATGCTGTAATCGTCGGCAATCTGCGCCAGCTCGCTGAGGCGGTGGGAGACGTAGATGATGCCCGCACCCCGGGCAGCAAGCCGGCGGATGGCTTTGAACAGGGTTTGTGCCTCACGCTCGCCGATGGCCGAAGTGGGCTCGTCCATGATCATTACCGAACAGTCATGGCTAAAGGCCTTGGCGATTTCCACCAGTTGTATCTGCGCCACGCTCAGCAAATGCATGGGGCTGGTGGCGTCGACATCGAATTCCAGCTCGTCCAGCAGTGCCCGGGTGCGTCGGTTCAGTTCCTTGCTGTCGACAATGCACCCGGCCCGACGTGGCTCGCGGCCCAGCCAGATGTTCTCGGCGACGGTCATGAAGGGGATGGGTTCCAGCTCTTGGGTGATCATCGCAATGCCGGCTGCCAGGGCATCGCCGGGACGACTGAACTGCACCGGCTCGCCGTTGAGCAGGATGGTCCCCGCATCGCGCTGGGTGATGCCCATCAGAATGCTCAGGAAAGTGGACTTGCCCGCGCCATTGCCGCCGCACAGAGCGTGCACGCTCCCGGCTCGTAACGAGAGACGCCCGTCACGCAGGGCGGGGATGCCAGCGTAAGCCTTGGTGACGTGTTCAGCCTGGAGCAGTAATGGCTTGGCCATTGGCGTGTCCTCGTGCTGTGAATTCTTATTAGGTGCTGATGCGTTGCTCAGTGAGCATATGTGTATCAAATGAAATTCTGATCAGTCAATCTGTTTCCTATAAAAGTTTTGGAGTGTCGCGCTGGAGCCTGCCCTGCGGTCGTTCTGAGCTTTGGTTCAGTATTCACTGGAAAACTTGCTTGACAGAACCCGGCTAATGTTTCAGAAATGGCTGATCGGAATTTCACCGATTGAACATTTGGTCAAATAATAAGACCCCCGGCAGTGGAGCCTGATGCCATGAACACACCTTTCCCGGTGGCTATCGGATGTGATGAAGCGGGTTATGAACTCAAGGAATTATTGAAGCGCCATATCGAGTCGCTGGGTTATCCGGTGACCGATTTCGGTACTCATTCCGCGGCACCGGTGCTTTACCCGGACATCGCCCTGGCCGTGGCCACAGCGATCAACGCCGGACAGCAGCGGCTTGGCGTGCTGGTCTGCGGGACCGGAATAGGCATGGCCATCTCCGCCAACAAGGTCTTCGGCATTCGTGCGGCCCAGGCCCACGATACCTATTCGGCCGAGCGGGCACGCAAGAGCAACGATGCGCAAATTCTTTCCATCGGTGCACGGGTGATCGGCACGGAACTGGCGAAAAGCATCGTCAAATCGTTCCTGGAGTCGGAGTTCGAAGCCGCGCGCTCCGGCGCCAAGGTCGAGCGCATCAACGCGATAGAGCGTGACGGGCATCAATAGTCAGTGGACGGGACAGGGCGGGAGTAGGGAGAATGTGCCTTTGACGCCGAAACGGAAGCCCGTCCACATGAGTGACAGTACCCAGCGCATGGCCAGCGACATCGATCTGATGACTGAAGTCGCGATGCTCTATTACCTTGAGAACGTCACTCAGGAAGCCATCGCCAAACGCTTCGACCTGTCGCGCGCAAAAGTCAGCCGACTGCTCAAACGCGCACGCGATGAAGGGATTGTCGAAGTACGGGTGCTGCAGCACCCGGCGATGAACAACGAGCTGGAACTGGCGCTCGTCGAGCGCTTTCAGCTGGACAGGGCGTTGATTGCAGTCGACCACAGCGACCCGGATACCCAGCGCTCGGCGGTCGCCAGCCTGGTTGCCAATTACCTGAACAAGACCCTGGGCGACGGCATGATCGTCGCCGTGGGCATGGGCCGCAATGTGGGTGCGGTTGCGGACAATGTGTTCCTGCCGGTGACGCGCAACTGCACATTTGTCTGCGCAATCGGCGGTTCGCTGAAGGCGGGCGAGTACATGAACCCCGACCACATCTGCCGCCGTCTGGCGCTGCGTTTTGGTGGTGAAAGCGAAAGCCTGTACGCCCCGGCGCTGGTCGCCAACCCTGAACTGCGCAGTATTCTGATCAGCAACGACACCGTGCGCTCGACGCTTGACCGCGCGCGGCGTGCCGACATGGCGCTGATCGGCATCGGTGACATGAGCGAGAACAGCAACATGGTGCGCATGGGCTGGTTCTCCCCGCAGGAAATCGCCCAGGCCAGGCTGTCCGGCACGGTGGGTGACATGATGGGCTATGACTTCATCGACATTCATGGCCAGCCTGCGGTCAATGCCATACAGGGCAGGGTGATCGGTCTTACCGTGCAGGAATTGTTTCGTATCCCGGATGTAGTGGCCATCGCCAGTGAAAACACCAAGGCGGCCGCCACGCTGGGTGCCTTGCGCTCAGGCGTGATCAACACCCTGGCAACCACCGTCACCAACGCCCACACCATCCTTGCCCTGGATGACGCGACACGCAAAAACTGACACTACGGGCTAAATCCGTGGTCGAAGGCGTCGCGGCGCAAGACTGGATAACAATAAAGGGCAAGGAAGATGATTCTCAAAGTGACCGGTATCGTCATCGCTATACTCAGCCTCATTCTGCTGTTCATGGGTGCGCAACTGGTGGCTGCCGGCGGTTCACCGGCCTACTCGATGATCGCCCTGGGTTTGCTGGCCACAGCAACCCTGGTATTCCTGAAAAGAAAGTCGGCACTTACCCTGTATGCGGTGATGATGTGGGGGATTCTGCTCTGGATCATCTATGAAGCCGGCCTGGATAAATGGCAGTGGATTCCTCGTGGCGATCTGTTTGCACTGATCGGCCTGTGGCTGGCCATGCCCTGGGTCGTGCGGCCGCTTTATCAAGCGCGATCGAGCACCGATAAGCGTCGTTTTCATCCGTTGCTGGGCGGTACGCTTGGCGTAATGCTGCTGATCGTGATTGCGCTGATGTTTCACGATCCGTACCCGCAGCAAGGGCGGATCGACAGCGTGGCGACCGCCCGCAGCGCCGAGTCGGCAGGCAGTGACTGGGCTGCATATGGCGGTAGCAACGCGGGCCAGCGCTTTTCCAGCCTCGATCAGATCACCCCGGACAACGTCGGCAAACTGTCGGTGGCCTGGGAATACCACACCGGCGACCTGCGTGATGAGGACAAGGACGCTGGCGAGTACACCTTTGAAGCGACGCCCCTCAAGATCAACGACCGGGTGTACGTGTGCACGCCTCATAACGAAGTGCATGCACTGAACCCGCAGACCGGGCAACTGGCGTGGAAATACACCCCCGAGAAAAAACGCTCGTATTTGCAGCAGCACCAGACCTGCCGTGGCGTCAGCTATTATTCAGCGGCCTCCAGCTCTGCGGGTCAGCCACAACAGCCGGCTCAATGTGCCAAACGCATCATCACCGCGACTGCAGATGCCAGGCTGGTAGCGCTTGATGCTGACACCGGCAACCTGTGCAGCGACTTCGGCAGCGGCGGGGTGATCGACTTGAGCGTCAACATGGGCACGATCCGCCCGCACGCGCTGATGCAGACCTCCGCGCCACTGATTGCCGGCGAACTGATCGTGATCGGCAGCTCGATCATGGATAACGGTTATAACGACGGCAACCCGTCCGGGGTGATTCGCGCCTACGACGTCATCACCGGCCGGCTGGTATGGAACTTCGATCCGCAAAACCCGGACAACACCCAGCCGATAGCGGCTGACCAGAACTATCCGCAAGATACGCCGGTCGCTTGGGCGACCCTGAGCTCCGATGTCAAAAACGGTCTGGTGTACGTCCCGTTTGGCAACGCTTCGCCCGACGAAACCGGCACCCGGCGTAACCCCGACAGCAACACCGAGAAGTTTCGCGATGCACTGGTGGCTCTCGACCTGAAGAGCGGCGCGCTGCGCTGGAAATTCCAGACCTCGAACAATGACCTTTGGGATCGCGACAACCCATCGCAGCCCTCACTGCTGGATCTGGGAAAAGACGGTAGCCGCCAGCCTGCCCTGGTGTTGCCGACCAAAGTAGGCAACATCTTTGTGCTTGACCGACTGACGGGCGAGCCGATCGTGCCTGTCGATCAGGTCAGTGTGCGCACCGCGGGCGGTGTTGAAGGCGAGCGCTTTGCACCCACCCAGCCGGTCTCGCGACTTAACTTCATCCCGCCGGTGTTGACCGAGAAGTCCATGTGGGGCGTTACGCCTTTTGACCAGATGGCTTGCCGGATCGCGTACAACACCCTTCGTTATGACGGTAACCCTTGGACACCGGCCACCGAGTCGGGATCGCTGATCTATCCCGGCAACATAGGCGTGTTCAACTGGGGTTCGGTGGCCGTGGACCCTGACCGCCAGTTGCTGATCGCCGCACCGGTGCGCCTGGCGTATGTCTACAACCTGATCAAGCGCCCCGCGCAGGCCCGGGAAAAACGCCTGTTCACTCAGGAGGGCAAGCCCTACTGGAACGAGAACTTCGACGGTGACTATGCCATCCGTATTTCCAGATTCGCCTCGAGCCTTGGCATTCCGTGCACAGCGCCACCGTGGGGGACCATGGCCGGGGTCGATCTGACAACTGGCAAGACCCAATGGATGCGCCGGGTCGGCACCACCAAAAACCTCAAGACCAGCTTCATGCAGGAACGTTTTCCGGTCGGTTTTCCCATGGGCATGGTCGCCCATGGCGGTCCGATGGTGACGGCAGGCGGATTGGCCTTTCACGGCGCGACGGCGGATAACTTTTTCCGTGCCTATGACGTCAATAACGGCGAAATGCTCTGGGAATATGAGTTGCCCGCGGGTGGTCAATCCATTCCTTCGACGTATACCGGCAACGACGGCAAGCAGTACGTGGTCATTGCTGCCGGCGGTCACGGATCGCTTGGTACGACATTGGGCGACAGCGTGATTGCCTTCCGGGTTGATTGAACGCAGAAGCGTCTGTGCGAGAGGGCCTTTAGTGGCCCTTTTTCTTGGCGCGTATCGCTGCAGTTCATTCACCAGGGCACAGGCGCTTCAATCACCTGCCATCCAGCGCGCCAGGCCATGTCGTCCGCTGACGCCCAGCTTGGCGGTGGCGCGTTTGAGGTAGGTTTCCACCGAACTGTTCTTGACCTTGAGGCGCTGCGCCATTTCAGCCACGGTGCCGCCGGTCAGCAGGCCCAGGCAGACTTCCTGTTCGCGTGCTGACAGTGTCACCGAGCCCTGTGCGAGCCTGCCACTGAAGGCCTGATCCAGCGAGCCCGGCTCCGGCTCGAGGCGCGTGGCATTGTGGCTGGACTGAGCAAGGCTCTGCGCGTGGTGCTCGACCAGCGGCAACAGCGTGTCGGAGAGGCTCTTGAGCAAGGACAACTCTGTCAGGGAAAACGCCCGCAACGCGGTCAGTCGATAAAAACAGATGATCAGCCGACGTTCACCGTGGCTGGACACCAGATTGCACTGCTGGGTGTTGTGCTGAGGGTGTTGCGCGCTCAGCGGAGTCTTGAGCTGAATCAACAACGGGTCCTGCATGTGCAGAATGCTGGATAGCAGAGGATGGTCGATGGCCTCGCTGCCGGGAGGGTCATGCTTCAGGCCCGCGCTGCCCAGCGGATTGATACGACTGATGCTGCTCTCGCGCAGGTCCAGCGTCCATTCACTGAGGCCAAGCCCGTGAATGGGCACCAGCGAATCCACCAATTGCAGCATGTGCCCGGCAAAGGTCTCGTCGCCCGTACTGGACACTAGTTTGGCCAGTTGCAGATAGAAGCGTGGGTCGTCGTGGTACTCGAAATGTTGCGCCGTGTTCATCTTGAGCTTTCCTGATTCCGACCGCGCAAAACGGACCATGTCGACTGCTGCGCGGCAACTACTGATTGCACTTACTGATAAGCCTGATGATGGCACTTGGTCTCCGGGTATTCAGCCTAACCTTTCATCCTGCGTCTGTAACAAAAAACAGGGACAGGATTGCAATCCGCTGAAAGTGTATCTGCGGTGGCATTTGGCCGTACGGCACTGTCCGGGTTAAAGGGGCCATACATAGGTGGGACGGCAGTGCTTAATCCGCTGCCTACTCGCCAAGAAGGACCTTGAGCCATGCTCGCCACCAGCGCCGCAACATTCCCATTGACCGCTGCTCAGCGCGACGTCTGGCTTGATCAGATCAGTCGCGGTGACTCCCCGCTTTATAACATCGGCGGCTACCTGCAACTGTCTGGAGCGGTCGACCCGGTGACGCTGCACAAGGCGCTGGAGCAACTGGTTTGCGCACATGAAGTGCTGCGCACGGTCCTGATGCCCGGTGCCGGAGCGGATGGCATGCCGCTTCAGTCGTACGCGGCTTGCTTGCCGGTGTCCTTGCCGTTGCACGACGTCAGCGGTTATCCCGAGCCGGAACAGGCAGCGCGAGCACTGATCAATGACAACATGCGCCGCCCGTACGTGCTCGATGGCAGCCCGTTGCTCGACTTCTGCCTGATCCGTCTGGCTGATGACCGCCACTGGCTGGCAGGCCAGGCCCACCATCTGATTCTCGATGGCTGGGGTTTTGGGCAATTGTTCAAGTCTCTTGGCGAGCTTTACAGCGCATTGATGGCAGGCAAAGACCTTGAGCTGGTTGCACCGGGGTACAGCGCATTCATTGCCGACGACGCACGGTATCAGGCGTCGCAACGCTATTCGCTGGACAGGGCCTATTGGCTGGAAAAATACCGCGATCTGCCTGAGCCGTTGCTGGTGTCGCGCTATCACAACCGCCGGGCGACGGACCCGGCGCCATCCCACGCCTGGGTGCAGCCGCTTCCGGGCACCTTGCATGCGCGCATGAAACAATTCGCCGAGCGCCATCATGCGTCGGCGTTTCATGTATTGCTGGCGGTTCTGCATGTCTATTTCACGCGCACGGCGCAACGCGACGAGTGGATTGTCGGGCTGCCGCTGCTCAATCGCAGTGGCGCGCGCTTCAAGGCGACGCTGGGTCACTTCGCTCAGGTCAGTGCCGTGCGCATGGCCTTCGACGACGGGCTGGACTTCGCTGCCTTGGTGGTCGAAGTGCGCGACGCACTGAAACGTGACTTCCGTCATCAGCGCTTCCCCTTGAGCGAGCTCAATCGCAGCCTCGAATTGTCACGTGAGGGAAGGGCGCAACTGTTCGAAGTGTCGGTGTCCTACGAGCTGGAAGACCATGGTTACTGCTACACCGATGCGCAGGCGCAGACTGTAAAAGTGTCCAATGGCTACGAGGCGACGCCGCTGGCCGTGCACTTGCGCAGCAACAGTTGCAACGACGAAGCCTCGCTGCACCTGGTTCACCACCGTGCCTGGATCGAAGATGATGAGGCCCAGGCGATCGCCGGACGTTTGCTGCACATTCTGGAGCAGGGGCTGGAAAACCCGGCACTGAAGATTCAGGACTTCCACCTGTCAGTACCTGCCGAACAATTGCAGCTAACAGCCTGGAACCAGACTGAACGCGTTACGGGCGACGAGCAACTGATTCATCGACGCATCGAACAACAGGCCCGTACCCGTCCCTATGCCGTGGCGGCGATTTTTCAAGGGCAACACCTGACCTACGCGCAACTGAACTGTCAGGCCAATGCGCTGGCTCAGCGTCTGATCTACCAGGGCGTACGCCCTGATGATCGCGTGGCAATCGTTTCGCGCCGTGGTCTGGAAACCCTGGTAGGGCTGCTGGCTATTCTCAAGGCGGGGGCGGCTTATGTGCCCATCGATCCGTCGCACCCGCGCGAACGCCTGCACTATCTGCTCAGTGACAGTTTGCCGGTGGTGGTGCTGACCCTGTCTTCGCTGATCGAGCGTCTGCCGCCGCTGGCAATGCCGCTGATCGAACTGGACCACTGCATCGACGGCCAGGGCGCCGAAAAAAATCCGCAGGTAGCGGGGCTGGGCAGCGACAATCTGGTTTACGTCATTTACACATCCGGCTCCACTGGCCAGCCCAAGGGCGTGATGGTGGAGCATCGAACCCTGGCCAATCTGGTTGACTGGCACTGCCAGGCTTTCGATGTGAAGGCGAGCAGTCATACTTCTTGCCTGGCCGGCTTCGGTTTTGATGCGATGGCCTGGGAGGTCTGGCCGACCCTGTGCGCTGGTGCAACCCTGCATGTGGCGCCGGTCCAGGACGGTGGTGAGGACATTGAAGCCATGCTCGACTGGTGGCGCGCCCAACCGCTGGACGTGAGCTTTCTGCCCACCCCGGTGGCCGAGTATGCGTTCAGCCAGAGCCAGGACCATCCGACCTTGCGTACGCTGCTGATCGGCGGCGATCGCCTGCGGCAGTTCACTCACAACCGCCGTTATACCGTGGTCAACAACTATGGTCCGACCGAAACCACCGTTGTCGCTACCTCCGGTCAAGTGCTGGCCAACGGCTCGCTGCACATTGGCGGCCCCATCGCCAACACCCGTGTTTACGTACTCGATGAGCACTTGCAAGCGATGCCCGTCGGTGTTCCCGGTGAGCTTTACATTGGCGGCGAGGGTGTTGCGCGGGGCTATCTGAACCAGCCGCAACTCACCGACGAGCGCTTTGTTGTCGACCCGTTCAGCGATATGCCGCAGGCGCGCATGTACCGCAGTGGCGATCTGGTGCGCTGGAACCGCGACGGTAGCCTGGATTACCTGGGGCGTAACGACGACCAGGTGAAGATTCGTGGCATGCGCATCGAGCTGGGCGAAATCGAGGCGGTGCTGGCCAGTCTGGACGGCGTGAAAGACGCGGTTGTGCTGGTTCGCGAGCTCCATCTGCTGGCCTGGTTCACTGAAACCTCCACGGTCGACATCGACACGCTGGCACCGGCAATGCGCGCACGCCTGCCGGGCTACATGGTGCCGCGCGCCTTTACCCGGCTGGCGTCGCTGCCATTGACGGCCAACGGCAAACTTGACCGCCGTGCGCTGCCTGATCCGGACCCGGCGTACCTGCTCGGCAACGCTTATGAAGCACCGCAGGGCGAAGTGGAAATCGCCATGGCGGCCATCTGGGCGCAGGTGCTGGGCATCCAGCGCGTAGGGCGGCACGACAACTTTTTCGAACTGGGCGGCCATTCCCTGCTGGCCGTCAATCTGGTGGAGCAACTGCGCAAGGCCGGACTCAAGGCGGATGTGCATGTGCTGCTCAGCCAGCCGACGCTGGCCGCTCTGGCGGCATGCCAGGCGGACGTCAGCACCTTCAAGGTGCCGGCAAACCTTATTCCGGCAGGCTGCAAGCAGATCACTCCGGGCATGTTGAGTCTGGTGTCGCTTGAACAGTCAGCCATTGATCGCATCGTCGCCAGCGTGCCGGGTGGTGCTGCCAATGTGCAGGAGATCTACCCGCTGGCACCGTTGCAGGAAGGCATTCTCTATCACCACCTGACCGCAGAACAGGGCGATCCCTATCTGCTGCAATGGCGTCTGGCGTTCGACACGCCAGAGCGCCTGTACAGTTGGGCCGCAGCCTTGCAGGAAGTCATCGACCGCCACGATATCCTGCGCACCTCGGTGGTGTGGCAAGGGCTGGAAAGCCCGCAACAGGTGGTCTGGCGTAACGCCGAGCTGACGGTACAGGCCATCGAGTTCGAAGCCGAAGACCCCGAATCGACCGTTATCGATCGCCTGCAACGCCAGTTCGACGCCCGTCATCATCGACTGGATCTGACTCAGGCTCCCTTGATGCGTCTGGTGCATGCCCAGCAATCGTCGAGCCGCGAAACCGTTGCCATTCTGCTCTTTCATCACCTGGTGCTGGATAACACTGCGATGGAGATCGTCAGCCGCGAGATGCAGGCGTTGCTCTTCGGTCACCGCTATGACCTGAAGACGCCGGTGCCGTATCGCAATTACGTGGCGCAAGTACGCCTGGCCAATGACGAGGCAAGCCACACAGCGTTTTTCACTGAAATGCTTGGTGACGTCGACGAGCCAACCCTGCCTTTCGGCATACAGGACGTGCACGCCGGCGGCAGTGACATCGAAGAGGAGCGACGTGCTCTGGACCCTGAACTGGCCCTGCGGCTGCGCGAGCAGGCACGCCTGCTCGGGGTGAGCGCTGCAAGTCTGATGCACGTTGTATGGGCGCGGGTTCTGGGCGTACTTGCCAATCGTCGCGACGTGGTGTTCGGCACTGTGTTGCTGGGACGCATGGGCGGTGAGGGCGCTGATCGGGCGCTCGGTGTTTTTATCAATACCTTGCCGCTGCGCGTGGATACAGCGCTGGACACTCGTTCAGCCGTTAAGGCGGTTCACGCCAGGCTGTCTGCGTTGATCGCTCACGAGCAGGCTTCGCTGGTACTCGCTCAGGGTTGCAGCGCGGTGGCTTCAGGTTCACCGCTGTTCAGTGCGTTGCTCAATTATCGTCACAGCGCTGAGGTAAAACCGCAGGACGGCGAGGGGCTCTGGCAAGGCGTGCGGGTGCTCGGTGGTGATGTACGCAGCAACTATCCGCTGACCCTTTGTGTGGACGATCTGGGCGAAGGTTTCGACCTGCATATGCTGGCGCAGCAGGGTATGGGTGCCGAGCATATCACTGGCTGGGTGCTCAACACGCTGGAGCATCTGCTGGACACGCTGGAACAGGCGCTGCCGCTGCGGCTGGAAAACGTTCCGATTCTTGACGCGGCAGAGCGCAACCATCTGTTGCTCGATTTCAACGGCAGCGAGCAGCCGTTCCCGCAAGACTGCACCGTCAACGCGTTGATCGAAGCGCAGGCTGCCAGCCAGCCGCACAGCCCTGCGGTGATTCAGGGGGGGCATGTACTGACCTACGCTCAGCTCAACGAGCGCGCCAATCGCCTGGCCCATCATCTGATTGGCCTGGGCGTCAAAACCGATGAACGCATCGCCCTGTGCCTGCACCGTGGTCCCGCACGCCTGGTTGCCATGTTGGCGGTGCTCAAGGCCGGTGCGGCCTACGTGCCGGTCGACCCGGTCTATCCGGCCGAGCGTATTGCCTACCTGCTGCAGGACAGTACGCCTCGCGTGGTTCTGACTGAAAACTCGACCCACGATCTGGCCGGCGATACTGAACGGGTGAACATCGAGCAGGCGGACTGGCTGGGTTCTTCCGGCAATAACCCCTGCGTTGCGGGCCTTGATGCGCAAAAACTGGCTTATGTCATCTACACCTCCGGCTCCACCGGCCAGCCCAAGGGCGTCATGGTCGAGCACTGCACGCTGGTCAATCTGGTGCACTGGCATTGCCAGGCGTTCGCTCTGCAGGCTGGCAGTCATACGGCGAGCGTGGCCGGTTTCGGCTTCGATGCGATGGCCTGGGAAGTGTGGCCAGCGCTGTGTGCCGGTGCGGTGCTGCATCTGCCACCGGCCGAGGTCGGCAACGAGCACGTCGATGAGTTGCTCGACTGGTGGCTGGAACAGCCACTTCAGGTCGGTTTCCTGCCGACCCCGGTGGCCGAACAGGCCTTCAGACGCCCGCGCCAGCACCCGACGTTGCGCACGCTGCTGATCGGTGGCGACCGTTTGCGTCAGTTCGACAGCGACCCTGGCTTCGCCGTGATCAACAACTACGGCCCGACTGAAACCACTGTGGTGGCGACCTCTGGTGCCGTGCAGCCGTGCGGGCCGTTGCATATCGGCGGCCCGATCGCCAACACTCGCGTGTATGTGCTGGACGAGCAGTTGCAGCCGGTGCCGGTGGGTGTCATCGGCGAGCTGTATATCGGTGGCGCGGGGGTTGCCCGTGGGTATCTGAATCGTCCGCAAATGACCGAAGAGCGTTTTATCGCCGACCCGTTCAGCGCCGCAACGCAGGCGCGCCTGTATCGCAGTGGCGATCTGGTGCGCTGGAATGCCGATGGCAGCCTCGACTACCTGGGACGCAATGACGACCAGGTGAAAATCCGCGGCATGCGCATTGAACTGGGCGAAATCGAGACGGCGCTGGCCAGTCAGGCCGAGGTGCAGGACGCCGTGGTGCTGGTGCGCGGTGAACGTTTGCTGGCCTGGTTCACCGAAAGCGCGCCCGTCGAACCCGAAGCGCTGCGCGAGGCGTTGCGTGCACGTCTTCCCGCACACATGGTGCCGCTGGCCTTCACACGCCTGGACGCGCTGCCGCTGACCAGCCATGGCAAGCTCGACCGCCGGGCCTTGCCGGACCCTGAGCTGGAAGCGCTGACCAGCCAGGCCTACGCGGCACCCGTGGGTGAAACAGAGATCCTCATGGCTGATCTCTGGGCGCACGTGCTTGGCCTGGAAAAAGTCGGCCGGCATGACAACTTCTTTGAACTGGGCGGCCATTCGCTGCTGGCGGTCAGTCTGGTCGAGCGCCTGCGCAATGCCGGGCTCAGCGTCGATGTACGCGTCCTGCTCGGTCAGCCGACCGTCGCCGCGCTGGCCGCATCGGTGGGCAAAGGGCGTGAAATCCCGACGCCGCTCAATCGCGTTCCGGCGGGCTGCACATACATCACGCCGGACCTGCTGAGCCTGTCACAGCTCGACCAGACGACCATTGAGCGCATTGTCGCCACAGTGCCTGGCGGCGCGGCCAATGTTCAGGAAATCTACCCGCTGGCGCCCCTGCAGGAAGGCATCCTCTATCACCATCTGACTGCCGAGCAGGGCGACCCGTACTTGCTGCAATTGCGCATGAACGTCGACAGTCAGGAGCGTCTTGAGGCGGTGGCCGCTGCCTTGCGCGAAGTCATCGCCCGGCACGACAGTCTGCGTACGGCGATCGTCTGGGATGGGCTGGAGACGCCGCAACAGGTGGTCTGGCGCCAGGCGGATCTGCTTGTCGAGCGTGTGCCAATGGCGCAAATCGACACCCCGGCGGGTTCGGCACGCATGGACTTGAGCTGTGCGCCGCTGATCCGTCTGGCCTACTGCCCGGACGCGACCGGTCCTGGCCTGTCGGCAACACTGCTGTTCCATCACATTGTGGTGGACGCCACTGCGCTGGAAGTCATGCGTGAGGAAATGCTCGCCCATCTGCGCGGCGAGCCGGGTCCGACGCAGCCCGCCGTGCCGTATCGCAACTATGTGGCCCAGGCGCGTCTGGGTGTCAGCGAAGCGGAGCATGAGGCGTATTTCCGCGAGCAACTGGGCGATATAGACGAGCCGACATTGCCATTCGATCTGCGCGATGTGCAGGGTGACGGCCATTGCATCGAGGAAGCCCGGCAGATGCTGCCCGATGCGTTGCTACAGCGCCTGCGCACTCAGGCGCGGCAACTGGGTGTCAGCGTCGCCAGTCTGTTGCATCTGGCGTGGGCGCGGGTTCTGGGCGCGGCCACCGGCAATGACCGTGTGGTATTCGGCACCGTGCTGCTGGGTCGCCTGCAGGGCGGTGCGGGTGCTGATCGTGGCATGGGGATGTTCATCAATACGCTGCCGCTGCGGGTCGATCTGGGCAACATCAGCGTACGCGACGGAGCACGCGACACGCATGCCCGACTGGCGGCACTGCTTGGCCATGAGCACGCATCCCTGGCTCAGGCACAGCGCTGGAGCGGGGTGGCAGCGCCATTGCCGTTGTTCAGTGCAATTCTCAACTATCGACACGCCGCAGGCCAGGCGCGCCAGGATGCGCAGCTCGACGCGTGGCAAGGTCTGGAAATTCTGACCAGCGAGAAGCACACCAACTACCCGTTGAGCCTCAACGTCGACGACCTGGGCGACAGCCTGCGCCTGAGCGTTACCGTGCCACCCCGGGTAGGGGCGCAACGTATCTGTGCTTATGTGCAGCAGACGCTGACGGCCATGCTTGACGCCCTTGAAGGCCAGCCGGATCTGCCGGTGCAGCATCTGTCGGTAATCGGCGCTGAGGAGCGGCAGCGTTCGCTGGTCGACTTCAACGCCACAGCGATCCATCACGATCTTCAGCAAACCCTGCACGGACTGTTCGAAGCCCAGGCAGTACGCACGCCGCAGGCAATTGCCCTGCGCGCCGGACGTGCGCAATTGAGCTATCGCCAGCTCAACGAGCAGGCCAACTGCCTGGCGCATCACCTGATCGATCTGGGCGTGCGGCCTGATCAACGGGTAGCGATCTGTGTCGAGCGCGGCCTGTCGATGGTGATCGGGCTGCTGGCGATCCTCAAGGCCGGTGGCGCTTACGTACCACTGGATCCGGGTTACCCGCGCGAGCGTTTGCAGTACATGGTCAAGGACAGCACGCCGGTCGCCTTGCTGGTACAGGGCAGTACCCGTGATCTGCTCGACGACGAGCACGCGCTGCGGATCGATCTGGACAGCGTGACCTGGGACGCGCAGCGTGATCAGAATCCGCGTGTTCCCGGCCTGACGGCAGAGCATCTGGCGTATGTGATTTACACCTCGGGTTCCACCGGCACGCCGAAAGGGGTGATGGTCGAGCACCGTAATGTCAGCAACCTGGTGCAGTGGAGCTCGGTGTTGTGCCCACCTGCCTCGGGCACGGTCTTGCTGCAAAAGACCCCGATCAGCTTCGACGCCTCGGTCTGGGAGATCTTCTGGCCCCTGAGCAGCGGTATTCCACTGGTGCTGGCCCGCCCTGACGGCCAGCGCGATACTGCCTACCTGGCGCAAGTGATTCAGGAGCGCCAGGTCAGCGTGGTGCAGTTCGTTCCTGCGCTGTTACAGCAGTTCCTCGATCTGCCGCAGAGCAGCGCGTGCAGCAGCTTGACCGACGTTGTCTGCGGGGGCGGTGAGCTGACCGTGGAGATGGCGGCGCAGCTGCGCAAACGTTTGCCGGAGGTGCGCCTGCACAACGTGTATGGCCCGACCGAAACCACAGTCGATTGCAGTGTCTGGACGCTGCAACCCGACCAAGCCGTGCCGGACACTGCCCTGCCTATCGGGCGTCCGATCAGCAACACACGGCTGTATGTGCTCGACGCTTATGACCAGCCCGTACCGCAGGGGGTTATCGGCCAGCTGCATATCGGCGGTGCCGGGGTGACGCGTGGCTATCTGAACCTGCCGAAGACCGATGCCGAACGTTTTATCGACAGCCCTTTCGTAGCAGGCGACCGCCTGTACCGCAGTGGTGATCTGGTACGCCAGCGGGCAGACGGCAACCTCAAGTTCCTTGGCCGCAATGACGATCAGGTGAAGATCCACGGATTACGCATCGAACCGGGCGATATTCAGGCCTGCCTGATCAGCCATCCGGGCATCGAACAGGCCATCGTGCTGGTGCGCGACGAGCAACCGGGCGGGCAACGGCTGGTGGCCTATTACACCGGCACACAGTTGCCGGTCGAGACCTTGCGTGAAGTGCTGCGTGCGCAGTTGCCGGATTACATGGTGCCCGCACTGTTCGTGCATCTGGACGCCATGCCGCTGAGCCCCAACGGCAAGCTGGATCGCAAGGCGCTGCCTGCGCCCGGGCAGGATGCGCTCCTGACCCGCCCTTATGAAGCACCGCAAGGCGAAACCGAAGTCTTGCTGGCCAGGCTCTGGAGCGAACTGCTCGGGGTCGGGCAGGTAGGCCGTCACGACAACTTTTTCGAGCTGGGCGGTCATTCGCTGCTGGCGGTGAGCCTGACTGCGCGCCTGCGCCAGGAAGGCATCGAGGCCGACGTCCGGGCGCTTTTCGAACAACCTACGCTGGCGGGCTACGCAGCCATCACAGAGAACATGGAGATTACCCTGTGAGCATCAACGAACTCTTGGCGACACTCAAAGCTCACGAAATCCACCTGACGGTCAAGGACGGTCAACTGGTGGTGCAGGGCAATCGCCGTGCCTTGACCGATAACGGCTTGCTGGAGCATCTGCGTGAGCATAAGCCGGCGCTGATCGAGCTCATCGAACAAGGCGATTATCAGAACGGCAAGCGTGGTGCACCGGCATTGCCAGACAACGGCATCGAGCAGGGTTGCGAGCGAATCACCCCTGAAATGTTGACGCTGGTGAAGCTTGATCAGGCGGCTATCGACCTGTTGATGGACGCGATACCGGGAGGTGCCGCGAATGTCCAGGACATCTACCCGCTGGCGCCGCTGCAGCAAGGCATTCTTTATCACCACGTCAGCGCCACCCAAGGCGATCCCTATGTCATGCAGGTGCAATTCGCCTTTTCTGATCAGGCGCGTCGGGACGCGTTCGCCGAGGCGCTGCAAAGCGTCATCACCCGGCATGACATTCTGCGCACCTCAGTACACTGGAAGGGGCTGGAAACCCCGGTGCAGGTGGTCTGGCGCCACGCTGAACTGAAAGTCGACAGCTCGCCGCTCGCGGCAGACCTGACGATGGATCTGGGCCAGGCCCCGCTGATGCGCCTGGTCTGCCATGCACCCGTAGCAGGCCAGCGGGTCGAGGCTACGCTGCTGTTCCACCACATTGCCATGGACCATAGCGCTCTTGAGGTCGTGCGCCATGAGGTCCAGGCCTGTCTGTCGGGACAAGCCGAAATGCTGGGCGTGCCGGTACCGTTTCGCAACTATGTCGGGCAAGCGCTGCTGGGTGTCAGCGAGGCTCAGCATGAAGCGTTTTTCCGCGAGATGCTGGGTGATCTCGACGAACCGACGCTGGCCTACGGTCTGCAGGATTTGAGCGGTGAGGGCGATGCAATCGAAGAACACAGCATCACCCTCGATCAGCAATTGTGTCAGCGCCTGCGCGCTCAGTCGCGAACCCTGGGCATCAGTGTCGCCAGCCTGTTCCACCTGGGCTGGGCACGGGTGCTGGCGGGCCTCGCCGGACAGTCGCGGGTTGTGTTCGGCACCGTGCTGATGGGGCGCCTGCTGGGTGCCGAAGCCACAGAGCGGGCGCTGGGTATCTTCATCAACACCTTGCCGCTGCGCCTCGATCTGGACGAGCAGGGCGTGCAAGCCGCAGTGCGCGCCACCCACCAGCGCCTGACCGCGCTGATGCGCCACGAACACGCACCGCTGGCACTGGCGCAGCGCTGCAGTGGGGTAAAAGCGCCGACGCCGTTGTTCAACGCATTGCTCAACTACCGCCACAGCGCGCCGGCGCAGGCGTCCGGTGAAACATGGCAAGGCATTGAGGTGCTGCAGGCTCAGGAGCGCAGCAATTATCCGCTGGTGCTGAGCGTCGATGATCTGGGCGAAGCCTTTGGCTTGACGGCACAGGCCACCGCAGGCATCGACCCGCACAATATTTGCGCCTATATGCAATGGACCATGGAAAGCGTGGTCGATGCGCTGGAGCAGACGCCACAGATGCCGGTCGATCAGCTTGATATCGTGCCCGCCAGCGAGCGTGCGCGATTGCTGCTGGACTTCAATGACCGACGTGCCGACTACGAACGCAGACTGACGATTCATCAGCGCATCGAGCAACTGGCAGAGCAGCAGCCTGATGCTGTTGCCGCACAGGTAGGTGCACAACACCTGAGCTACCGCGAGCTGAACGCGCGCGCCAATGCGCTCGCTCATCATTTGATCGGTCTTGACGTACAACCCGATGACCGCGTGGCGGTGGTGGCACGACGCAGCCTGGAGACGCTGGTCGGCTTGCTGGCGGTGCTCAAGGCCGGTGCGGGCTATGTGCCGGTCGATCCGGCGCACCCGGACGAGCGCATTGCCTATCTGCTCGGCGACAGCGCGCCGGTTGCGGTGTTGGCTCAACCGGCCTTTGTCGAACGCCTGCAAGGGTTGGGCTTGGCGGGATTGAACACACCGCTGATCGAACTGGACCTGGCAAGCTGGCCAGAGCAGCAAGACAACCCTCACATCGACGCGCTCGATTCGACCCATCTCGCCTACGTGATCTACACCTCGGGTTCGACCGGCCAGCCCAAGGGCGTAATGGTCGAACATCGCACGCTGAACAATCTGATCGACTGGCACCGTGAGGCCTTCGATCTGCGTGCGGGCAGTCATACCGCCAGCGTGGCGGGCTTCGGGTTCGACGCCATGGCCTGGGAAATCTGGCCAGCCTTGTGCGCCGGGGCGACGCTGCACCTGCCACCGGCCGAGATCGGCAATGAACAGCTCGATGCGCTGCTTGACTGGTGGATCGCCCAGCCATTGCAGGTCGCTTTTCTGCCCACACCGGTGGCCGAATACGCCTTTAGTCGCAATCTGCGTCATCCAACCCTGCGCACGCTGCTGATCGGCGGTGACCGGCTGCGCCAGTTCCATCGCGATCCAGGCTTTGCGGTGATCAACAATTATGGTCCCACCGAAGCCACAGTGGTCGCCACCTCCGGTCGTTTATTACCCGACGGCAGCCTGGATATCGGCAAGCCGGTCGCCAACACGTCGATTTATCTGCTTGATGAGCGCCAACAGCTGGTTCCGCTCGGGGTGCCGGGTGAGCTGTATATCGGTGGCGACAGTGTGGCCCGCGGTTACCTGAATCAGCCGCAACTGACTGCAGAACGCTTTGTGCATGACTCGTTCGCCGGGCAACCACAGGCGCGCATGTACCGCACCGGCGATCTGGCGCGCTGGAATGCCGATGGCACGCTGGAATACCTGGGTCGTAACGACGATCAGGTGAAAATTCGCGGGGTGCGTATCGAGCTGGGTGAGATCGAAAACCAGTTCAGCCAATTGCCGGGTATCGAGGAAGCACTGGTGCTTGCTCGCGAGGACGAACCGGGGCAACCGCGGCTGGTGGGTTACTTCACTGAACGCGCAGGCGCTGCTTCCAGCACCGTGGAGCAATTGCGTACCGCGCTGCTGGCCCGTCTGCCGGGTTATATGGTGCCCGGCGCATTGGTACGCCTGGAAAGCTGGCCGCTGACGGCCAACGGCAAGGTCGACCGCCGTGCCTTGCCGGTACCCGATCGCACCGCGTTGTCGACCGGCGAATATCAGGCCCCGCAAGGCGATCTGGAGAGCGCACTGGCCCTGATCTGGAGCGAGTTGCTGCAGGTCGAGCGCGTAGGGCGTCATGATCGTTTCTTCGAGCTGGGCGGTCATTCGTTGCTGGCCATGCGCATGGTTTCTCAGGTGCGTCAGCGCCTGGCACTGGAACTGGCCCTTGGCGACCTGTTTGCCGACAGTTCGCTGATCGCGGTCGCACACTGCCTGAGCGCTGCCGCACGCAGTCAGTTGCCGGCCATCGACGTGCAGCCACGCAACGGCCCGCTACCCTTGTCTTCCGCTCAGCAGCGCATCTGGTTCATGGCGCAAATGGAAGACGCCAACAGCGCCTACAACATCTCGCTGGGCCTGAAATTGAGCGGTCCACTGGACAGCCGTGCCATGACGCGTGCGCTGGAGCGCATTGTGGCCCGCCACGACAGCCTGCGCAGCCGCTTCAGTCAGGAGGACGACAATGCCTGGGTAGAGGCCGCGCCTGTGACTGAAGTGCCGCGCATCTGCTGGCAGGACTTACGTGATCAGGACCCACAAGCGCTGCAGGCCGTGATCAGGGAAGAGGCCGCGCAGCCCTTCGACTTGCAGCACGACCTGCCGATCCGAGGCCGTTTGCTGTGTCTGGCTGAAGACCGTCACGTCTTGTTGCTGACCGTGCATCACATCGTTGCCGACGGTTGGTCGCTGGGCGTGCTGACCCGCGAACTGACCGCGCTCTACCAGGCATTCAGTCAAGGGCAAGAGGACCCGCTGCCCGCACTGGCGCTGCAATATGGCGATTACGCCGTATGGCAACGCAACTGGCTGGACGACGAGCGATTGAGTCATCAGGCCGATTACTGGCAGCAGACGCTGACGGGAGCGCCGGTATTGCTGACCCTGCCCACCGACCGTCCACGTCCTGCGCATCAGGATTACACCGGGGCCAGCGTCGCGCTGGATCTCGATCCGCGTCTGAGCACCGACCTCAGAGCCTTCTGTCAGGCGCAGTCGGTGACACCGTTCATGCTGTTCATGGGCGCATGGGCCGTATTGCTGGCGCGGCTGTCCGGACAGGAGGAGGTGGTCGTCGGCATGCCGGTTGCCAACCGCCGTCGTGCCGAAATCGAAGGCTTGATCGGGCTGTTCGTCAATACCCTGGCCGTGCGTGTCGATACGTCGGGCGAGCCGGATGTGGTGACGCTGCTGGAGCGCATCAAGGCCCGCGTGGTGGAAGCGCAGGATCATCAGGACCTGCCTTTCGAACAGGTCGTGGAGCGTCTGCGGCCGCCGCGCAGCCTCGCGCACAGCCCGCTATTCCAGGCATCACTGACCTGGGACGGCAGCCAGGGGCTGGAATTGCAACTGGGCGATATGCAGCTCGAACCGCTGGATGAACAGGCCGCATTCGCAAAATTCGACCTGGCGTTGAGCGTCAGCGATGGTCCTGATCATTTCCGCTGCATCGTGGAATATGCCACAGCGCTGTTTGACCACGGCACCATCGAGCGCCACCTGAATTATCTGGAGGCGATACTGCGGGCCATGGTGGCTGACAGCCAGACGGTGGTGAGCCACATTCCGCTGTTGTCGGAGGCCGAGCGTCGGCAGTTGACCGACGGGTTCAATGCACCTGATGCGGTTTATCCGCAAGAACAGACGCTGCACAGCCAGTTCGAAGCGCAAGCGCAGCGCACGCCGGATGCGATTGCCGTCAGCTATGAAGAGGAGTCGTGGAGCTACGCGACACTCAACGCCCAGGCCAACAGGATCGCGCATCGCCTGATTGACATGGGCATCGGTGCGGACGACCGGGTCGCCATCTGCACCCATCGCGGCCTGCAGATGATCGCCGGCCTGCTGGGGATTCTCAAGGCCGGTGCCGCCTACGTGCCGCTGGACCCGGCTTATCCTGTTGAACGTCTGGCTTATACCCTCGACGACAGCGCACCGGTAGCGTTGTTGAGTCAGCGGTCAGTGCAGGGCACCTTGCCAGTCTCGCAAGTGCCGGTTATCTGTCTCGACGACGACTTGCAGGACGAATCCGTCTGTAATCCGCAGGTGCCGGTAACGCCCGGCAACCTGGCTTATGTGATCTACACCTCCGGGTCTACCGGCAAGCCCAAAGGCGTGATGATCGAACATCGCAACGTTGCGCGGCTATTCTCGGCCACCGAAGAATGGTTCGGTTTCAACCAGCAGGATGTCTGGGCGCTGTTCCATTCGTTCGCCTTCGATTTCTCGGTCTGGGAAATCTGGGGTGCATTGCTGCACGGCGGGCATTTGGTGATCGTGCCGCAACTGGTCAGCCGCTCGCCCGAAGATTTCTACACACTGCTGTGCAGCACCGGGGTGACGGTGCTCAACCAGACGCCGAGTGCGTTCCGTCAGCTGATTGCTGCACAGGGCGAGAACGGCCAGGCGCATTCGTTGCGCAAGGTGATCTTCGGCGGTGAAGCGCTGGACACCGTGATACTCAAGCCGTGGTATGCCCGCCAGGTGAATGCCGGCACACAACTGGTGAACATGTACGGCATCACCGAAACCACGGTGCATGTGACCTATTACCCGTTGCAGCCCGGAGACGCCCAGCGCCTCGGCGCCAGCCCGATTGGCAGGCGCATTCCCGATTTGCAGCTGTATGTTCTCGATACACGCGGCGAGCCGGTGCCGATGGGCGTGGTTGGCGAGCTGTATGTCGGCGGTGCCGGTGTGGCGCGGGGCTACCTGCACCGTGAAGCTCTGACGGCTGAACGCTTTCTCGACAACCCGTTCAGCCACGCAGCGAATGCGCGGATGTACCGTACCGGTGACCTGGGCCGCTGGCTGGCCGATGGCAGTCTGGAATACATGGGCCGTAATGACGAACAGGTCAAGATTCGCGGTTTCCGTATCGAACTGGGTGAGATCGCAGCGCGCCTGAACGATCATCCAGATGTTCTCGACGCTGTGGTAGTGGCACGCGAGGATGTGCCGGGAGACAAACGACTGGTTGGCTATTACACCTCGGCTGAAGATAAAGCCGGGCTGGATATCGAACAGTTGCGTGCCTGGCTGTCGGGCCTGCTGCCCGAATACATGGTGCCTGCCGCCTATGTACGGCTGGCCAGCCTGCCGGTGACGGCGAACGGCAAACTGGACCGCAAAAGCCTGCCGGCACCGGACCGCGACAGCATCGCCAGCCGGGCCTATGAAGCGCCGCAAGGACCGATCGAAATCGCTCTGGCAAGCTTGTGGGCCGAGCTGTTGCGTGTGGAGCAGGTCGGTCGTCAGGATAATTTCTTTGAACTGGGCGGCCACTCGTTGCTGGCCGTGACCCTGATTGCGCGTATGCGTCGTCTGGACATGCGTGCGGACATTCGCGTTCTGTTTGTCCAGCCAACGCTGGCGGCGTTGGCCGAGGCCGTCGGTCACGACACTGAAATCAATGTGCCGGCCAACCTGATCGATGCGCACTGCCAGCGCATCACCCCTGAACTGCTGCCCCTGGTGGCGCTGGATCAGCCCGCCATTGAGCGTATCGTGGCGCGGGTGCCGGGCGGTGCCGCGAATGTGCAGGATATCTACCCGCTGGGCCCGTTGCAGACCGGTATTCTTTATCACCACCTGACCGCCGGGGACCGCGATCCTTATCTGTTGCAGCCGCAGTTCGCGTTTGCCAATTCCTCGCGTCTCGAGGCTTTTTGCCATGCCTTGCAGCGGGTGATCGAGCGCAACGATATTCTGCGCACCGGGTTGTTCTGGGAAGGTTTGCAAGCACCGGTACAAGTGGTCTGGCGTCAAGCGCCTCTGCGGGTTGAAGAAACAGCCTTGCAAGACCTGTTCAATGCGCCGCGCATGGACCTGACGCAGGCGCCGCTGCTGCAGCTGGTCTATGCCCATGATCCGGCCAACCAAAAGATCGCAGCGGTGCTGCGCTACCATCATGTGATCATGGACCACATCGCCCTTGATGTATTGAGCCATGAGTTGCAGGCCATCCTGCTGGACAACGAAGCTCAGCTTGCAGCGCCCGTGCCTTACCGAAACTACATCGCCCACGTTGTGCAAGGGCCTGGCGAGGACGCCCATGAAGCGTTCTTCCGCGAGCAGTTGGGCGATATCGATGAACCGACCTTGCCTTACGGCCTGGCCATGGCATCCGCAGAGCAGATTCCTGGCGATGCACGGCTCACGCTGGACAGCGACCTGTGCCGGCAGATCCGCGATCAGGCAAGGCAGTCGAGTGTCAGTGCCGCCACCTTGATGCACCTGGCCTGGGCGAAGGTACTGGGCCAGTTGTCCGGGCGTGACAGCGTGGTATTCGGCACCGTGCTGCTTGGACGCCTGCGCGGCGGTGAAGGGGGCGAGCGCGCCTTGGGGGTGTTCATCAATACCTTGCCATTGCGCATGGATCTGGGCGGGCATTGCGCGCGCAGTGCGGTGCTCGACCTTCATGGTCGTCTGGTCGGGATGCTCGCCCACGAGCACGCTCAGTTGGCTCTGACCCAGCGCTGCAGTGCCTTGCCGGCTGGCGCGCCACTGTTCAATACGCTGCTCAATTACCGCCACAGCGCTGTGCCTGAGGTCGATGACCAGGCGAACAACACGGCATGGCAAGGGATTGAGGTCGTGCACGCAGAGGAGCGCAGTAACTACCCGCTGACTTTGAGTATCGATGACTTCGGCGATGGTTTCAGCCTGACAGCCCAGGCTGCGCCGGGTATTGATCCGCAACGGATTTGCGCCTACGTGCAACAAGCCCTTGTCCATCTGGTGCAGGCCCTGGAGCAGCAATCGGCAACAGCTCTGATCGAATCATCGGTGCTGCCGGAGGCAGAATGCGAGCGTCTGTTGGTCTCGTTCAACGATACCCGGCGTGACTACCCACGCGGGCAGCCCGTGCACCGTCTGTTCGAGCGTCGCGCCGCGCTGCATCCGCATGCAGTGGCGGCCGTGCATGGCCGCCGCTCACTCACTTATGGTGAGTTGAACGAACGCGCCAACCACCTGGCTCACTATCTTCTGGGACAAGGTGTGCGGCCCAACGAGCATGTGGCGATTTTGCTGCCGCGCTCGCTGGAACTGCTGATCAGCCAGTTGGCGATCGGCAAATGCGCAGCGACCTACGTGCCACTGGACGTCAATGCGCCTGCCGAACGCCAGCATTACATGCTCGATGATTGCCAGGCGAAATGTGTGCTGACACAGAGCGCTACCTCGCTGGGCTCGACGGTGCAACGCATCGATCTGGACCAGTTGAACCTTGACGACCAGCCTGCGCATGATCCGGGTCTGCCTCAGGCGTCCGACACCGCGGCTTACGTCATGTATACCTCCGGCTCGACGGGGGCTCCGAAAGGCGTACGTGTGGCCCATCGCGGCATTGCCAGGCTGGTGTTGAACAACGGTTATGCCGACTTCAACGAGCAGGACAGCATCGCCTTTGCCTCCAACCCGGCGTTCGATGCCAGCACCATGGAAGTCTGGGGTGCCTTGCTCAACGGTGGACAGTTGCTGGTGATCGAGCACACCACGCTGATCGACCCGATGCGTTTCAGCGCGGCCCTGCGTCACGGCAATGTCAGCGTGCTGTTCTTGACCAGCGCACTGTTCAATCAGTACGTGCAACTGATCCCCGAGGCACTCAGCGGTCTTCGGCTGTTGCTTTCCGGCGGTGAGCGCGCCGATCCGGCGAGCTTCCGCACGCTGCTTGCCCAGGCTCCGGGCCTGCACCTGTTGAACGCGTACGGCCCCACGGAAACGACCACCTTCGCGACAGCCTGCGAAGTCCGAGCGCTGGCCGATCACGCCGAGTCGGTTCCGATCGGCAGACCTATCGGTAACACGACGGTCTACGTACTCGACGCTCATCAGCGCCTGACACCGTTGGGGGCGATTGGCGAGCTTTACATTGGCGGCGATGGTGTGGCGCTCGGTTATCTGAATCGCCCGGACCTGACGGCAGAGAAGTTTATTGCCGACCCGTTCAGCGATCAGCCCGGCGCGCTGCTGTACCGCACCGGCGATCTGGGCCGCTGGCTGGAGGACGGTCAGCTGGAATGTCTGGGACGCAACGATGACCAAGTGAAAATCCGCGGCTTCCGTATTGAGCTGGGCGAGATCGTCAATTGCCTGCACCAATTGCCTGGTATCAGGGAGGCTGTGGTTCTGGCGCGCGAGGATGAGCCGGGGCAGGTGCGTCTGGTTGCCTATTTCACCAGTCGACTGGACGCCGAGGCACCTGCACCCGAGCAAATGCGTGCTCACTTGCAGGCTAACCTGCCGGAATACATGGTGCCTGGGGCCTTTGTCGAGCTGACCGCTTTGCCGTTGACGGCCAACGGCAAGCTGGACAGCCGTGCGCTGCCCAAACCGGATCACTCGTCGCTGTTGGGACTGGCCTACGAGCCACCGCAGGGCGAGATTGAAATCGCTCTGGCGCAGATCTGGGCTGAAGTGCTGCAGCTCGAGCGGGTCAGTCGTCACGATCACTTTTTCGATCTGGGCGGGCATTCCCTGCTGGCCATGCGCATGGTGTCGCAGGTGCGTCAGCAGATGGGCATGGAGTTGCCATTGGGCGAACTCTTCGCGCTGGGCGAACTGGCAGCCGTGGCCAGTGCGCTGGCTGGTGCCGGACGCAGTGAACTGTCAATGATCCTGCCTGCGCCACGTGATCAGTCGCTACCGCTGTCGTTTGCCCAGCAGCGTTTGTGGTTTCTGGCACAAATGGAGGGCGGCAATCAGGCTTACAACATCCCGCTGGCCCTCAGTCTGCAAGGATCGCTGGATGTGCCTGCACTGACAGCCGCGCTTGGGCGGATCGTCGAGCGCCACGAAACCCTGCGCAGCCGCTTCATTGCCCGCGAGGAGGGGGCTGAAGTCGTGTTCACAGCTCCGACAGCCATGGCGTTCCTGCACATCGAAGACCTGCGTCAAAACCCGCAAACCCTGGCCGAACGCGTTGCAGCAGAGGCCACCGCAGCGTTTGATCTGACGCGTGGGCCGCTGATCCGTGGCTGCCTGCTGCAGGTGGAAGACGAGCGGCACGTGTTGTTGCTGACCGTGCACCACATCGTCTCCGACGGCTGGTCGATGGGCGTGCTGACCCGCGAACTGCATGCGTTGTATCCGGCGCTGCGCCGTGGCGAGGCCGATCCATTGCCAGCGCTGAGCATTCAATACGCCGACTATGCGGTCTGGCAGCAGGGCTGGATGAGCGGTGAGCGCCTGCAACATCAGGCGGCCTACTGGCGGCAGGCGCTGGAAGGCGCACCGACACTGCTGACCCTGCCAGCCGACCGGCCGCGTCCGGCGCAGCAGGATTTCGCCGGTGCCAGCCTCAACGTACGGCTGGATGGGCAACTGACTGCCGGCCTGCGTGCGCTGGCTCAGCGGCAAGGTGTCACGCTGTACATGACCTTGCTGACTGCGTGGGGCGCACTGCTGGCGCGGCTTTCAGGTCAGGCCGAGGTGGTCGTCGGCAGCCCGATCGCGGGCCGTGGTCGCGCCGAGCTGGAAGGGCTGATCGGTCTGTTCGTCAACACGCTGGCCATACGCATCGACACGGCATCGGCATCCACCGGTGATACGCTGCTGGCACAGGTCAGGGCGCGGGTCCTGGAGGCTCAGGACCATCAGGACCTGCCGTTCGAGCAGGTGGTGGAAATCGTCCGGCCGACACGCAGCCTGGCCCATGGCCCACTGTTCCAGACAACGCTCAACTGGCTGGCCGGGGAAACTACCTTACCGGAGATGGACGGGTTGTCGCTGGCGACGGTCGAACAGCAGAGTCAGGTCTCCAAGTTCGATCTGTCGCTTAACCTCGGCGAACAGGGTGATGCCTTGTTCGGTACGCTGGACTACGCCACTGCGCTGTTCGACGAGACAACGGTGCAGCGCTATTGCGGCTATTTCGAACAGTTGCTGCGCACGCTGGTGAATAACCAGCAGGTGGTGCTCGCTGATATACCGCTGGTGGGCCTGCAGGAGCGCGAGTATCTGCTCGAAAGCCTCAACGCCAGCGCGGTGAGTCTGCCGCAAGGTCAGACCATTCATGCCCTGATAGAAGCACGCGCCGAAGGCATGCCCGAAGCCTTTGCCGCCAGGGTCGGCGAGCAGTCACTGAGCTACGCACAGATGAACCGTCAGGCCAACAGCCTTGCCCATCATCTGATCAGCCTGGGCGTGCGCCCGGATGATCGCGTCGCGGTCGTCGCGCGCCGTGGGCTGGACACGCTGGTGAGCCTGCTGGCCGTGCTCAAGTCCGGTGCCTGCTATGTGCCGGTGGATCCGGCGCACCCCGATGAGCGCATAAACTATCTGCTGGCCGACAGCGCGCCAGTAGTGGTGCTCGCTGAACAGGCTTTCATGGCGCGCCTGCCTGCACTGAAGGTGCCGTTGCTCGCGCTTGATCGATCTCAATGGCCTGAAAAACCGGCAAATCCGCTGGTATCGGGCCAGACGCCCGGCGATCTGGCGTATGTGATTTACACCTCCGGCTCGACCGGACAACCGAAAGGCGTGATGGTCGAACACCGCACGCTGGCCAATCTCGTCCACTGGCATTGCCAGGCGTTCGCTTTGCACGCCGGCAGCCACACGGCCACTGTGGCCGGCTTCGGTTTTGACGCGATGGCCTGGGAAATCTGGCCGGCGCTCTGTGCAGGGGCAACGCTGCACATCCCGCCAGCGGAGATCAGCAACGAACAGCTCGACCTGCTGCTCGACTGGTGGCTCGCGCAGCCGCTGCAGGTGGCGTTTTTGCCGACACCGGTGGCCGAATATGCGTTCAGCCGCGAGCTCTACCACCCGACGCTGCACACGCTGCTGATCGGCGGCGATCGCCTGCGGCAGTTCCACCGTGAGCCGGGTTTTGCCGTGATCAACAACTATGGCCCGACCGAAACCACGGTGGTCGCGACCTCCGGTCGTCTGTTGCCTGATGGCAGCCTCGACATCGGCAAGCCGATCGCCAACACCCGCGTGTACCTGCTGGATGATCAGCAGCAACTGGTGCCGACCGGTGTTGCCGGCGAGCTGTACATCGGTGGTGAAGGCGTGGCGCGGGGTTATCTGAATCAGCCGCAACTCACTGCCGAACGCTTCCTCAGTGACCCGTTTTGCGATAACCCGCAGGCGCGCATGTACCGCACCGGCGATCTGGCGCGCTGGAATGCCGACGGCACGCTGGACTACCTGGGACGTAACGACGATCAGGTGAAAGTCCGCGGTATGCGCATCGAACTGGGCGAAATCGAGGCGCAACTGACCTCGTTGCCAGGTATCGAGGAGTCGCTGGTGGTGGCGCGCGAGGACGAACCTGGACAGTCACGTCTGGTGGCGTACTTCATTGAGCAAGGCCCGCGCTCGGCCCTTGATATCGCCAGGCTACGTGCCGACCTGCTGGACCGTCTGCCGGGCTACATGGTGCCGAGTGCGTTCGTGCGCCTCGATGCCTGGCCATTGACCGCCAACGGCAAGGTCGATCGACGTGCCTTGCCGGTGCCGGATCGCGACGCCATGCCAGGGCGTGAATACGAGCCGCCGCAAGGCGAGCTGGAAATGGCCCTGGCCGATATCTGGAGCGATTTGCTGCAAGTCGAGCAAGTAGGGCGCAACGATCACTTCTTCGAACTCGGCGGCCATTCGCTGCTCGCCGTTACTCTGATCGCACGCATGCGTCGCCGTGGCATGGATGCCGATATCCGCGTGTTGTTTGCCCAGCCGACCCTGGCCGCCTTGGCACGCGCCGTTGGCAGCGGCGCTCAGGTGAAGATTCCGGCCAACCTGATCGGTGCGGATTGCACGTCAATCACCCCGGACCTGTTGCCGTTGGTGAAACTGGATCAGGCAGGTATCGATCGCGTTGTCGCCAGCGTGACCGGCGGTGCGAGCAATATTCAGGACATCTACCCGCTGGGGCCTTTGCAGGCGGGTATTTTCTATCACTACCTGTCCGCCGCCGAGGATGATCCCTATCGCTTGCAAGCACGCTTCGCCTTTGCCGACCGCTCGCGACTGGAGGCCTTCAGCCAGGCGCTGCAACAGGTCATCGCCCGCAACGACGTGTTGCGGACTTCACTGTGCTGGGAAGGCCTGGAAACGCCGGTGCAAGTGGTCTGGCGACATGCCGATCTGCCGGTGATCGAGGTACCGCTGGCGGCGCTGGATAATCCCGAGCCGCTGGAACTTGTACGAGCACCGCTGCTGAGGCTGATTCACGCCGATGACCCGGACAACGGGCGTATCGTCGCGCTCCTGCTGTTCCATCACTTGATCATGGACCACGTTGCCCTGGACCTGCTGAGCCAGGAATTGCAGGCGGTGCTGCTCGATCAGGCAGCGCAACTGCCTGCGCCAGTGCCTTACCGCAACTACATCGCGCAGACCTTGCTGGGGGCGGGTGACGATGCGCATGAAACGTTCTTCCGCGAGCAATTGGGCGATCTGGATGAGCCGACCCTGGCGTATGCCCAGACCTGGTTGCCAGGGCCGGAGGTTGCAGGCGAGGCCCGACTGCGTCTGGATGCGGACCTGAGCAGGCGGTTGCGTCATCAGGTGCGGCAGCTGGGTGTCAGTCCTGCCAGCCTGATGCACCTGGCCTGGGCTCAGGTACTGGGCCGATTGTCCGGGCGTGACAGCGTGGTGTTCGGCACCGTACTGCTGGGGCGCTTGAACGGCAGCGAGGGCGCCGACCGCACGCTCGGGGTGTTCATCAACACCTTGCCGTTGCGCATCGACCTGGCCGATCAGAGTGCACGCGATGCTCTGTCCCAGACCCACCGCCGCCTGACCGGATTGCTTGCCCACGAACAGGCTTCTCTGGCAATCGCGCAGCGTTGCAGCGCCTTGCCTGCAGGCGCACCGTTGTTCAGTGCGCTGTTGAACTACCGCCATAGCGCGGTGCCCGGTGAGGCAAACGAGGCTGCCGGCAAGGCCTGGCAGGGTATCGAGCTGTTGCAGTCGGGCGAGCGCAGCAGCTACCCGTTGACGCTCAGCGTCGATGATCTGGGCGAGGCGTTCGACCTGACTGCATTGACCTCGACAGGCATCGATGCCCGACGTGTTTGTGCGTATCTTGCCTGCGCCGTGGAGGGGCTGGTCGACGCCCTTGAACAGGCACCTTCGGAACCGATTCAGGCACTGAATATTCTGCCCGGCACCGAGCGAACCGAACTGCTCGATGGCTTCAATACCGATCGCCTTACGGCGGAGTGCCCGCTGCCGGTTCATCTACGTATCGAACAGCAGGCGCTTGACCAGCCGAACGCACTGGCTGCTAAGGCGGGCGACCAGCACTTGAGCTACGCCGAGTTGAATGCCCGTGCCAACGCATTGGCCCATCACCTGATCGGGCTGGGCGTGCGTCCTGACGACCGTGTGGCGGTGGTCGCGCGGCGCGGTCTGGAGACCCTGACAGGTCTGCTGGCAGTGCTCAAAGCCGGGGCGTGCTACGTACCGGTCGATCCGGGCCATCCGGATGAACGCATCAGCTACCTGCTGGAGAACAGCACACCCATGGTGGTGTTGGCTCAATTCGACCTGCTGACACGTCTGCCCGAACTGCAGGTGCCGGTGATCGCGCTTGATCGCCCGGACTGGTCACAGCGCACCGACAACCCGTCCGTGCCGGAAATGACCACGCAGCATCTGGCTTATGTGATTTACACCTCGGGGTCCACCGGGCTGCCCAAGGGCGTAATGGTCGAGCACCGCACGCTGAACAATCTGGTGGATTGGCACTGTGAAGCCTTCAACCTGCGTGCCGGCAGTCATACCGCCAGCGTTGCCGGGTTCGGTTTCGACGCCATGGCCTGGGAAGTCTGGCCTGCGCTGTGTGCCGGTGCGGTGCTGCACCTGCCGCCTGCGGAGATTGGCAACGAACAGCTCGATGTGCTGCTCGACTGGTGGCTGGCCCAGCCGCTGCAGGTGGCGTTTCTGCCGACCCCGGTGGCCGAATATGCCTTCAGCCGTGAATTACACCACCCGACGCTGCAGACCCTGTTGATTGGCGGTGATCGCTTGCGTCATTTCAACCGTGATCCCGGTTTTGCCGTGGTCAACAACTACGGCCCGACAGAGACCACGGTGGTGGCCAGCTCTGGCCGGATGCAGCCAGGCAAGGTGTTGCACATCGGCAAGCCGGTTACCCATGCCCGACTGTACGTACTGGATTGGCGTGGCCAGCCCGTGCCACTCGGGGTGCCCGGCGAGTTGTACATCGGCGGCGCTGGCGTGGCTCGTGGCTATCTGAACCGTGCGGACCTGACCGCAGAACGCTTCCTCGACGATCCGTTCAGCGACAGGCCCGGTGCACGGATGTATCGCTCCGGCGATCTGGTGCGCTGGCTGTCCGACGGGACGCTTGAATACCTGGGCCGCAACGATGATCAGGTGAAGATCCGTGGCGTGCGTATCGAGCCGGGCGAGATCGAACAGCACCTGGCGCAATGCCCGGGCGTCGGCGAAGCGGTCGTGACCACCCAGCGTCTGGACGATGGCACGTTGCGTCTGGTGGGCTACTTCACCCGTCGCGATGCGTCGCTCGACAGTGCCGCCTTGCGTGCGCATCTGTTGGGGCACCTCCCGGAGTACATGGTGCCTGCGGTGTTTGTAGGCCTTGATGCGCTGCCATTGACCCAGAACGGCAAGGTCGACCGCAAGGCGCTGCCTGCGCCAGACCTGACCGCACTGGCAAACCTCGCTTACCAGGCGCCTTCAACGGCTCTGGAAGAGCGCCTGGCGGACTTGTGGGCCGAGGTTCTTGAAGTCGGGAAAATCGGCAGGCACGACAGCTTCTTCGAACTGGGCGGCCATTCGCTGTCGGCCATCCGTCTGGTCAGCCTGCTGCAAAAGGCAGGCGTGTCGCTGACGCTGGCCGAGCTGTTCCAGCACCCTAGCGTTGCAGCGCTGGCCGGATTGCTCGATCAGCGTCCAGGGTCGCCGGATGCGGCTCGCGAGGTGATCACAGTGCGCGCCGGTGGCAGCGAATCACCGTTGTTTCTGCTTCACGACTTCACCGGGCTGGATGCTTATTTTCCGGTGCTTGGGCAACATCTGCAGGGCGACTTTCCGATTTACGGCTTGCCGGGCATTGGCCTTGGGCAGCAGCAATTACGCACCATGGAGTGCCTGGCTGCGCGGATGGTGGAACGCATTCGTCAGGTCCAGCCGCGCGGCCCGTATCGACTGGCCGGCTGGTCGTTTGGCGGGGTTCTGGCCTACGAAGTGGCTACTCAACTGCTGGGCATGGACGAGGCCGTGACATTCCTCGGCCTGATCGACAGCTATGTGCCACGCCTGACCGATCAGGGCAAGGCGCGCTGGCAAGGACCTGACTTGCTTGAGCGGCAACTGCTCTCGCATTGCACTGCGCACTGGCAGGCCCAGGCAGGTGAGGGCGCTGCGAAGTTGGCACGTCTGAACTCATTCAGCGAACAAGCGCCGCTGCCGGACTTCGCGACGCTGTTGCAACTGTGCCGTGACGAAGGCCTGTTGTACGAGGAACTGGCGCTGGCGAGCGATCAGCAATTGCACCATTACCTGGACCGGGAAGTGGCGCATGGTCAGGCCCTGGCGCATTACCAGCTGGAACCGCTCAGTCTGCCGATTCACCTGTTCCGCGCCGAACAGCGTCCAATGGCGCCGATCGCAAGCAGTTCGACTCTGGGCTGGGGTGAGATTCTCTCCAGAAATCAACTGCAGTGCGTCGATGTCCCGGGGGACCATATGACGATGATGCAGGCACCGCACGTGGCCGTGCTTGGTCTGAGCATCGTTCAGGCGTTGCACAGCGCGCCTGCCACGCCACCGCCAACGCCGGCTCATCAGTCGCTGCTGGCCATCCAGAGTGGGCGTGACGGGCATGCCCCCGTGTTTTGCGTACCCGGAGCCGGTGACAGCGTCACCAGTTTCATTGGCCTGGCCGAGGCGCTGGGGCCGGAATGGCCGATCCACGGCCTGCAACCGCGCGGCCTGGACGGTCGCAGTGTTCCGCACAGCCGGGTGGAAGCGGCAGCGCAGAGCCATGTGCAGGCCATCGAAGCGCTGTATCCGAAAGGCCCGCTGCATCTGGTCGGGCATTCTTTCGGCGGCTGGGCGGCGCACGCCATGGCGGTCAAACTGCAGGCCCGTGGCCGCGAGGTTGTCTCGTTGACCCTGATCGACAGCGAGGCGCCTGGCGGCGAGGGCCTGGACGGCAAACCTTATACCGCCACCGCCGTGCTGGAACGCCTGGTCGAGGCGTTGCAGTTGTCCAGCGGACGAAGCCTGGAGCTCGACCCGCTGGCGTTTGCCGACAGCGATACGGTCACGCAAATGCACCTGCTTCAGCAGGCCATGGTGCGCGTCGGGTTATTGCCGCCACGCCTGGCGGCACAGGCCCTGCAAGGGATTGTCCGCACGTTTGCCAGCGCCTTGCGCACGGTCTATCGACCTGAGCCGGGAGGCTACAGCGGCAGGGCAAGTCTGGTCCTGGTGAATGACCCGCAACTGGATGCGCTGGACAATCAACTTGAGCATGCCGCTTGCGCAAGCCAATGGCAGCACTTGCTGCCGCAGCTTTCACTCTGGCAAGGGCCGGGCAACCACTTCAGCGTCCTGAAAGCGCCGGACGTCTACAGCCTGGCAGCCTGGTGGTACGACGGATTGGCAGTGGGTGTGGGGGAAACGCAATGACTTGGTGGGTATTGATAAAGCGTGATTGCGGGCGCAAGGAGGTCTTGCGTCGGAGGCGGTGAGGGTGGATCCGGGAGGGGCGATCGGTATCGCCCCGTCCTTTGCATCAACTGGCGGTCAGCAGGTTGAAAAAACGCCCGCTGATGAGCCATACATCCAGCGCATCAGTGAATTGCGACCGCTGATGCCCAGCTTGATCGCCGCGCGGCGCTGGTAACTGCCCACGGTATTGACCTTGAGTGCGAGTCGCTCGGCCTGCTCAAGCGCGGTATGGCCGGCGAGCAGCCCCAGGCACACTTGGGTTTCGCGTTCGGACAACGTCAACCCTGTTTCACGCAGTCGTTCCTGAAAGCGCTTTTCAATGCTTTCCGGCTTTTTATGCTCGATGCCGGGCATTGCCGATTGCAGGGCATTGACATGTTTTTCAAGTATCGAAAACAGCAGAGGGGAAATGTCGCCCAGCTGTCGGCGTTCCTTTTCTGAAAATTCATGCGCGGGAAGCGCCCGAAATACAGTTATTTTACAACTAAAGCTTTCCGAGGCCTGATCAGGGTAAAGATGAATCGAGTCACTGAGCAACAGCGTGCCCCGTGATGACGTCACCGTCTCGTTAAAGACCGTCGGTGCAGAGGCGGGTGGCGTTTGCCAGGGCTGTGGCAGTGAGGAGAGGTGCGTGGCATCTACCGCAAGCTGAGTATCGATCAACTTGTGGAACATGCTGGAAAAATTCCCGCTACCGATGCTGGCTATGGCCCTGCCGATCTGCGGAAGTAGTGTGTTAGGCATGTAGTCATCCATGAGTTTAAAACTGCTGACAATGGTGTAGACGCTGTAAGCATGGCGCGGTCACATCAACCTGCTGTTGGCGTTTGCGCCACGAAAACAGCGTTAGATGCCCGCTAGAGCATCTCCAGTGAAGTACAGCAAAGCGTATCGCCCTGAGGTTACCTAAATACTTCACTATCAGAAAGAGTGATGGTCATCGGTCGGACGGCGGGCAAGGAGGTCGCAGAAATGGTGGGGCGAACCCGCGTTAACTCGTGGTGCCTGATGTTGTTACGGGAAGTAGAGAGATAAAAATATCCCCACACATGTGCATCTAAAGTTGCAACATGGCGGGGAAATAGCGTTTGGCAAGCGTCTATTTTCCGATCATGAACCGGGTGACCAGGCGCGTAAGCCGTCCGTAAGGTGCCGAGACCTTGTCGGACATGTTGAAACGTCCGAGCTTGAGAACGCCGCGGGCGTGGGACAGACGAACGAAGCCTTCGTAGCCGTGATAGGCCCCGGTGCCGCTGTCGCCGACACCGCCAAAGGGCAGGTCATCCTGCGTCGCGTGCAGCATGGTGCCATTGATCGTCACGCCGCCGGACTGCGTGCGGTTCAGCACCCGCTCCACAGAGGTTTGATCGTTGGAAAAGCAATAAAGGGCCAGCGGTGCCGGACGCGCGTTGATAAAAGCGATGGCTTCATCCAGCGACTCATACGCGAGGATCGGCAGCAGCGGCCCGAAAATCTCTTCGCCCATGACATCCGCTTTCAGGGACACCTGCGTGAGTGCCATCGGTGCGATCTTGCGTTCGCCCGCCGTCGCAGGCGCATTGTGTTGCCATGCCTTGGCACCCGTTGCCACGGCCTGACTGGCCATCGCCATAAGCCGGTCGTAGTGGCGCTGGGAAATAATCGAGGTGTAGTCCGGATTGCCATCGAGGGTCGGGTAGAGTTTTTCCGCTGCAGCCAGCCACTCGCTGGCAAAGCTGTCCACGTGTTCGCGCGGGACAAGGACATAGTCAGGTGCTACGCAGGTCTGACCGGCGTTGAACAGTTTGCCGATAGCGATCATCCGCGCGGCTTTGCTGATCGAAAAGTCGTCGCACACCACGACCGGCGATTTGCCGCCCAGCTCCAGAGTGACCGGTGTCAGGTTGCGCGCGGCCGCCGCCATGACCTGGCGACCCACGTGGGTCGAGCCGGTAAACAGCAGATGGTCAAAAGGCAGCTCACTGAACCGGCCCGCCAGCGTGGCGTCGCCAGTGACTACTGTTACCTGCTCGGCAGGGAAGGTTTCGCCCAGCAACTGCCTGAGCAGCTCGCAAGTCCGGGGTGTCAGCTCCGAAGGCTTGATCATCACCCGATTGCCGGCAGCCAGCGCCTCTATCAACGGCACCAGCGTCAGCGTCAGCGGATAGTTCCACGGAGCCAGAATGCCGACGACGCCCAGCGGCTGATACACGACCCGGGCCGTGGCCGGTCTGAAAACAATACCCGCCTTGCGCCGGGAGGGGCGCATCCACGCCTTGAGGTGCGAGCGGATGTGCTTGATGCCATTGATCACCGGCATCAATTCGCCGAGCCGTGTTTCGTCGAACGAGCGGTTGCCGAAGTCTGCGCTGACCGCCTCGAGCAACCTGTCCTGATTATCGCTGACCATGCGCAGAACGGCGTTGAGGTCTGCGATTCGTTGATCGTAGGAAGGCGCGCCCTGAGCGCGGAATGCAGCCTGCTGCGCCTCGAGCAGCTCGGTTAGCCTGGCCGCGTGAAACGTCGTATCTGGCGGAACCGTGGCGGGTTGATTCATGACGCTGCTCCTGTGGCTGCGTGTTTTTTATAGGGGCTGCATGATGACGATGGGCCAGAGGGCGTGTGCGTATTGCGGCCCAAGGACTTCAAGCAACTGTCGGGTGAACGTTGGCCCTCGGTAGAAAGCGAGTCGCATGCAAAAATCCTCAACGCCACCAGCCGTGGCAAACCTGAATAAAGCGTCAGGGCTGTCTGCTAATCGGCCACAATCCGACTTTACGTCACAAGGGATACAAACAGGACACGCAGGGCGCCTTTTCAGCGCTCATTTGTCGTCCGGGTGAATCACCCGGATGCTGCGCGGATCAACGTGTTGCGGGCTGACAGCCCCGATTTCACGCAGTGGCGATGGGCTTTTTAAAAAAAAGAGCGTGGACTCGGGATATAACACTAATTAGAATCAGTCTCATTTGGCGCATCCCATCGCTCAAGGCTTTTGACATGACTGACGCAGCGACGCTATCACAGCAGACCTTGCATTCCCTGTACCGCGATCATCATGGCTGGCTGGAAAGCTGGCTGCGCAGACGCATGGGCAATGCCTGGGATGCTGCGGACCTGAGTCAGGATACGTTTCTGCGCGTGCTGTCCAGCTCCCAGCAGATCGCCGATATGCAGGAGCCGCGTGCCTATCTGCTGACAGTGGGCAAGCGCCTGCTCAGTAATTTCTACACTCGTCGCAGCCTTGAACAGGCTTATCTGGAAGCGCTGGCGCAGTTGCCTGAAGAAAGCGTGCCGTCGCCGGAGCAGCGCTGGTTGCTGCTGGAAACCCTGCAGGCGCTGGACGAGCTGCTCGATGGCCTGTCGGCAGTGGTGCGCCGGGCGTTTCTCTGGAGTCAGCTCGAGGGGCTGGGCTATCGGGAAATCGCTGAACGCCTGAGTGTTTCCGAACGCACCGTCAAACGCTATATGGCACAAGCCTACGAGCACTGTCTGTTGGTGGACTGGTGATTCGCCCGGCACCTTCGAACGAAGAACGCGAGGTAGTACGCAAAGCGGCGCAGTGGCTGGCGCTTCTCGAGTCCGGCGGTGCCAGCGAGGAAGATCACGCCATGCTGCAACACTGGCGCGACAGCTCCGCCAGTCATGAGCGCGCCTGGCAAAAGGCCCAGCAGTTGCGTCAACGTTTTTTCGGTCTGCCTGCCAACCTGGCCATGGCGACGCTGGATCGCCCTGACAAGGCCAGGCGCGCGACGCTAAAAAGGGCGCTGGGCGCCGTGGCACTGGTTCCCGCGGTCTGGCTGCTGGGGCGTCAGTTGCCGCTGGAGGTCTGGCGTGCCGACCTGCAAACCGCCGTCGGCGAGCACAAGCGTCTGTCGCTGGCCGATGGCAGCACGTTGCAATTGAATACCGACAGCGCCGTAAACGTCGATATGGGCGCCCGGCGAATCACCCTTGTACGGGGCGAAATAGCCCTGAAGGTGCCTGGCAGCGCGCCGCTGACCATCCACGGTCCTTACGGGCGCATCGTGGTTGGTCGGAGCGAAGTCTGTGTGCGTCTCAATGACAGCGACTGCCGGGTTTCGGTCGTCAGCGGCACGGTGCAGCTTTATCCCCTGCGCGGGCCTGTAGTGGCCTTGAATGCGCAGCAGCAGGTCAGTTTGAAGCAGAGTGGAGTCGGTCCTGTCAGCGCCTTCGACGCCTTGCTGCCTGGCTGGCGCGACGATGTACTGACCGCGCAGAACCAGTCGCTGGGTGATTTCCTGCGCGAGCTGGGTCGCTACCGTCCGGGCCTGCTGCGCTGGGAGCCGGCGCTGGAAAACCTTCGGGTGACCGGCAGTTTCAGGCTCGACAATACCGACCGCGTGCTGTCCTTGCTGGCGGCCAGTCTGCCGGTGGACGTGCAGATGCGCACCCGTTACTGGGTGACCCTGGTGCCTCGAAAAAATATTTCGACAAAAAATAGTGCGTAGCGCTGTCCCTTTTTTTGGTCTCGCTGGTCATTCCAGATAAGTGCACAAAAAATACGAGAGCTTCCCTCTATGTCCGCAGTGTCTTCCTACCGTTTGCGTCCGCTTTTGCATTTCAGCCTGTTGCTGACGTTGAGTTCCAGTCCGTTGTTCATCTCGACCAGTTGGGCCGACACATCGGGCAGACGGGCCTATGAAGTGCCGGCCGGCAGTCTGAGCGCCGCGCTTACCCGTTTTGCCGGGCAGGCCGGGGTCAATCTGTCGGTAGACCCTGCACTGGTGAATGGCCGGAACAGTTCGGGGTTGTCCGGCGAGTTCGCGGTCGAGGAAGGGTTTGCGCGTCTGCTGCAAGGTTCCGGCCTGCAACTGATGCCCGTCGGGGAGCAGGCTTACACGCTGATCCCGGCACCTCAAAGCGCCAGTGCAGGTTTGCAACTCGCCCCCACGTCGATCGTTGGCGACAGCGGTGTCACGGACGGTCAGGATTACGCGGGCGGTCAGGTGGCACGCAAAGGCTCGCAAGGCATGTTGGGTTCGCGGGACTTCATGGAAACGCCATTCAGCATGACCACCTACACCAAGGACGCGGTGAAAAACCAGCAGGCCCGAACCCTTGGCGATCTGATCGCCAGTGACCCGTCGGTGCGCGCCACCAACCCCGCAGGCGGGCGCTACGAGCAGTTCACCATTCGCGGCTTCAGCCTGTTCAACAGCGACGTTTCCTACAACGGCCTGTACGGCATCCTGCCCACTTACACGATCGACATGGAAATGGCCGAACGGGTGGACATCCTCAAGGGGCCGAGCCAGTTGATCAACGGCATTTCGCCGCGAGGCAGTGTCGGCGGGGGCATCAACGTGGTCCCCAAACGCGCGACGGATAAACCGATCACCGAGCTCACCACCAGCTATGCCTCCAAGGGGCAGGTGGGTGCTGCAGTCGATGTAGCCCGTCGGTTTGGCGAAGACGACAAGTTCGGGATCCGTTTCAACGGCGTGAAGCAGTCCGGCGACACAGAATGGGATCACCAGAGCGTCGATCGTGACATGGCCGTTTTGGGCCTGGATTTCCGCGGCGATCGCCTGCGTCTGTCGACGGACATCGGGCACACCGAACGCGACACTGATGCTCCGCAGGAGCGCGTGCAGGTCGGTGCCAACGCTAAGGTGCCCAACGCCAACGATGTGCGCGACAACTATGCGCAGTCCTGGAGCAAGGCGCGTACCAAGGATACCTTCGGCGCAGTGAATGCCGAATATGACCTCAGCGACTCGGTCATGCTGTATGGCGGTGTCGGCGTGCGCAAAAGTAACCATGACTTCCTGCGCCATGCGGTATCGGTCACCAACGACGCAGGTGACTTCAGCGTTCAGCCGCGCGATTTCACCCGTGACGAAAATGTGCGCACCGCCACTGCCGGCGCTCGTAGCTGGTTCAACACCGGGCCGGTCAGCCACGAGGTCAACCTGGCTGCCAGCTATTTCTACATGGACTTTGAAAACGGTGGTGCGCGCTACGCAGCAGCGCCGAGCAACCTCTACAACCCGGTCGACACGCCGACACCCTCGAACCCGACGCGCGCCGACTCCAAGGTTTACACCGAGAACCGCTTCAGCGGTGTGGCGCTGACTGACACGCTAGGATTTTTCGAGGACCGTCTGCTGCTGACGCTCGGCGCCCGCTGGCAGCGTGTCAAGGTTGATGACTGGACCGATGACGTGAAGGGCGACACCGCCTACGACGAGGAGAAGGTCTCACCGTCAGGCGGCATTCTGTACAAGGTGACCGACGACTTTTCGGTGTACGCCAACTACATGGAAGGCCTGAGCCAGGGCAAGATCGCTCCGTCGACCTCGGTGAACGAAGACCAGATCTTCCCGCCGTTCGTCAGTCGTCAGGTCGAGGTCGGCGCCAAGTATGACCTGGGGTCATTTGCCTTCACCGCCAGCGTATTCCGTATCAAGCAACCGGCCTACGAGACCAATACCGCCTCGCGTGTATTCGGCCCGAACGGCAAGCGCCGTAACGACGGTGTCGAGCTGACCATGTTCGGTGAGCCGATGAAGGGTTTCCGTCTGCTGGGCGGGGTGATGTACATCGACAGCGAACTGACCAATACCGTCAACGGCACATTCGACGGCAACCGCGCACCGGCCACCCCCAAGTACAACGTCAATCTGGGCGCCGAATGGGACGTCCCGGGCGTCAACGGCCTGACCCTGACCGGACGGGGCATCTACACCGGTTCGCAGTATCTGGATCAGGCCAATAGCAAAAGCATCGATTCATCGGAGCGTTTCGACGTAGGCGCGCGGTATGCCTTTAAGGTCGATCAGAAGGACATCACGCTGCGGGCCAATGTCGAGAACGTGATGAACAAGTACTACTGGAGTTCGGCCGGCGCGTCGGACGACAGCGAGCCGGGGCTGACTCTGTCGACACCGCGTACCTATCTGTTGTCGGCCACCATCGGTTTCTGAGTCGATACGTGACGCCCAGGGAAGGGGGTCACGTATATAGCGAACGACCGGCAGTCCTCATCGAGGGATAACCTGTGTGCAGTATTAAATAATCAACCTCAACACGGCGACACAGCAGTTTGTTATTTAGATAGGCTGTTTTGTCATAACGCCAAAATAACAAATGGCCACGCTCAATAGTGGCACATTGAGTTATACCGATTAATCCTGTCGGTATAACTGCGTGCCTTATTCATTATCAGGCGCGCAAAAAAGTTTATTTAAATTTCATCTTGTTTTTCGCAACAATGGGTTGCACTTTTAGGTAAATGATAATAATTTGCATCCGGAAATCCAGCGAGGACTTACAGATGTTGAATAATGGCTTATTGCACTCTACTACGTCGCAGAAAACCAATGCCAACTATCTGGACAGGCAGAGCAAGTTTGAATCGAATGTAAGGAGTTACCCCCGCAAGTTGCCATTGGCGATCGCCAAGGCACATGGCGTGTGGGTCACGGATGTCGAGGGCACCACGTACCTGGATTGTCTGGCCGGAGCCGGAACATTGGCACTGGGTCACAATCACGAAGCCATCATGGCCAGTCTCGACAGCTTTCTGACCTCGGGCATGCCCATGCACACCCTTGATCTGACCACTGCGGTCAAGGACGCTTTCAGCGAAACGCTGCTGAGTCTGCTGCCAGGACAGGGGCGCGATTACTGCCTGCAATTTTGCGGTCCTTCCGGGGCCGACGCGGTCGAAGCCGCGATCAAACTGGCCAAGACCGCCACCGGTCGCCATAACATCATCAGCTTTTCCGGCGCCTACCACGGCATGACCCACGGAGCCCTGGCGCTGACCGGCAACACTGCGCCAAAAAACGCCGTCGCTAATCTGATGCCCGGAGTGCAGTTCCTGCCGTATCCCCATGAATACCGTTGCCCGCTGGGCATTGGCGGCGAGGCCGGGACCGAAGCGCTGAGTTACTACTTCACCCAGTTCATCGAGGACGTGGAAAGCGGTGTGTCGCTGCCGGCGGCGGTAATTCTGGAAGCGGTGCAGGGCGAGGGCGGTGTCAATCCGGCACCTGCAGCATGGCTGCGCCAGATTCGCGAAGTCACGCGCAAGCACGGCATTCTGCTGATTCTGGATGAAGTGCAGGCCGGCTTTGGCCGTACCGGCAAGATGTTTGCCTTCGAACATGCGGGGATCGAACCTGACGTCATCGTCATGTCCAAGGCGGTCGGCGGCGGTCTGCCGTTGGCCGTGCTGGGTTTCAAGCGCGAGTTCGACGCCTGGTCTCCGGGTAACCATGCCGGCACCTTTCGCGGCAATCAGATGGCCATGGCCACCGGCCTGGCGACCCTTGAAGTGCTGCAACGACAGAACCTTGCCGGCCAAGCCGCAAAACGTGGCGACTGGCTCAAGGAACAGCTCGGCCTGTTGCAGCAACGCTATCCGGCGATTGGCAATGTGCGGGGCCGCGGCCTGATGCTGGGCATCGAGATTGTCGATGAACGCAAAGCGGCGGACCGCCTCGGCAGCCTGCCGATGGACCCGGATCTGGCGGTTGCCATTCAGCAGCATTGTTTCAAACAGGGATTGTTACTTGAACGCGGTGGTCGCAATGGCAACGTCATTCGCTTATTGCCGCCATTGATCATTACTGAAGAGCAATGCCAGTTGGTCATCCAGCGTTTTGAGCAGGCCCTGAAGGCTGCGCTGTCCCAGCTACGTAAATGAAAGTTATGTAATAAGCAGGGCATCAACAGCACCGCATCGTGACACTGATATCACGATTGAAACAACACCGCACACAACGTTTGGCTGGGCGAACTTATCGCACCTCGACAGCTCGACTGTTGTGCCGCAAGCGATAAATCAACGTTTGTTGCGACGTCATTTAAACGGTCAGCGTAAAGGCGACTGTGGAGCAGACATGACTAATACCGATCGCACCGTCTTATCAAACATGGTGAGCGAGTTGGCAACCACTCGCGCGTTACTCAATTGCCTGATCAAGGAATTCGCACTGCCGGAAGAGTGCCTGCATTACACCTGGCCTGAAGGCATGCAAGGCATAGCGCCTGGCAGTTTCGTGGATGGCGGGCAATGGAAGGGCATTCCGCTCACCATCAGCCTGCCCAATCAGCAACAGTTCTTCGTCCTGGTGGACCGCCGCGACCACCTGGGCAGCCATCGCTACCTTTCCGATGTCTACGCACGTCAGGGGCAGGGCACCTGGCGCTGCCTGGCGTTTGCCGAATTCGCCCGGCAACTGCTGACCGCCTGTGAGCACATGACCCGTGCCAGCAATGACGAACTGCTGGACCAGGTCCTGCAAAGCCAGCACCTGACTGCCGCCATCGTTGCCCACAACATGACCGGCCAGCACCCGGCGCCGCTCAGCGGCTATCTGGCCAGTGAGCAGGGTTTGTGGTTCGGCCACCCCAATCACCCGGCGCCCAAGGCGCGCCTGTGGCCTGAGCATCTGGCGCAGGAGACCTACGCCCCGGAGTTTCAGGCGCAGACCGCGCTGCACCTGTTCGAAGTGCCGCTGGAAGGGCTGCGAATCACCTCCAATGGCTTGAGCGAAGCCGAGGTGATGTCAGGCTTCGCTGATCAATCGCGGGCCCGACCCGGGCACGCGCTGATCTGCATGCATCCGGTACAGGCGCAATTGTTCATGCAGGACCGTCGCGTGCAACGTCTGCTTGAGTTGGGGGACATCTCCGATCTGGGTGCCAGTGGCTTGCTGGCCAGCCCGACGGCGTCGATGCGCACTTGGTACATCGAGGGTCACGACTACTTCATCAAGGGCTCGCTGAATGTACGCATCACCAACTGCGTGAGGAAAAACGCGTGGTATGAACTGGAAAGCACGTTGATCATCGACGAGCTGTTTCAGCGCCTGCAGCAGACCCGCCCGGAAACCCTCGGCGGGCTGTCCACAGTCGCTGAACCCGGCTCGATGAGCTGGGCTCCCAAAGGCGTGAGCGAGGCAGATGGTCACTGGTTTCGCGAGCAGACCGGCGCCATTCTGCGGGAAAACTTCTGCCGCCGCTCCGGCGAAGATTGCAGCGTGATGGCGGGCACACTGTTCGCCCGTGATCTGCGCTCACGCCCATTGGTGCACGACTTCCTCCAGCGTTTCAATGGCGCAGAGCTCGAGGACCAGCACCTGCTGGACTGGTTCGATGAGTATCAGGCCTTGCTGCTGAGCCCGGTCATGGCGTTGTTCTTCAATCATGGCATCGTGATGGAGCCGCATTTGCAGAATGCGGTGCTGATTCACGACAACGGACGCCCGCAACAACTGCTGTTGCGCGACTTTGAAGGCGTCAAGCTCACCGAAGAGCTGGGCATCAAGGCGATTCAGGTGGGGCTGCACCCGAGAATTCGCCAGTCGTTGCTCTACAGCCGCGAACAGGGCTGGAACCGCATTACCTATTGCCTGCTGATCAACAACCTGTCCGAGGCGGTACTGGCCTTGAGCTGGGAGCGCCCGCACCTGGCACCACTGATGTGGCAGCGCGTCGAGCGGCAATTGCAGCGTATCCGCGACGAACTGGTGCTGCCTGCGCCCGAGCTGGACGCGCTGATCGCAGGCCAGTCGATTGCCTGCAAGACCAACCTCAAGGTCCGGCTCGCCGCCAAGGCCGATCGCGAAGCCAACTATGTGCGTCTTGCGTCGCCGTGGGCCACGGAGGCACGTTATGCATAAGGTGCCGGAGACCGTACTGGCGGCCATCAAGGAGGCTCGGGCGCTGGAAACCGACCCGCTGGCGGCCTTCTTCTACGATCTGGACGCGTTGCAGCAGCATGTCAGTGAAGTCATGGCGGCGCTGCCCGCAGGTGTCGAGCTGTATTACGCGATCAAGGCCAACAGCGAAGCGCTGATGCTGGAAACCCTGGCCCCTCTGGTCAGTGGCTTTGAAATTTCCTCTGGGGGCGAGATCGAGCGGGTGATGGCCTGTCCGACACGCAAGCCCTACGTGTTCTCGGGCCCAGGCAAACTCGATTCCGATCTGCGCTCGGCGTTGCTCAACAAGGTTGAAGCCATTCACCTGGAGAGCCTCAACGAAATCGCGCGTCTGCAACAGCTGGCAGAACAGGCGGGGCGCGTGCAGCCGGTGTTCCTGCGCATCAATCCGCAACTGCCCGCTGCACAGTCGAGCCGGCTGGCGATGGCCGGGACCGCGACACCGTTCGGCATTGACGAAGCCGACCTGGCCGAGGCGGTCAGACGCGTGGACAACGCCAGCCACCTGACGCTCAAGGGCTTTCACGTACATGCCATGTCGCATCAGATGTCGGTTGAACGTCATGAGCAGTTGCTCGATTTCTACCTGCAGCGCTGGCAGGAATGGAAGGCTTTGGCGCGCGACCCGAGCCAGCTCACCCATTTCAACGTCGGCGGCGGTATTGGCGTCGATTACCTCAACAGCCAGCAGTTCGACTGGCAGCGGCTGTGCCGTTATCTGGAAAAACGCCTGGGCGAGCAGCACGACGCGCCGATCCTGCGCTTTGAGCCGGGACGCTTCATCAGCGCCTATTGCGGCTATTACGCCATCGAGGTGCTGGACAGCAAAACCAGCCACGGCGAGCATTTTCTGGTCTGCCGAGGCGGAACTCACCAGTTTCGCCTGCCGGTTGCGCAAAGCCATGACCATCCGGTTATCCATCTGCCGAGTACGCCGCAGCCAGCTGCCTCGTCAGAACAGGCTTATACCATTGTCGGCCAGCTATGCACGCCCAAGGACGTGCTGAGCCGTCGCCAGCCACTCAAGGGTGTGAACATTGGTGACCTGCTGGTTCTGCCGCTGGCGGGAGCGTATGGCTACAACATTTCCCATGCCGACTTTCTCTGTCATCCACGACCGTCACAGCACTTCGTGCGCAACGGCGAACGGGTTCGCCAATGAGTTTCAACGTCCCACGTAGCTGGGTAGTGGTCAACGTGCTGCTCGGTACGCTGACGGTCAGTCTGAGCAACAGTTCGCTCAACCCGGCGCTGCCTGCCTTCATGGAGGCGTTCAGGATCGGGCCGCTGCTGGCCACCTGGATCGTCGCCGGATTCATGACCAGCATGGGCATGACCATGCCGCTGACCAGCTTCCTCAGTCAGCGCATCGGACGCAAACGCCTGTACCTGTGGGGTGTGGCGCTGTTCATTGGCGGCTCGCTGCTGGGCGCGCTGGCCGACTCCATCGCGCTGGTGATCACCGCACGGGTGGTGCAGGGCATTGCCAGCGGGCTGATGATCCCCTTGTCGCTGGCGATCATCTTTTCGGTGTATGAAAAGCACGAACGGGGCAGGGTGACCGGGCTCTGGAGCGCAGCAGTGATGCTCGCGCCGGCGCTCGGTCCGCTGTGTGGCAGCCTGATGCTGGAGTGGTTCAGCTGGCGCTCGCTGTTCCTGATGAATGTGCCCATCGGCCTGCTGGCGCTGTTGCTGGGCGTCGGCGTGCTGCCGGACGCCGAGCCCGCCGAGCGCAAGCCGTTCGATTTGATCGGCTACCTGCTGGTGGCGTCGGGCATCGGCTTGCTGATGATCGCCATCAGCCGCATGCACCATGCTCAGGCGCTGCTCGATCCAGTCAATCAGGCCATGGTGCTGGTCGCATTGGCCTGTCTGGTGGCATTCGTCCGGGTCGAGCTGAGTCGCCAGGCTCCGCTGCTGAATCTGCGTCTGTTCAACCTGCGCGGTTATCGTCTGAGCGTGATCATCGCCGTGGTGCAATCGGTCGGCATGTTCGAGTGCCTGGTGTTGCTGCCGCTGCTGGTGCAGAACGTGCTGGGCTACAACCCGATCTGGACCGGCTTGGCGCTGCTGTGTACCGCCAGCTTCGCGAGCCTGTTCGGGCAGTGGGGCGGCAAGGCACTGGATCGCCATGGCCCGCGCACCGTCGTCGCCATCGGCCTGCTGCTGACCGGCGTTTCGACCCTGGCGCTGGGCATGCTCAAGGCCGACGCCGCGATCGGCGTGGTGTTCGTCCTGATGATGATTCGTGGCGCCGGCCTCGGGCTCTCCTATATGCCGGTGACCACGGCGGGGCTCAATGCCTTGCCAGAGCCGATGGTCACTCAGGGCGCCGCGATGAACAACATTTCCCGGCGTCTGGTCGCGTCGCTGGCCATCGTCATCGCCTCGCTGTGGCTGGAGTTCCGCCTCAACACCGCGGGCCCGGCCGCCACGCCCTCGGCCATCAGCGAAGTATTCATCGCCACCGGCGTGCTGATCCTGCTGGCACTGCCCTGTGCCTGGCGTTTTCCCCTTAACGACGAGCGCGCCGAGGCCCAGCCCGACGCGGTCGAACCCCGATAATTTTTCGTTCGAGGTATGAACATGGCTACCCCTTTACCGCTGCAACGTAACGCCGCTTCGACAACGACAACAGCTGGTACTGGTGCCTGGCTGGCCGACGTCAGCGCCGAGCGCTATCAGCAAGTACAACGCCGCGTGATCGGCCAACTGCTGCAGACCCTGCTGTACGAGGCGGCGCTGCCGTACCGCTGTGAGCCGCTGGATGATCATCGGCATCGTTTCGCCGTGGCCGTGAGTGACGGTGTGGAATACCGCTGCGAGGGCCTGCTGAGTACCAGTTTTGAACTCATCCGTCTGGACCACGCCACGCTTGAGCGGGTGGACAGCGCCGGCGAACGCAGCGTGCCGGATCTGCATCTGGCGTTGACCGAGCTGCTCAGTCCGTTCAAGGACAGCCCGCACCTGACGCGCTTCATCCAGGAAATCGAGCAGACCCAGCTCAAGGACCTGCAGGCCCGCACCCAGGGCTATCAGCCTGCAAGACCAGCGCATCAGCTCGATGTCGATGCGCTGGAGCAGCATTTCATGGATGCCCACAGCTACCACCCGTGTTACAAGTCGCGGATCGGCTTTTCCCTGGCTGACAACCGCCACTACGGGCCGGAATTTGCCACGCCTTTCGCGGTGGTCTGGCTGGCCGTGGCGAAATCGAGCGCCTCGGTCGGCCATTCGCGGAGCATGGATTTTCAGGCGTTCATCCGTCAGGAGTTGGGCACACAACGCTGGCATGAAATAGCTCGAGACCTGGCCGCGCGGGGCAAGTACATCGACGACTATCAACTGATGCCGGTGCATCCGTGGCAGTGGGACAACGTCACGGTGTCGACCTTCTACCCGGAACTGGCCAGCGGCGAGCTGATTTATCTGGGCACCTCGACCGATAGCTACAAGGCTCAGCAGTCGATTCGCACACTGGCCAACGCCAGTCAGCCCCAGCGGCCATACGTCAAGCTGGCGATGAGCATGACCAACACCTCCAGCACGCGGATTCTGGCACGTCACACGGTGTTGAACGGCCCGATCATCACCGATTGGCTGCACCAGCTGATCGCAACCGACAGCACCGCTCAAGCGCTGGATTTCGTGATTCTCGGTGAGGTAGCGGGGGTGAGTTTCGATTACCGCCATCTGGCGGAATCCCGTTCGGCGCAGACCTACGGCACGCTGGGCGCCATCTGGCGGGAAAGCCTGCATCAATACCTACGGGACGACGAGCAGGCGGTGCCGTTCAACGGCTTGAGCCATGTGGAAAACCGTTACGATGATGGCCAGCAGACGCCGTTCATCGACGCGTGGGTCAACCAGTACGGGCTCAAGGAATGGACCCGGCAACTGCTGCAGGTCACGGTGCCGCCGATCATTCACATGCTCTATGCCGAAGGCATCGGCATGGAGTCCCACGGCCAGAACATCGTGCTGATCGTCAAGCAGGGCTGGCCGCAGCGTATCGCCCTCAAGGACTTCCATGACGGCGTGCGTTATTCACCGGCGCATCTCGGGCGTCCCGAACTGTGCCCGGAACTGGTGCCGCTGCCCGCCAGCCATGCAAAGCTCAACCGCAACTCGTTCATCATCACCGACGACGTCAACGCGGTGCGCGACTTCTCCTGTGATTGTTTCTTCTTCATCTGTCTGGCCGAAATGGCGATTTTCCTGCGCCAGCAGTACCAGCTGGACGAGGCACTGTTCTGGCAGATGACCGCCGACGTCATTCTCGACTATCAGCGTGCTCACCCGCAGCATCGCGACCGTTTCGGGCTGTTTGACGTGTTTGCGCCATCGTACGAAGTGGAAGAACTGACCAAGCGCCGCCTGCTGGGTGATGGCGAGCGTCGCTTCCGCTCGGTACCTAACCCACTGCACACATACAGGCCGCAATGATGCTGAGGACCAATACGCTCAAAAGCAGGATTGCCGACGGACAGCCGGCACACGGGGTGATCAGTTCGATCCCGGCCCCGGCCGCCATCGAGCTGATCGCCGAGGCCGGGTTCGACTTCGTGATCATCGACATGGAACACGTGCTGATCAACCCGGAAACCGTGGAAAACATGATCCGCGTGGCAGAGAGCTACGACCTCACACCACTGGTGCGGGTCGCCGATCTCAACCCGAAAACCCTGCTGCGCCTGCTCGATGGCGGCGCGCAGGGCATCGTCTTGCCGATGATCGAGAGCCCCGAGCAACTGGCGGACGCGATTGCCGCCTGCAAGTACCACCCGCTGGGTCGCCGCAGCCTCAATGCCGGCCGTCCCGGCTCGTTCGGCAAGCACAGCCTGGCGCAGTATGTGGAGGCCGCCAATCAACAGATCATGGTGGTGGCGATGATCGAAAGCGCCGAAGGCGTGCGGCGTGCCGCCGAGATCGCCAGCGTGCCGGGTCTGGACATGATTCTTGAAGGCGCGGCAGACCTGTCGCAGTCACTGGGCATGCCCTGGCAGATCGATCAGCCGGATGTACAAAACGCGTTGCTTGCGACCTGGCAAGCCGCCCACGCGGCGGGCGTCGCCTATTGCGCGATCCCCCGTCAACCCGGAGACGCTGCCCGCTGGCAGGCTCGCGGGGTCAATACCTTTGTCCTCGGGGATGAGCGCGGCATTGCCTTTCGCGCGCTTCAGGCCCGCCTGGCTCAACATTCAGCAGAAGGAAAATAACCCATGAACTTCACTTCACTCGCCGCTGACCTGGTCATGCAGGATCTGGTCGATTGCCTGCTGGCTGAAGATTTCTTTGGCCGCGAGCCACTGCGCCTGCAGGACAGCAGCCAATGGCAACTGCGCCATCCACAGGCTCCGCAACTGTTAGAGCGGGGCAGCGTGCAGCAAATCTGGGAGTGGTGCTGCGATGATTCGGAGCAACGCTTCATCAGCATCGCGTTGCGCGCCGGTATCACCCAGCAATGGGAAAAAGTGCCCGGCACGCCGGTATTGGGCCGCCAGGACGAGCGCTGGACGCAGTTGTCACCGGAAGACTTCATGAAGTGGGTGTTCGCCGGCAAGGCGACGCTGCTTCAGGACAGCGAGCGCCAGGACCACGAAAAGGGTATCGCGCTGTTTCTGGAAGTGTTGCGCATCAGTGTCTGGCAGACCGCGCTGTCGCTGGATCACAAGGTCGACGAGCAGAACCTGATGGCTCAGGACGGCGCTACCTTCTTCCGAACCATGGAGCAGTGGGCGTCGCTGCGTGATCGCCCGTATCACCCGCTGGCCAAGGCCAAACAAGGCTTGAACGAACAGGAATACTTACAGTACCAGGCCGAGTTCGCCCGGCCGGTAGCGCTGAACTGGGTGGCTGTCGACAAGACCTTGCTGCAATGCGGCGACGGCGTGGAGGATTTGAATGCATCCTTTCCGGCCCGCTATCTGCTGCCCGAGAACCTGCAAGCGCAGCTTGACCAGGAGATGCAGGCGCGCGGCATTGCCGGCAGCCACGTTGCGCTGCCGGTTCACCCGTGGCAGTTCGAGCATGTCTTGCAGGTCCAGCTGGGCGACGCGTTCGCCAAGGGCGATTGCCAGCGGCTTGATTTCAATCAGGCGCAGGTCCATGCCACTTCGTCGCTGCGTTCGATGACACCGTGCTTCAACAGCGCAGACTACCTGAAGCTGCCCATGGCGATTTATTCGCTCGGCGCTTCGCGCTATCTGCCAGCGGTCAAAATGATCAACGGCGGGCTAAGCGAGAAACTGCTGCGTCAGGTGGTCGACAAGGATGAAACTCTGAGCCGTTCGCTACACCTGTGCGACGAACGCAAATGGTGGGCATTCATGCCGCCACAAGCCACGCTGTTCGACGAAGGGCCTCGGCATCTTTCGGCGATGGTGCGCGGCTATCCGGCCGCCTTGCTCGATGATCCGGAGTGCCGCCTGCTGCCCATGGCGGCACTGGGTACACCGCTACCGGGGAGCAATCGGCATTTCTTCGATGAGTGGATGGACTACCGCGACCTGCCGCGCAATCAGGCTTCGGTACTGACACTGTTTCGCGAACTGAGCCACAGTTTTTTCGATATCAACCTGCGCATGTTCCGCCTGGGCATGCTCGGCGAAGTGCATGGCCAGAACGCGGTCATGGTCTGGAAAGCCGGACAGGCGCAAGGGCTGCTGTTGCGTGACCACGACTCGTTGCGTATTTTCGTGCCCTGGCTGGAGCGCAACGGCATGCACGACCCGGAGTATCGAATCAAGAAAGGGCATGCCAATACGCTTTATCATGACCGCCCCGAGGACTTGCTGTTCTGGCTGCAGACGCTGGGTATTCAGGTAAACGTGCGGGCAATCATGGATACTCTGGCGCAAGTGTATGACGTACCGGTCACTGCGCTGTGGACCGTATTGCGCGATGTTCTGGATAATCTGATCACAACCATCGAATTTGACGACGAGGCGCGTGGCATGATCAGGCAACAACTGTTCGAAGCCCCCAACTGGCCGCAGAAACTTCTGCTGACGCCCATGATCGAGCGCGCGGGCGGTCCGGGCAGCATGCCGTTCGGCAAGGGCGAAGTGGTCAACCCGTTCCACAGGTTGCGCCGTGCAACCTGACCGAACCCTGCATCCTTCGCGGCGCACAGTGTTGCGCCTTTCACTGGGGTTACTGGCGCTGCCTGGCATTGCCCGGGCAGCGCCGCTGCGCGTTGTCACCCTGTTTCAGGGGGCGTCCGACACTGCCGTGGCCCTGGGCGTTACGCCTTGCGGCGTGGTGGATTCGTGGAGCGAAAAACCGATGTATCGCTACCTGCGCCCGGCGCTGGCAGCGGTACCGCATGTGGGTCTGGAAACCCAGCCGAGCCTGGAAGATATCGTGCTGCTCAAGCCGGACCTGATCGTCGCTTCACGCTTTCGTCATCAACGCATCGCGCCGTTGCTGGAGCAGATCGGCATGGTGCTGATGCTCGAAGAGGTGTTCGAGTTCAAGCGCACCCTGGCAATGATGGGCGTGGCCCTGCAACGTCAACAACTGGCCATGGACCTGCTCGGGCAATGGCAACAGCGTGTGGCAGCGGTGCGCGGCCAGTTGCAGGCGAAGTTCGCCGGACGCTGGCCGATCACTGTGTCGGTGCTCGACATTCGCGAAGACCATATCCGTAGCTATCTGCCGGCCAGCTTTGCCGGCTCGGTGCTCAGTGAGCTGGGCTTTGCCTGGACGCCCGCGGCCCGCGAAGCCAGCGGCGTTTCCCTTAAACTCAGCAGTAAAGAGAGTTTGCCTGTGGTCGATGCCGACCTGTTCTTCGTCTTTCAGCGTGCGGACAGCAATGCCGCGCAGCACACCTACGACAAACTGGTACAGAACCCGTTCTGGCAACAGTTGCGCGCAGCACGGGATGGCCAGGTATGGCGCGTCGACGCCGTCGCCTGGAGCCTGTCCGGCGGTATTCTGGGCGCCAACCGCATGCTCGATGAGGTCGCTCGCGTGGCCCTGGCGGATAGCCCCTCATGACGGCTGCGGTAAAACTGGGCCTGGGGCTGTTGATACTGGTAGCGTGCATGGGCTTGAGTCTGGCCACCGGGGCCACCTGGATATCGCCCGCTGACATCGTGCGGAGTGTCTGGCAGCCCGATGCGCTGAGCGCTATCGAGCACGTGCTGCTCGACACACGGCTGACACGTACCCTGATGGCCGTCGCAGTAGGCTCGAGTCTGGCGGTTGCCGGGGCACTGATGCAGGCGCTGACGCGCAATCCGCTGGCGTCGCCTGGCCTGTTTGGCATCAATGCCGGCGCGACGTTTGCCATCATCGCCTGTTCGTCGCTGCTTACACTGTCGTCCATGAGCCAGTGGCTGTGGTGCGCGTTCATCGGCGCTGCGGTGGCGGGCACGATTGTCTGGGTCATCGGCAACCGGGGGCAGGGCAGCCTCAATCCATTGCGCATCGTATTGGCCGGCGCAGCGATCACCGCCTTGTTCACCGCGTTCAGCCAGGCCTTGCTGGTGGTCAATCAGGACGGTCTGGACACTGTGCTGTTCTGGCTGGCCGGTTCCTTGTCGGAGCGCGAACTGAGCACCGCTGCGCCGTTGCTCGTCTGCGTGGTCATGGGGCTTGCCGGCGCGCTGGTGCTGGCGGGGCAAGTCAACGTGCTCAACACCGGGGAAGCCATCGCGACGGCTCTGGGCCAGCGTACGGGGCTGATTCGGCTGATGATGAGCGTGGTGATCATTGCCCTGGCAGGCAGCGCCGTGGCGCTGGCGGGCAGTATCGGCTTCATAGGTCTGCTGGTGCCACATATGGTGCGCAAGACGCTGTCCATCGACCATCGCTGGCTGCTGCCTGGCTGCGCAGTGCTGGGCGCGACGCTGTTGTTGCTGGCCGACACGCTGGCGCGAGTCGTGATTGTCCCTCAGGAAGTCCCGGTGGGTGTGATGACGGCTCTGTTTGGTGCGCCGTTCTTCATTGCACTGGTTCGGCGGGGCGCGCGCTATGGATAAGCATTTCACCGTGCGCTACCGGAGCTTTTCCCGGCAGTTCAGCCTGACCGCATTGACGCGCTTGCTTTCGGGCCTGGCGCTGACGCTGCTGGTCATACTGAGCTCGTTGGCCGTGGGCAAGATCAATCTGTCGCCCGCGACCCTGCTGAGTGTTTTTACCGGTCAGGCAGATGCCAGCCTGGTCTTCATCGTCGAACAACTGCGCATGCCCCGGCTGGCCCTGGCCGCCCTGGTCGGCGCGGCCCTGGCGGTGTCCGGACTGATCCTGCAAAGCATCATTCGCAACCCGCTGGCCTCACCTGATCTGTTAGGCATCACCAGCGGTGCCAGCGCCGCCGCCGTGTTGTACCTGTCATTCTTCTCGGCTGCACTGGGCGCGCAGTTTCTACCCCTGGCGGCGATCTCCGGCGCAGGCCTCGCGGCTCTGGTCATTTATCTGCTGGCCTGGAATCAGGGCGCTTCACCCTTGCGCATGGTGTTGATCGGGGTAGGGGTGTCGGCTCTGCTGGCTGCGGTGACCACGTTCATTCTGGTGTTCAGCCCGTTGACCACCACCTTGTCGGCTTATGTCTGGCTGACCGGGAGCGTGTATGGTGCCAGTTGGCCAGAGCCCCGCGCGCTGGCCGGCTGGCTGCTTATGACATTGCCGCTGCTGGCACTGCTCGCCCGTCAGGTGCGCATGCAGCAACTGGATGACGCGCTGGCCCAGGGCATCGGCGTGCGCGTGCAATGGCTGCGCGCCGGTTTGCTGCTGGTGAGCGTCGCGCTGGCCGGGCTGGCGGTCGCGTGGGGCGGGGCGATTGCCTTTGTCGGGCTGATCGCGCCTCATATCGCCAAACGCCTGATGCCGCCGGGGTTCGTGGGGCAAGCGCTGATGGCGGCGTTGATCGGTGCCAATCTGGTGATGCTTGCCGATCTGGCCGGACGCACGCTGTTCCTGCCGCTGGATCTGCCCGCAGGGATTTTTGTCGCGGTGCTGGGCACACCGTTTTTTCTGTACCTATTGATCAACCAGCGGCATTAAGGAATTACGGATGGCGTCAATCGCAACCCACGACCTGACCCTGAGTTACCAGCGGCAGGTGATCATCGATAGCCTTGATCTGCAGTTACCCGCAGGCCAGGTGACCGTGCTGATCGGCAGTAACGGTTGCGGCAAAAGCACCTTGCTCAAATCCCTGGCGCGCCTGCTCAAACCCCAGCAGGGCACCGTCGTGCTCAACGGTGCCGACATCCATCAGAAGTCCACTGCGACCGTCGCGCGTGAACTGGCGATTCTGCCGCAGATGCCCAGCGCACCGGAAGGCATCAGCGTGCGGCAACTGGTGGCGCTGGGGCGTTATCCCTATCAGAACTGGATGCAGCAATGGTCCGCCGAGGATGAGGCCATGGTCGCACGGGCTCTGGCGCAGACCGGCATGCAGGAACTGGCCGACAGACCCGTCGATGCCCTGTCAGGTGGTCAGCGTCAGCGCGCATGGATCGCCATGACCCTGGCGCAGGATACCGACATTGTATTGCTGGACGAGCCGACGACCTTTCTCGATCTGGCTCATCAGATCGAAGTGCTGGACCTGTTGCGCGACCTGAATCGGCGAGAGGGCAAGACCATCGTGATGGTCCTGCATGACCTGAATCTGGCCTGCCGTTACGCCGATCATATGGTCGCTGTCCACGAACGCAGCGCCTTCGCCCAGGGGCGTCCGGCGGATATCCTCAGCGAGGCGCTGGTCAAGCAGGTCTTCGGCCTCAACTGCCGGATCATCGCCGATCCATTCTTTGGTACGCCGTTGTGCATTCCCTTTGGCCGGGAACTGCCGCAATGAGTCTGGCGCAGGCGTTCAGCGAATCCGAATGGGCGTTGCTGTCCGGGGCGCTGCGACTCAGGCCGGCAGGTGAACACGATCCGCGCTCACTGCCGGCCCGCGCGCTGCTGGACGACGCAGTCTGCGAGCAACTGCTTGGCGAGCTGGGGCCGGTGATCGGTTCTCCGACCCAGGCAATCACCGCATCGTTGCTGGCCAAGCGCTTTTCCTTCCTGAGCACCGGTTCCTGCCTGTACGCGATGTCGGTCTACGACAAGGGCCTGGCCCTGTCGCTGGACAACAGCGTGGTCGAATACGCGCACGATGACGGCCTTTGGACCTCTTCAATGCCCTTGCTCGATACAACGCCTGTGGGTTATGAACCGGGCGCTCGTGAGGCGTGGCGTGATGCTGTCGTGGCCACCCTGTTTCGTGACCTGCTTCAGCCACTGTGGGAAACCTTCAACCGTGTCACTGGCATTTCCCGACGCATTCTGTGGGAAAACACCGCAGTACGCGTGTATTCGCTGTACGACAAGCGCATGGACAAGGTCGAAGACCCGGCGATCCGGCAGCGCTGTGAAGCCGATTTCGACTGGCTGCTGCACCAGGCCGATCCGGCGCTGTTCGGCCTGACCTACAACCCGCTGAAACACTTCCGCCGTCCACCGGTTGTGCTGGAAGCCGAAGGCAAAAGCATCCGTTTTCGGCGCACCTGCTGCTTCTATTACGACGCCAGCAATCCCGTCGAGTATTGCTCGACCTGTCCGTTACTGAGGCCCAAAAAATGTCGATGAACAAGCAGATTGCACACCGCCAGCAACAACTCAGCGACGCCGTCATAGAGCAATACCGTGAGATTGCCGCGTCAACCATTGGCCATCTGACCGACGTGGGTTACCTGCGCGGGATCAGACCGCTGTTCGAGGGGGTCAGACTGGTCGGCAACGTTGTCACGGTCAAACTGCAACTGCCCGACGGCAGCATTCTGCGCGACGCACTGCTGAACAGCCTGCCCGGCGATGTACTGGTGATTGAATGTGTCGGCGACGAGCATTGCGCCTGCTGGGGCGAACTGCGCACTCTGGCCGGGCTTATCAAGGGGCTTGGCGGCGTCGTCGTCTCGGGCGCGGTCACCGACGTTGCCGCCTTGCGCGAACATCGCCTGCCCGTGTTCAGCCGTGGCGTCAGCGCAATGACGACGCGCAGTCTCGGGGAAAGCGGCGAGCTCAATGGATTGATCAATATAGGCGGCGTGGAGGTGAAGCCGGGAGATATCGCCGTCGGGGATGATGACGGGGTATTTATTCTGAGTCCGCAACAGGCGAACGAACTGTTGCCCGAATTGCTTGGCAAGGAGAGTGCGGACCGAAAAAGAAGGGAAGAGTTTCTCGGCAGACTGAATGGGGAGAACACGGTCAGCAGAACTCAACAGTGATAATGAAACCTGAAACAGCGCGTTTGATGTGATTCATGAATATAACCACTGTCGATTGATCAATAGTTATAACTTTTGGATCCTATAGTCACAATCAGACAACAGGCAGGCTATTTTCGTATTAAGTTTGATTGCACCGCTCAAGATTGCGGTTCCATGACCGATGCAGATTGCAAACCCAAACTGTCCCGGATAGCCGCAATGTTCAATTCGCATTTGAAAAACACCAATAAGGCATTGGAGCGCCGCCTCGCCATGCTTGAGCAAGCAGGGCAAATCCTCAATCTGGAGACAGTCGCCGTCGTGCTGGATGGCACGGGCAAAATACAGACCGTCAACGCGTTGTTCGAGACGGAGATGAGCTACGCACAGGCAGAGCTCGTCGGGCGCAGCCTGTCTGAACTGAGCCCGCCGGAACTGAGCGGTGACGTTCACCAGAAGCGCGCATTGACCGCGATTCGCGACGGCAAGCATTTCAGCGGCACGTTGCGCCTGGTCAGCAAGACAGGGTCGAGGGTGTGGCTGAGAACCATTGTCGTACCCTATAAAAATGAAACCGGCGGCGTCGAGCAGATCACTCTGTATTCGAGTGTTCTGACGCGAACGATTGAAGCCTCGCGCGAGAACGAAGCCCTGGTCAATGCGCTGCAACGTTCCACCGCTGTTATCGACTTCACCCTCGATGGCACGGTCATCAGCGCCAACGACAACTTTCTGAGGGCGATGGGTTACGAGCTGAATCAGATAAAAGGCAAGCATCACAAGATGTTCTGTGTGCCTGAAGAGTCCGCCTCTGACGCGTATACCCAATTCTGGGAAAGGCTGCGCCGGGGTGAGTTCATAGTCGATCGTTTCCGTCGAATTGACAAAGGCGGTCGTGATGTATGGCTGGAGGCGTCTTACAACCCGATTACCGACGCCAACGGCAAACTCTATAAAATTGCCAAGTTCGCGACTGTGATCACTGAACAGGTCGAGCGCGAGAAAGCCGTCGCCGAAGCATCGGAAATGGCTTATCAAACCTCTATCGATACTGACAGCAGCGCACAGCAAGGCCGCAAAGTTATCAAGGACACGCTGCAGATGCTCGGCCAGCTGACCATTTCAATGGAAGAGGCCACACGAGGCATCGAAGCACTGGACTCGCAAAGTCAGGTGATTGGAACAATCATCAAGACCATCAGCGGCATTGCCGAACAAACCAACCTGCTCGCGCTGAACGCAGCGATTGAAGCCGCCAGGGCCGGCGAACAGGGCAGGGGCTTCGCCGTAGTCGCCGACGAGGTGCGCCAACTGGCCTCTCGCACGACAAAAGCGGCGGAAGAAATCGTAAACGTCGTGAAGACCAACCAAAGCCTGGCGTCCGACGCGGTAGGCGTGATTGTGCGCAGCACCGAACAGGCGTCCGAGGCGCTGGTATTGGCCAATGACGCAGACCGTGTCATTCAGGAAATCCAGCACGGCGCGAACACGGTAGTGCGGGCAGTCAGCCGGTTTGTGGACCAGCGCTCCAGTTAAGTGCGAGCAGTCGGAGTGACTCAGGGGACGCTAAAAGTGTTCTGCGCTGAGTCACTCACTGCGCAGTCAAACAGGAAGGGAAGTGTACTGATGGTCGCAGCGCTACCTGCTTATAGACGTTTTAAATGAGTGTGTTTTATTAAATCCATGGGACAGCACTCGCGCAAGGCGAACACTATCGAAATCACCACGCTACAGCCTCAAGACTGATAGCCGGCTACCGATACGCTGCTTATAACCGTTGCACCCGCCTTCATTTCGAGCATTGTAACTATGACTTTCCTGCGCAGCCCACACATGGTTCGTAAGTACCTTTACACCTTATTGTGGTTTTATGTGCTCTCTATTTTCCTGTTGGCAATCGCGTGGGAATTCGAACTTGAATCCCTCGCCATGGCCGCAATGGGCTTGCCCTATGACCAGGACTTCGAAAATGCCGAGCGTTGGCGTTTTGTATTGACCTCGACAGGCTTTGCCGTGTTATCGATGGTGATACCGTTCATTCTTCTGAAACGCCTGATGCAACAACTCCATAGCAGTTACAACGACTTGCTCGAGTCACAGGCGCTCAGCGAATCTCTGGCCCGCCACGATCCATTGTCCGGCTTGCTCAATCGGCGTGTGTTTCACGAGCAACTGGTTGCGCGGTTGCAGCAACCAGCGACACAGACGGCGGTTTTTCTGATCGACCTGGATAAATTCAAGCTGATCAACGATACCCACGGGCATGCGGCAGGAGACGCGGCTATCTGCGCCGTTGCCGAAAGCCTGCGCGACGCCACTGTCGGGTGGCAGGCTTCCGTGGCTCGACTGGGCGGCGACGAGTTCGGTCTGGCGGTCAGTGGTGACTTCAGTCATGCCGAACTGGCGCCGCTCGCTGAAAATATTCTGGCCAAAATCGCAGCATTCAGCGTTGGCCTGCCGCGTGTGGCCCTGAGTGCGACCCTCGGCATTGCCATTGCGCCAATGGACGGCTCAGACCCCGACCTCTTGCTGCAACGTGCGGACAGCGCCATGTACCGCGGTAAAGCCGGTGGCCGAGCCAGGTTTCATTTCTATGAAGTCAGCTTCGAGCGCGAGCAGCGTCTGCAGGAGCAGTTCGCGCGCGAACTCACCCTGGCTATCGAAGAGAAAGATATTCAACCGTTCTATCAGCCTATCGTCAGCCTTCCCGAGCAACACCTGGCGGGGTTCGAACTGCTGGCGCGATGGCTGCATCCCGAGCGAGGGATCATCCTGCCGCTTGACTTCATACCCGTGGCAGAACAGTTGGGGCTGATCAAGCCACTCACCGCGACCCTTTTGCTTCAAGCCTTCGATCAGGCACGCGATTGGCCAAGCGACTTTACGCTGGCGATCAACGTTACCTCACTGATGATCGAAAGCCCCGACTTTCCTGACTGGCTGGAACAGCTGGCCAATGAAGGAAAATTTCCGCTGAGTCGGCTGGAAGTGGAAGTGACGGAAAACGCACTGGTCGCCAATGTCGACAGTGCCCGCCTGAATCTGGAGCGTCTGCGCGCGATGGGCGTGAGCGTCGCTCTGGACGATTTCGGTACCGGCTATTCAGGTCTTTATCATCTGACCAGGCTGGCCATCGACAAGATCAAGATCGACAGATCGTTCTTCGACACGGCGCTTGAGAACCAGAACGAGATGGTCAAGGCCATCCTCGCTCTGGGTAAAAGCCTGCGCATGAAAATCACCGCCGAGGGCGTTGAGCACGAACGGCTCGCAGACTGGCTGGCCACCCATGAGTGCGACTTTGCCCAAGGCTACCTGTTCGGACGACCGTTGCCGTTGGCCCAGGTGAAAGAGCTACTGGCAATGAGTGGTTCCGAAGGGCCGGTGAGGGCATTGGCGGTTCCTGGAAAATAAGGGGCATGAGCTTCAAGTCGGCGCTCTCGAACTTCAATGCGGAAGTTTAGATTCACCGGAGGCGATAAGCGTTTCTCTGATACTTGTCGCTCACTAAAACCTGCGGCTTTCTGCCAGTGCAGCGAGTTGCAGCGCCGTCGAGGAACTGTGATCGGGATTGGCGCTGATAGCGTCAATGTGAGTTCCTGATGCGGGTGAGGTGCCTGATTCAGATATAAGCATTCCTTATTGTCGATGACTCATGGACTATATGCCCATTTGGCTGCCTCTCTAAGGCAAGCGCTCGCATCTGCAGGAGCCCGTGAATGAACATCAAGATTGAGGCGCTGATCGCCCGGAAGATCGGTTTCGCCTCCCACCAGAACGCCGTACCGCTGGTACGTGAATTGAGTATCTGGAACCAGGAAGAAACCGGTTTTGAAAACCTGACCCTGACCTTAAGCACCGACCCGGATTTCGTAGAGAGCCGCACTTGGCGTATAGACCGCATTCATGCCGGTGATCGCCTCAGCATTTCCGAGCGTGATATCAAGCTTAACGCAGGTTATTTGTCCGGGCTGACTGAAAGCCTCAGCGCTGACGTGGTGATGCGCCTTTCCCAGGGCGACAACGTACTCGTCGAGCAGCGCTTCCCGACAGAACTGCTGGCGCGCACAGAATGGGGCGGCTTGAGCGCCATGCCGGAGCTGCTTGCGGCTTTCTGCATGCCCAATGATCCCGCGGTGGATCGCGTACTCAAAGCGGCCTCACAGGTTTTGCGGCGCGCGGGCAAGAAAGATGGCATTGACGGCTATGAGAGCAAGTCGCGCACACGAACCTGGGAGCTTGCCTCTGCCATTTGGTCCGCAGTGTGCAGCTTTCAGTTGAGCTATGCATTGCCCCCGGCCAGCTTTGAGCAACAGGGCCAGAAGGTCCGGCCTCCGAGTGTGGTTCTGGAAAACGGCGTAGCGACCTGTCTGGACACTGCATTGCTGTTTGCGGCGGCGTTGGAGCAGGCAGGCTTGAATGCCCTGCTTATCATGACCAAGGGGCACGCATTCGCAGGCGTCTGGTTGCAGCCTCAAGAGTTTTCCCAATTGTTGACCGATGAGGCGTCGGCAGTACGCAAACGCCTGGATCTGAAGGAGATGGTGGTATTCGAAACCACCCTTTCTACACAAACACCTGCGCCGGGCTTTTCCCAGGCGATTACAGCCGCCGAGCGTCAGCTCGATGATGAGCAGTTCATCATGGCCATCGATTTGCACCGTGCCCGGATGCAGAAGATTCGTCCGATGGCGCTCGTCTCAGTCACCGAGGGATCGGATGAGACAGCCGATGCTCCACCCACTATTGAAGGGCTGGAGGAGGCTCCGGCGCTTCCGGGGTTCGATGTCGAAATTAATACTGACAGCGAAGGTCCGGCCGGCAAACTGACGCTGTGGCAACGTAAACTCCTCGATCTGACGACTCGCAATCGTCTCCTGCATCTTCCGGACAGCGCAAAGGGCGTGCGACTGATATGCCCGGATCCGGCAGTGCTTGAAGATCTGCTTTCCAGTGGCCAGCGCATTCGCATCGTGTCAGTACCTGACTTAAAAAGCAGTGGCCGGGATGTGGCCCTGTACGAGCAGCAGAATAATGAAAATCTGGTCGACGAAGTTGCTCGTCAGGCTCTGGCTCGCGGCGAAGTGCTCGCTACTCTGGAAAAGGTAAAACTTGAAGCAACCCTGATCGATCTGTTCCGCAAAGCGCGTAGCGATCTGGAAGAGGGCGGTGCAAACACGCTGTTTCTGGCCATCGGCTTTCTCAAGTGGAAGAAGAGTGCCGACGACCCGAAAACCTACTCCGCACCCCTGATTTTGCTGCCGGTAAAACTTGAACGTAAAAGTGCCTTGTCCGGGGTGACGCTCAGTCTTCTTGATGAAGAACCGCGTTTCAACCTTACGCTGCTTGAATTGCTGCGGCACGATTTCGAGTTGCTGATTCCCGGGCTGGATGGCGAACTACCCAGTGATGAAAGCGGCATTGATGTGACTGGCATATGGAACATGGTGCGGCGAGCAGTGCGTGACGTGCCAGGATTCGAGGTGAGCACCGAACTCGTTCTTGGCACCTTCTCATTTGCCAAATACCTGATGTGGAAAGACCTGAATGCCAACGCAGCACAGCTGCTGCAAAGCCCTTTGGTCAAGCATTTGCTGGCCCCCTCTGAGGAAGATGAGGGCTTCTCCGGCTCAGACGAGTTTCCAAGACCAGAGCAGCTGGACTCGTCAGTAACGCCCGCCATGCTTTTCGCTCCGTTGCCCGCCGACTCCTCGCAGTTATCTGCCGTGGTGGCATCTGCCGGTACTCACAGCTTTGTCATGGACGGGCCACCGGGAACCGGCAAGTCGCAAACCATTGCCAACATGATTGCCCACAATCTGGCCTTGGGTCGTCGCGTACTGTTCGTGGCAGAGAAGCGCGCAGCCCTGGACGTGGTTTACCGTCGCCTGGCAGAGAAGGGGCTTGGCGAGTTTTGCCTGGAGCTGCATTCAAGCAAGGCGTCCAAAGTTGAAGTGCTGAAGCAGTTGGACCGCGCCTGGGACGTCAGCGACGCATTGAGCGCCGAGGAATGGGAGCGTGAAGCCACTCGTTTGCAGACGCTGCGTTCGCGACTCAACGAACTGGTCGAGGTACTGCACCGACGCTGGAGCAACGGGCTCTCCCTGCATCAGGCGATTGGTCGTGTGGTGCGTGATCATGGCCCTCAAACACCCAGGCTGAGCTGGCCATCAGGCACGCAACATGATGCTGACGAGTACAGCCAGTTGCTGGATCTGTCGCGTCGGTTAGGCTTGAACGGTGATGCCGCACGTAATCTGTCAGGCAAATTCGGCGCCTTGGCGCAGACCCAGTGGTCGAACGCCTGGCAGGCACACATTGCGAATGCCGCACGTGAGCTGCCGCAGGCCCTTGACGCGTTGAATGCGGCGAGTGAAAAGCTTCTTGGCCTGACGCACCTGAACTTGCCTGTAGCTGAAGTGGCGCAGGTTCAGCATCTTGATGAACTGGCGACTCTGGTCGTGGAGTCCTATGGACTGAACCTCTCATTTGCTTCTGCACCCGATGCCGTCGCGCGTATCGCAGCAGCCCGGCGCGCGTGCCAGTTAATCGAAAGCTATCGAGAGCTTGAGGAAGGTCTGTCGCTGGATTATGCAGACGAAGCCTGTCGTCGCATTCCCGTTGAGGCGATGCGCAGCGAATGGCGAGATGCCGAAGGAAAGTTCTGGTTCCTGGCGACTTTCGCCAAGAAAAAGGTCGCGAAGAAACTGGCCTCTTCAGGTGGCGCAGCAGGTCTGCCGGACACGCTTGGCGACCTGGCGATTTTCGAGCGCCTGCACGCGCAACTGAACGAACTGGATACATTGGCCGGTGGTCTGCAGTCGATCCCGGGCTGGCAAGGCCTGAGCAGTGACGTGTCACAGATATTTCGTGCAGCCTCGTTGGCCGAAAACCTGCGCGGGCTGATGAGCGGCCTGGCCGAATCACCGGACCACCTCGTTTCATTGCGCAGCGCAGTCGCACGCCTGGTCGTTGAGGCCAATGAAATGTTGGCGCCGGGCGGGCAAATCGGCGTCGCGTTATCAGCCTTGCAACAGGCTTTGTCTCGCTACGAAGACGCCGCTCGACTGTTTGCCGAATTGTCTGCAGCCGGTCCAGATACACAATCGAGCGTTGGCGCGTTGCGAGCTACTTCGCTGTCGATCCAGCAACAGGAGGAGCAACTCAAGGCATGGTGCGATTGGTGCCGGGTTCGCGAGCAGGCAGGTGAGGCTGGTTTGGCAAGTCTGGCCCGTGCTCTCGAGGCAGGGAGTCTGTCACCTGCTGCAATCGAGGAAACCTTCATCACGGCCTATGCCCATTGGTTCGCCACGCAAGGCATAGACGGTGAACCGCTGTTGAGGAATTTCGTGGCTGCCGAACACATGAGCGACATCGGCGCTTTCGTTCGCCTGGACGACGAAATGGCGAAGCTGACAGTGCGTTATATCCGGGCGAAACTCTGTGGCCTGATCCCCTCCAAAAATGACATACCCAAGAGCAGCGGCTTTGCCATTCTCAAGCATGAATTGCAGAAGTCCCGCCGTCACAAACCTGTCAGGCAACTGGCTGTTGAAATGGGCGACGCGCTGAATCGTCTGGCGCCTTGCATGCTGATGAGCCCGCTGTCGATTGCGCAGTTCCTGCCCGCTGATCAACCGCCATTCGATCTGGTCATTTTCGACGAGGCTTCGCAGATCGCTCCATGGGACGCGATCGGTTCGATAGCTCGAGGCAGGCAAGTCGTTATCGCAGGCGACCCGCGTCAAATGCCGCCGACGAACTTTTTCAACCGTGGCCCGAATGCCAGCGACGACGATACCGCTGAAGACATGGAAAGTATTCTGGACGAGTGCCTGGGAGCAGGGGTGCCAAGTCACAGTCTGAGCTGGCACTACCGGAGTCGCCACGAAAGCCTGATTGCGTTCTCCAATCACCGTTACTACGACAGTAATCTCATCACCTTCCCGGCAGCAGAGACCCGCGCAAGTGCTGTGGAGTGGCGCCGGGTTGAAGGTGTTTATGCAAAGGGCAAAGGGCGCTACAACCAGGCTGAAGCCGAAGCCATTGTCAGCGAGACAGTCAAGCGCCTTACCGATCCCGCGTTCGTGGCTGCTGGCCACTCGATCGGTATCATCACGCTCAACGCTGACCAGCAAAAACTGATCAATGACCTGTTGGACAACGCCCGCAAGCAATACCCGCAGATCGAGCCGTTTTTTCAGGACACACAGACCGAGCCGGTGGTCGTCAAGAATCTGGAAACAGTCCAGGGTGATGAGCGCGATCTGATCATGCTCGGGATAGGCTATGGCCCGACCGAGCCGGGTGCGCAGGTCATGTCCATGAACTTTGGCCCCCTCAACAAGGACGGCGGCTGGCGCAGACTGAACGTCGCCATCACACGGTCTCGCCGGGAAATGCTGGTGTTCTCATCCTTTGACCCGTCAATGATCGACCTGAACCGGACCAATGCCCGTGCAGTCCGTGATCTGAAGCATTTCATAGAATTCGCCCAGCGCGGACCAAAAGCCCTGGCCGAGGCGGTACAGGGCTCGGTCGGTGGTTATGACTCGCCGTTCGAGGAAGCAGTCGCTCAAGGGCTACGGCGCCTCGGTTGGCAAGTGATTCCGCAGATCGGAGTCTCTCGTTTCCGCATTGATCTGGGAGTTGTCCATCCGGATCGTCCGGGTGACTATCTGGCCGGCGTCGAATGCGATGGCGCTACCTATCACAGCGCCGCCACTGCCCGGGATCGGGACAAGGTCCGCGGAGCAATTCTCAGTGGCCTCGGCTGGAGTCTGGTGCGGCTATGGTCCACGGAATGGTGGGTGGACAAGGAAGGGGCATTGCAGAGGCTGAACGCAGCGTTGAACGATCTTTTGGCGCAATCCCGGGCAGAAACAGAGGACCATCGGATACCAGAGCCGCCAACGGCCGAGCCTGTCGTCATAGACTTTTCTAACGGTCCCCGCATCAGTGGCGAGTCATCTGAAGAGCTGGCTGCCCCAATCAGTGAGTTGTCGGCGGAGACGGGTGAGATTCGCATAGCGCGGTCTCATGACCTTCCACCTGCCGCCGCGGGGCAGAAGGGTATCTATCGCATAGCCGACCTTTCTGCCCTTGCGCCACTGATCCAGGCCGACCAGTTTCACCTGCCTGGTTACACGCCGGTACTTCGCCAGCTCATTGAAGAGGTGCTGCGCCAGGAAGCGCCGATTCTCGATGCAGTTTTAGTCCAGCGCATTGCGCGTGCACATGGTTTCCAACGCTCGGGGCGGCTTATCAGAGACCGCGTGCTGGAGTTGGCGGAACAGCATCATTATGTCCAGCAAGCGGGGTTTGAAGAGGTATTCGTCTGGCACGCGGAAGGCGACGTGGCCGGATGGACGACATACCGGGTTCCGGCCTCAAGCGAGGACACACGAGCCATAGAAGAGGTTGCTGCTGAAGAATTAAGCATTGCAGCGGCGAATGTCGATGCCGAAGACAAGGCCCTGGAGGTTGCTCGATTGTTCGGTATAAAGCGCCTCACAGGACCTGCGCGTGAACGGATGGAGCGAATCTTCAGTGCATAAAAGCTAGCGCCCCGCTGATGGGGCGCTAAAGCGCCCGCCGAAGCGTGATCCGGGTCAATTCCGAAGGTTTGCCAAGCCGAATGGCAAACCCCGGCCAGAGTGCGGTGCCGTTGTTGACGTACAGTTGCATCCCGCCCACCTCATAAAGCCCCGACACAAATCCGCCGTTGGCCAGGGCCAGCAGCCAGTGAAGGCCAAAGATCATGCCGCCATGGGTATGCCCGGAGAGTTGCAGCGCTACGCCGTGGGTCGCTGTTTCCTCCGCGTTTCTGGGTTGATGGTCGAGCAGGATGATCGGAGTGTCTTTCGCGATGCCTGCTATGGCTTTTTGCAGGTCAGGCGCGGGGAAGCCGGTTTTCGGCGCCGTGACATCGGTGACGCCGGCCAGAGCGATGCGTGCACCGTCGTGCTCGATCAGCGTGTGGCTGTTGGCGAGCGGGATCATGCCCAGAGAGACGAAGTGCTGCATCCACGCCTGGTTATCAAAAAAGTACTCATGATTGCCGGGGATGACGTACACGCCGTCCGGCGCACGCAAATCGCGCAGGGCCTCGATATCCTGCTTCCGGTCGTTGAGCGAGCCGTCAATGAGATCGCCGGTGATGACGATCAGATCGACACCCAGCGCATTTGATTGCTTGACGACCTCACGCGTCCACGGCGCATCGAACAGACGACTGATGTGCATGTCCGTCAGTTGCAACACTTTATAGCCGTCGAATTGCGGAGGCAGGTTTTTAATCGCGATCTGGATGTCTTTCACCGGCGGCACGCGCGCGGCCTGCTGGACACCGACTGCCGCCAGCACCAGAGCTGCCACACCGATGAAGTACCGCAGATTGGCCGGAATGCTCAGCGTCTGCCAGCGCACCAGCATCGTCAGCAATGTGCCGATGTCGACAATGATTTGCAGTACCGCCAGCAACAGGATCGCGCCGAACGCCCAGTTGAACAGCATCACGATGTAGCGTGGAAACTCCGGCGAGAACACGCTGCCGGAGGAAAACCGGCAATACAGATGGTATTGCGAGGCAAGGACAAGCAGCACCGCAACGGCGATTTTCGCCGATAACGCCCAGGGCATCGGCCATAGGAATCGGGCGATGACGTACAGGCAGGGCATGCTGAACATGACGTGAAACATTAACGTGCTCCGTTGGCGATATCGATGAAGAGGATAACTGCGTCAAGGGCACGGGCAGTAATGAGGTCGAACTATTCTCGTACTGCAGCGTATTGCCGGGCCGGGGTGCCAAAGATCATCGTACCGAGGCAGAATTGCGACACAAGCAGACCTGAGCTGCCAAGTTTCTGGTAACGAGCGGCGATTGTCGAGCCATGCTTGAACGTGTCGATATATCGGCAGGCACCCACATCGATAGCGCTGAGCAGGTATCGTGCAGGCGACACGCTGCAGAACACGCGGCCCGAGCCGATCGCCGGGCCGGGGCAGACTATCGTGCGTGGCGCCGCGCCTGGTGAGCCTCATCATCCGGGATGTTCAAATCCTGCGTGGCAGATACGGCCCCAGACAATTACCAGAGCGCATTCCCATGTCCGAAAGCGTGGGTGAGGTCATCGCGGTAGGCGAGGGCGTCAGCCAGGTCAAACCGGCTGAACTCGTTTTGTGTCTGGGGACCGGCGGAGTGGCGTTGGCTGAGTTCTTATTCAAGCCATCGAGGCCAATGGAATTGCAACGGTAGTCGCCAGGACATTCAAATTCGCCGATGCCCCCGAGGCCTACGCGTATTTCGCTGCCGCGCAGCACATCGGCAAGGTACTGATCGAGTTCGAACAGCAGTGAGGTCACCGCGCCGTAGTTGAACCTATAGCGAAAGGCTTACACGAGCCGGAGCGGATCAGCCCTGTACGACTCGCTCGCGAAGTAGCAATCTATACCCATCAACCGTTGCGCAGGAGGCGCTTCGGAGGTCAAGGATGATCACTATTGCCGGGATGGCTACTGACAGGATGTTGGAATGGTATTGATAGAAAAACGACCCGCTTCGGCGGGTTTTTTTATGGGCGCAAGGAATGGCGATGCGCACATGCCTGAACAGGGTGGTCGTCTACACTCGACGTTGATCAGTCGAGCGATGCGGTGATGATCTCTGGCATACGCCCGATGGCGCGGCGGTCGCGGTCGCGACGGGTATCAACCGATCTACAGACCGTACCGCTGCATGGCGGGAGAATCCCCGAACGTGGAACAGCAATTGGACGCCTTCTGCTCAGACAGCTGCCTGAAACATCTCTACAGGGATGGAGTGCTGCACGCTATGCTCGGTATGCAACCAGCGAAGTAGCGCACTGCGACCGGCGATGCCCATTTTTACCGCAGCGCGTTTGAAGTAGCTTTCCACCGTGCTGACTTTCAGATCAAGCCTGTCCGCCAGTTGCGGTACTGTGAGACCGGCCAGCAGCCCGACACACACTTCGGTTTCGCGCGAAGACAGGCTCAGCGCAGAGGCCTCGAGGCGGCCAAGGAAACGCTGACGCAGGCCTTCCATGGCATCTTTGTTTTTCAGGCTTTTTGTGACAGGCGAGGGGATTGTCGAAATAAGGGTAGGCGTCACAGTCGCGATATGCTGCTTCACAATGGGCAACACGACCCAGGACAGGTCCTTGAGACGGGCGCGCTCCTGACTGGTGAATGCCTTAGCAGAGGGTGACCGATAAACCGACAGTACATATTCACCCTTGCCCGGGTAGGCGAGATGTACCTGGGGGAGAGATGCATGAGGGTGCAGTTCACCTGGCTTCTCCTGCGCGTTGTAGGCGGGTGACTCGAACCTGATGGATCTGTCGACGCGAGTGTCTGCCAGCTCTGTCGGGCTCAACAGAACAGGCTCCAGACGTCTGTTGTCGATCCCCGGGTTGAGCACCTGGTGCAGATTTCCACCAAAGACACCGATGGCGTGAGTGCCGGTTACTTCATTCGTAGATCGACTGAGTCCCTGAATGACATGGGTCGCATCCACGGGCAGCGAAGCGGTAATCATCTCGTGGAGCAAGCGGGCGAACTGACGGCTTCCAATACCGGAGATCACTTTGCCGAGATGCGGGAAAAGCTGTTGCATGTTCATCGGGGTTCCTTTTTCCGTTTATAAAGAGACACGCCAAGGCGCAGCCTTGATTCAGCAGATGAATAAGTAAGTGTTTTGTATTCTTTGAGTCCTGTGGGCAAACAGGTTGTATGTAGATCGTCATACAAAGTTTATAAAGGTTCAGCAATAGGTTGAAAGTTAAATAGGAACGGTGTCCAGGAGCGTACAATAATAAAAAGTCAAGCGCGTTACGAAAAGCGAGAACGCTAACCCTACACACTGCACTGTTTAACAGTGGCGACTTTTATCGATTTTTATTGAGTTTGGCATTTCCTGCACGCCTCCGGGAAATGCGAATCACTCTGGATAACTAGCGGACTGGCTGATGACAGTCGCCCTGGAGGGCGCCACCCTGCAGCCTGAAGTGGCGGTGTAAAAGCAGGCAGTAACGTTGGCATGACGATCAACTCCTATCCCTATCCATGTTGTCGGCGTATGCGCACGGGGCGTGGCGATACGGGTCGTGCAGCACCGTTTTTTATATTAAGGTGATCATATAGGTCACAAAAAGCTTGAATTAAGCTACGCTGACCGTTATGACCGAATACTAACCATATAGTTCATGTTTCACGCCTGAATTGCAATGAAAAAAGATTAATCGAAAAGAGAGGTATCTCACACTACTGCTTCTATAGGGCTGCGTGTCATTCCGCGTCGCATTACTGGATGTGCTGCGCATCGGGAAGAAGCGCGTGAGTGCCCCGGCGCGTCGCGACCTACTATTTATTGGGCTGGATAGCAAGTGAATAAGCCCTTGCGTTAGTGCATAGGAAATGCGAGCAATAACACCCTTCATCAGGACGCGCTTGTTTTCTATTTTATTTTATGTTGGTTTCTCTACAAGCCATTGTTTAATTCTGTTTGCCGCAGAACAGTAGATTCAGTCTGTTTAGCCGATGGATGGCCCGTTGGCTGACAGTGCGGCCGGGTAGCGTCGTCTCGGAGCTGCCTGGGCCGACCGCCTGGTGCAGATTGACTTCAGCCGCCAGTCGATCGAACGGCTAACAACGCTCTGCGGTGGAGGCTGGCTCACGCTATTTGAGATACGCCTGTCATCCACTTGACCAAACCGTGTCGCCCCTTCACGCCAAGTTTCGCTCCGGCGCGCTTGAGGTAGGTCTCGATAGAGCTGTTCTTGACGTGCAGCTTGTCAGCCAGCTCTGGAACCGTCGCACCCGCCAAAATGCCAAGGCAGATTTCTTTTTCACGCAATGACAACCGGACCTCCGACTGGCTCAGCTTTTCGTTGAATTCACGGTGAAGCTGCTGGCCGCCCTGTGTAATGGCTTCGTTGTCAGCGTGCGCATTGCACAAGGTACGGGTCGTCTGGGCATGTCGCTCCAGCAGGGGCAGCAATGCCTCTGAAAAATTTTTCAAGAACGATAATTCGTGAAGTGAAAAGTCACGTTGGTGCTGATCGCGGTGCAAGGAAATGACATAGCGCCTGTTCGACTTGCGCGACACGAGATTGCAGTGATACGTACCCGACGAACCAGAGCTGGCCTGTCCAACGCTGCAGAGTGGTTTCAGATGAACGAGCAGAAAGTCGTCCACATTGAGCATTCGAGCGAGCAGCATCTCCTGGTTCTGCGACACAGTCAGGCTCATCGGTTTGTGATCGGCGTTCTCTTGCCCCAGAGGCTGGATGCTGATAACGCTTCCTTCATTCTCGTCGATCGTCCATTCGCTCAGGTCAAGGAAATCGATGGGGACGGTGGCCGCGATGATTTGATACATGTTCGCAGCGAATCCTGCATCACCCACACTTGCGATTAACTTCCCCAGTTCCAAAAAATACGCTGACTGATTTCCCGTCATTTGTAGATTGGCTTCCATTACACATTTGCCCCCATGGCGTTAGTCTCCAGCCGAACCAAAAGCAACCTCGCATACAGGGCAGCCCTCTTATTGCCTAGTAATGAGTATACTGTCTGATTGTAGGACAATATTACTAGCGCCTTAAAGAATTTACACATAGGGACCCTGCTCAGTCTGTAGGGGAAAAGGGGGACAAACGTCTCGCTACAGGCCGGTTCGCCAGCGCCCACTGTGTTCACCTAGTACTTGGCAAAAACCATAAGAGGACATTCAGTGCAACGTCTCAGAATAAAAGATCTTTTACGGCTGGCCGTTTCGAAACATCACCGGTGCAACTACTCAGGCACGACGTTTACAGCGACATACATGACGGGCCGGGTGTCTCGAAAATAAAGTTTTCACGCCTGCGCTATTGCCTCTCGCGGCCGCTGTAGCGTGCTCAAAATATATTTCGCTTTTGCGTTTCAGACACAGCCGTCCGGCGGCACCGTCCACAGTGCCCGCACAGGAATCGGTTCTCGTCCAGGCCGCCATCCGGAAAAGCCGGATAGAGCAATCGGCGACGCCCCGCGACAATGTCCCGGAATGCGGGGACAGACGCACACAGGCCCTGATGTTTCCATTAGTACATGGCTGCAGGATGAACGCCTGCCTCGCAGGACAGCTGTAGTATCGAAGTAGAGACTCTCATGTACGCCCTTTATTTAAGTGTTGATCCGTTGATTCATCCGAGATCCGGGACGCCCATTGAGCGGGGAATACCGTGAGCATGGTCGGCTTTTTCCGGAAATTGAATGTCCGCAAAATCCTTTTGAGAATCGTCCTGATCGATCTGACGGTTTCGCTGGCAGGCTATGCCTTCTATAAGGGCGCCAGCGGAGAAGAAGAGACTGCCTTTCTATCAGCCGCAGCAGAAGTTACGGACATTGAGTACGCCGTATCCGCACAGGGTGTGCTTCAGGGGCGTAATCAAGTGGACGTTGGCGCCCAGGTTTCCGGGCAATTGCAGTCCCTGAAAGTCAAACCAGGTGACCAGGTCAAAAAAAACCAGCTGTTGGCAGAGATCGATCCACTGCCCGCCAGAAATGCTCTGCGCCAGGCGGTTGTCAAGATCGAACAACTCACGTCTGAGCGGGACGCGACACTGCACAGGTTGAAACTTGCCGAGTCGAATGATCGTAGATATCAGGAATTGGGCGCTACGACGGCGGTTTCCAAAGCGGATCAGGACAAGGCCCGATTCGAGCTGGAGACCCAACGCGCCAACCTGGTGTCGCTCACCGCACAATTACACACGGCCCGCGTGCAGGAAGAAGCCGCACGCATCAAACTCGACTACACACGAATCTTCGCACCAATGGATGGTCAGGTCCTCGCCATCGTCACTCAGGAGGGCCAGACAGTCATTGCAGACCAGACGGCACCGGTCATTCTGAAGATGGCGCAACTCGACACCATGACCGTGAAGGCGCAGGTTTCCGAAGCCGACGTGCTCAAGATCAAACCCGGTCTTGCGATTTACTTCACTATCCCGGGCGATCCTGACACACGCTATAACGCCACCCTCAAGGCGATCGAGCCGGGTCCTGTGGACGCTGCAAGCCAGACCGGAGCAACAGCCGAAAGCGGCAAAGCCGTCTTCTACAACGCTCTTTTCGATGTCCTCAACCTTGAAAACCGCTTCTACATCAACATGACCGCTAACGTGCGAATTGTGCTGGAGGCGAAGGAGGGCGTATTAACGATCCCTGTCGCCGCACTGGGTGATCGGCGGGACGACGGCACCTACAGTGTAAGGGTGCTGGGTGAAGGTAACGAGATCAGAACAGCCTACGTAGGGCCGGGTATCAATAACCAGGTCAGGGTCGAAATACGTTCGGGGCTTAAAGCCGGCGACAGAGTGGTCATCGGAGAGCGGGGCGGTGTGGAAGGTGTTTAAGGGTAGGACGAGGATGTATTGGCAATAAGCGATCAAGGACAGTTTTCAGCCGACGTCAAATCGATAACGCACACCTTGCAAGCGTCTGATCAATGAAATGGGCGTACGTTTAGAAATAAGGTCACTAGCGGATTAACAATCGGTGCCCGCTTCAGGGAATTCCTGAAGGTGTAAGCGCTGGCCCATGCGCCTGTCGTTTTAATGTTTGAAAACCTGGTGAATTGGAAAACTATTTTGGAGTACAGGGCATGACCATGTATTACGTTGCAATTGCAATGCTCACCGTGCTGCTGGTGCCGGGGCCGACCAATTCGCTGCTGCTGCAGTCCGGGATCAGTCGTGGCCTGAGTACGTATTCGCTGAAGCTGGTCGCTGCCGAATGGGCGGCTTATGTGATTCAGATTAGCGCGTGGGGGTTATCCATTGATGCTCTGATCGAACACTATGGTTGGGTGGTGGTGACGACCAAGGTTCTGGCCGTGATGTTCCTGTTCTACATTTCCCTGAAACTGTGGTTTTCGATTCACCAGGACCCCGACGGAAAGCCCTCTCCGATTTCGGTCTCCGCGTTGTTTTTGGCAACACTCAACAATCCGAAAGGGCTGTTTTTCGCCACACTCATAGCCCCCGCAGGGACGTTTTTGCACGTGGAAAGCTACCTTTCATTCATGACGGTTTTTTCCCTCGTGGTTCTTCCTGTCGGTATGACATGGGTTGCGCTGGGTGCCATTTTTGGTCGAAAACTACCGTCGATAATAGCGGGCAATCGAGTCAATCGATTGGTTTCACTGGTCATCGGACTGTTCGCGATTATTGCTTTGTATAACGTCGCGGCAACAACGATTTTCACCTGAACTGCCCACTCCGTCACTGCGCCGCCTCTTTAATATTTATCTAACGTTGATTGTGCTTATGTGGTTAGTCACTGTTGGAGTCGTCACGTGAGCTATCGAGACATAGTGCTCAGTGACGAGGAACAAGTCGAATTGAGTCAGCGCTTGAATTCAGCGACGATCAGCCCTCGCGAAGGCCGCCGGGCGCAGGTGATTTTGCTCGCTGCACAAGGCTGTTCTCGTACCGAGATTGCCAGGTTGACCGGGCTATCGGTTGTTTCAGTCACCCGCTGGTGCAAGCGTTTTCGAGAGCTGCGCCTGTCAGGCCTGGTGGATCTTCCTGGACGAGGCCGCAAGGCATACCTGCCAGCCGAAGCCTTGAAACAAACTCTTGATCAAGTCACCCAGCCGCGTATCGGCCATGCCCGATGGAGCTGTCGAAGCATGGCGAAACTGGTCGGCATATCGCCAGCCAGCGTCCAGCGCATATGGGCCGCCAACGACATGAAGCCGCACCTGACGCACACGCCAAAACTATCCAGCGATTCGGGTATTGAAGAGGAATCCGGGGAGGTTGGTGGAGGTATATCCGAAACGTCCGAATAAGGCGTTGGCGTTTTGTTGTAATGAGCAACGCCAGTCCCGGGTTTTGGAGTACCCAGGCCCGGGCTCTTGAGGTTCTACCTGTCCGATCAACTACCGCATGGCAAACTGAATTACCTGCAGGGCGCTTGATCAGATCCATTGAGGGCCGGTATCAGCCATGGCTGAAATGCCTGAACTGAATACCGGCGCGCAAGTGCTTGCTGATGCGACGCAACCCGCCAGGCCGGGTTGCTCTCAGCCATGATTGGGCATTGGCTCGCCGCGCGCAGGAATCAGATCCCGCTCCGAATAAAAGCCCTGCACCAGGCGATTCTTTGACCGGTACTCACACAGCACGAGCAGAGTGTCCGGGAGCGGGGTAACCGCGGGTTCATGCTTGACCACCATGATTCTGCCGCCCGAGCGAAGGCGTACATGTGCTCCAGGTTCGAATATGCCCATCTTCAGTTCCTCACAAGGGTGTTGATGTACGCTCTGTCCAGCCGCCGCCCAGCGCCTTGTAGAGATTGACCTCGGCGGTCAGCTGCGACAGTCGATCGGTGATCAGGTTTTGTTGAGCGCTGAATAAAGAGCGTTGGGCGTCGAGGAATGTCAGGCTGCTGTCGACGCCAATGCGGTAACGTCGTTCGGCAAGGCGGTAATACTCCTGGTTGGCCTGTACAAGATCGCTCTGCGCCTTCAACTGATGCTTGTAGGTCTGACGCGCTGCCAGACCATCGGCGACCTCCTGAAAGGCGGTCTGTATCGATTTTTCGTACTTTGAAACGCTTATATCCTTCTGGATTTTCGAATAATCCAGGCTCGCTCGCAGACTGCCGGCGTTGAAAATCGGGATATCGATCTGCGGTGAAAACACCCAGCCTCCCGAACCGCCTTTGAACAAACCGGACAGTTCGGTGCTGGATGTACCGGCGTTGGCCGTCAGGGTAATGCTCGGGAAGAATGCCGCTCGCGCAGCACCGATGCTGGCGTTGGCCGACTGCAACTGGTATTCGGCTTCAAGAATGTCCGGGCGTCGTTGCAGCAGATCAGAAGGCAGCCCCGCCGGCACTTCAGCGAGCCATTCGGAGGACAACGGACGGCTGGGCGCGCTGTCCGCAACCTCCGTGCCCACCAGTAAAGTCAGGTTATTGAGGTCCTGAGCGGCCTGGCGCTGGAACGTCGCCAGACTTGCCCGTGCGCTCTCCACCGATGTGCGCGACTGGGCCAGGTCCAGTGACGAAGAAGCGCCGACTTGCTGGCTGCGAGTGGTCAGCTTCAGGCTCTTTTCGTAGGACATCAGCGTGTCCTGAGTCAAGGCCAATAGCTCCTGGTCGGCACGCCAGGTCAGGTAGGCAGTGGCGACACTCGCCACCAGGCTTAGTTGGGTGCTGCGCCGGGCCTCTTCGCTGGACAAATAGGTGAGCGAGGCCTGATCGCTGAGACTGCGTATGCGTCCGAACAAATCAAGCTCGTAAGAGCTGATACCCAGCGTTGCCGAATAAGTACCGCTGGTCACCGGGCCGCCGGTCTGCGTGATACTGGCGGGCTGGCGTTGCCGGGTACCGCTGCCTGTGGCGCTGATCGCGGGAAACAGATCGGCGCGCTGAATGCGGTATTGCGCTTGATAGGCCTCGACGTTGAGCGCTGCAACGCGCAAGTCACGATTGTTGAGCAGGGCGCTTTCGATAAGCTGTTGCAGCGTCGGGTCGCGGAACAGGTCACGCCAGCCCATGTCCGCCGCCAGCGGACCAGAGAGTGCTGGCGCATAGGCTGAGGATTGTGGGTAGTGCGCGGCAACCGGTGCCGCCGGGCGCTGATAGTCCGGAATCAACGAGCAGCCGCTCAAGGACAGTGCCGTAAACAGCCAGGGGCCAATTGATCTGTTCATTCTGCGCCTATCATCCATTTGGCCAGTCCATGTCGACCGCTGATGCCCAGCTTGGCGGCGGAACGTTTCAGGTAGGTTTCGATGGAACTGCTCTTGACGCAGAGTTTTTCGGCGATCTCAGGGACTGTGCCGCCCGCGAGGAATTCCAGACAGGCCTCCTTCTCGCGTGCCGATAGCGAGACGTCGCAGGCAAGCAAGCGTTCGTTGAACTCGCGTTGCAGGTACTTGTACTCAATGGGAACCGAGCCGTGAGACAGCATGCCACCAGCGTTTTTCATACCGGATTGGCGATGTACGCGGGCATGCCGTTCCGACAAAGGCAACAGGGCCTCCGAGAGGTATTTCAAAAAAGACAGCTCTTGCAACGAGTAATCTTTGTCAGCTTGCGGACGGTGCAGTGAGATCACACAACAGCGATTGGCCTTGCGCGAAATCATGCTGCACTGGTGGGAGGTTCCGAGACAGTCATTGCCTTGCTGGTTTTTCATCCGGGCGTTCAGGTGAATCAGCAGGTCGTCCTCTACCTCCAGCACGCGCTTGACCAGTGGATGGTCGCTGCGGTGTCTGGCACGGGTCGGACACACCGTTTGCATCTGCGGATTCAACTCAGCGCCCGCGTAGCCCAGCAGCTGTACATCGGTCACCGTCGCCTGACTGTCATCAACGGTCCACTCGCTCAGTTCCACACGGCTTACAGCCAGCGATGTATTGATTAACTGGTACATGTTGCTCAGAAACATGTCATCTCCGACGCTAGACACCAGCTTCCCGAGTTCCAGATAAATGTGCGTTTTCACTTCATCTTTGGCATTCACTTGTCGGTTCATATGTCCATTCCTGAAGATCAGAAGTTGCGTGCAATTCTGTCGACCAGACTGTGAATTCCGCCCTCAGGACGCTCAAATCCTTCGCGCCTTAACATCACTAGAATCCGGCATCACGCATGAAAGTCTTCACAAAAAACGATTCAGCTCTAGGTTCCAATTAAGCTGAGTTGCGCAGGAAAAGTCTGTCACTGGATACCGGGACATCCTGCGCAACCTGGCGGTTACTACTCAGCTGGCGCGGTTATCGAACGTAAAACCTCTTCTCTGCGGGGCTCCTGGTTGGGCTCCTTGTTCAGCGCCCGGGAGATCGCCTGGCCCAGTGCGCTGACCTGAGGCGCCCTGACCAGCGTTTCGTGGGTGCCGGGAAGCTCAGTAACGTTCACCGGGGAATCGAGCAAGGCCGTCCAGCCCAGCAGCGGATCGTCGCGCTCCTCTGCACTGGCGGTAAACAGTGTCACCGTAAGTGGGGCAGGCGGGCTGACATAGTTACCGATGGCGATATGGGTTGCATGGGCCACAGCAAGATGGCTGCGTAACAAGGTGGCATCGACGTCCTGTGGCAGTTCCTCCGGGAGCAGGCGGTGTGCCATGCACAGTGCCAGCATTTCATCGATGGCATCCGTGCCGGCCAGCTCGGTGAGCTGCCGGAATACTTCGGGGTCGAGCTGCTCTGGTAGCCAGTCCATCAGGAATTGACCTTCGCTCAATGCCTCCGGCGCTTGCTGCTCAAGACGCGCGGAGGTGTCGATGATGCCCAGGAACTCCAGTTTTTCACCGCTGGATTGCAGCTGGCGGGCCATTTCATAAGCGATAAGACCACCTGCAGACCAGCCGCCGATCCGGTAAGGCCCTTTCGGTTGTACCTGGCGAATCGCCGCCAGGTAACGCGCAGCCATGGCCGGCACCTCAAACAGCGGCGTCTCTCCAGCCGCCAGACCACTGGCGGCCAAGCCATACAGCGGCACCTGCGGGTCGATTGCCGCGGCCAGATCGCGCACGTACTGCACTTCGCCGCCCAGTGGGTGCACCAGAAACAGCGGTCTTTGCGAGCCAGTGCGGCGGACCGGCACCAGGTTGCTGTGCTGGCCGGGGCGTGCCTGGCCGTCCAGGGTTCTGGCAAAACCGGCAATGGTCGGCTCGATGAACAGATCGCGGACCGCGATCGGTTTGCCGAGCACCTTGCGCAGGCGCGAGGCCATTTGCACCGCCATCAGCGAAATACCGCCCAGCTTGAAGAAGTCGTCATGGCGACTGACCTTTTCCAGCTTGAGCAACTCTTTCCAGAGGTTGGCGAGGGCGATCTCGGTCTCGCCTTCGGGCGCTTCGTAAGGCAGGGCTTCAGGCTGTTCGTCTTCGACCGTCGCAGCGATAGTCGCGGTATGCGCCGAACGCGGCAGCGCTGGCGTGTTGTCCAGCACTTGGCCAATCGACTGCCGAGCGTCGCTCACCATGTTCTCCAGAACCCTTGCAAACAGCTGCATGATGGCCTGCGCAGTGGTTTTGTCGAACAGGTCGCTGGAGTATTGCAGGCCGCCGCTCAGGCTTTCGCTAGAATCCACCAGTGACAACGACAGGTCGAACTGAGTGGTGTGATGCTCGCTGTCCAGCAACTCGACTTCCAGGTCAGGTAATTGCAACAGCGAAGGCGGCGTATTATCCAGGCTCAACATCACCTGGAACAACGGGCTGTGGCTCATGTTGCGGGTTGGCTGCAAGGCGCTCACCACTTGCTCGAACGGCAAGTCCTGATGATTGTAGGCAGCCAGCGTAAGGCTCTTGATCCGGTCGAGCATGTCGTTCAAACGCGTCTCTCGGTCGGTTGCCACACGCAATGCCAGCGTATTGGCAAAGAAGCCGATCATTGGCTCCAGCTCGGGATGCTGGCGGTTAGCGACAGGCGTACCTACCACCACATCGGTCTGCCCGCTCAGGTGGCTCATGAGCATCGACCATCCTGCCAGCAGAACCATGAACGGCGTGCTGCCTTGAGCCTGGCTGAAGGCACGCAAGTCGGCACTCAATGCTGGCGAAAACACATGCTCGACCATCCCGCCGGTATAGCTCTGGATGGCCGGGCGCGGACGGTCCAGTGGCAGATTCAACACACTTGGCGCTCCTTCCAGATGCTTGCGCCAGAAGTCGATCTGGGCCTGCAGGGCGGGGCCGTCGAGGGATTGCCGTTGCCAGGCGGCGTAGTCCACGTATTGCAGTGGCAGCGCGGGCAGCGGGTCTTTCTGGCCTTGACTGAAGGCGGCGTAAAGCGCGCTCACTTCCTGAGCAAGGACGCTGTTGGACCAGCCGTCGGAGACGATGTGATGCAACGTGATCAACAGCACATGCTCAGCATCCGCAACCCGCAGCAAATGCCCGCGCAGCATCGGCCCCTTGGTCAGATCGAACAGTTGCGTGGCATTTTCCTGACCCAGACGGGCCAGGGTCGAAGTGCGCTCGTCACCGGACAGGTCGCGCAGATCCTGTTTCAACAACGGAAAGCGGCTATCGGCCGGGGCGATCTTCTGCACCGGTTCACCGTCCACCAGTTCAAAACGCGTGCGCAGGGTTTCGTGGCGGGCAACCAGGCGATCCAGCGTTGCCTCCAGGGCAGCGGTGTCAAGTGCCCCTGTAAGGCGCAACGCCATCGGCAAGTGATAGGCCGCACCCGCGGCGTGATCCAGGTGATCGAGGAACCACAAGCGCTGCTGGGAAAAGGACAGCGGCAGACGGCCAGAGCGATTGGCCCTCGGAATCGATTGTGCTTCACCTGGCGCTGCGGCGTTGACCAGTGAAGCCAGGCCACGCACGGTCGGGGCGTCGAAGAGTTCACGCAAGGTGATTCGTGTACCAAGTTTGCGCCGCAGTCGCGACAGCAACTGCACGGCGAGCAACGAATGACCACCCAGTTCAAGGAAGCCGTCGTTGCGACCTACCTGGTCCAGATGCAACAAGGCTTTCCATATCTCGGCGATGGCCTCTTCGGTTTCGCCTTGCGGCGCCTCGTAAACCTTGCTGGCCAACGCATCCTGACCGGGGGCCGGCAGCGCACGGCGGTCGAGTTTGCCGTTGGCGGTCAGCGGCAGGGCGTCCAGCTGGACGAAAGCGCTGGGCACCATGTACTCCGGCAGATGCCTGAGCAATTCGCTGCGCAAGTGTTCGGCTGCCACCGATTCACCACAGACATAAGCGACCAGGCGCTGGCTGTCCGAATCACCCTGGCTGTCGTCGCGGGCAATCACCACCACCTCGCGGATGCCTGGTACGGCCAGCAGAACGTTTTCGATTTCACCCAGCTCGATACGGAAACCGCGAACCTTCACCTGGAAGTCGTTGCGGCCCATGTATTCCAGCGTGCCGTCTGCCAGCCAGCGACCCAGGTCGCCGGTTTTGTAAAGCCGGGCGTTGGCGACATCGGAGAACGGGTCAACGATGAAACGCTCGGCACTCAGCTCGTCACGGTTGAGGTAGCCACGGGCCACACCGCTACCGCCGATATGAATTTCCCCGGCGACGCCCAGTGGTGCCGGCTCGCCACGCGCATCCAGAACATGCACCTGGACGTTGGCAATAGGCCGGCCGATGCTTGGTTTTTCACCCAGGTCGCGGATCAGATCGATGGTCGCGTCCACTGTGCACTCGGTCGGGCCATACATGTTGTAGAAGCGGATGGTCGGGCAGTTACGCAGTTTCTCCCAGGTGCTGGCGTTGATCGCCTCACCACCCAGCAGCACGCTGACCGGCTGATAGCTGCTGCGTTCCAGCAGGCCGGCCGAGAGCAGGGTGTCGAGCTGCGACGGGGTGGAGTCGAAGGCATGAACCTGATGCGCTTCGAGGAAGTCCAGCAGTTCGCTGCCGTTGGCACGCAGCAGTTGCGGGATGATCACCAGCTTGTGGCCAGAGAACAATTGCGAGATGCCTTTGATCGACATGTCGAAGAAGAAGCCGGCATTCAGCGCCACGGTGGCCGGTGTCGGGCAATGCTGATGGGTCGTGCGGGTCAGCACGTTCCAGAAGTTGAACACCGAGCGGTGCTCGACCATGACACCTTTCGACTGGCCGGTGGAGCCTGAGGTGTAGATCACGTAGGCCAGGTTTTCCGCCGTCAGGCCGTCGACCACGGGATTGGCGTCGAACGCCTGATCATCCGCCGCGAGCAGCGATTCAGCGCTGTCCAGCAGCATCAACGGCGTGTCGCCGACCGGCAGGCTGAGCGCGCCCTGCGTCAGCAGCGCGCGCGGCTGACTGTCCTGCAGCATGAAGGCCATACGGTCAGCAGGGTGGGCAGGGTCAATCGGCACGTAGGCGGCACCGGACTTGAGCACGCCCAGCAGGCCGACAATCATGTCCAGGCTGCGTTCGGCGCAGATGGCCACGCGCTCGTCCGGCTGCACACCGAGTTGCAGCAACTGCCGGGCCACGTGGTTGGCGCGGCGGTTGAGCTGGCGATAGCTCAGTTGGCGGTCTTCATAGACCAGCGCTACGGCATCAGGATTGCGGCGGACCTGGTCTTCGAACAAGGCATGGATCGGTACGGCCGGTGCGAAGTCGCTGGCGGTGTCGTTGAAGTCGTTGAGCAGCAGCTGCCGCTCGGCTTGCGGAATCACTTCAAGACTGCTCGCCAGGCGTGCCGGATCCTGCTCAAGGGCGTTGACCAGCTCGGCAACCGCCTGACCGAGGTAGGCGGCAATCCGGTGCGGATCAATGCCATCTATAGACTGCGCGGTCAGCGAAAAGCCATTGGCCTCATTGGCTACGGCAATTTCGATCGGGTAGTTGGTACGGGTTTCGGAGCCCAGGAAATGAACACCTTCCTGCTCCTCGCCCATGTCCTCGATGTTTTCCCCGGCAGTGTTCACCAGATCACCGTGACGGCAATTGAGGATCACGGTGAACATCGGCAGCGATGCATCCACTGCGCTGCAGCGCTGCGCCAGGGCCAGAGGCGCCTGCTCGTGGGTCAGCAGCCCGCTCAGCTGTTGGTAGGCATCCTGAACGATATCGCGCACGCTGTTTTGTTGCAGGCGAATACGCATCGGCAAGGTATTGATGAACATCCCCAGCGCATGGTTGGCGCCGGAGGTGCCCTGGGAACGTCCCGAAAGCACGGTACCGAAAATCCCGTCGTCACGGCCGCTGGTGGCGGCCACCACCAACCCCCATGCCGCGTGGAACAGCACCGAGGTTGGTACGCCCTGGGCCCGTGCGGTGCTGTGGATCCGCGCGCTGAGATCGTCGCTCAGATCCTGCACCGAACGCAGGATTGTTGCATCGCCGCCACGCACATCGAGCACGCCGTAGGGCGCAGTGGTGGTATCGACATCGCCCAGCAGTTGACGGAAGTAGGCTTCATGTTCGGCCTGGGAAACACACGCGGCCCGGGCGATGAAGTTGCGGTACGGCTGGGATGGCGGCAGGGCGTCGGCGCGTCCGTCCATCACTGCCTGGATCTCGCCCATGATCAGGCGCAGGGTAACGTTGTCACTGATCAGGTGATGGTCCAGCAGTGCCATCAGCCACTTTTCCTGCCGGGTATCGTAAGTGATATACGCGGCTATCAGCGGTGCCTGTTGCAGGTCCAGGCGCATATGGTAGGTATTGGTGCGTTCGCGCAGCATCTGCAAGGCGTCTTCACCCGGCGCGGTGTCGAGCTGAATGACTGGCAACTGTGCCTGACGATGCACCACCTGCACCGGCTGCGGCAGACCCTGCCAGCGCAGGGAGCTGCGCATGATGTCGTGGCGGTTGATCACCACTTGCAGCGCGCCGAGGAATTTGTCGAGCAACGCACGGCTGTCGAACGTCGCTAGGGTGCGCATCAGGTAGGCGTCGCCTTCTGACTGCAACAGATGGTGAAACAGGATGCCTTCCTGCAACGATGACAGTGGATAGATATCCTGAACATTGGCGACGCCGCCTGGCACATCGGCAACGATATGCTCCAGTTCCTGCCGGGTCAGTTTCACCAACGGCAGCATGTCCGGGGTCAGCGCCGTGCAATCGACGGGAATCAGGTTCGCCGGGGCGACCCGTTCCGCCGCAGTACCGCCCGCCAGGACCGCGGCCATGGCTTGCAGGGTTGGTGCCGAGAACACCGTACTCACGTCCAGCAACAAGCCGATCTGACGCAAGCGCTCGATCAGGCTGATGACGAGGAAGGAGTGACCACCCAGTTCGAAGAAGTGATCCTGACGACCGACACGTTCAACCCCGAGCAATTCCTGCCAGGCAGCGGCCAGGGTCGTTTCGATAGCGCCTAGCGGTGCTTCGTAGTCACGACTCACCGTCGCGAACTGGTCCGGCGCGGGCAGGGCGGCACGGTCCAGCTTGCCGTTGGTGGTCAATGGCCAGGTTTCAAGGGTCACAAAGGCACTGGGCAGCATGTGTTCGGCCAGCACGCTGGCCAGTTGGCTGCGCAGCAGCGCTGACTCGGGAGCAGCGCCGTCCTCGGCAATCAGGTAGGCGACCAGGCGTTTGTCGCCGGGGCGATCCTCACGCACGATGACCATCGCTTCACGAACGTCGGGGCAGGCGAGCAATTGCGCCTCGATTTCGCCCAATTCGATACGAAAGCCGCGAATCTTGATTTGCGAGTCATTACGGCCGACGTAGACCACGCCGCCGTCGCTGCGGTAGTGCGCAACGTCGCCGGTGCGGTAGAGCCGTGCGCCGCTTTGCAACGCATAGGGGTCGGCAATAAAACGTTCGGCATTCAGTTCCGTGCGGTTCAGGTAATGCCGGGCAACGCCGGCGCCGCCGATATAAATCTCGCCATTGACGCCCACCGGTACCGGCTGCTGATAGTCATCGAGGATACGCAGGCACAGGTCGTCCAGTGCCGGGCCGATCAGGCTTGGCATGGCGGTGTCGATTTCCGACTGGCTGATCGGGTAGTAGGTGGCATGCACGGTGATTTCCGTGATCCCGTACATGTTCACCAGACGGGTACGCGACAGCGGTGTGCGTGCGGTCCAGGGCTGCAGGCTGCGGAAGTCCAAAGCCTCACCACCGAACACCACTTCACGCAGCGCATGCTCCTGCGGGCTGCGTTCGCGGGCCTGGATGAACTGGCGGAAAGCGCTTGGCGTCTGGTTCAGAACGGTGACCTGCTGCTCGCAGACCAGCGCATAGAAGTCATCCGGCGAACGCGCCACCTCACTCGGGACGATGACCAGTTTGCCGCCGTAGCACAGCGCGCCCCAGATTTCCCAGACCGAGAAGTCGAAGGCGAAGGAGTGGAACAGCGTCCAGACATCCTCATGCCCGAAGTTGAATTGCCCGGCGGTGGCGTCGAACAGGCGGGCCACGTTGCCGTGCTCGACCAGCACACCTTTGGGCAGGCCTGTCGACCCTGAGGTGTAAATGACATACGCCAAATGCTCGCGAGACAGTCCCAGCGCAGCAGGCTCAGGGTTGCGGTCCAGTGATTCATCTGCCAAATCGGCACTGTCGTTGTCCGCGCCGAGGGTCAGTACCGGCACGCTGTGTGCCGGCAGCACGTCAAGGCAGGCCGACTGGGCCAGCAACGCCACCGGCGCACTGTCTGTCAGCAGGTAGCCGAGACGCTCGGTGGGGTAAGTCGGGTCCAGCGGTACGTAGGCCGCACCGGACTTGAGCACGGCCAGCACTGCGCAGATCATCTGCGTACCACGCTCTGCGAGGATCGCCACCCGGTCATCGGGACGCACGCCTTGGGCGAGTAGTTCATGGGCCAGGCGGTTGGCTCGGCGATTGAGCGCCTGGTAGCTCACCTCATGCCGGCCAAAGACCAGCGCGATGTTCTGCGGATGGGCGGCGGCGAACTGTTCAAAGCGCTGATGCACCATCAGCCCCGAGGCGAATACCGCCTTGGGCTGCAGTAGCGCTGGCGAGGCCAGGCGCTGCGCCGGGCTGAGCAACGGCAGGCCGAGCACAGGTTGCGCGACATCCTCGACCATCGCTTCCAGCAGCGTATGGAAATGCTGGGCAAAACGCTCGACGGTGGAGCGATCGAAGAGATCGCTGGCGTATTCGATGACCCCGTTCAGGGCGCCGTTTTCGCTAGCCAGGGTCAGCATCAGGTCGAACTGCGCGGTTTCATGGGCTTGTAGCACGGGGTGCAGGCTAAGGCCCGGCAGCTTCAACTCGCCGCCGATGCTGGTGTTATCCAGCGACAGGGCGACCTGACACAGCGGGCTATGACTCATCGAGCGTGGCGGCTGCAAGGCTTCGATCACTTGCTCGAATGGAATGTCCTGATGCTCATTGGCCGCCAGCGTGGTCTGGCGGACCTGTTCCAGCAGTTGCGCCACGCTCGGGTTCTGCGTCAGATCAACGCGCAGGGCCAAGGTGTTGACGAAGAAACCGATCAGGTTCTCGGTTTCGGTGCGGCCACGGTTGGCGCTCGGCACACCTATCACCACATCGCGTTCGTTGCCCAGACGGGTCATAAGCACCGACCAGGCACTGAGCAGGCCCATGAACAAGGTGACGTTATGGGCCTGGCAGAAGCGCTCCAGACGCTGATGAAGCGCTGCGTCGATCGTCACGGGTACAGCGCCGCCGCGGTAGCTTTGCACCGCCGGACGTGACCGGTCGGTGGGCAGCGACAGCAGTGTCGGCGCGCCGCCCAGGTGCTCACGCCAGAAGTCGGCCTGCTCGGCAAGGCGCTCGCCGGTAAAGGTGCGGCGTTGCCAGGCGGCGTAGTCGGCGTACTGGATTGACAGGGCCGGCAGCGGGTCCGGCCGCTGCTCAGTGAAGGCCTGGTAGAGGGCGGTGAACTCGTTGATCAGCACCCCCACCGACCAGCCGTCGGAGATGATGTGGTGCTGGGTGATCAGCAACATGTGCTCATCATCCGCCAGGCGCAGCAGACGCCCGCGAATCAGCGGGCCCTGGCGCAGGTCAAACGGCGCAGCGGCCTCGCTGTCGGCGATGCGTGAAGCGTTGAGGCTGGCCTGTTCATAAGGCTGCGAGCGCAAGTCCTCTTCTGCCAGGGCGAAACCGCTGTCCGCCGCAGCGATGACCTGCACCGGCTGTTCACCGTGCAGCTCGAAGGTGGTGCGCAGGCTTTCATGACGTGCAACCAGACGGTCGAGCGCAGCCTTGAGCGCGCGGTGATCCAGCTCGCCGCGCAGCAGCAGCGACATCGGCATGTGGTAAGCACTGCTGGCACCAGGGTCGAGCCTGTCGAGGAACCATAGACGCTGCTGGGAAAAGGACAGTGCCAGCGGCGCGTTACGCTCGATGGGTTCGATGCTGTCGGAATCGACCGTTTGCAGGCCGTCGACCACCTTCGCCAGCTCGGCCACGGTCGGGTGATTGAACAGCTGGCGCAGCGCCATGTCACCGTTCAGTTGCTGACGCACACGGGAAACCAGTTGCGCAGCCAGCAGCGAATGACCGCCAAGCTCGAAGAAGCCGTCATGACGACCCACGCGTTCAAGGCCCAGCAGTTCCTGGAATATTTCCGCCAGGGCCTGTTCGGTGGCACCTTCCGGCGCAACGTAGGTTCGCTCGAACATCGCATTCAGGTCGGGGACCGGTAACGCCTTCTGATCAACCTTGCCATTGAGCGTCAGCGGCAAGGCATCCAGGCGTACGAACACACTCGGAACCATGTACTCCGCCAGATCGGCACTCAATTGCGCACGCAGATCCTCCGGATCAGGTGCATCAACGCCCGCATGCACGGTGTAGTAAGCCACCAGACGGGTGTCACCCGGGCTGGCTTCATGCGCCACCACCACGGAGTTGCGAACGCCGTCGCACAAATGCAGGACGCTTTCGATTTCGCCAAGCTCGACGCGGAAGCCGCGGACCTTGACCTGCCCATCGTTACGCGCCAGGTATTCAAGGTTACCGTCCGGCAACCAGCGCGCCAGGTCGCCGGTGCGATAGAGTCGCGCGCCGGCCTGCTGGCTGAACGGGTCTTCGCTGAAACGTTCAGCGGTCAGCTCCGGGCGGTTCAGGTAGCCGAGTGCGACGCCTGTGCCACCGATATAGATCTCGCCGACCACGCCCATCGGCACCGGCTCGCGCCGGGCGTCAAGCACATAGACCCGCACGTTGGCGTTGGGCTTGCCAATCGGCAGGCTGAGGGTGTCAGGCAGTACATCGAAGATTTCGTAGCTGGTGGCACAGGTGGTGCCCTCGGTCGGGCCATAGCCGTTGAACAGGCGTACCTGAGCGGAGTGCTCCCGGACCCGACGGAACGAGGCCGGATCAGCGCGCTCGCCGCCACACATGATCATACGCAGGCCTGCCAGGGCCTCGGGAATCAACCCGGCATACAGGTTGAACAGGGCGGTCGAGCTGATCATGGCTGTTACACCATGGCGCTTGAGCAGGGCGGCGAAGGCCACCGGCTCAAGCAGCACCTGCGGCTCGATAATCACCGACTGGCCGCCATTGAGCAATGCACCCCAGATTTCCGGAGTGCTGGCGTCGAACGCCGGGTTGGACGAAAACGCCACACGGTCCTCGGCGGAGAAGTCGTAGTAGCCGTTGTCCTGAACCAGCCGCACAATGCCGTTGTGGGTCACGATCACGCCCTTGGGCACACCGGTGGAGCCAGAGGTGTAGATGATGCACGCGGGGGTCTCGCCTGCGACTTCAGTTGCAGGCACGACTGGCTCTTGGTTCAGCGCTGACAGCTCCAGTGTGTCCAGATCCAGCCTTGGCGTCATGTCAGGTGCCGTCAGGTCGCTACGGCTCAGCAGCATGATGGCTTCGCTGTCCTCGAGCATGAAGCGCAGGCGCTCTTCAGGGGCCAGACGATCCAGCGCCAGATAAGCCGCGCCGCATTTGAGGGTGGCCAGCATGCTGGCCAGCAATTCCACCGAACGATCCAGCAGAATCGCCACCCGGGTTCCCGGTCCCACACCGTGTTTGCGCAGGTGCTGAGCCAGGGCATTGGCGCGGCTGTCGAGTTCAGCGTAGGTCAGTGTCTGCTCACCCTGGCGGACGGCAATTGCCTGCGGTGCAGCTTCGGCATGGGCCTCGAACAAGCGATGCATCAACTGACCGACAGGGTAGGTGCGCTCTGTGGCATTGATATCCTTCAGCAGGTACTCGCGCTCGGCAGTGTCGAGCAACGGTACCTGTTCCAGCACTTGCTGATCATCGGCCGCCATAGCCTCCAACAAGCGCAGGAAGTAGCCTCGATACCGACGCATGGTGCTTTCGTCGAACAGTGCCGTGGCGTACTCCAGCGTGCCGATCAGTTGCCCGTCCACCTCGCCGATGTCCAGCGCCAAGTCGAACTTTGCCGTATCACCGGCCACTGCGACGCCTTGCAGGGTCAGGTCGCCAAGCACCAGCGCGGTGTCCTCGTTGTTTTGCCATGACAGCATGGCCTGAAAAATCGGGCTGTGGGACAGGCTGCGTTGCGGTTGAACCACTTCAACCACTTGTTCGAACGGCAGGTCCTGATTTGCCTGGGCAGCCAGAGTTCGCTGTTTGACTTGCCGTACCAGCGCTTCGACGCTCGGCGTGCCTGAGAGGTCGACCCGTATAGCGAGGGTGTTGACGAAGAAGCCAATCAGGTTCTCCACTTCGGCGCTCATACGGTTGGCCACCGGCGTACCGATCACCACGTCATCCTGACCGGACAGCCGTCCCAACAGCGCGGCCCAGGCGCCCATGACGGTCATGAACAGACTGCTGCCGTGGCGTTGGCTCAAGGCCTTGAGGCCACGGGTCAATTGTGTATCGAGCACCAGTTCCAGCGTCTGCCCGCTGTAGTCCTGTTGCGCCGGACGTGGTCGGTCGGTCGGCAGGGTCAGCAAGGCCGGCGCACCAGCCAGGGCCTGCTGCCAGTACTGACGCTGTTGTTGCAGCACGTCGCCACTCAACCAGTCACGCTGCCACAGTGCGTAGTCGACGTATTGCACTGGCAAGGCCGGCAGTGGATCATCCGCACCCTGGCGGAAGGCGTCGTAAAGGGCACCCAGCTCGCGATTCAACACCCCGGTTGACCAGCCATCGGAGACGATGTGGTGCATGGTCACCAGCAACACGTGGTCGTCATCGGCCATGCGCACCAGACGCCCGCGCACCAGTGGTCCATTGACGAGGTCGAAGTGCTCGCTGGCCTCTTGTGCCGCGATGGCGAGCAGCTTGTCTTCGGCATCGGTCTGCCCGGCCAGTACCTGCAGTTGCAGTCTGAAACCTGTTTCTGCGGCAGAGATACGCTGCTCCGCAGGCTGTCCCTGCTCTTGGACAAAGGTCGTGCGCAGCGCCTCATGGCGGGCCACGATACGGTCCAGTGCGCGTTGCAGCGAAGCCTGATCAAGGTTGCCACGCAGACGCAGTCCCGCCGGAATATGGTAAGCGGCGCTGCCACCTTCCAGTTGCGCGAGGAACCATAGGCGCTGTTGGGCAAACGACAGCGGTAGCGCACCCGAACGTTGCACAGGCTTGATCGCCACGCGAGCGTTGTCCTGCGTGTTGCCCAGCCGCTCGGCGAACTGCCGCAGCACCGGTGCCGCGAAAAACACTGACGGTGAAACCTCCAGATTCAATTGCTGACGAACCTGAGCCAGTACGCGCATGACCAGCAATGAATGACCGCCGAGCGCGAAAAAGTCATCATGACGGCCGACTTGTGCGACGCCCAGCACATCGGCCCAGATTGCGGCGATTGCCGTCTCCAGCGGGCCATCGGCTGCTTCGAAATCATGCTGATCGAAGGCGTCGGCATCCGGCTCGGGCAACGCTCTTCGATCCAGTTTGCCGTTGGCGCTCAGCGGCAATGCGGCCATGCGCACGAACGCTGCCGGGATCATGTATTCCGGCAGGTTGAGTTGCAGTTGCTGGCGCAGCGCGCGCGGGGTCAGGGCAGGGCCAGACTCGTCGCGAGTGGCATATTCCACAAAATACGCGATCAGTTTCGGCGTGCCGCCGCTGTCCTCGCGAATCACGACGAGGCTTTCGCGCACACCTGCAACCTCGGCCAGGCGTGCTTCGATTTCGCCCAGCTCCAGACGCAGCCCGCGCAGCTTGGCCTGGGAGTCGTTGCGGCCGAGGAATTCGATATTGCCATCAGCCCGGTAGCGCGCCATGTCGCCGCTGCGGTACAGCCGTTCGCCCGCCACGAAGGGGTTGTCCATGAAGCGTTCGGCAGTCAGTTGCGGCAAATTCAGATAGCCGCGAGCAATACCTGCGCCGCCGATATACAGCTCGCCCGCGACACCCGGCGGAACCGCTTGGCCAAGCTCATCGAGCAGATAAATCCGCGTATTGGCCAATGCCCGACCAATCGGCAAGACCCCGTCGACCTGGCTGGTTGCCTCGAACTCGAAGCAGGTGCTGTCGATACTGGCTTCAGTGACACCGTAGGCCTGGACGATCTGCACGTGATCGCCACAAAGCTTGCGCAGTTGCCGGGCGCTGTGCGCGGTCCAGATATCCGAACCACAGACCACTGTGCGCATGAACGACAGGTCGTGCCCCGTCTCTTCCACCCAGCCCAGCAATGCGTTGAGTACGGCTGGCACGAAATCCGCAAATCCGATCGACTCCTCGCTCAACAGGCGGTAAAGCGCAGGCGGGTCCATCAATGTCTCGCGTGGGCACAGTACCAGTGTGCCGCCGAAAGACAGAGAGCGGATCAGGTCGGCGCTGAACACATCGAAGGAAAACCCGGCCATCTGCAAGTGATTGAGTGGCGCGTGCAGTGCGTACAGTTGCTCCCACGCCGCGCTGACGGCGAACAATCCGCGATGCTCGACCATTACGCCTTTCGGCACGCCGGTGGAGCCCGAGGTGTAGATCACGTACGCCAGATTGTGCGCACCGAGTGTTTCCACCACCGGGTTGTCGCCACGCTCGGAGAGGGTGGTGCGCTGATCCTCATCGAGCAGCACCAGCGGCAAGTCCAGCGTCGGCAGATGCGCCTGCACATCACGCTGGGCCAACAGTGCCGACGGCGTACTGTCTTCAATCATGTAGGCCAGACGCTCGGCGGGGTAAGCCGGATCCAGTGGCACATAAGCAGCACCGGCCTTGAGCACACCGAGCACGCCGATCAGCATTTCCACGCCACGCTCGACGCAGATCGCCACCCGATCATCCGGTTTGATGCCCAGGCTGATCAGATGGTGAGCCACACGGTTGGCCTGACGGTTCAATTCGGCATAGCTCAAGCGCTGCGCCCCGAAGGCCACGGCGATGGCGTCGGGCTGCGCCTGAACCCTTTCTTCGAACAACTGATGAATCGTGCGATCCTGAGGGAAGGGCGCCTCTGTTGCGTTGAGGCCTGCCAGCAAATGTTCACGTTCGTCGGCACCCAGCAAGGCTACGTGCTCCAGCACCTGCTGGTCGTCGGCGACCATGGCCTCCAGCACACGCTGGAAGTAGCCCAGATAGCGCCGCATGGTGCTCTCGTCGAACAACGCTGTGGCGTACTCCAGCGTGCCGACCAGTTGCTCATCCACCTCGGCCATGTCCAGCGTCAGGTCGAATTGGGCAGTATCAGCGGCCAATTCGATGCTTTTCAGAGTCATGTCGCCGAGCGTCAGATCAGACGCCTCGTTGTTTTCCCACGACAACATGGCCTGGAAAATCGGGCTGTGGGACAGGCTGCGTAGCGGATTGATGACTTCCACGACTTGTTCGAACGGCAAGTCCTGATGCGCCTGGGCATCGAGAGTCTGCTGCTTGACCCGCGCCAGCAGCGTCTCTGCCGTGGGCTTGTCACTGAGGTCGACGCGGATGGCCAGAGTGTTGACGAACAGGCCCACCAGCCCTTCGACTTCGCTGCGAGTACGGTTGGCTACTGGCGTACCGATGACCACATCATCCTGGCCAGCCAGGCGTCCCAGCAGGCCGGCCCACGCGGCCATGACCGTCATGAACAGGGTGCTGCCGCGGCGTTGGCTCAATGCCTTGAGACCTCGGGTAAGGTCTTTGTCGAACACGACGGGCAGTGCTGCACCGGCATAGTCCTGCAGCGCCGGACGCGCACGGTCGGTGGGCAACATCAACAACGCCGGAGCATCTGCCAGGGTTTGCTGCCAGAAATTGCTTTGCTGTTGCAGCACATCGCCACTCAGCCAGCGACGTTGCCACACGGCGTAGTCCAGGTATTGCAGCTCCAGCGGCGCCAGCGGGTCGTCCTGGTCCTGACTGAATGCGGCATAGAGCGCGGACAATTCGCGGGTCAGCACATCAACCGACCAGCCATCGGAAACGATATGGTGCAGGGTCAGCAACAATACGTGATGGTCCTCGGCCATACGAATCAGGCGGCCACGAATCAACGGGCCCTGTTGCAGATCGAAGCTTTGCAGCGACTCTTCGCTGGCCAGTGCCTGAAGTTTTTCCTCGGCATCCGCCAACCCTTGCAGATCGTGCATTTGCAGGTTGAAACCGGTGTCCGCCGGGCTGATGCGTTGCACCGGCTGTCCGTCATCGCCCTGCATGAACGTGGTGCGTAAACCTTCGTGGCGCGCCACGATACGCTCCAACGCCCGTTGCAATGCCTTGAGATTCAGGTTGCCATGCAGGCTCAGGCCGGCAGGTATGTGGTAGGCCGCGCTGGCGCCTTCCATCTGGGCGAGAAACCACAGACGTTGCTGGCCGAATGACAATGGCCACGCCTGATCGCGTGCCACCGGTACGATGTCCGGCAATTTGCTGCGTCCGGCCTGAGCGATGGCTACGGCCAGGGCACTCAGTTCGGGATGGGCGAACAGTGCAGCCAGACCAAGTTCGACGCCCAATTGATGACGCACCTGGGAAATCAGGCGCATCGCCAGCAAGGAGTGGCCGCCCAGTTCAAAGAACTGATCATGACGGCCCACCCGTTCCAGATCGAGCAGGTTTTGCCAGATCTGCGCCAGCGCAATCTCGGTAGCCCCTTGAGGCTCCACGTGCTCGCGGCTGGCAAAGGCATCGTCAGCCGGAGCCGGCAAGGCCTTGCGGTCGAGCTTGCGGTTCGGCGTCAACGGCAGTTCATCAAGCAGCACGAACGCGCTCGGCAGTATGTACTCGGCCAGTTGCGGTGCCAGTTCGGCGCGCAGTTCAGCGGCTGTGATCTGGGTTTGCGGCTGGGCAACCACATAGGCCACGAGACGTTTTTCACCGGGATTGTCCTCCCGAGCGATCACCACCGCTTCCTTGACCCCTTTGCAATTGCCGAGACGGGCTTCGATTTCGCCCAGTTCGATGCGGAAACCGCGCACCTTGACTTGGAAATCGTTACGGCCCAGGTACTCGATCCGGCCGTCAGCCATGTAGCGTGCCAGGTCACCGGTTTTGTACATCCTGGCATCAGGGCTTTTGCTGAACGGATCAGCGAGGAAGCGCTCGGCGTTGACCTCTTCAAGGTTCAGGTAACCGCGTGCCACGCCGTCGCCGCCAATGTAGATTTCACCGGCCACGCCATACGGCACTGGCTGCTGATGAGCGTCGAGCAGGTAAATGCGCGTGTTGGCCATCGGCTTGCCGATGGTCGCATTGCCGCTGCCTTCGCTGCCGGCCGCAGCGTCGTAGCTGACGTAGGCCGCAGTGCAGGACACCGTCGCTTCGGTCGGCCCATAGGTGTTGATCAGACGAGTGTGCGCCGGGCGCACCTCGTCCCAGAGCTTGAGCTTCTGCGCCGACAATGCGTCACCTGTGACGTTGATCAGACGCACATGCTGCAGACGTTGCTCAGCAGCCTGCGGCTGGTTGTGCCATTCGGCAACCAGCGTATGCCAGTGCGCAGTGGTCAGGTGCAGGACGGTGGGTTGAATGCCATGGGTTTCAGTCCCTTCGCTGCCGAAGATCTCGCGGCTTGGTGCCAGGGTCGCGCCGGCCAGGAGTGCCGGGAAGATCTCTTCCACCGACAGGTCGAAGTTCAGGGTGTTCTGCTGCAGCACCGTGTCGCTCTGAGACAGGTCGAACAGCCGCGCCGCATCGACGCTGTAGTTGACCAGGCCGCGATGCTCGATCATCACGCCCTTCGGATTACCGGTGGAGCCCGAGGTGTAGATCACATACGCCAGGTTGCGCACGCCGAGGGTCGGTACGACCGGGTTGTCATCACACTCGGCCAAGCCCTGGTATTGCTCGTCATCGAGCAATACCAGCGGCATGGACAATGCGGGCAAGCGCTCCTGCAAGCCGCGCTGAGTGAGCAACGCCGCTGGCTGGCTGTCGGTGATCATGTATGCCAGGCGCTCGGCCGGATAGGCCGGGTCAAGTGGTACATAAGCCGCCCCTGCCTTGAGCACACCGAGCAGGCCGATCATCATTTCCACGCCACGCTCGACACAGATCGCCACCCGATCATCCGGAACAATGCCCAGGCTGATCAGGTGATGAGCGAGACGGTTGGCCTGACGGTTCAAGTCGGCATAGCTCAGGCGCTGCCCCTGGACAGCCACGGCGATGGCATCAGGTTGTGTGCGGACCTGTGCTTCGAACAGGTGCTGAATGCACAGGTCCGTCGGGTAGTCCTGGCGCGTCTGGTTGAAGGTCTCCAGCAGCAGGTTGCGCTCGGCGGCAGGCAGCACATCCAGCTGCGTAACGGCCATCTGCGGTGTGTGCGCCAGCGCGTCGGTCAGTTGCTCCAGCGCGCACTGCATCATGGCGCACAGGCGTTGCGGATTTGCGGGCTGCATGCTGTGTATTATCAGGTCGAGCTCACTGCCGTAATCGTTGACCGACAAGCACAGCGGATAGTTGGTCCGCTCGGTGCCGTCGAGCAGGCGCATGCCCGGCCATTGCAACCGGCTGTCCTCGCCCTGGTGCCGGTAATTGAGCAGGCTGGAGAACAACGGCACCCCTGTGGCCACGCTACTGCAACGTTGGGCCAGGGCCAGTGACGCCTGCTCGTGGCTCAGTAATTCGCTGAGATCACGGTGTGTGGCCATGACCAGTTCCTGGGCGCCTTGTGTGGTCAGTTGCACGCGGACCGGCAGGGTGTTCATGAACATGCCCATGGCCCGCTCGGCGCCGGCCGTACCTTGCAGGCGGCCGGTGACCACGGTGCCGAACACCACGTCATCGCGACCGGTACAACGGGCCATCACCTGGGCCCAGGCGACATGGAACAGAACCGCCGGGGACATGCCGCGCTCCCGGGCCTGAGTCCGAATACGTATGCAAAGGTCACTGTTCAATGCCAGTTTGGCCTCTTCGACGTCATTGCCGTCGCCCTGAACTTCCAGCAGTTCGAAAGGAGCGGTGGGTGAATCAACATCAGCCAGGCGGCGTGTGAAGTAAGCTTCGTGGGCACTTGAAGGGCTGGCGAGGGTCTGTGCGACAAAATCCCGGTAAGGCTGCGGTGGCAGCAGGTCTGCGCTCTGGCCTCGCATCAACAGGCGAATTTCTTCGAGTATGAGTTCTACGGTGACGTGGTCGCTGATCATGTGATGATCAATCAGCGCCAGTAGCCAACGTTCCGAGTTTGGGTCGCGAGCAATGTAGGCCAGCAGCAGCGGGGCCTGTCGCAGATCCAGGCGCAGACGACCTGGATCACTTAGCCGGTCCAGCTGACTGAGTGCGTCTTCCTCCGGCGTCAGGGTGAGGGTATGGACCGGCAATTGCGCCTGGCGGTGCACCACTTGCACCGCTTGCGGCAGGCCGATCCAATGCACCGAGCTGCGCAGGATGTCATGGCGGTCGATAACCGTTTGCAGGCCCTCAAGAAAGGCGTCAAGGCGCGCACGGCTGTCGAACTCGATCATCGAGCGCATCAGGTAGGCGTCGCGCTCACGATTCAGCAGGTAATGGAACAGGATGCCTTCCTGAAGCGGTGCCAGCGGGTAGATGTCCTGGATATTGGCGGCTCCGCCGGCAACGGCGGAGGTGATCAATTCAATCTGAGCGACGCTCAGTTCCACCAGCGGCAACATGTCTGGCGTCAATTGCGTGCAATGGGCTGGAATGCGGTTGGCGGGTACCTGGAACAGAACGTGTTTGTCCTGACTGATAGCCAAGGCCATTTCACGCACGGTAGGCGCAGTGAATACAGTCTTTACGTTGAGATTCAGGCCCTGCTTGCGCAGACGCTCGATCAGAGAGACGGCCAGCAGTGAGTGGCCACCGAGCTCGAAAAAATGGTCGTGACGCCCGACCTGCTCAATGCCCAGCAGGTCTTGCCAGATAGCCACGATCTGCGTTTCGGTTTCGCCTTGTGGGGCTTCATAGCCACGGCTGATCAGCGCATCAGCATCCGGAGCCGGCAAGGCCTTGCGGTCGAGCTTGCGGTTCGGCGTCAGCGGCAGTTCATCAAGCAGCACGAACGCGCTTGGCAGCATGTACTCGGCCAGTTGCGGTGCCAGTTCGGCGCGCAGGTCAGCGGCTGTAAGCTGGCTTTGCGGCTGGGCAACCACATAGGCCACCAGGCGCTTGTCTCCCGGGTTATCTTCCCGAGCGATCACCACCGCTTCCTTGACCCCGGTGCAATTGCCCAGGCGGGCTTCGATTTCGCCCAGTTCGATGCGGAAACCGCGCACCTTGACCTGGAAATCGTTACGGCCCAGGTACTCGATCCGGCCGTCAGCCATGTAGCGCGCCAGATCGCCGGTTTTGTACATCCTGGCATCAGGGCTTTCGCTGAACGGATCAGCGAGGAAGCGCTCGGCGTTGACCTCTTCAAGGTTCAGGTAACCGCGTGCCACGCCGTCGCCGCCAATGTAGATTTCACCGGCCACGCCATACGGCACTGGCTGCTGATGAGCGTCGAGCAGGTAAATGCGCGTGTTGGCCATCGGCTTGCCGATGGTCGCATTGCCGCTGCCTTCGCTGCCGGCCACGGCGTCATGGCTGACGTAGGCCGCGGTGCAGGATACCGTCGCTTCGGTTGGCCCGTAGGTGTTGATCAGGCGAGTGTGCGCAGGGCGCATCTCGTCCCAGAGCTTGAGCTTCTGCGCCGACAGTGCGTCACCCGTGACGTTGATCAGGCGCACATGCTGCAGACGTTGCTCAGCGACCTGCGGTTGCTTGTGCCACTCGGCCACCAGCGTGTGCCAGTGTGCGGCGGTCAAGTGCAGGACAGTCGGATCAATCCCGTGGTTTTCAGTCCCTTCGCTGCCGAAGATCTCGCGGCTCGGCGTCAGGGTGGCACCCGCCAGCAAGGCCGGGAAGATTTCTTCCACCGACAGGTCGAAGTTCAGGGTGTTCTGTTGCAGCACGGTGTCGGTTGGGGATAAGTCAAACAGCCGCGCCGCATCGACGCTGTAGTTGACCAGACCGCGATGCTCGATCATCACGCCCTTCGGATTACCGGTGGAGCCCGAGGTGTAGATCACATACGCCAGATTGCGCACGCCGAGGGCTTCCACCACAGGGTTATCGTCACGCTCGGTAAAGGTTTTGCGCTGATCATCGTCGAGCAACACCAGTGGCAAGGTCAGGGTCGGCAGATATTCCTGCAAGTGACGCTGGGTCATTAACGCCGCTGGCTGGCTGTCTTCGATCATGTAGGCCAGGCGCTCGGCAGGGTAAGCCGGGTCCAGCGGCACATAAGCGGCACCGGCCTTGAGCACACCGAGCAGGCCGACCATCATTTCCACGCCGCGTTCGACGCAGATCGCCACCCGATCATCCGGGCCGATGCCTAGGCCGATCAAGTGATGAGCCAGACGGTTGGCCTGACGGTTCAATTCGGCATAGCTCAGGCGCTGCGCCTGGAAAGCCACGGCGATGGCATCCGGTTGCGTGCGGACCTGTGCTTCGAACAGGTGCTGAATGCACAGGTCCGTCGGGTAGTCCTGGCGGGTCTGGTTGAAGGTCTCCAGCAGCAGGTTGCGCTCGGCGGCGGGCAGCACATCCAACTGCGTAACTTCCTTCTGTGGTGTGTGCGCCAGCGCGTCGGTCAATTGCTCCAACGCACACTGCATCATGGCGCACAGGCGTTGCGGATCCGCAGGTTGCACACTGTGTATCAACAGGCCCAGGTCACTGCCGTAATCGTTGACCGACAAGCACAGCGGATAGTTGGTGCGCTCGGCGCTGTCGAGCAGGCGCAGGCCCGGCCATTGCAACTGGCTGTCCTCGTTCTGGTGCCGGTAGTTGAGCAGGCTGGAGAACAACGGCACACCCGTGGCCACGCTACTGCAACGCTGGGCCAGGGCCAATGATGCCTGCTCGTGGCTCAGTAACTCGCTGAGATCACGGTGGGTGGCCATGACCAGTTCCTGGACGCTTTGCGTGGCCAGTTGCACGCGGACCGGCAGGGTGTTCATGAACATGCCCATGGCCCGCTCGGCGCCTAACGTACCTTGCAGACGGCCGGTGACCGCGGTGCCGAACACCACATCATCGCGACCGGTACAACGTGCCAGCACCTGAGCCCAGGCGACATGGAACAGCACCGCCGGGGACATGCCGCGCTCCCGGGCCTGAGTCCGGATACGTGCGCAGAGGTCACTGCTCAATGCCAGTTCGGACTCTTCGACGTCATTGCCGTCGCCCTGAACTTCCAGCAGTTCGAACGGAGCGGTGGGTGAATCGACATCGGCCAGGCGGCCGGTGAAGTAAGCTTCGTGAGCACTGGAAGGGCTGGCGAGGGTCTGTGCGACAAACTCCCGATAAGGCTGCGGTGGCAGCAGTTCTGCGCTCTGGCCTCGCATCAACAGGCGAATTTCTTCGAGTATCAGTTCCAGGGTGACATGGTCGCTGATCATGTGGTGATCAATCAGCGCCAGTAACCAACGTTCCGAGTCTGGGTCGCGAGCAATGTAGGCCAGCAGCAGCGGGGCCTGTCGCAGATCAAGGCGCAGACGACCTGGATCACTTAGACGATCCAGCTGGCTGAGTGCGTCTTCATCCGGCCTCAGGGTGAGGGTATGGATCGGCAATTGCGCCTGGCGGTGCACCACTTGCACCGCTTGCGGCAGGCCGACCCAATGCACTGAACTGCGCAGGACATCATGGCGGTCGATAACCGTTTGCAGGCCCTCAAGAAAGGCGTCAAGGCGCGCACGGCTGTCGAACTCGATCGTCGAGCGCACCAGGTAGGCGTCGCGTTCAAGATTCAGCAGGTAATGGAACAGAATGCCTTCTTGCAGCGGTGCCAGCGGGTAGATGTCCTGGATATTGGCGGCTCCGCCTGGAACCGCGGAGGCGATCAGTTCAATCTGATCGACGCTCAGTTCCACCAGCGGCAACATGTCTGGCGTCAACTGCGTGCAATGGGCCGGAATGCGGTTGGCCGGCGCCCGGAACAGGGCTTGTTTTTCCTGGCTGATGGCCAAGGCCATTTCACGCACGCTGGGCGCAGTGAATACGGTGTTTACGTTGAGATTCAGGTCCTGCTTGCGCAGACGGTCGATCAGAGAGACGGCCAGCAGTGAGTGGCCGCCGAGTTCGAAGAAGTGGTCATGACGCCCGACCTGCTCGACGCCCAGCAGGTCTTGCCAGATTACCGCGATCTGCTCCTCGATTTCGCCTTGTGGGGCTTCGTAGCCACGGCTGATCAGCGCGTCACCGTCGGGTGCCGGCAGCGCCTTGCGATCCAGCTTGCCGTTCGAGGTCAGTGGCATCGCTTCAAGCAGCACATAAATGGCCGGAACCATGTACTCCGGCAACACTTGCTGCAGGTGACCGCGCAGGGTTTCGAGATCGACAGCAGTGTGCTCGGCAGACTGCGTGTAGTAAGCCACCAGACGTTTGTCGCCGGGTATGTCTTCGCGAGCAGTGACCACCGCTTCATGGACCGCCGGGTGTTTAGCCAGGGCGGCCTCGATTTCGCCGATTTCGATACGCAAGCCGCGGATCTTCACCTGAAAGTCATTGCGGCCCAGGTATTCCAGTGCGCCATTGGCCAGCCAGCGACCGACGTCGCCGGTTTTGTACAGACGTGCCTGCGGGTCGTTGGAGAACGGGTCGGCGATGAAACGTTCGGCGCTCAGTTGCGGCTGGTTCAGGTAACCCCGCGCCACGCCGATACCGCCAATGTGCAGCTCACCGGCCACGCCCATTGGTTGCAGCTGGCCCAAGGCATCGAGTACGTGCATCTGAATGTTGGCAATCGGGCGGCCGATGGGCACGCTTTCGCCCGGATCCGTCGGACGACATTCCCAGGCGGTAACGTCGATGGCCGCTTCGGTCGGGCCATACAGGTTGTGCAGTTCAACGCCCTTCAGGTGTTGCTCGAAGCGGCGCTGCAACGCACGAGGCAAGGCCTCGCCACTGCACAGCACGCGGCGCAGTTGCGGGAAGTCGCGGGTTGAGCGGTGTTCCAGAAACACATCGAGCATCGAGGGCACGAAGTGCAGCAGGGTAATGCCCGCGTCACTCATCACCTGCGCCAGGTAATCCGGATCCTGATGGCCACCGGGACGGGCCATGACCAGCTCGGCACCGGTCAGCAGTGGCAGGAAAAACTCCCAGACCGAGACGTCGAAACCGAACGGGGTCTTTTGCAGTACGCGATCCTGACTGTTCACCTGATAGGCGTCGCGCGCCCAGAGCAAGCGGTTGACCACGCCCAGGTGTTCGTTCATCACGCCTTTGGGCGTGCCGGTAGAGCCCGAGGTGTAGAGCACGTAGGCCAGGTGATTCGGCTGGAGGCCCAGGGCCTTGGCATCCGGGTTGCCGGTCGGCTGCCTGGCCAGTTGCGCGCGGTCATCGTGGCCATCGAGCACCAGCACCGGATGATCCGAGGCCGGCAGGTTGTCGCTCAGGTCCCGAGTGGTCAGCACTGCCTGCGGCGAGCTGTCCTCGAGCATATAAGTCTGGCGGGCGCTGGGCAGGTCAGGGTCGATCGGCACGTAGGCGCCACCGGCCTTGAGAATACCCAAGAGCGCCACGACCATTTCCGCGCCGCGACGCAGGCTGACTGCGACCCGCGTATCCGGCTCCACGCCCAGTTCGATCAGGCGATGGGCGAGCTGGTTGGCCTGCTGGTTGAGTTCGGCGTAAGTGAGCAACGGCCCGCTGTCGCCGCGTACGGCGCAGGCATCCGGACGCTGGGCGGCCTGTTGTTCGATCAGTTGGTGAATCAGGACATCACGCGGATAAGGGTGGGCTGTGTCGTTGAAGCCCGTCAGCAACAGCTCGCGCTCATCGTCCGGCAGTATCGACAGGCTGTTCAGCGCTGCTTGCGGCGTGTGTTCCAGTGCGTCCACCAGGTTGCGCAGTGCAACCTGCATGTACTCGCCGATGCGCTGGGCATTGATTTGCTGGACGGCCTGAATGGTGAGTGTAAAAGCATCGCCCAGATCATCGACATTCAGGGTCAACGGGTAGTTGGTATGGTCTTCGGTGCCGAAGGACTCGATCCCGCCCCAGGCGCTGGCAGCTTCTGCCGAAACATCGCTCACGACCCTGTGTCGGTAGTTGAGCAATGCACTGAATAGCGGCGTCGGTGCGGCCACGCCGCTGCAACGCTGGGCGAGCACCAGCGGAGCATGCTCATGCCCCAGCAAAGCTGTCAGCCGCTCGTGGGTCGCCTTCAATCCCTCGGCCACTGTCGTTGCGCCGATATCGACGCGCAACGGCAAGGTGTTGATAAACATGCCCAACGCACGGTCGGCGCCATCACCGGCCTGCATACGGCCCAGCAGTACAGTGCCGAACACCACCTGTTCGCAGGCCGAGACATTGCCCAGCACCCGTGCCCAGGCCAAATGCATCAGGCTCGCGACGCTGACGCCTGCCTGTCGAGCCTGAGCCCGCAAACGCAGGTTCAGTTCAGCCGCCAGGGTCACGCTGGCCTCTTCGAGGTTGCGACCACGGTCCTGCACATCCTGCAAACCGAACGGCAGCGTCGGCTCGTCGATATCGCCGAGCATGTCGCGGAAGAACGCTTCGTGCTGTGCCTCGCTGACACCCAGGCGTGCCTGAGCGACATAGTTGCGATATGGCACTGCCTCACCCAACGCCTTGCCCTGACCGAGCAGGTGCGCCTGAATTTCCTGCAGTATCACGGACAGGGAAGTGGCGTCGCTGACCAGGTGGTGGCACAGCAGCATCGCCAGCCAGCGGTCGTTGACCGGGTCATGGCTAAAGACAATGCGCATCAATGGCGCAGTACGCACATCGAGGCGGTAATGCCGACGGTCGAAGCGTTGGTGTAATTGCTCGTCAACCGGGCCGTCTGCAGAGTCGAGGAACAACTCGGTGACGTGCAGTTCAGCTTGACGCAGCACGACTTGCACCGGCTCATCGAGATCTTCCCACAGCACCGCGGTGCGCAGGATATCGTGGCGGTTGATCACGCCTTGCAAAGCGCCACTGAAATCGTCCAGTCGCGCCCGGTCAGATAGCGCGAACAGTGCTTTCAGGGTGTAGGGGTCGCCCTGTTCGGCACTGATATGGTGGTAAAGAATCCCAGCCTGCAACGGTGCCAGCGGGTAGATGTCCTGCACGTTGGCCACGCCGCCCGGCATGTCCTTCACCACGTGGTCGATCTGCGCCTGAGAGAGGTTGATCAGCGGCAACATCTGCGGGGTGATACGGTCGCAATGCTCGGGAATAAGATTGGTCGGCACCACGACTTCCGAGCCTCCACCGGCAGCTGCCGCCAGTGCCGCCACGGTCGGTTGGCCGAACAGCACATGCACATCGGCACTCAGGCCAACCTGGCGCATGCGTTCGATCAATTTCACCGCCAGCAGTGAGTGGCCACCCAGTTCGAAGAAATGGTCATGGCGTCCCACCTGTTCAACCTTGAGCACATCGGCCCAGATCGATGCCAGCAGGGTTTCCACTTCGCCTTGCGGCGCTTCGTAACCACGGCTGATCAGCGCATCACCGTCCGGGGCTGGCAGCGCCTTGCGATCGAGCTTGCCGTTCGATGTCAGTGGCATGGCCTCGAGCAGCACATAAATGGCCGGAACCATGTACTCCGGCAACTGTTGCTGCAGGTGACTGCGCAGGATTTCAAGATCGACAGCAGTGTGCTCGGCAGACTGGGTGTAGTAAGCCACCAGACGTTTGTCGCCGGGTATGTCTTCGCGAGCAGTGACCACCGCTTCGTGGACCGCCGGGTGTTTGGCCAGCGCCGCCTCGATTTCGCCGATTTCGATACGCAAGCCGCGGATCTTCACCTGAAAGTCATTGCGGCCCAGGTATTCCAGTGCGCCATTGGCCAGCCAGCGACCGACGTCGCCGGTTTTGTACAGGCGTGCCTGCCGGTCTTCGGAAAACGGGTCGGCGATGAAACGCTCGGCACTCAGGTCCGGCTGATTCAGGTAACCCCGCGCCACGCCGATACCGCCAATGTGCAGCTCACCGGCCACACCCAATGGTTGCAGCTGGCCCAAGGCATCGAGTACGTGCATCTGAATGTTCGCAATCGGGCGGCCGATGGGCACGCTGTCGCCCGGATCCGTCGGACGGCATTCCCAGGCAGTAACGTCGATGGCCGCTTCGGTCGGGCCATACAGGTTGTGCAGTTCAACGCCCTTGAGCTGTTGCTCGAAACGGCGCTGCAACGCACGAGGCAAGGCCTCGCCACTGCACAGCACGCGGCGCAGTTGCGGGAAGTCGCGGGTTGAGCGATGTTCCAGAAACACATCGAGCATCGAGGGCACGAAGTGCAGCAGGGTAATGCCCGCGTCACTCATTACTTGCGCCAGATAGTCCGGATCCTGATGGCCACCGGGACGGGCCATGACCAGTTCGGCACCGGTCAGCAGTGGCAGGAAAAATTCCCAGACCGACACGTCGAACCCGAACGGGGTCTTTTGCAGCACGCGATCCTGACTGTTCACCTGATAGGCGTCGCGCGCCCAGAGCAAGCGGTTGACCACGCCCAGGTGTTCGTTCATCACGCCTTTGGGCGTGCCGGTGGAACCGGAGGTGTAGAGCACGTAAGCCAGGTGATTCGGCTGCAGGCCCAGGGCCCTGGCATCCGGGTTGACGCTCTGCTGCCTGGCCAGTTGCGCACGGTCATCGTGGCCATCGAGCACCAGCACCGGAAGATCCGAGGCCGGCAGGTTGTCGCTCAGGTCCCGAGTAGTCAGCACTGCCTGCGGCGAGCTGTCCTCGAGCATATACGCCTGGCGGGCGCTGGGCAGGTCAGGGTCGATCGGTACATAGGCGCCACCGGCCTTGAGAATACCTAACAGCGCCACGACCATTTCCGGGCCGCGACGCAGGCTGACCGCGACCCGCGTATCAGGCTCCACGCCCAGCTCGATCAGGCGATGGGCGAGCTGGTTCGCCTGCTGGTTGAGTTCGGCGTAAGTGAGCAACGGCCCGCTGTCGCCACGTACGGCGCAGGCATCCGGACGCTGGGCGGCCTGTTGTTCGATCAGTTGGTGGATCAGGACATCACGCGGATAAGGGTGCGCAGTGTCGTTGAAAGTTGCCAGTTGCTGATGCTCGCTTGTGCTCATCAGCGGGAAGTGCGCCAAAGGCGTGTCGTGTTGATTCAGCACAGCTTCAAGCATGGCGAAAATGCGCTGCTGTACGCGCTGAGCTTCCTCGAAGGTGAAGTAAGCGGTGTTGAAGTTGAAATCCAGGTGGATGTCTTCAGAAGGATGGTAGTCGCGTACGAAGATCGCCATGGGCGTCTGCTCGTAACCGTTGTCCAGCATCAGCACCCGCGCCGGGTCCTCGCTGCCGAACGTGACGTCACCATCGAAGCTTTCGAATGACAGTGAAACATCGAACAACTGGTGGCGTCCGTTTTGCGCCAGCCGCAGGCTACGGTTGAGTTCGGCAATCGGGAAACGCTGGTGGCGATAAGTGCGACGTAGTTGCGTGCCGATGTTATTCATCAGATCGACCAGCGTTTCATGCGGATCGAAGCCCACGCGAATCGGGCTGACCGAGGAAAACATACCGATGGTGGCTTTCTGACGAGCATTGGTACGGTTATGCACCGGCATACCGACAACGATCTCATCGACGCCCACGGTGCGGCAGAAATAGGTGCTGATCACTCCGACCAGTACATGAGCCACGGACAGGTTGCATTCGCTGGCAAACTGCGTCAGCGCGTTGTAAAGCGCGCGGGGCAACATGGCTTGAACCTGGTCACTGGGGGCTGGGACGTTGGTAAGGCCTGCCTTGAAGTCCGCCCTGCGTTGCAGCAGAACCGGCGGCAGTTGTGCGTAGGACTGCTCCCAGAACAGTCGATCACGCTCGTAGCGAGAAGACGCCATGTAGGCCCTGTCTTCTTCAAGGAACGAGAGGTAAGAAGGCCCCTCGGCAAGCGTTTCCTTGCCTTCCAGCAAACCTGAGTAGGCATCGCTTACGGCGTGCGCGATCAGCACTGCACCGATGCCGTCGGCAACCAGGTGGTGCAAGCGATTGAACCAGTAATGGAGTTGCGGCCCGCAACGAACCAGACGCGATTCCCAGAGTTGTCCGGTCATTGACTCAAAGGGTTGGCGGAACGACTCGCGCAGATGCGCAATGGCCTGCTCGGTGTCGCCGTCGACCTCAGGAAAATCGGTCACTTCAAGCTTGAACGGCGCCTTGGACAGAACCCGCTGGCCGCCCATACCCCTTTCGTGGCTGAAACTCAGACGCAGCGCGTCATGGCTGTCGATAACCCTCTGGATGGCTTTTTCGAACAGTGCAATATCGATGTCGCCCTTGATCTCCAGAGTCATGCCGATGTTGTAATAAGGCAGGTGCGGATAGGCGAGCTGATCAAGCCAGATACCTTGCTGAACCGAAGCCAGCGGAAGGAGCTCTTGTCCTTGCGTGCACAGATTGTCGATCAACGAATTCATCTCAAAGCACCTGTTTGCGAAATCAATTGGCTCGTCTCCGGTCGATGGACGGCGCGGCATGGCGCTGGACGACTGCCAGTCGGCGGGAGGATTAAAAACATTGAAAAAAAAATAGAGCATCCACCTGGGGATGTCTGTCATGGGAAGCTGGGACAACTGCGCGCGGTGGTCTTCCGGGTTGGTTGATCAGTGATTCGGGACGGCGCCGCGCCGCGCCGGTATAGAGGCCTGGACCGATTCGATTGACCTATGGAGCGGGGCGCTGAAGGGAAGGTTGGTGATTGCTGCGCCAGTGTGCCGCTTTGAAGGTGAGTCGGTCGCCGCCGCGCTCAAGGTCGCAGAGCAGAGTAAAGCTGGGGGCCTAAGCCCCCTTTCCATTCGGCGAGGTATCGAATGCCTGTCAGGCGACAGCGGGCTGAAGAACTTCTTCGAGGAAGCTGAAGGCGGTTTGTTTCGATTGCTGGCTGGAGGCAAAGAACGCCAGGTGGCTGCCATTGCGCTCTACGTGCAGCGTGGCGTCCTTGATCGACGCGGCGATATGCCGTGAGCCGCCGATGTGCGTAGTCGAGTCGGCATCGCCAGCCACTACCAGGGTTGGCGCGGTGATGCGCGTCAGTCGTGGTGCCAGCTCGGTCTTGTTCAGCGCGTCATTCAAACGCGCATAGCGATAGAACAACTCGGGATTGACGTAGGGGTAAAGCACTACGTGGGCAATGGACTCAGGGGTGGTGGCCAGCGTTGCCTGATCGAGGAACATCGCTTGCAGGTCGGCAGCCTCGTCTCGATCCTGAGCAGCGCTTTCCATCAGCCACTCGAAGTTTTGCTGATGAGCGGTGCGCAGGTCATTGTCGCCCAGGTTGTAATCCCCATGCCACAGGCTCAGGGAGTTGACCCGCTCGGCGTGGGCAGCAGCGGCGCTCAGGGCGATGACCGCGCCGCCGCAGATGCCCATCAGATGTGCGGTCGATAACCCGAAGTGATTCATTACGCTGATCATGTCGGCAACCTGGGCATCGGTGTCCACCGCGATCTGGTCGAACGCCTCGCAGGCACCGAACAGCCCTCGGGTTTCCCAGGTCACGACAAAAAAGCGCTCGCTCAAGGCGTCGAACCAGTCGCGGCAGAGATCGAACGGAATGCCGCAGGGCAATGCCAGAACCACAGGAGGCCGTTCGCGGTTGGCACTGGCATGCACCAGCAACGGAGCATGGTCGCGGGTGGTCAGGTGTAATGTCTCGATGTGCGGCACTGCACCGCTGAATTCGAAATGCTTGAGCAGTCGATTGAAGGCGGTGACGTCTCCAGCATCGTCGAAGTGCTCGTAGCTATAGTCGAGCGCTTCGCAGATTTTGCGGCTTATAAAGTATTCGAACGACGACAGTTGCGTCTCGCCACCGTGCAAGTACTGCAGGGTGCGCACACCAATGCGCGCAAACGCCGCATTGATCGCCCGCTCCGTGGCTCGCACGCTGGAGCACGCCGGCTCTGGCAGAGGGCCGTCGTCCCGGGCGAGAAAGCTCAGGCACACCGGATCGGGCAAATTGAGGGCAAGGTGCCTGAGCATCCTCACCGTCTCGCACAGACGCATCGCTGCATCGGAGGAAATAGTCATGGATCTTCACTCTTTGTCGGGCGCTTTTTTCAGGCACATTGCGCGAGGCTACTGTCGTATGACGTGTGCGGGTCAGACCGCTTCGAATTTCTTGCCGCGTGTAGTGTGGGTCACAAGCCGGTTGTATTCCGGTGTTTCGTCACCGATCACTTGCACCGCGCCGTATTTCTCCAGACTGATGCGACCGCCGTACTCTTCGATATGATCCGAATCCGGGTAGACATGGACGAACGAGGGTACATAGCGTGACGCGAAGCCCATGCGCATTTCCTGTGATTCGCCACTGTGCGGATAGGACGCGTGCATCAGCGTCGACCAGAAAATAATGAACTGCCCGGCTTTCATCTGCATGGGCACAGCAGAGGCCTCATCGGGTTTCCAGTCCTTATCGATCTGCAACTGGCGATAGTCATAGCCGAAGAAACCGCGACGCACGCCATCCTTGACCACCGAGTTGTTGGCATCGGGCTCATAGGTCATGCGCTTGGTTTCGTCGTAATTCATGCTGTTCTGGGTGCCGGGAATGAACTGCAGGCAACCATTGGCAATGTTCGCGTCGGTAAATGCGGTCCAGACAGTAATGGTGCCGCCGAACTCTTCGTTTTCCGGCCAGATGATCTGTGGCTTGCCGGAGGCATTGGCGAAGGTGTCGGCCTGGTGCCAGTCGGTGCCTTCATCGCCCGGATATTTGGGAAAGAACTCGGTACGCCAGCAGAGGACGTTCGGGCCGAGGATGCTTTCGACGCGATCGCAGATTTCCGGGCGACAGATGTGGCTGGCCAGGAAATCATCGTCCAGATGGCGATCATAGTTGGCGATGTTGGTGCCACCGGAAATGGCGTCCAGATCCTGGTAGGCGGCAGCGCTACGGTCGAGCAGGCGCAGACGGGTGCGCTTCCAGGTTTCTTTCATTTCTTCTGGCGAGTAAGCGTCAAACGGCCCGATAAAACCGTTTTTCTCGAACGAGGCACGCTGTTCCGCAGTTAAGGCGAATTTTTTGCTCATGAGCTTTTCCTTTTCGGTCAATGGGCTTGAACAAGGCTACGGGTGATGTGGTCGGCCAGGACTTTGGCCGTTGCGCCATCCGCCAGGATCCCGGGGTCGAGGTTGATTTTGTAATGTGTCTTGAGCTTGCTCAGCGAGCGGATCAGTGCCAGTGAAGTGCCGCCGGAATCGAAGAAATCATCATTGACGCCGATGTTTTTCAGACCCAGGTCTTCGCTCCAGACCTTGAGCACGAAGTGCTCCTGCTCACTGAGGCCCTTGACGTCTGCCGCGCCTGAAGGCGCCGTGCCAGCGGCAGGCGAGGGCAGTTGTTGCTTGTCGATTTTGCCGTGATGAGTCACCGGCAGTTCTGCCAGCGGCACATACACCGAGGGACGCATGTACTCCGGCAAATTTTCGGCCATCAATGCGGCAACTTCGCTGCGAGCCTGTTCGGTCCAGGCGTCGACGCCCTGGCCTGGCACCACGTAAGCCACCAGGCGCAGGTCGCCATCACCGTAATCATGTACGCCGACATGGGCAGCGGCCACGCTCGGGCTGGTTTGCAGAGAGGCTTCGATCTCGCCGGGCTCGATGCGGAAACCGCTGATTTTCAATTGCTCGTCGCAGCGACCGGCATAACGGTATTCGCCATTACTCTCCAGGGTCATCAGGTCGCCAGTACGATAGGCGCGTACAGCACCGGGTAACTCGACGAAGCGCTCGACGTTGAGCGCCTCACGGTTCAGGTAGCCCTGAGCCACGCCCGCGCCTTCGATGTACAGCTCGCCGCTAGTGCCTGCCGCGACCGGCGCCTGGTTGGCGTCAAGCAGGTGCAGGCGCCAGCCGTGCAGCGGCTTGCCCAGCGACACCATGGCTGCTGTTTCCAGGTCCTGCGCCAACACTCGCTTGAAGGTGGTGTGAACGGTGGCCTCAGTGATGCCGTACATGTTGATCAGCGCGGGCTTCTGGTCACCGTGGCGCTCGACCCAGGGACGCAGCACGCTGGCGGGCAACGCTTCGCCACCGAACACCACGTAGCGCAGCGCCAGCGGCGCGGTGTTGCCACGATCGGCCTCATCAAGACCACGGAAAGCCGATGGCGTCTGGCTGAGCACGGTGATGCGCTGATCGGCGAGCCATTGACGCAGGGCGGCAGGAGAGCGCGAGACGTCATACGGGACAACGGCCACCTGGCCGCCGTGGGCGAGGGCACCCCAGATTTCCCAGACCGAGAAGTCGAAACCGATGGAGTGGAACATCGACCAGACATCCTGGGCGTTGAAGTCATAGGCGCGTTGGGTACTTTCCAGCAGGCGACTGACGTTGCCATGGGAAACCTGTACGCCCTTGGGCTCACCGGTGGAGCCAGAGGTGTAGATGATGTAGGCAGTGGAATTATTCGGGTCGATACGGGTGTCTTGAGCGGCCGGTTGCAGCGCCGGCGCGGACAGTAACTCGTCAAGTGCCAATACGCGCAGAGACGATATTTTCGGCAGGTTGGCGGCATCGCCGATGATCAGGCTCAGCTCGCTGTCGCGCACGATGTGCTCGACGCGTTTGCCAGGGTATTGCGGGTCGACCGGCACATAGGTGCCGCCGGCTTTGAGAATACCCAGCAGGCTGGTGACCAGATCGACGCTGCGCGGCAGGTACATGCCCACACGCGTGCCGTAGGTCACGCCTTCATCGCGTAAACGTGCAGCCAGCTTTGTCGACAGCGCGTCGAGCTGTGCGTAGCTCAACGTCCGGGCTGCATCGCTCACCGCGGTGCGCTCAGGAAATTGACGCGCCCTGTCACTGAATATCTCGTGCAGGAAAGCACCGGGCTTGAGAGGGGCTGACGCGGCGCTAAGCGATTCGTCAGTGTTCGTAATCGGCATGACCAAAGCTCCTGTGTAATAACCAGATGCAGCGCTCAAATCCGCTGCAATCGAGACATCCCTGCGGCCTGACGAATCCGTCAATGGGCCGGCATGATCCGCAGTTGGCGCATTTCAGCACCGACTACCGGGCTGCGTCTGTCGAGGGAAATGGGGACAAAGCCTGCCGATTCAGATCAGTACGCATCGACACTCTTCGCGACCGATGTCCCGGATTGCGGTGACAGACGCCTTAGGCCATCAGTGTTTTTATTCTTGCGCGGTGCCGGAGCGTGCTGGTCTGGCGCCCTACAAAAGTGGATGTGAAGGGCTGAGGTCCAGGAGTTTGTTCATGAGTCTTCAAGCTAACACTGCGCCCGTTTTCGCTGATGAACAGCAAACGGATGCGCCAACCTGGCCCGACAGGGCCGCTGACCCGTCGGTACGGTTGTCCTTGCTGGCTACCGGTAACAGTTTGCCTGTGGTGATCGAGCCAACGGCTGACGGGCTGGACCCGGTGCAGTGGGCCAGCGCCCGGCGCGAAGCGATCGAGACGCTGCTGTGCCGTCACGGCGCGGTCTTGTTTCGGGGATTTGATCTGCCTTCGGTCGCGGCCTTCGAAGGCTTTGCCGAGGCGCTTTCGCCTGGCTTGCACGGCACTTACGGCGACCTTCCGAAGAAGGAAGGCGGGCGCAATGTCTATCGCTCAACGCCGTATCCCGAGCGCGAGATGATCCTCTATCACAACGAGAGTTCGCACCTGGAAAGCTGGCCACGCAAGCAATGGTTCTTCTGCGAGCAGCCATCGCGGGTGGGTGGGGCAACGCCGCTGGCGGATATCCGTCAAGTGCTCGCGTACCTGCCGAAAGAGGTGGTCGAGCGCTTCGAGAGCAAAGGTCTGCTTTACAGCCGCACCTTCACCGCCGGTGTCGAGCCGAGCTGGGAATCGTTCTTCGGTACGTCCGAACGCAGCGTTATTGAACAGCGTTGCCGCGAGCAAGGTACGGACTTCGAATGGCTTGACGGCGACACCCTGCAGCTGCGCACCCAGTGCCCGGCGGTGATCACCCATCCATTCACGGGCGAGCGTTGTTTCTTCAACCAGGTGCAATTGCATCACCCATATTGCATGGGCGAGGAACTGCGTGAGGACCTGCTCGACATGTTCGGCCCCGACCGCCTGCCGCGGTTGGTCAGCTATGGCGACGGCTCAGCCATCGAGGACCCGGTAATGGCCTTGATCGGTGAAGCCTACGAGGCTTGCGCTGTGCGTTTCGCATGGCGCAAGGGCGATGTGGTGATGCTTGACAACATGCTTGCCGCCCACGCCCGTGATCCTTATGAAGAACCCCGGCTGATCGTTGTCGCCATGGGCGAAATGACCGCTCGGGGCGACGTTTGGCAACCGGCCTGAATGATCGACATCCCGTTATCAAGCCAGGACTTTCAACCACCGGCGCCCGCGCTGGCTAATGCATTCAAGGGCAGCAGCTAATGAAAACCAAGCAAGAGAAGAAGGCCAGACCAGGCTCGATCATGCGTCTGTTATGGAGCAGCCATCCCTGGCTGACGTTCTTTACGCTGCTGACAGGGCTCATCAGCGGCGTTGCGTCCATTGCCGTGGTCAATGTGATCAACCAGGCGATTCACGAGGAGACCTTTCAGCGTCAGTCGCTGTTCTGGTTTGTCGGCCTGAGCGTGGTGGCGCTCCTGTTCCGCAACGGTGCGTCGCTGTTTCCGGCTTACGCCAGCATGCGCATCATGACCCGTCTGCGCATTGCCCTGTGCCGCAAGATCCTCGGCACGCCGCTTGAGGAAGTCGACCGCCGCGGTGCGCCGAATGTGCTGACCCTGCTGACCAGCGATATTCCGCAACTCAACGCCACGCTGTTGATCATGCCGACGATCCTGGTGGAGTCGGCGGTGTTCCTGTTCGGTATTGCCTACCTGGCCTACCTGTCCTGGGTGGTGTTTGCGATAACCATCTCGCTGATGATCCTGGGCGTTGCAATGTACCTGCTGTTTTTCATGGGTGGCATGAAGTTCACCCACAAGGTGCGCGACGAATTCACGGCCTTCAACGAATACACACACGCGCTTGTGTTCGGCCTCAAGGAACTGAAACTCAACGGTATTCGCCGCCGCTGGTTCAGCCGCTCGGCGATCCAGGAGTCTTCGGTTCGGGTCGCGAAGTACAACTACATCGAACGGCTCTGGTTTACTGCCGCCGAAAACGTTGGCCAGTTGACCCTGTCGTTGCTGGTCGGCTGCCTGCTGTTCGCTGCGCCGATGTTCGCTGTTATCGACGCCAAGACCATGAGCGCCAGTGTGCTGGCGGTGCTGTACATCATGGGCCCGCTGGTGATGCTGGTCAGCGCCATGCCGATGCTGGCCCAGGGACGTATTGCCTGCACGCGACTGGCGGATTTCGGATTCTCCATCAACGAACCGCATCCGGAGCCGGAAACCAGCGATGCAGACAATGTGCTGCTTCTCGATCACAAGAAGTCCTGGGGCAGTATCCAGCTCAAGAACGTACACATGAACTACAAGGACCCGCAGAGCAGTTCCGGTTTTGCCCTGGGACCTATCGACCTGACGATCCACTCCGGTGAGCTGGTCTACATCGTCGGCGGCAACGGTTGTGGCAAAAGCACCCTGGCCAAAGTGTTCTGCGGCCTGTACATCCCGCAAGAGGGTCAGCTACTGCTCGACGGTGCGGCGGTCACGGACGACTCGCGCGGCGACTATCGCGACCTGTTCTCGGCGGTGTTCTCTGACTTCCATCTGTTCAACCGATTGATAGGTCCTGACGAGAAAGAACATCCCAGCACCGATCAGGCGCAGACATACCTCTCGACTCTGGGCCTGGAAGACAAGGTCAAGATCGAGGGACTTGGTTACTCGACCACCACGGCCTTGTCATACGGCCAGCAGAAACGCCTGGCACTGGTGTGCGCCTACCTGGAGGACCGTCCGATTTACCTGCTGGACGAGTGGGCCGCCGACCAGGACCCGCCGTTCAAGCGCTTCTTTTACGAGGAACTGCTGCCGGACCTCAAGCGCCGCGGCAAGACGATCCTGATCATTACTCACGACGATCAGTACTTCCAGCTGGCCGACCGCATCATCAAGTTGGCGGACGGTTGCATCGTCTCCGACGTGAAGTGCGCGGTTGAGGGCAAGCGCGCCTGATCTGAAGCGCTGTTCAACTTTCCAGGGACGATCCTTCACGACACGGCATGAAGCCGGTTGCTCCCTGGCCACGACCTGACTACCGGCTGCCGCCGCCTTTTGCGCGCGGCGAGGCCGCCCCTTTGCGAGAAGAAATGTATGGCACTTGCCCTGACCGCTGCCCAACGCAATATCTGGCTGGATCAGATGACCCAGGGCGACTCGCCGTTATACAACATCGGCGGCCATCTGGAGATCGACGGCGCCCTCGATTACGAACTGTTCCAGCGAGCCGTGGACCTGTTGATTGCAAAACACGACGCCCTGCGCATGGTCCTGCTCGACCAGCGTGACGAGGAGGGCGTGCCGTTGCAGGCCTTCGCCACGAGCATGCCGATGCCGGTCACACCGATTGACCTGCAAGGGCAGGACGATCCGTTTCAGGCTGCCGAATGCTGGATGCAGCGTCAGCTTGAGCGTGCGTTCCGTCTCGATGGCGAACCGCTGTTCCGTATACATTTGCTCAAGCTCGAAGCACAGCGCTTCTACTGCATGATTTACGCCCACCACATTGCACTCGACGGCTGGGGCATCGACGGGCTCTGCGCGTCGCTCAGTGAGCTTTACAACGCGCTGCACGATCAGCACACACCCGATCTGACGGCACCGTCCTATGTCGACTTCATCAAGGACGACAGCCAGTATCGCGGATCGCGACGTTTTGCCCTCGATCAAACCTATTGGCTGGACAAGTACCGCGACATCCCCGAGCCCTTGCTGGTGCCACGCCCGCGTCCGGCTCAGATTCAGAACGAAGCACCAAGCCGCAGCGGCCACCTCAGCTACGGTCTGGCCCGTGACCTGGAACAGCAGATCGACGACCTGGCCCTGAGCCTGAACGCCTCGTCGTTCCATGTTTTGCTGGCCGTGCTGTACGTGTACTTCACCCGCGCCTATCAGCGTGACGAACTGGTTATCGGCTTGCCGATCCTCAATCGCCCCAATGCCAGCTACAAAAAGACCCTCGGGCTCTTTACCCAGCTCAGCTCAGTGCGTCTGAAATTCAGTGTCGACCTGCCGTTCGCCGAGCTGGTCCAGGGCATCTGCCGGGCGGTCAAGCAGGATTACCGCAGCCAGCGCTTTCCGGTCAGCGAACTCAACCGTTTGCTTGAATTACGCCGTGCCGAGCGCACGCAACTGTTCGATCTGACGTTCTCCTATGAGCGCAACAATCACCTGCTGCGCTTCGGCCAGGCAACCGCCCACGCCGTCAAATCTTCGAACAATCACGAACAGACGCCGCTGGCCATCCATTTGCGCACCAACGCTTACGAGGCTGAATCGCGACTGCACTACATCTACAACGAGGCATATTTTCAGCACGACGAAATCGCCCCCCTTGCCGAACGCTTGCAGCACGTCATTGAGCAGGGGCTGGCGAACCCGCACCTGCCTGTGCATGGCTTCTCGCTGACCGGCATGACCGACACTTTCAAGATGCAGACGTGGAATGCCGGTCAGCCACATTTTGCCAATGACCTGACGATTCACCAGCAGTTTGAAGCTCGCGCCGCAGAACGCCCGGACGCCGCTGCACTGGTGTTCGAAGAGCAGACCCTGAGCTACGGCGAGCTCAACGCGCGTGCCAATCAGGTTGCCCATCGTCTTTTGGCCTTGGGGGTACGCCCTGACGATCGCGTGGCCATCTGCGTCGAACGCGGCCCGGCAATGATTATCGGCCTGCTGGGCATCCTCAAATCCGGCGCCGGTTACGTGCCTCTGGACCCGGCTTACCCGCTTGAGCGTCTGGCCTACACCCTCGGCGACAGTGCGCCGGTAGCATTGTTGAGCCAGCAGTCAGTACAGCCGGCATTGCCGGCGTCGGATGTGCCGCTGATCTATCTCGATGATGTCGACTTGCAGGACGAGCGCGCCTGCAATCCGCAGGTATCGGTCAGGCCCAGCGACCTTGCCTACGTGATCTATACCTCCGGTTCCACCGGCCTGCCCAAGGGCGTGATGGTCGAGCATCGTAATGTTGCACGGCTGTTTTCGGCCACCGAAGAGTGGTTCGGCTTCAATGAACAGGATGTCTGGGCGCTGTTCCATTCGTTTGCCTTCGACTTCTCGGTCTGGGAAATCTGGGGCGCGCTGCTGCACGGCGGGCGCCTGTTGATCGTCCCGCAACTGGTCAGTCGCTCGCCCGAAGACTTCTATAACCTGCTGTGCAGCGCCGGGGTCACGGTGCTCAACCAGACGCCGAGTGCGTTCCGCCAGCTGATTGCGGCCCAGGGCGACAAAGAGCAGGTGCATTCGCTGCGCCAGGTGATTTTCGGCGGTGAAGCGCTGGAAACAGCGATGCTCAAGCCGTGGTACGCCCGTAAAGTCAACGCCTCAACACAACTGGTTAACATGTACGGCATCACCGAAACCACGGTGCATGTGACTTATTACCCGTTGCAGCCCGAAGACGCCCAGCGCGTTGGCGCCAGCCCGATCGGCAAACGCATTCCTGACCTTCAGCTGTACCTTCTGGATGCCTATGGCCATCCGCTGCCACCGGGTGCAGTCGGCGAGTTGTACGTCGGCGGGGCAGGTGTGGCGCGTGGCTACCTCAATCGCGATGAATTGAACACGACGCGCTTTCTCGACGATCCGTTTGCCTCGGCGCCCGGTGCGCGGATGTACCGCTCTGGCGATCTGGGTCGCTGGTTGCCGGACGGCAGCCTGGAATACCTGGGGCGCAACGACGAACAGGTCAAGATTCGCGGTTTCCGTATCGAGCTGGGCGAGATCGAAGCCCGATTGAGTGCCTGCGAAGGCGTGCGTGATGCCGTGGTTGTGGTACGTGAAGACGAACCGGGCGACCGGCGTCTGGTGGCCTATGTCATCGGCACCGCCGGGCAGGAACCGGACGCTACCTGGTTGCGTGAACAGCTGCGTCTATCGCTGGCCGAGCACATGCTGCCGAGCGCTTTTGTCAGCCTGGAGGCTTTCCCGCTGACCGCCAACGGCAAGCTCGACCGCAAGGCACTGCCGGTGCCAACTGCCGAGGCCTTTGCCCGGAGTCAATATGAGGCGCCGGAGGGCCTGGTGGAAACCAGGCTGGCCACATTGTGGGTAGAGCTGCTGGGCGTCGAGCAGGTAGGCCGACATGACCAGTTCTTCGAACTGGGTGGGCATTCGATGCTGGCGGTAAAACTGATCGAGCGCATGCGCGACATCGGTCTGAATGCCGACGTGCGCGTACTGTTCGGCCAGCCGACCCTGGCCTCGTTGGCGGCCGCCAGCGGCAAGACCACAGACGTGCAGGTGCCAGCCAGCAGGATTCCCGCCGATTGCCAGCGTATAACGCCGAACATGCTGCCCCTGGCCCGGCTCACCCAGGCACAAATCGACCGTGTGGTCGCCGCAGTGCCGGGCGGGGTGAGCAACGTGCAGGATATCTATGGGCTGGTGCCGTTGCAGGAGGGCATCCTCTACCACCATCTGTCCAGTGGGGAGGGTGATCCGTACCTGTTGCAGGCGTTGTTGCGGTTCAATGGCTTCGAGCAGTTGCTGGACTTCACGGAGGCCTTGCAGCAAGTCATTGACCGTCACGACATTCTGCGCACGGCGGTAGCCTGGGAAGAGCTCGACGAGCCAGTGCAGGTGGTCTGGCGTCAGGCACGGCTGCGGGTCGAGGCGTTTTTGCCGCACCCGGACCAGGGTGATGTCGCGGCCCAGTTGCAGGCACAGTTCGATCCACGACGGATACGCATGGACCTGCATCAGGCACCGATGATGCGCCTGCATTACGCCGAAGATCCCGTCAACCAAAGCTGGGTGGCGGTGTTGCTGTTCCATCACCTGATCGATGACGCCACCTCGCTGGCCCTGCTGGGCGCAGAGATCGAGGCGTTCAGACAAGGACGCGGCAACCGTCTGCCAGCGTCGGTACCGTATCGCAATCATGTGGCTCAGGCGCGATTGAGCATGAGCCGCGAGGAGCACGAAGCGTTTTTCCGCGACATGCTCGCCGATGTTGACGAGCCGACCCTGCCGTTCGGCCTGCAAGACGTGCAAGGCGACGGCAGCGGAGTGGAAGAAGCCCTGTTGCCGGTTGACCCGGAGCTGGCCGGACGCCTGCGCGCCCATGCCCGGCGCCTCGGCGTCAGCAATGCCAGCCTGCATCACCTTGCGTGGGCGCAGGTGGTCGGGCGCCTGTCAGGGCGTCAGGATGTGGTCTTCGGTACCGTGCTGATGGGCCGCCTGCTCAGTGGTCAAGGCGCCGAGCGGGCCTTGGGCATGTTTATCAATACCTTGCCATTGCGCGTCGCTGCCGGAGAGCAGGGCGTTGAGGCCGCTGTGCGCACCACCCACGCACGGTTGGCGGCGTTGGTCAGTCATGAGCATGCACCGTTGTCCCTGGCCCAGGGATGCAGCGGCGTGGCAGCACCGACACCTTTATTCAGTGCGCTGATGAACTACCGCCATGTCGCGGTCGGCGCCCAGACACCTCAACAGGCGGGGCAGACCAGAACCTGGGCCGGTGTCGAGGTACTCGGCGGTGAAGAGCGCACCAACTACCCATTGTCGCTATCAGTGGACGACCTCGGCGATTCCTTCGGCCTGACCGTTCAGGCGGTGGCCGGAATCGATGCCCGGCGCATCTGCGGTTACATGCACACCGTACTGGAGCAACTGGCCGACGCGCTGGACAGCCGACACGATGCTCCCTTGCACAGCCTCGACTGGTTGCCCGCGCACGAGCGTCGTCAATTGCTGGAGGACTTCAACGCGTTCGATCGCGACTACCCGCAAGACCTTCTGCTGCACCAACTGTTCGAGGCCCAGGCGGCTGCGCAACCGGATTCGGTGGCGGTCACCTACGAAGACCAGCGCCTGAGTTACGCCGAGCTCAATCAGTGGGCCAACCAGATTGCCCATCGGTTGATCGCTGCAGGCGTTGGCGCTGATGACCGCGTAGCGATCTGTGTGGAACGCAGTCTGGAAATGATCGCCGGCCTGGTGGGCATTCTCAAGGCCGGCGCAGGCTACGTGCCACTTGACCCTTCCTACCCTGAAGAACGCCTGGCCTATATGCTCGAGGACAGCGCACCGAAAATGCTGCTGACCCAACGTGGTTTGCGCGAGCGCTTTGCGCAGGTCGCCATGCCGGTGCTGCTGCTGGAAGCCGACGCCCGCGCCGAGAACGGTATCGACCGCGCGCCGGTGACCAATCCGCATCCCGCGGGGCTTGGCGCACAGCACCTGGCGTACCTGATCTACACCTCGGGCTCTACCGGTCAGCCCAAAGGCGTGGCCATGCCCCATGCGCCGCTGGTCAACCTGATGCAGTGGCAGATCGCTCAGAGTGTCGAGGACTCGCGCCCCAGGCAGCGCACCTTGCAGTTCGCAGCACTGGGTTTTGATGTGGCCTTTCAGGAAATCTTCAGCACCTTGTGCGCAGGTGGCGAGCTGTCGCTGATCCACGCTGATACCCGACTGAATTTCCGCCGCCTGTTCGAGCATATCTGCGAGCAACGTATCGAACGCCTGTACATGCCGTGCATTGCCCTGCAGGCGTTGGCCGAGGCCGTGGTCACCGAACCCGAACAGCCTGAGTGCCTGTTGCAGGACGTGATCACTGCGGGTGAACAACTGCGAATCACCGAACCGATGCGCCAGTTCTTCGCCCGTCTGAACGACGCTCGCCTGCATAACCACTACGGTCCGACCGAGTCGCATGTGGTCACGGCGCTGACCCTGGATGGCGACCCACAGACCTGGCCAACCTTGCCGAGCATTGGACAGCCGGTGGCCAACACCCGCATCTACCTGCTCGACGAACACATGCGTCCGGTGCCGGTGGGCGTTGCGGGTGAACTGTACATCGGCGGCGCGTGTGTCGCCCGTGGCTACCTGAACCGCAATGACCTGACCGCTGAACGCTTTATCGCTGATCCGTTTGCTGCCAGCGATGCCGGCAACCCACGCACACGTCTGTACAAGACCGGCGACCTGGGTTGCTGGCAGGCGGACGGCAGGATCGTCTACCTGGGCCGTAATGACGACCAGATCAAAATCCGTGGCTTTCGTATCGAGCTGGGGGAAATCGAGGCACGCCTCGGTCAATATCCTGGCTTGCGCGATGCAGCGGTGCTGGCCCGCGAAGACCTTCCCGGTGAAAAGCGCCTGGTGGCGTACTTCAGCGTGCAGGCCGGTCAGGTTGTGCCCGAGGCCGACCCGTTGCGCCTGCATTTACAGGCACTGCTGCCTGATTACATGATCCCGGCAGCCTATGTGCACCTGGAAAAACTGCCGGTGTCGCCCAATGGCAAGCTGGATCGTCGTGCGTTGCCGCAGCCGTCGGCCGATGCCTTCGTCAGTCGCGACTATCAGGCGCCGCTCGGCGACACCGAAACCACGCTGGCTGCGCTCTGGTGCGAAGTGCTGAGTGTGGAGCGGGTCGGTCGGCAGGACCATTTCTTCGAGCTGGGCGGTCATTCGCTGCTGGCGGTGAAGCTGATCGAGCGCATGCGCCAGGTTGGCCTGAGTGCCGACGTTCGCGTCCTGTTCGGCCAGCCCACCCTTGCTGCACTGGCGGCGGCGGTGGGCGGCGGCATCGAGATCGAAGTGCCCGCCAATGGCATTCCCGAGGGCTGCAGGCACATCACCCCGGACATGCTGACCCTCACCGCGCTGGACCAGGCAAGTATCGAGCGCATTGTCGCCGACATTCCCGGTGGCGCGGCGAACGTGCAGGACATCTACCCACTTGCACCGTTGCAGGAAGGCATTCTTTATCACCATATCGCGGCTGAACAGGGCGACCCGTATCTGCTGCAAGCGACCTTCGCCCTGCGCGACCCGGCACACGTACGGCGCTTTGCCGAAGGCTTGCAGGCGATGATCGATCGCCATGACATCCTGCGCACGGCGCTGGTCTGGGAGGGTCTGGAACAACCGCTGCAAGTGGCTCTGCGCCGGGTCGAACTGTCGATGGAGCAGATCACCCTGGCCCAGGACGGCGGCGATATCGTCGCTCAGTTGCAACGCCGTTTTGATCCACGCGAGTACCGCCTCGATCTCAATCAGGCCCCGCTGATTCACCTGGCCTTTGCCGAGGACTCGGAGAACCAGCGCTGGGTGGCAATCCTGCTGTTCCACCACATTGCCCTTGACCACACCGCGCTGGACGTGATGAGCGTAGAAATGCTCGCCCACTTGCAAGGCACCGCAGCACAACTGCCGGCGGCGATGCCTTACCGGAACTACGTGGGTCAGGCTCGTCTGGGCGTGAGTCGCAAGCAACACGAGGCGTTTTTCCGCGAGATGCTCGGTGATGTCGATGAACCGACCCTGCCATTCGGCCTGCTTGAAGTGCAAGGTGACGGGCAGGGTATCAAGGAGGTTCGCCACGCTCTTCCGGCTGATCTGTGTCAGCGTCTGCGTACTCAGGCGCGGCAACTGGGGGTGAGTGCAGCCAGCCTGCATCACCTGGCCTGGGCGCGAGTGCTGGGCAGCGCCAGCGGACGGGAAGACGTGGTCTTCGGCACTGTGTTGCTGGGACGTATGCAAAGCGGCCTGGGTGCTGACCGCGCCCTGGGGATGTTCATCAACACCTTGCCGCTGCGGGTCGATGTCGGTAACTGCGCCGTGCGTCAGGCCGTGCGTCAGACCCACGCCCGATTGACCGCATTGCTCGGCCACGAACATGCGCCGTTGGTGTTGGCTCAACGTTGCAGCGCGGTGGCCGCAGCCTCGCCGCTGTTCAGCGCGCTACTCAACTACCGCCACAGCCCGGCACGCGAAGCCAGCGGTGGCGAGCGTTGGGCGGATACCCAGGTGCTCGGCGTACGCGAAAGGACCAACTACCCGTTGACCCTGTCGGTGGACGATCAGGGCGACGGTTTCCTGTTGAGCGTACAGGTGGCTGCCGGATTCGATGGCCAGCGGATCTGCGGTTATATGCAGACCGCCTTGAGCCATCTGGTCGAGGCCCTTGAATCCGCGCCGGACTCAGCCGTGCGTGACCTGTCGGTGGTGCCGGAAACAGAACGCCGGCAACTGCTGGTGGCGTTCAACGACACCGCGCGGGATTACCCGCAGCAACAGACCGTGCATGGCCTGTTCGAAGCTCAGGTGCGTGCGCACCCAGAAGCTTGCGCGGCGATCCACGACGGCGTTGCCGTGAGCTACGCCGAACTCAACAACAGAGCCAACCGCCTGGCGCGGCATCTGCTGGGGCTCGGTGTGCAGCCGGGTGACAGCGTGGCGATCCTGCTGGAACGCAGCCATGATTTGCTCGCCAGTCAGCTGGCAGTGCTCAAGTGCGCGGCGGTGTACGTGCCGCTGGACGTCAACGCGCCTGTAGAGCGACAGACGTTCATGATCGAGGACAGCCAGGCGCATGTCCTGCTGACCCTCAGCCGGATGTCGCTGACAGCCAGCACTCAGCGTATCGATCTCGACGGCCTGACCCTGGACGGTCTGAAAGACACTGATCTGACATTACCGCAGTCCAGCGAAAGTGTCGCCTACATCATGTACACCTCTGGTTCGACGGGTGTTCCGAAAGGTGTGCTGGTGCCGCATCGGGCCATCAGCCGTTTGGTGATCAACAACGGTTATGCCGATTTCAACGCTCAGGATCGTGTGGCGTTCGCCTCCAATCCGGCCTTTGACGCCAGCACCCTGGACGTCTGGGCGCCACTGCTCAATGGTGGCTGTGTGGTGGTGATCGGGCAGCACGATTTGCTCTCGCCACTGAATTTCCAGCGCCTGCTGCTGGAACAATCGGTAAGCGTACTGTGGATGACCGCCGGATTGTTCCATCAATACGCCACGGGTCTGGGCGAGGCTTTTTCGCGGCTGCGCTACCTGATTGTCGGCGGCGATGTGCTGGACCCGGCAGTGATTGCTCGGGTGCTGGCGAACAATGCGCCGCAACATCTGCTCAACGGTTATGGTCCGACAGAAGCCACGACGTTCTCCGCGACTTACGAAATTACCTCGGTCGACAATGGCTCGATCCCTATAGGCAAACCGGTGGGCAACACTCGCCTGTATGTGCTCGACAGCCAAGGCCAGCCGGCGCCGTTGGGCGTGGCCGGCGAGCTGTATATCGGCGGGCAGGGTGTCGCCAGGGGTTATTTGCACCGGGATGAGCTGACCCTTGAGAAATTTTTAGCTGACCCGTTCGACAGCGACCCACAGGCTCGCTTGTACCGCACCGGCGACCTGGTGCGCTGGCGTGCCGACGGCAATCTGGAGTACCTGGGTCGCAACGACGATCAGGTCAAAATTCGTGGTTTCCGCGTTGAACTGGGTGAAATCGAAGCGCGCCTGGCCGAACACGTCGATGTTCGCGAAGCCGTGGTGCTGTGCCGTCAGGATGTGCCCGGCGACAAGCGTCTGGTGGCTTATGTCACAGCGCAGCAGGCTGAAACTGCGCTGGACATCGAACACCTGCGCAACCATCTGCATGGCTTGTTACCGGACTATATGGTGCCGGCGGCCTACGTGCAGCTCGATGCGCTGCCGCTGACCGCCAACGGCAAGCTCGATCGCAAGGCGCTGCCAGTGCCGGATGCGCAGTCGCTGATCAGCCGGGGCTATGAAGCCCCTCAAGGTGAAGTCGAGACTCTGCTGGCGTCGATCTGGGCCGACGTGCTCCAGGTCGAGCAGGTAGGGCGTCATGATCATTTCTTCGAATTGGGCGGCCACTCGCTGCTCGCGGTGACGCTGATCGAGCGCATGCGTCAGATCGGCCTGAGAGCCGATGTCCGCGTGCTGTTCAGCCAGCCTACTCTGGCGGCGCTGGCAGCGGCGGTCGGCGGCGGAACGGAAGTTGTAGTGCCGGCCAACCTGATTCCCGAACGCTGCGAACACATCACCCCGGACTTGCTGCCGCTGATCAGTCTGACCCAGGCGCAGATCGACCTGGTGGCTGCCAGCGTGCCGGGCGGCATGGCGAACGTGCAGGATATTTATCCACTGGCGCCTTTGCAGGCCGGGATTCTCTATCACCACATCAGTGCCGAAGAGGGTGACCCCTACACCTTGAAAGCGTTGTTCGGGTTATGTGACCGGGCGCGACTGGACGATTTCAGCGGCGCTCTGCAAGGCGTGATCAATCGCCACGATATCCTGCGCACCGCCGTGCTGTGGGAAGGTCTCGACGAACCGGTGCAGGTGGTGCTGCGCAGGGCCGAACTGCAAGTCACCGAGCTGTTCCTCGACCCGGCGGACGGCCCGGTCGATGAGCAATTGCACCAGCGCTTCGATCCTCGGCATTACCGCCTCGATGTGCGTCAGGCGCCACTGATGCAAATTGTCTTCAGCCACGACCCGCTCAACGACCGCTGGCTGGCAATGCTGCTGTTTCACCACATGGTCAACGACGCCACCTCGCTGCAGGTGGTGCTGCATGAAGTTCAAGCGCACCTGCTTGGCCAGAGCGCAGTCTTGGGCGAGCCAGTGCCGTATCGCAATTATGTTGCCCAGGCCCGCTTGGGTGTCAGCGATGCCCGACACGAAGCGTTTTTCCGCGACATGCTCGGCGATATCGACGAACCGACGCTGCCATTCGGGTTACAGGATGTTCAGGACGGCGGCCGCGACATCGAAGAGGCCTGTGTGACCCTGACCACAGAACTGAACCAGCGTCTGCGGGCTCAGGCCAGGCAGGCGGGCGTCAGCGCCGCGAGCCTGATGCACCTGGCCTGGGCGCGGGTGCTGGGCAGTGTCTCAGCCCGCGAGCAGGTGGTGTTCGGTACGGTATTGTTGGGCCGTATGCAGGCCGGTGATGGCGCCGACCGTGCCCTGGGCATGTTTATCAACACCTTGCCGCTGCGCGTCGATGTCGGCGCAGCAACGGTGGTCGAGGGATTAAAAGCAACTCACGAGCAACTGACCGCCTTGCTGGGCCATGAACATGCGCCGCTGGTGCTTGCCCAACGCTGCAGCGGTGTCGCTGCACCGGCACCCCTGTTCAGCGCGCTGCTCAACTATCGGCACATGGCGCAGACCAGGATGACGGCGCAGTACGAAGCCGCCTGGCAAGGGATCGAGACCTTCAACGCCAAGGACAACACCAATTACCCGCTGACCTTGAATGTCGACGATACAGGCGATGGCTTCCGGTTGTCGGTGCTGATCACTGCCGATATCGGTGCGCAGCGGCTGTGCGATTACATGCAGGCGGCGATTGAGCAACTAGTTCAGGCTCTGGAGCAAACGCCTGCGGCGCCGCTGAACAGCCTGACCATCCTGCCAGCGGCGGAGCGTCAGAAGGTACTGGTCGACTTCAACGCCACGGCTACCGATTCACCACGGCAGATGACCGTGCACGCGCTATTCGAGGCTCAGGCTGAGCGCACGCCTGAAGCCACGGCAGTAGCGCATGATGCGACGACTCTGAGTTACCACGAGCTGAACCTTCAGGCCAACCGTCTGGCGGCAAAACTGCTGGAGCTGGGCGTGCAGCCGGGGCACAGCGTCGCGCTGCTGTTGCCACGCTCCATCGACCTGGTGCTCAGCCAGCTTGCTGTGCTCAAGTGTGCGGCTATCTACGTACCGCTGGACATCAATGCCCCGCAGGAGCGTCAGACCTTCATGGTGCAAGACAGCCAGGCGGTGCTGGTGCTGACCTACAGCACTGAAACCCTGGATCCGGGCACGCAGCGTCTGGACCTGGACACCCGGCCAGCGAGCACGGTGCCGGCAGACAACCCGAATCCAGAGGCCTGCGCCGATTCTGTGGCCTACATCATGTATACCTCCGGCTCGACCGGCACGCCCAAGGGGGTGCTGGTACCGCACCGTGCCATCAGTCGTCTGGTAATCGACAACGGCTACGCGGACTTCAATGGGCAGGATCGCGTGGCTTTCGCCTCCAATCCGGCCTTCGACGCCAGCACACTGGATGTCTGGGCACCGCTGCTCAACGGCGGCTGCGTGATCGTGGTCGAGCAGTCGGTATTACTCTCGCAGGAGGCATTCCGGGCGCTGTTGCTGGCGCAGTCGGTCAGCGTGCTGTGGCTCACCGCCGGCCTGTTTCATCAATATGCCGACGGCCTGATGGAGGTCTTTGCGGGCTTGCGCTACCTGATTGTGGGCGGCGATGTGCTGGACCCGGCGGTCATCGCCAGAGTCCTGGCACAGGGCGCGCCGCAACATCTGCTCAACGGCTACGGCCCGACCGAAGCCACGACCTTTTCCACGACCTACGAGATCACTGCGGCAGACCACGGTGGCATTCCGATCGGCCGGCCGATTGCCAACAGCCAGGTTTATGTACTCGATGCCTTGCGTCAACCGGTGGCGGTGGGCGTGCCCGGCGAGCTGTACATAGGCGGGCAGGGCGTGGCCAAGGGCTATTTGAACCGTGATGAATTGAGCGCCACACAGTTCGTCGCCGATCCATTCAGCGGGCATGACGGTGCGCTGATGTACCGCACCGGCGACCTGGGACGCTGGAGGGCCGACGGCAATCTGGAATACCTGGGCCGTAACGACGGTCAGGTGAAAATTCGCGGCTTCCGTATTGAACTGAGTGAAATCGAGGCCGTTCTGGCCACGCACCCTGCGGTACACGAAGCCGTGTTGCTGGCGCGGCAGGACACAGGAGAAAAGCGCCTGGTCGCCTATTTCACCCTGCGTGAGCCACAGCAAACGCTGGAAATCGAAACCCTGCGCAGTCATCTTCAAGCCCGCTTGCCGGACTACATGGTGCCCGCAGCTTATGTGCGCCTCGATGCGCTGCCACTGACAGCCAACGGCAAGCTGGACCGCAAAGTGCTGCCTGTACCCGATGCACAGGCATTGGTCAGCCGTGGCTACGAAGCGCCGCAAGGCGAGGTGGAAAACCTGCTGGCGACCATCTGGGCCGAGGTGCTCAAGGTCGGGCAGGTCGGTCGACATGACCATTTCTTTGAACTGGGCGGGCACTCGCTGCTGGCCGTCAGCCTCATCGAACGCATGCGCCAGGCCGGCTTGAGCGCTGACGTTCGCGTGCTGTTCGGCCAGCCAACCCTGGCAGCGCTGGCTGCAGCGGTGGGTGGCGGAAGTGAAATAACAGTCCCGGAAAATGCCATCCCGGACGATTGCACGCGCATCACTGCGCAGATGCTGCCACTGGCCGATCTCGATCAGGTCGCTATCGACCGTATTGTCGCCAGCGTGCCGGGTGGCGTCAGTAATGTGAAAGACATCTACCCGCTGGCACCGTTGCAGGAGGGGATTCTCTACCACCATCTGGCTGCCGAACAAGGCGACCCGTACGTTCTGCAGACGCTCTTCGAGATCGCTGATCGTCAGCGTTTGAACGCCTTTGTCGACGCCTTGCAAAGTGTGATCGACCGTCACGACATCTTGCGTACCGCAGTGCTGTGGCAAGGTCTGGAAACACCGATGCAGGTCGTCTGGCGGCAGGCTCGCCTGCATCTGGAGCAGATCGAACTCGACCCGGCCGACGGCGCGGTCATCAATCAGTTGCAACAGCGCTTCGACCCTCGCCATTCGCGGCTGGACATGAGCCAGGCACCGCTGCTGCGTGTGGTCTTCGCCGAAGATTCGCCCAACCAGCGCTGGGTGGCAATCCTGCTGTTCCATCACATGGTCCTCGACCATACGGCGATGGAGGTTGTGCTGCATGACATGCAGGCACACTTGCTCGGCCAGGCTGACCAACTCGACGCCGCCATTCCGTATCGCAATTATGTGGCCCAGGCTCGCCTGGGCGTGAGCCGCGAGGCCCATGAAGCGTTCTTCCGCGAACTGCTGGGGGACATAGACGAACCGACGCTGCCGTTCGGCCTGCTGGATGTGCAGGGCGACGGCCGCGATATCGAAGACAGCAGCCTGACACTGGACGCTCCGCTCAATCTGCGCCTGCGTGCCCAGGCCCGCCAGTTGGGAGTAAGTGCCGCGAGCCTGGTGCATCTGGCGTGGGCTCAGGTGTTGAGCAAGGTATCGGGCAGGCAAACAGTGATATTCGGTACTGTGCTGATGGGCCGCATGCAGAGTGGCGAAGGCGCCGACCGGACGTTGGGGATGTTCATCAATACCTTGCCGCTGCGCGTCGATCTGGCCGGGCAGGGTGCACGGGACGGGGTGCGGGCGACCCATGCCCGGCTCACCGCGTTGCTCGGCCACGAACACGCGCCGTTGGTGCTCGCGCAGCGTTGCAGCGGCGTGGCGGCGCCATTGCCACTGTTCAGTTCGCTGCTCAACTACCGTCACAGTGCCGTGGCAGAGCCCTGCGACGAGTCGATTGAGGCCTGGCGCGGTATCGAGGTGCGCAGTGGCGAGGAACGCACCAACTACCCGCTGACCTTGAACGTCGATGACCTGGGCGATGGTTTCCGGTTGTCAGTGCTGGTAACCGGCAAGGTCGGTGCCGGGCGGGTTTGCGGGTACATGCAGACCGCGCTGGAAAACCTGCTTGTTGCGCTGGAACAGTCGCCGGACACTGCCCTCGACAGCCTGCCGATCCTGCCGGCTGCCGAGCGCGAGCAGTTGCTGGTGCGGTTCAACGATACCGAGCTGGATTACCCGCACGAACAGACCATTCATGGCTTGTTCGAAGCACAGGCCGAGCGCACGCCGGAAGCGCTGGCAGTAGTCCACGGCAAACAGCGCCTGACGTATCGCGCGCTCAACGAGCAGGCCAACCGCCTGGCCCATGCGTTAATCAAGCAGGGTGTTCAGCCGGATTCCAGAGTCGGAATCTGTGTTGAACGCGGCGCGGAAATGGTCGTCGGTTTGCTGGCGATTCTCAAGGCGGGCGGCGGTTACGTGCCGCTCGACCCGGCTTATCCAGCGGAACGTATTGCCTACATGTTGCAGGACAGCGCTCCGGCAGCCGTGCTGGCTCAAACCGCTACTCAGGGCTTGCTGGCCGACGTTTCGGTACCTGTCATCAATCTTGACCTGAGCGATTGGCAGGACGAATCCGTCCAGAATCCGCGGGTGCCGGGGCTGACTTCGGCGCATCTGGCCTACCTGATCTACACCTCGGGCTCCACCGGCTTGCCGAAGGGTGTGATGATCGAGCACCGCAATACCGTGAACTTCCTGACCTGGGCGCACGCAGCTTTCGACGCTGGTACAAACAACTCGGCGCTGGAAAAAACGCTGTTCTCTACCTCGCTGAACTTCGACCTCGCGGTCTACGAATGCTTTGCGCCGCTGACTTCAGGCGGCAGCATCGAGGTCGTCAGGAACGTTCTGGAACTCCAGCATCTGGATGACGATATAAGGCTGATCAACACTGTGCCTTCGGCGCTGAAGGCGTTGCTGGAGACGGACGGCCTGCCGAAGTCAGTCCACACCGTCAACGTGGCCGGTGAAGCGCTCAAACGCAGTCTGGTCGAGGTGCTGTTCGAGCAAACCGGCGTGCAGCGCCTGTGCAATCTCTATGGCCCATCGGAAACCACTACCTACTCGAGCTGGGTGGCGATGGATCGCGAAGACGGCTTCGCTGCGCACATCGGCAAACCGGTGGGCAATACCCGGTTCTACTTGCTGGACGAACAGCAACAACCTGTTCCACGGGGTGTTGCGGGTGAGATCTATATCGGCGGCGCGGGCGTGGCACGGGGTTACCGGAATCGCGATGACCTGACCGCCGAACGCTTCCTCAAGGACCCCTTCAGCCCGCAGCCAGCAGCACGCATGTACCGCACCGGCGACCTGGGTCGCTACTTGCCGGACGGCAATATCCAATACCTGGGCCGTAACGATGATCAGGTGAAGATCCGTGGCTTCCGTATCGAGCTGGGCGAGATCGACGCCTGTCTGGCCAAGCATCCTGCAGTGCAGGACGCGATAGTCACCGCCCGTGAAGACGTCCCCGGCGACAAACGCCTGGTGGCCTATTACACGGCTCAGTCCGCACAAACGGAACCGGCCATCGACAGCCTGCGCGGCTGGCTGCTGGGGCAGTTGCCGGCCTACATGGTCCCGGTGGCTTATGTGCGTCTCGACGCATTGCCCCTCACGCCCAACGGCAAGCTCGACCGCAAGGCGTTACCTGCGCCGGGCGAGGGCGCTTTGATCAGCCGTGGCTATGAAGCTCCGCAAGGCGAGAGAGAAATACTGATCGCCGAGATCTGGCAAGCATTGCTGGGCGTCTCGCAGGTTGGACGACATGACCACTTTTTCGAACTGGGCGGCCACTCGCTGCTCGCGGTGAGCCTGATGGAACGCATGCGCCAGGAAGGCCTGGAAGCCGAAGTCAAGTCGCTCTTCGAGCACCCGACCCTTTTGGAATACGCGGCAACGACGGAAAGAATGGAGATTGTTCTGTGAGCATGATCGAACTGCTGGCAATACTGAAAGAGAAAGATGTGCAGCTTGCCGTCAAGGGCGACCAACTGCTCGTCAGCGGCAAGCGGCAGTCCCTCACCGAGCCCGCCGTGCTGGCGATGTTGCGCGAGAACAAGGCGGCGTTGATCGAACTGATCAATGCCGGCGAGTATTACAGCGGCAAGGCCGATGAAGTGGAGGTTCCTGCTCAGGCGATTGCGCCGGGCTGCGAGCGCATCACGCCGGACATGTTGCCGTTGATAGAACTCGACCAGGCCGCCATCGAGGCCATCGTGGCCCGCGTCCCTGGCGGTGTGCGCAATGTGCAGGACATCTACCCGCTGGCGCCCTTGCAGGAAGGCATTCTTTATCACCATATCGCCGCCGGGCAGGGCGACCCTTACATACTGCAGGCACAGTTCACGATTGCCAGCCGGGAACGTTTCGACGAGTTCACCACGGCCTTGCAACAGGTCGTCGATCGCCACGACATCCTGCGTACCAGCGTCATATGGGAAGGCCTGGCCGAGCCAGTGCAAGTTGTCTGGCGCAAGGCTGATCTGGTGCTCAGCGAAATCACCATTGACCCTGCCGCAGGCACCGCCAGCGAGCAATTGCAACAACGCTTCGACCCACGGCATTACCGCCTCGATATCAGCCAGGCACCCTTGCTGCGACTGGCCTTCACCCACGACGTGGTCAACCAGTGCTGGGTAGCGATGCTGCTGTTTCACCACATCGCCATCGACCATGCAGCCCTGGAACTGGTCCAGCACGAAATCCATGCGCACCTGTACGGCCAGGCCCACACCCTGGGCGAGCCGGTGCCTTACCGTAACTACGTGGCCCAGGCCCGACTCGGCGTCACCAACAAACAGCACGAAGGTTTTTTCCGCGAGATGCTCGGCGACGTCGATGAACCGACGTTGCCGTTCGGCCTGCACGATGTGCGCGGCGACGGCCATGGCGTCGAAGAAGCACACCAGACTTTGCCCATCGAGCTGAGCCAGCGTTTGCGGACTCAGGCCCGGCTGCAAGGAGTGAGCGCGGCGAGCCTGCATCACCTCGCCTGGGCACAGGTGCTCGGGCGCCTTAGCGGGCGTAATGATGTTGTGTTCGGCACGGTTCTGCTGGGGCGCATGCGCGGTGGCGAAGGGGCTCGCCGGGCCTTGGGGATGTTTATCAATACCTTGCCGCTGCGGGTGGCCGTGGGAGAGCAGGACGTGCGCGCCGGGGTCAAGGCGACCCATGCGCATTTGACAGCGTTGCTCGGCCACGAACACGCCTCGCTGGCGTTGGCCCAGCGTTGCAGCGGCGTGTCCGCACCGACGCCACTGTTCAGCGCGTTGCTCAACTACCGCCACAGTTCCGCTGAGGCGGTGACTGGCCAGGCGGTTCAATTATGGGAAGGGATCGCGGTGAGGGGCGGCGAAGAGCGCACCAACTATCCGTTGATTTTGTCCCTCGATGATCTTGGCGAAGGATTCAGCCTCAATGTTCAGGCGGTCGCCGGTATCGGCGCCCAGCGGGTTTGCGGGTATATACAGACGGCACTGGAAAGCCTGGTGCATGCGCTGGAGCAGACGCCGCAGGCGCCTTTGAACCGCTTGCCGATATTGCCAGCCGATGAGCGTGAGCAGTTGCTGGTGGCGTTCAACGACACCGCACTGGATTACCCGCAGCAGCAGACCATTCACGGGATGTTCGAAGCCCAGGTCGAGCGCACGCCGGAAGGGTTGGCAGTGGTCCACGGCAAGCAGCGCCTGACGTATCGCGAGCTTAACCAACAGGCCAACCGTCTGGCCCATGCGTTGATCAAGCAGGGCGTACAACCGGATTCCCGCGTCGGCATCTGCGTTGAGCGCGGTGCGGATATGGTCGTCGGCTTGCTGGCGATCCTCAAGGCGGGTGGCGGTTACGTGCCGCTCGACCCGGCTTATCCAGCGGAACGTATTGCCTACATGTTGCAGGATAGCGCTCCGGCCGCAGTACTGGCTCAAACCGCTACTCAAGGCTTGCTGGCCGACGTTTCGGTACCTGTCATCAATATGGATCTGAGCAATTGGCAGGACCAATCCGTCCAGAATCCGCAGGTGCCAGGGCTGACTTCAGCGCATCTGGCGTACCTGATCTATACCTCGGGCTCCACCGGCCTGCCGAAAGGCGTGATGATCGAACACCGCAACACCGTTAACTTCCTGAGCTGGGCGCACAGTGCTTTCGACGCTGCTGCACTGGAAAAAACACTGTTCTCCACCTCATTGAACTTCGACCTCGCCGTCTACGAGTGCTTTGCGCCGCTGACCTCGGGCGGCAGTATCGAGGTCGTCAAGAACGTGCTGGAACTGCAACACGGCGAGCACGATATCGGCCTGATCAACACCGTGCCGTCAGCGCTCAAGGCCTTGCTGGACGTTGACGGTCTGCCGACATCGGTCCACACCGTGAACGTGGCCGGTGAAGCACTGAAGCGCAGTCTGGTGGAGTCGCTGTTCGAAAGAACCGGCGTGCAGCGCCTGTGCAACCTCTACGGCCCTTCGGAAACCACTACGTACTCAAGCTGGGTGGCGATGGACCGCGAACACGGCTTCGCTGCGCACATCGGCAAACCAGTGGGCAATACACAGTTCTACCTGCTGGATGAACAGCAACAGCCTGTGCCGCTGGGCGTCGCGGGCGAGATCTACATCGGCGGCGCCGGTGTGGCGCGGGGTTATCTGAACCGCGACGACCTCACTGCCGAGCGCTTTGTCAAAGATCCGTTCAGCTCGCAGCCAGCGGCACGCATGTACCGCACCGGCGACCTGGGGCGCTACCTGCCAGACGGCAATATCGAATACCTCGGTCGTAACGACGATCAGGTGAAAATCCGCGGCTTCCGCATCGAACTGGGCGAGATCGATGCACGCCTGGCCAAACACCCAGCCATTCATGAAGCGGTGGTGGCTGCACGCGAAGATGTACCGGGCGACAAGCGTCTGGTGGCCTATTACACCCTGAGCGCAGGCCATGCTTCGGTGGACATCGACAACCTGCGCAGCCATTTGCAGGAAAAGCTGCCTGAGTACATGGTTCCGGCCATCTACATAATGCTGGAAAAACTGCCGCTGACCCCTAACGGCAAGCTTGACCGCAAGGCGTTACCAGCGCCGGACAGTGAAGCACTGAGCTGTCGTGGTTATGAAGCCCCGCAAGGCGAAACCGAAACGCAGATCGCGGTCATCTGGCAAGACCTGCTGGGCGTTGCCCGGATCGGGCGTCACGACAACTTCTTCGAACTGGGTGGACACTCGCTGCTGGCGGTGAGCCTGATCGGGCGCATGCGTCACCTCGGCCTGAGTGCTGATGTAAAAACGCTGTTCAGTCAGCCAACCCTCGCCGCACTGGCCCGTGCCTTGGGCGGCGCTGAACCAGGTAACGGGGAAGTCATTGTACCGGCCAACCTGATTACCCAGGGTTGCGAACGCATCACTCCAGACCTTTTGCCACTGATCAGCCTGACCCAGGCGCAGATCGATCAGGTAGTGGCCTGCGTGCCCGGCGGCGTAGCGAATGTGCAGGACATCTACCCGCTGGCGCCATTGCAGGAAGGCATTCTCTATCACCATATCGCCGCAGAGCAGGGCGACCCTTACGTGCTGCACTCACAGTTCACACTGTCGGATCGTCAGCGTCTGGAAGCCTTTGCCAAAGCGCTGCAACAGGTCATCGACCGCCATGACATCCTGCGCACGGCGGTGATCTGGCAGGGGCTGGACGAACCGCTGCAAGTGGTCTGGCGCAAGGCCGAGCTGAGTATGGAACAGGTCCATCCGGACCCGCGCAACGGCGATATCGCACGCCAGTTGCGAGAGCGCTTCGACATTCGTCACTCGCGCCTTGATCTGACCAGGGCGCCACTGATGCAACTGGTGTTTGCCGAAGACGAAGCCTGCCAGCGCTGGGTGGTAATGCTGCGCTTCCATCACATGGCGCTGGACCACACTACGCTGGAGGTGGTGCGCCATGAGATTCAGGCGTATTTGCTCGACCAGCCAGATACCCTCGGCGCGGCCATACCGTATCGCAACTACGTGGCCCAGGCCCGCCTGGGTGTGAGCCGCGAGGAGCAAGAGGCGTTCTTTCGCGACATGCTCGGCGATGTCGATGAACCGACGCTGCCGTTTGGCGTAAGCGATGTGCAAGGCGACGGTCAGCCGGTCAAAGAGGCTACCTGTGTGCTGCCGTCGACGCTGAGCCTGCGTCTGCGCGCCAGTGCCCGACAACTGGGGGTGAGTGCCGCCAGCCTGCATCACCTGGCCTGGGCTCAGGTGCTGGGCAGGGTATCGGGCAAGCAGGATGTGGTGTTCGGCACCGTACTGATGGGCCGTATGCTGGGCGGCGAGGGCACGGAACGGGCACTGGGGATGTTCATCAACACTCTGCCACTGAGGGTTGTCGTGAACGAACAGGGCGTGCGCGCCGGGGTCAGAGCGACCCACGAACGCCTGACCGAATTGCTCGGCCATGAGCACGCATCCCTCGCCCTGGCCCAGCGTTGCAGCGGCGTAGCCGCACCGACCCCGTTGTTCAGCGCCTTGCTCAACTACCGGCACAGCGCCCCGACCAGCGTGTCCGAACAGGCCATGCAGGCGTGGCAGGGTATCGATGCCCTGAGCAGCGAAGAACGCACCAACTACCCGCTGACCCTGAACATCGATGATCTGGGTGACGGCTTCAGCCTCAATGTATTGGCGGTCGCGGACATCGATGCCCAGCGCGTCTGCGATTATATGCAGACGGTCTTGAGCCATCTGGTCGAGGCTCTTGAATCCGCACCGGATTCAGCCGTATGCGGCCTGCCGATAGTGCCGGAAGCCGAACGCCAGCAACTGCTGGTGGCGTTCAACGACACCGCGCGGGATTACCCGCAGCAACAGACCGTGCATGGCCTGTTCGAAGCTCAGGTGCGTGCGTACCCCGAGGCTTGCGCGGCGATCCACGATTGTGTTGCCGTGAGCTACGCCGAACTCAACACCCGGGCCAATCGCCTGGCGCGGCATCTGCTGGGGCTCGGTGTGCAGCCAGGTGACAGCGTGGCGATCCTGCTGGAACGCAGCCATGATTTGCTCGCCAGTCAACTGGCAGTGCTCAAGTGCGCGGCGGTATATGTACCGCTGGACATCAACGCACCGGTCGAGCGCCAGAGTTTCATGATTGAAGACAGCCGGGCTCGTGTCCTGCTGACTCACAGTCAGGTATCGCTGACAACAAGCGCCCAGCGTATTGACCTCGATGGCCTGACGCTGGAGCGTCTGAAAGGCACTGATCTGGCATTGCCGCCGCAGTCCAGCGAAAGCGTTGCCTACATCATGTACACCTCCGGCTCCACCGGCACGCCGAAGGGGGTGCTGGTGCCGCAACGGGCCATCAGCCGTCTGGCGATCAACAACGGCTATGCCGATTTCAATGCACAGGATCGCGTCGCATTTGCCTCCAACCCGGCCTTTGACGCCAGTACCCTGGATGTCTGGGCGCCGCTGCTCAATGGCGGCTGTGTGGTGGTGATCGGGCAGCACGACTTGCTCTCGCCGCTGAATTTCCAGCGCCTGTTACTGGAACAATCGGTAAGCGTACTGTGGATGACCGCCGGATTGTTCCATCAATACGCTTCAGGTCTGGGCGAGGCCTTTTCGCGCCTGCGCTACCTGATTGTCGGCGGTGATGTGCTGGACCCTGCCGTTATTGGACGGGTACTGGCGAACAACCCCCCACAGCATTTGCTCAACGGTTATGGCCCGACCGAAGCCACCACGTTCTCCGCTACCTACGAGATTGTGTCGGTCGGCAATGGCTCGATTCCTATCGGCAAACCCGTGGGCAACAGCCGTTTGTATGTGCTCGATAACCAAGGCCAACCGGTGCCGCTGGGCGTGCCCGGCGAGCTGTATATCGGTGGGCAGGGTGTCGCCAGGGGTTATCTGCACCGGGATGAGCTGACCCTTGAGAGATTCGTCGCCGACCCGTTCGACAGCGACCCACAGGCTCGCTTGTACCGCACCGGCGACCTGGTTCGCTGGCGTGCCGACGGCAACCTGGAATACCTCGGTCGCAATGACGAGCAGGTGAAGATTCGTGGTTTCCGTGTTGAACTGGGTGAAATCGAAGCACGTCTGGCCGAACACGCCGAGGTTCGCGAAGCCGTAGTGCTGTGCCGTCAGGATGCGCCCGGCGACAAGCGTCTGGTCGCTTATGTCACGGCGCAGCAGCCTGAAACTGCACTGGACATCGAACACCTGCGCAGCCATCTACAAGGCTTGTTACCGGACTATATGGTGCCGGCGGCCTACGTGCAGCTCGATTCACTGCCGCTGACCGCCAACGGCAAGCTCGATCGCAAGGCCCTGCCAGTGCCGGATGCGCAGTCGCTGGTCAGCCGTGGTTACGAAGCACCGCAAGGCGAAGTGGAAAAACTGCTGGCCTCGATCTGGGCTGATGTACTCAAGGTCGAGCAGGTCGGTCGTCATGATCACTTCTTTGAACTGGGCGGCCACTCTCTGCTGGCGGTGACGCTGATCGAGCGCATGCGTCAGGTCGGCCTGAGTGCCGATGTGCGTGCGCTGTTCAGCCAACCGACCCTGGCCGCGCTGGCAGCAGCGGTCGGCGGCGGCACGGAAATCGTAGTGCCGGCCAACCTGATCCCGGAACGCTGCGAACACATCACCCCGGACTTGCTGCCGCTGATCAGTCTGACCCAGGCGCAGATCGACCTGGTGGTTGCCGGGGTGCCGGATGGCGCCGCAAACGTGCAGGACATCTACCCGCTGGCGCCCTTGCAGGCGGGGATTCTCTACCACCACCTCAGTGCGGAACAGGGCGACCCCTATGTACTGCAATCGCAGTTTGCTTTTGCAAGTCAGGAGCGTCTGGAGGATTTCGTCGTGGCCCTGCGACGGGTTATCCAACGCCATGACATCCTGCGTACCGCGCTGGCCTGGGAAGGCCTCGACGAGCCGGTGCAGGTGGTCTGGCGTCACGCCAGCCTGATCCGCGAGCGTCTGCATCCGGACCCGCAAGGCCCCGATGTGTCTGCACAGCTTCATCAGCGTTTCGACGCCCGGCACTATCGTCTGGACATTCGTCAGGCACCGATGATGCGTTTGATTCATGCCTGGGATGAGCCCAACCAGCGCTGGCTGGCCTTGCTGCTGTTTCATCACCTGGCGCTGGACCACACGGCGCTGGATGTGCTGCGACACGAGATGCAGGCCTGCCTGCTGGGCCAGCAAGCGCAACTGGGCGCGCCGGTGCCGTATCGCAACTATGTGGCTCAGGCGTGTCTGGGCCTGAGCCGCGAGGAGCACAAGGCATTCTTCCGCGACATGCTGGGCGACGTCGACGAGCCGACGCTACCATTTGGCCTGCAGGATGTGCAGGGCGACGGTCACGCTATCGAAGAGGCGACGCGGGTCTTGTCTGCGGCGCTGAACCTGCGCCTGCGGGCTCAGGCCCGGCAACTGGGCGTGAGCGTTGCCAGCCTGGCGCACCTGGCGTGGGCGCAAGTACTGGGTAAGGTGTCGGGCAAGCAGGATGTGGTGTTCGGCACCGTACTGATGGGCCGGATGCAGGGTGGTGATGGCGCTGACCGGGCCCTGGGAATGTTTATCAACACCTTGCCGCTGCGGGTTGCCGTAGGTGAGCAGGGCGTGCGGGCCGGGGTGCAGGCGACGCATGCGCGACTCACGGCATTGCTGGGCCATGAACACGCGTTTCTGGCACTGGCCCAGCGTTGCAGTGGCATATCCGCGCCGACACCGTTGTTCAGCGCCTTGCTCAACTACCGGCACAGCGCCGAGGCCCGGGTGTCCGAGCAGGCCACACTGGCCTGGCAGGGTATCGAAACCCTCGGTGGAGAGGAGCGCACCAACTACCCGCTGGCCTTGAATGTCGACGACCTGGGCGATGGTTTCAGCCTGAATGTGCAGGTCAGCGGCAACGTAGGCGCCATGCGGGTGTGTGACTATATGGAAACCGCGCTGGAGCAGCTGCTTCTGGCGCTGGAGCAGAACCCCGAAGCGCCGCTGAACAGCATTGCGATTCTTTCGGCTGCCGAACGGGAGCAGCTACTGGTCGGGTTCAATAACACCGCGCTGGATTACCCGCACCAGCAGACCGTGCATGGCCTGTTCGAAGCACAGGTCCGTAACAACCCGGAAGCTTGCGCCGCAATCCACGACGGCGTTGCCTTGAGTTATACCGAACTCAACACCCGGGCCAACCGTCTGGCGCGGCATCTGCTGGGGCTTGGCGTGCAGCCGGGTGACAGCGTGGCGATCCTGCTGGAACGCAGCCATGATTTGCTCGCCAGCCAGCTGGCAGTACTCAAATGCGCAGCGGTGTATGTACCACTGGACGTCAACGCTCCGGTAGAGCGCCAGGCGTTCATGATCGAGGACAGTCAGGCGAGTGTCCTGCTGACCCTCAGTCAGATGTCGCTGACAACCAGCACTCAGCGCGTCGACCTTGACCGCCTGATGCTAAACGGCCTGGATAACGATGATCTGGCGCTTGCGCAGTCCAGCGAAAGCGTCGCCTACATCATGTACACCTCAGGCTCCACCGGCACGCCGAAGGGGGTGTTGGTGCCGCACCGGGCCATCAGCCGCTTGGTGATCAACAACGGTTATGCCGACTTCACTGCGCAGGATCGCGTGGCGTTCGCCTCCAATCCGGCCTTTGACGCCAGCACCCTGGACGTCTGGGCGCCACTGCTCAATGGTGGCTGTGTGGTGGTGATCGGGCAGCACGACTTGCTCTCGCCACTGAATTTCCAGCGCCTGCTGCTGGAACAATCGGTAACCGTACTGTGGATGACCGCCGGGCTGTTCCATCAATACGCCTCGGGGCTGGGCGAAGCGTTTCCACGCCTGCGCTACCTGATTGTCGGCGGCGATGTGCTGGACCCGGCAGTGATTGCACGGGTACTGGCGAACAATGCGCCGCAACATCTGCTCAACGGTTATGGCCCGACCGAAGCCACGACGTTCTCCGCCACCTACGAGATTGTGTCGGTCGACAATGGCTCGATCCCTATCGGCAAACCGGTGGGCAACACTCGCCTGTATGTGCTCGACAGCCAAGGCCAGCCAGTGCCGTTGGGCGTACCCGGCGAGCTGTATATCGGCGGGCAGGGCGTTGCCAAGGGCTATTTGAATCGGGATGAGTTGAGCACTACGCAGTTTGTCGTCGATCCGTTCAGTGAACAGATCGATGCGCTGATGTACCGCACGGGCGACCTGGTTCGCTGGCGCGCCGACGGCATCTTGGAATATCTGGGTCGCAACGACGATCAGGTCAAAATCCGTGGTTTCCGCGTTGAACTGGGTGAAATCGAATCGCGCCTGGCCGAGCACGCCGATGTTCGTGAGGCCGTGGTGCTGTGCCGTCAGGATGTGCCTGGCGACAAGCGTCTGGTGGCTTATGTCACAGCGCAGCAGGCTGAAACTGCGCTGGACATCGAACACCTGCGCAACCATCTGCAGGGTACGTTGCCGGACTACATGGTGCCGGCAGCCTACGTGCAACTCGATACACTGCCGCTGACTGCCAACGGCAAGCTCGATCGCAAGGCGCTGCCGGCGCCGGATGCGCAATCGCTGATCAATCGTGGTTATGAAGCCCCGCAAGGCGAAGTCGAGACCCTGCTGGCAGCGATCTGGGCGGACGTACTGACGGTCGAACGGGTCGGTCGGCATGATCACTTCTTCGAACTGGGCGGTCATTCGCTGCTGGCGGTGATGCTCATCGAACGTATGCGTCAGGTCGGCCTGAGTGCCGACGTGCGTGCGCTGTTCAGTCAGCCGACCCTGGCCGCACTGGCGGCGGCGGTGGGTAGCGGTCGTGAAATTCACGTCCCGGCCAATGGCATTACAGCGGACTGTCAGCGGATTACACCGGACATGGTGCCGCTGGCAAACCTCGATCAGGTCGCCATCGACCGGATCGTTGCCACGGTACCCGGTGGCGTCGCCAACGTGCAGGACATCTACCCGCTGGCGCCGCTGCAGGAAGGTATCCTCTATCACCACCTCAGCGCTGAACGCGGTGATCCGTATTTATTGCAATCGCTGTTCAGCTTCGACAGCCAGGAGCATGTCGACGATTTTGCCCGCGCCTTGCAGTTCGTGATCCAGCGTCATGACATCCTGCGCACTGCGCTGATCTGGGAGGGCCTGGACGAACCGATGCAAGTGGTCTGGCGTCAGGCGTTGCTGATGCGCGAAAGCTTCGATGCCGACCCGCACGGTAGAGACATGGCAGCACAGTTGCACCAGCGTTTCGACGCCAGGCACCATTGCCTGGACATTCGTCAGGCGCCGATGATGCGTTTGATTCATGCCTGGGACGAGCCAAACCAGCGCTGGCTGGCGTTGCTGCAGTTCCATCACCTGGTCATGGACCACACCACGCTGGACGTGGTGCGCTACGAGATGCAGGCCAGCCTGCTGGGGCAGGAGGCGCAACTGGGCGCGGCGGTTCCGTATCGCAACTATGTCGCCCAGGCACGACTGGGCGTGAGCCAGGACGAGCATGAAGTATTCTTCAGCGACATGCTGGGCGACGTCGACGAGCCGACGCTGCCGTTCGGTTTGCAGCAGGTGCACGGTGACGGCCATGGCATCGAAGAGGACCAACTGGCGGTAGGTGCAGACCTCAGCCGCCGCTTGCGGGTCCAGGCCCGTCAACTGGGAGTGAGTGCCGCGAGCCTGGTCCACCTGGCCTGGGCGCGATTGTTGGGTCAGGTCTCGGGCCGTGACGACGTGGTGTTTGGCACCGTGCTGCTGGGCCGGATGCAAGGCGGCGACGGCGCCGATCGGGCGCTGGGGATGTTTATCAACACCTTGCCGCTGCGTGTGACGCTGGGCAGTCGCAGTGTCTGTGAAAGTGTCAGGGAGGTGCATGACAAACTGACCGCGTTACTCGGCCATGAGCACGCCTCGCTGGCACTGGCCCAGCGTTGCAGCGGCGTGGTCGCACCGGCGCCGTTGTTCAGCGCCTTGCTCAACTATCGCCACAGCAGCGTTGCCGTGACCGATGAGGCGCTGACGGCCTGGAATGGCATGCAATCGCTGGGCGATGAAGAACGCACCAACTATCCGCTGACCCTGAACGTCGATGACCAGGGCGAAGACTTCCTGTTGACGGTCCAGACTGTGCCTCTGATCGAGGCCGCACGGATCTGCGCCTATATGCAGCAAACCCTGAACAGTCTGGTCGATGCACTGGAACAGGCGCCGCAAACTCCACTGCACGCCATTTCGATACTGCCGCGCAAAGAGCGTACCCAGTTGCTCGAACAGTGGAACGAGCCTGGCCAGCACTACGCGAATGAAACACCGATCCACCAGCAGTTCGAAGCCCATGCCGCAGAACGGCCGGACGCCGTGGCACTGGTGTTCGAAGCGCAGACCCTGAGCTACGGCGAGCTCAACGCACGTGCCAACCAGGTCGCTCATCGCTTGCTGGCGTTGGGTGTGCGCGCGGATGATCGCGTGGCGATCTGCGTGGAACGTGGCCCGGCGATGATTATCGGCTTGCTGGGCATCCTCAAATCCGGCGCTGGTTACGTGCCACTGGACCCGGCTTATCCCCCTGAGCGCCTGGCCTACACCCTCGGCGACAGCACACCGGTGGCATTATTGAGCCAGCAGTCAGTGCAGCAAGCGTTGCCGGTGTCGCAAGTGCCGGTGATCTATCTCGACGATGCCGGTTTGCAGGACGAATCCGTCGACAATCCGCAGATTTCGGTCAAGCCCGACGACCTGGCCTACGTGATCTACACCTCCGGCTCAACTGGCCTGCCCAAAGGCGTGATGGTCGAGCATCGCAACGTTGCAAGGCTGTTCTCGGCCACCGAAGACTGGTTCGGTTTCAATGAACAGGACGTGTGGGCGCTGTTCCACTCGTTCGCCTTCGACTTTTCGGTCTGGGAAATCTGGGGCGCGTTGCTGCATGGCGGGCGTCTGCTGATTGTGCCGCAGTTGGTCAGCCGTTCACCCGAAGACTTCTACACCCTGCTGTGCAGCACCGCAGTGACGGTGCTCAACCAGACACCGAGTGCGTTCCGTCAACTGATTACTGCCCAGGGCGAGAACGATCAGGCGCATTCACTGCGCCAGGTGATTTTCGGCGGTGAAGCGCTGGAAACAGCGATGCTCAAGCCGTGGTACGCCCGCAACGTGAATGCTGCTACACAGTTGGTAAACATGTACGGCATCACCGAAACGACCGTGCATGTGACCTATTACCCATTGCAGCCTGAAGATGCCCAGCGCGTCGGCGCCAGCCCGATCGGCACGCGTATCCCGGACCTGCAGCTTTATCTGCTCGATACCTGTGGCGAACCGGTACCGGTCGGCGTAGTCGGCGAGCTGTACGTGGGCGGGGCCGGTGTGGCGCGCGGCTACCTGAACCGTGAGGCACTGACGGCCGAGCGTTTTCTAGATAACCCGTTCAGTACGGTGCCGGGCACGCGCCTGTATCGCACCGGCGACCTGGGGCGCTGGCTGGCAGACGGCACCCTGGAGTACCTGGGGCGTAACGACGAACAGGTCAAGATTCGCGGCTTCCGCATCGAGCTGGGTGAAATCGAAGCGCGTCTGGCTGAATATCCTGACGTCCGCGATGCCGTTGTGTTGTGTCGTGAGGACGTGCCCGGAGACAAGCGTCTGGTGGCCTATGTCACGACGCTGCACCCGGAAAGCCTGCTGGACATCGAAACCCTGCGCGAGCATTTGCAAGAGACATTGCCGCAGTACATGGTGCCGGCAGCCTACGTGCAGCTCAATGCACTACCGCTGACCGCCAACGGCAAGCTCGACCGCAAAGCCCTGCCAGCGCCCGACCGCTCGGCGCTGGCCAGTCGTGGCTACGAAGCGCCCGAGGGCGACACCGAGATGGCCATTGCGCGGATCTGGCAAGACCTGCTGCAACTGGAGCAGGTCGGTCGGCATGATCACTTCTTTGAACTGGGCGGTCACTCGCTGCTGGCCGTGAAATTGATCGAGCGCATGCGCCAGATCGATCTGGTTGCCGACGTGCGCGTGCTGTTCAGCCAGCCGACCCTGTCTGCCCTGGCGGCAGCGGTGGGCGGCAAGGAGGCCGTCGAGGTACCCGCCAACCTTATTCCCGCCAACTGCGAGCGCATCACCCCCGACATGCTGCCACTGGTCTCACTGAGCCAGGAAGACATCGACCGTGTGGTGTCCAGCGTGCCCGGCGGTCTGGCCAATGTGCAGGACATCTACGCGCTGGCGCCGTTGCAGGAGGGGATTTTGTATCACCACCTTGCCGCGGCCGAGGGTGATCCATACCTGCAATACGCACTGTTTGCCTTTGACAGCCTCGAGCGTCTGCACAGTTTCGCCCAGGCGCTGCAAGGTGTCATAGCGCGGCACGACATCCTGCGCACCGCGGTGCTTTGGGAGCGCCTCGATGCAGCGGTGCAAGTGGTCTGGCGTGAAGCCCCACTGTGCCTGGATGAACAGCTGCTGGACCCGGCCGATGGCGACATCGCCGAACAGTTGCTCAAGCGCCTGGACCCGCGTAACACGCGGCTGGACATCCGTCAGGCGCCGATGCTGCGCATCGGCTATGCACAGGACACGGTGAACAACCGCTGGCTGGGCATGCTGTTGTTCCACCACCTGGTCGACGATGCCACGTCATTGCGCATACTGAGCAGCGAAATCGAGGCGCACATGCTCGGTCAGCAAGCCTCGCTGCCGCCGTCCGTGCCTTACCGCAACTACGTGGCCCAGGCCATGCTTGGTGTCAGCCGCGAGGAGCACGAGGCGTTTTTCCGCGACATGCTGGGTGACATCGATGAACCGACGCTGCCGTTCGGTCTGCAGGACGTGCAGGGCGACGGGCGCGGTATCGAAGAAGCGCGCCGGTCGCTCGATATCGACCTGAGCCGACGCCTGCGCGTGCAGGCCCGCCAACTCGGGGTGAGCTCCGCCAGCCTGTATCACCTGGCCTGGGCCCGTGTGCTGGGCGCTGTGTCAGGCAAAGAGGATGTGGTGTTCGGCACCGTGTTGCTCGGTCGCCTGCAAGGCGGCGCCGGGTCCGACCGGGCGCTGGGAATGTTCATCAATACCTTGCCGCTGCGTGTCACGCTGGGCGAGCAGGGCGTGCGCAGTGGTCTGAAAGCCACTCACGCACGACTCAGCGGGCTGCTGGCCCATGAACACGCCTCGCTGGTACTGGCCCAACGTTGCAGTGGTGTACCCGCTTCGACGCCACTGTTCAGTGCCTTGCTCAACTACCGGCATGTCGCCGCCGAGGTCAATCAGCAGACGTTCGATGCCTGGCAGGGCATCGACAACCTGCACGGCGAGGAACGCACCAACTATCCGCTGACCCTTTCAGTAAACGATGAAAGTGTCGGCTTCAGCCTGACGGTCCAGGCCATTGCCTGCATCGACGCGCAACGCGTCTGCGCCTATGTGCAGACTGCGCTGGAAAAACTAGTCAGTGCACTGGAGCAGTCCGGCGAAGTGCCGTTGGCCGGTTTGTCGGTTCTGCCGGCAGCAGAGCGTGAGCAACTGGTGCTCGGGCTCAACGCTACCGAGCTGGATTATCCGCATGAGCAGACCATCCATGGGCTGTTCGAAGCGCAGGTGCAGCGTACTCCGCAAGCGCTGGCAGTGGTCCATGGCAAGCAGCGCATTACATATCGCGAGCTTAACGAGCAGGCCAACCGCTTGGCGAATGCCTTGCGCAAGCAGGGCGTTCAGCCGGATTCTCGCGTCGGGATCTGCGTTGAACGCGGCGCGCAAATGGTCGTCGGCTTGCTGGCGATTCTCAAGGCGGGGGGTGGTTATGTACCGCTGGATCCGGCCTATCCGGCGGAGCGGATTTCGTACATCCTGCAGGACAGCGCGCCAGCGGCGGTGCTGGTCCAGGCGGCGACCCGGCATTTGCTGGCAGGCGTTTCGGTGCAGGCCATCGACCTTGATGATCAGAGCGCCTGGCAAGACGAGCCGGTACAGAATCCAGACGTCGAGGGCCTGAGCTCGGCACATCTGGCGTACCTGATCTACACCTCCGGTTCGACCGGCTTGCCGAAAGGCGTGATGATCGAGCACCGTAACACCGTTAACTTTCTGACCTGGGCCCACCATGCTTTCAACGGTTCGGCACTGGAAAGGACGTTGTTCTCCACCTCGCTGAACTTCGACCTGGCAGTCTACGAATGCTTCGCGCCGCTGACGTCGGGTGGCAGCATCAACGTGGTGAAAAACGTCCTTGAACTGCAACACGGCGAACACGATATCGGCCTGGTCAACACCGTGCCGTCAGCGCTGAAAGCGCTGCTGGAAATCGACGGTTTGCCAGAGTCGGTCCACACCGTAAACGTCGCCGGCGAAGCGCTCAAGCGCAGCCTGGTGGAAAACCTGTTCGAAAAAACCGGCGTGCAGCGGCTGTGCAACCTTTACGGACCGTCTGAAACCACCACCTACTCAAGCTGGGTCGCCATGGATCGCGAAGACGGCTTCGCTGCGCATATCGGCAGGCCGGTGGGCAACACCCGGTTCTACCTGCTGGACGAGCAGCAACAGCTCGTTCCACGCGGCGTGCCAGGTGAAATCTATATTGGCGGGGCCGGTGTAGCCCGCGGTTATCTGAACCGCGATGATCTGACCGCCGAACGCTTCCTCACGGACCCGTTCAGCCTCACACCGGGGGCGCGGATGTACCGCACCGGCGACCTGGGGCGCTACTTGCCGGATGGCAATATCGAATACCTGGGGCGCAACGACGATCAGGTGAAGATCCGAGGTTTTCGTATCGAACTGGGCGAGATCGATGCGTGTCTGGCCAAACACCCAGCGGTACACGAAGCGGTGGTCATGGCTCGTGAAGACGTGCCGGGCGAAATCCGTCTGGTGGCGTATTTCACACCGACCGACCCGGCAGTGATAACGGATAGCGGGAGTCTGCGCACGCACCTGCAAGGGCTGCTGCCGGACTACATGCTGCCGGCCGCGTATATGCCGCTTGATGCGTTGCCGTTGACGCCGAACGGCAAGCTCGACCGCAATGCCCTGCCAGTACCGGACAGCAGCGCATTTGCCTCGCGAGCCTACGAAGCCCCGGTGGGTGAGGTGGAGATCAAGCTGGCAGCGCTGTGGGCGGAGCTGCTCAATGTCGAAAAGGTCGGGCGTCATGACCATTTCTTCGAACTGGGCGGGCATTCATTGTTGGCGGTGACCCTGATCGAACGCATGCGTCAGGCGGATATGGAAGCCGACGTGCGAGTGCTGTTCGGTCATCCGACGCTTCTTCAGGTGGCGGCCTCGGTGGGGCAGGTCAAGCGGGTGGAGGTACCGCAGACGAAAATCCCGATGCTCAATCGCAAACGCCGTATCTGAAACCACGGCAACTGCCCGGCCGATCGATAATCGGTCGGGCGGTTGCCTTTCACCTTGAAGCCTTTCTCAAGACCTCCTTTCAAGGTCGGTTCGCAACCTTCCAGTCCGTATCCGTCTGACTGAACGCCCCTGTATCGCTGCGTCGACGTCACGCTCAAGTCTTGTCCCAGCTTCCCACGACAGACAGTCGCCCATGGATGCTCTAATTTTTGCGGCGTGTGGGAAGCACGGCGAACGGGAAGTTTCGTGTGTGTATCGAAGGACCGCAGCCCTTTGTTGCTGCGGCTCCCATCATACCTGCGCCCGGACCCCGCTCTGTCTTCGAGTTTCGAAGCCCCTCCGTTTTTATCGTGCGAACACTGTTTGCGACTCCGTGCTCCAGAGTCGTCGACCCTCTCCGAAATGATAAACAGCAGGTTACTCGATGCACTTCAGCGAATTGATGGCAGTTCTTTCCACGCACGCTATCCGTCTTCAACAGGAAGAAGACGATCTGGTGATTCTCGGTGACGACGAGGGGCTGGACAGTGCCACTCTTGAAAGCCTGAGCGTGCACAAGGCGGAGCTGCTTACGCTGGTGGCTCGAATGGGCGGTGACTGGCTCAGCCCGGCCTTTCGCATTACTGCCGACATGCTGCCGCTGGCCAATCTGAGCCAGGAAGCGATTGACAGAATCGTCGACGCGATACCGGGTGGGGCTGGCAATGTGCAGGACATCTACCCGCTGGCGCCCCTGCAGGAAGGCATTCTCTATCATCACCTGACGGCCGGGCAGGGCGACCCCTATGTGTTGCGAGCGTTGTTCGGGGCCGAAAGCCGCGAACGTCTCGACGACTTCGCCCAGGCACTGCAGGCGGTGATCGAACGCCATGACATCCTGCGCACGGCGATGGTCTGGGAAGGCCTCGAAGAACCGGTGCAAGTGGTATTGCGCGAAGCAACGCTGGCCGTGGATGAGCTGACGCTGGACGCGGCTGGCGGCGACATCGAAACCCAGTTGCACGAACGCTATGATCCCCGGCATTTCCGTCTCGATCTGCGCCAGGCCCCGTTGATGCGCATGGTGTGCGCTGAAGATCCGGCCAACGCGCGCTGGGTCGCTATCCTGCTGTTCCACCACATCGCCATTGACCACGCTGCGCTGGACCTGGTGAAGCACGAGATGCAGGCGTTTCTGCTCGGCGAAGGCCATGCCTTGCCCGAAGCAGTGCCTTATCGTAACTACGTGGCACAGGTCCGACTGGGTGTCGGGGCTGATGCTCATGAAGGTTTTTTCCGCGAGATGCTGGCCGACATCGATGAGCCGACGCTGCCGTTCGGCGTGCTCGAAACGCCGGGCGGCGACTCACTGATCGAAGATGTGCACCTGCCCGTCGATGACGCATTGAGCGCGCGCCTGCGGACACAGGCCCGACAGCTTGGGGTCAGCGCCGCGAGTCTGCATCACCTCGCCTGGGCGCGGGTGGTGGGTGCACTGTCGGGTAAATCGGATGTGGTTTTCGGCACGGTGCTGATGGGCCGGATGCAGGGCGGCGACGGCGCTGACCGGGCGTTGGGCATGTTCATCAACACCTTGCCGTTGCGGGTCAGGCTCGAAGGGCATGCGGTGCGTGAAGGGGTCAGAACCACCCATGCACGGCTGACGGCCTTGCTCGGTCATGAACATGCGTCGCTGGCCCAGGCCCAGCGTTGCAGCGGCGTTGCCGCACCGGCGCCGTTGTTCAATTCGCTGCTCAATTACCGTCACAGTGCCAGCGAAGCGGTGGCTTCAGCCGAAGCGCTCCAGGCCTGGAACGGCTTGCAGAGTCTGGGCAGCGAGGAGCAGAGCACTTACCCGATCACGCTGTCGGTGGATGACCTGGGCCAGGGCTTCAGCCTGACGGTTCAAGCCTTGGCGCAGATCGGTGCACAGCGTATCGGCGAGTACATGTTGACGGCACTCGGCGCGCTGGTAGAGGCGCTGGAGCAGCAGCCGCAAACCCCGTTGCAGCGTCTGCAAGTCCTCTCTGCAGCCGAACGCCAGCAAGTGCTGCACGACTTCAATGACACGGCACGCGAATACCCACGCAACAGCAGCCTGCAGGAACTTTTCGAACAACAAGTGGCGACGCAGCCTGATGCACTGGCTGCTGTGCAGAATGACCAGTGCCTGACGTACCGGGAACTGAACGGTCGCGCCAACGCGCTGGCCCGTCACCTGGTCGACCTCGGTGTGCAACCGGGCGAGCGGGTGGCATTGCTGCTGGAGCGCTCCCTTGATCTGCTGGCCGGTCAGTTGGCGATTATCAAATGCGGGGCGGCGTATGTGCCGCTGGACATCAACGCCCCCGCCGAACGTCAAGCGTTCATGCTGCAAGACTGCGGTGCGCGGCAGGTGCTGACGCTGTCTCGCCATGACCTGCCCGACGGCATTCAGCGGATTGACCTTGACCTGCTGGAACTGCAAAGCGATGCACCCAACCCGGTACATTCGGCGTCCGCCGAGTCGGTGGCCTACATCATGTACACCTCCGGTTCCACTGGCATGCCCAAAGGCGTGTTGGTGCCGCACCGTGCTGTCAGCCGTCTGGTGCTCAATAACGGTTATGCCGATTTCAATGCCGGGGATCGTGTAGCGTTCGCCTCCAACCCGGCATTCGACGCCAGCACCCTGGATGTCTGGGCGCCGCTGCTCAATGGCGGCTGCGTGGTGGTGGTCGAGCAGTCGGTGCTGCTGTCACTTGACGAGTTCCGCGCGCTGCTGCTGTCTCAGTCGGTCAGCGTGCTGTGGATGACCGCGGGCCTGTTTCATCAATATGCCAGCGGCCTGATGGAGGCCTTAGCCAGGTTGCGCTACCTGATCGTCGGGGGGGACGTGCTGGACCCGGCAGTAATCGCCCGGGTGCTGGCAGAAGGCGCACCGCAACACCTGCTCAACGGCTACGGCCCGACCGAAGCGACGACCTTTTCCACGACCCATGAGATCACCTCGGTCGGCAGCGGCTGTATACCCATCGGCCGGCCGATTGGCAACAGTCAGGTCTATGTGCTCGATACCTTGCGCCAACCGGTAGCGGTCGGAGTGGCGGGGGAGCTGTATATCGGCGGACAGGGCGTGGCCAAGGGTTACTTGAACCGCCCGGAGATGAACGCCACCCAGTTTGTCGCCAACCCTTTCAGCGACGACGCTGGAGCCCTGCTGTACCGCACTGGCGACCTTGGCCGCTGGAACGCAGACGGGATTGTCGAGTATCTGGGCCGTAACGACGACCAGGTGAAAATCCGTGGTTTCCGTATCGAACTGGGTGAAATCGAAGCGCGTCTGGTCGAGTGCCCCGGCGTCAGAGAAGCCGTGGTGCTGGCCCGCCAGGACGAATCTGCACACAAACGCCTGGTGGCGTACGTGGTCGGCGAAGAAAACAGCGCCTTGTCAGCGGTCGAACTGCGCCGCGAACTGGCGGCGTCTCTGGCCGAATACATGGTGCCAAGCGCCTTTATGGTGCTGGACTCTTTCCCGCTGACCGCCAACGGCAAGCTTGATCGCCGGGCCTTGCCGGTACCGGACGCCGACGCCTACGCCAGCCGCGAATTCGAGGCACCCGAGGGTGAAGTGGAAATCACCCTGGCGCGCTTGTGGTCCGAATTGCTCAACGTTGAGCGCGTCGGTCGTCACGATCACTTCTTTGAGCTGGGCGGGCACTCGCTGCTGGCCGTCAGCCTGATAGAGCGCATGCGCCTGGCGGGGCTGAGCGCCGATGTACGCGTGCTGTTCAGCCAGCCCACGTTGGCCGCACTGGCCGCCGCCGTCGGCGCAGGCCGTGAAATCAATGTACCGGCCAACCTGATTGGCCAAGGCTGCGAGCGCATCACTCCAGAGCTGTTGCCGCTGGCAAGTCTGACCCAGGTGCAGATCGACCAGGTGGTGGCCAGCGTGCCCGGCGGCGTGGCGAATGTTCAGGATATCTACGCGCTGGCGCCGTTGCAGGAAGGCATTCTTTATCACCACATGGCAGCCGAGGTCGGCGACCCCTATGTGTTGCAGAGCCAGTTCGCCTTTGATAACCGCGAGCGCCTGGACGCCTTCGTTCAGGCTTTGCAGATGGTTATCGACCGTCATGACATTCTGCGTACCGGGGTGGTCTGGGATGGTCTGGACTCACCTGTGCAAGTGGTCTGGCGCGAAGCGCAGTTGCACCTTGAAGGGCTTGAGCTTGACCCGGCAGACGGTGAGATCGGCGCGCAACTGCATAGCCGCTTCGACCCGCGTCACTACTGCCTCGATATGACTCAGGCGCCACTGATGCGCCTGGTCTACGCCGAGGATCCGCTCAATCAGCGAATCACCGCGATGCTGCTGTTCCATCATATGGCCCTGGATCATATGGCTATGGAGGTGGTGCAGCATGAAATGCAAGCCTGGCTGCTCGACGAGAGCGAAACCCTGTCGGCGCCAGTGCCATACCGCAACTACGTGGCTCAGGCGCGGCTGGGTGTCAGCCAGGCTGATCATGAAGTGTTTTTCCGCGACATGCTGGGTGATATCGACGAGCCGACGCTGCCGTTCGGCCTGCAGGATGTGCAGGGCGACGGGCGTGGTATAGAAGAAGCCGTCCTTGCCGTGGATAGCCAGCTGAACCTGCGCCTGCGTGCTCAGGCCCGACAACAAGGGGTGAGTGCCGCCAGTCTGGTGCACCTGGCCTGGGCCCAGGTGCTGGGCAAGGTTTCCGATCGTCGCGATGTGGTGTTCGGCACCGTACTGCTGGGCCGTATGCAGGCCGGCGAAGGCGCCGACCGAGCACTGGGGATGTTCATCAACACCTTGCCGCTGCGGGTCGCCGTGGGCGGGCAGGGTGTACGCGCCGGGGTCAAGGCGACACACGCGCAACTCACTGCGTTGCTCGCTCACGAACATGCATCGCTGGCGCTGGCTCAGCGTTGCAGCGGGGTTGCCGCACCGACGCCACTGTTCAGCGCACTGCTCAACTACCGCCACAGTGCGGTTGGCAGCGTGTCCGAACGTGCCGTACAGGCCTGGCAGGGTATTCATGCCCTGAGCAGTGAAGAGCGCACCAACTATCCATTGACGTTGAACGTCGATGATTTGGGTGACGGCTTCAAACTGGCTGCGCTGGCGACGAACGCGATCGGTGCGCAGCGCGTGTGTGGCTACATGCACACGGCTCTGGAGCATCTGGTGGACGCGCTTGAGCTAATGCCACAAGCGTCGTTACAAGGCTTGTCGATCCTGCCGGCTGTCGAACGTGAGCAGTTGCTGGTGGGTTTCAACGACACCGCGCTGGATTACCCGCAGCAGCAGACCATTCACGGTATGTTCGAAGCGCAGGTCGAGCGTACTCCGCAAGCGTTGGCAGTGGTCCACGGCGAACAGCGCCTGACGTATCGCGAGCTTAACGAGCAGGCCAACCGCCTGGCGCATGCGTTGATTAAGCAGGGCGTGCAGCCGGATTCCCGCGTCGGCATCTGCGTTGAGCGCGGTGCGGATATGGTCGTCGGCTTGCTGGCGATCCTCAAGGCGGGCGGCGGTTACGTGCCGCTCGACCCGGCTTATCCAGCGGAACGTATTGCCTACATGTTGCAGGACAGCGCTCCGGCCGCAGTACTGGCTCAAACCGCTACTCAAGGCCTGCTGGCCGACGTTTCGGTACCTGTCATCAATCTTGATCTGAGCGATTGGCAGGACCAATCCGTCCAGAATCCGCAGGTGCCAGGGCTGACTTCGGCGCATCTGGCGTACCTGATCTACACCTCAGGTTCGACCGGTCTGCCGAAAGGCGTGATGATCGAACACCGCAACACCGTTAACTTCCTGACCTGGGCGCACAGTGCTTTCGACGCCTCTGCACTGGAAAAAACGCTGTTCTCCACCTCATTGAATTTCGACCTGGCGGTCTATGAGTGCTTCGCGCCGCTGACCTCGGGCGGCAGCATCGAAGTCGTCAAGAACGTGCTGGAACTGCAACACGGCGAACACGATATCGGCCTGATCAACACCGTGCCTTCGGCGCTGAAAGCGCTGCTGGAAGTCAACGGCCTGCCGGAATCGGTGCACACCGTGAACGTGGCCGGTGAAGCGCTCAAGCGCAGCCTGGTGGAAGATCTATTCGAAAGGACCGGCGTGCAGCGCCTGTGCAACCTCTACGGTCCTTCGGAAACCACCACCTACTCGAGCTGGGTGGCGATGGATCGCGAAGACGGTTTTGCTGCGCACATCGGCAAACCGGTCGGCAACACCCGGTTCTACTTGCTGGATGAGCAGCAACAGCCCGTGCCACTGGGTGTTGCGGGTGAAATCTACATTGGCGGTGCCGGTGTGGCCCGTGGCTACCTGAACCGTGACGACCTGACCGCCGAACGCTTCCTGCTGGACCCGTTCAGCCAGCAGCCGGCGGCACGCATGTACCGCACCGGCGACCTGGGCCGCTACCTGCCAGACGGCAATATCGAATACCTCGGCCGTAACGACGATCAGGTGAAAATCCGCGGCTTCCGTATCGAACTGGGCGAGATTGATGCGCGCCTGGCCAAACACCCGGCGGTCCACGAAGCCGTAGTCACTGCCCGCGAAGACATTCCCGGCGACAAGCGTCTGGTGGCTTATTACACCCTGGTGTCCGGGCACACCCCGGTGGACATCGACAACCTGCGCAGCCATTTGCAGGAAAAGCTGCCTGAGTACATGGTTCCGGCCATTTACGTGCTGCTGGAGGCCATGCCTCTGACACCGAATGGCAAGCTCGACCGCAAGGCCCTGCCGGCGCCGGACGTTGAGGCACTGAGCAGTCGTGGCTATGAAGCGCCACAAGGTGAGACCGAAACGCAGCTTGCTGCCATCTGGCAAGACTTGCTGGGCGTGGCCCGGATCGGTCGTCACGACAACTTCTTCGAACTGGGCGGTCACTCGCTGCTGGCGGTGAGCCTGATCGGGCGTATGCGCCAATTGGGCCTGAGCGCCGATGTGCGCGTGCTGTTCAGCCAGCCAACCCTGGCCGCACTGGCTGCTGCAGTTGGCGGTAGCACGGACATCGTGGTGCCGGCCAATCTGATCACCGAGGATTGCCAACGCATTACGCCTGATCTGCTGCCACTGGCCAGCCTGACCCAAACGCAGATTGATCAGGTGGTCGCCACAGTGCCGGGCGGCGTGGCGAATGTGCAGGACATCTACCCGCTGGTACCGTTGCAGGAAGGCATTCTCTATCACCACATCGCCGCCGAGCAGGGCGATCCCTATGTGCTGCAGGCACATTTCGCCTTTGATGACCGCGCGTGCCTGGACGCCTTCGTCCAGGCTTTGCAGACGGTTATCGATCGTCACGACATTCTGCGCACCGGTGTCGTCTGGAAAGGTCTGGACTCACCCGTGCAGGTGGTCTGGCGCCACGCACAATTGCCTCTTGAGATGTTGCAACTCGACCCGGCAGCCGGTGATGTCAGCGCGCAACTGCACGACCGCTTCGACCCGCGTCACCACCGCCTTGATGTCACTCAGGCACCGCTGATGCACCTGGCCTATGCCGAAGACCCGCTGAATCAGCGGATCTGCGCGATGCTGCTGTTCCATCACATGGTCCTCGATAACATGGCGATGGCCGTGGTACAGCATGAAATGCAGGCCTGGTTGCTGGGCGAAGCTCAAAACCTGGCGACACCGGTGCCATACCGCAATTATGTGGCCCAGGCACGCCTGGGCGTCAGCCAGGCCGATCACGAAGCGTTTTTCCGCGACATGCTCGGTGATGTAGACGAGCCGACGCTGCCGTTCGGTCTGATCAATGTGCAGGGCGATGGCCTTGATATCGAGGAAGCCAACCTTGCGCTGGCCCCTCGGTTGAACCTGAAACTGCGCGCTCAGGCCCGACAACAGGGGGTGAGCACCGCCAGTCTGCTGCACCTGGCCTGGGCTCAGGTGTTGAGCTCGGTTGCAAACAGGCAGGACGTGGTGTTCGGCACCGTGCTAATGGGCCGGATGCAGGCCGGGGAAGGCGCCGAGCGTGCATTGGGGATGTTCATCAACACCTTGCCGCTGCGGGTTTCGGTGGGCGGGAAAAGCGTGCGGGACGGGGTCAAGGCCACTCATGAACGTCTGACTGCCTTGCTGGGTCATGAGCATGCTTCACTGGCGCTGGCTCAGCGTTGCAGCGGCATTCCCGCACCAACGCCACTGTTCAGTTCGCTGCTCAACTATCGCCATAGTGCGCCTGGCAGCGTATCCGAGCGGGCAACCCAGGCCTGGCAGGGTATTCATACGCTGAACAGCGAAGAACGCACCAACTATCCATTGACCTTGAACGTCGATGACTCCGGTGAAGGCTTCAACCTGAACGTACTGGTCACCGGCGCCGTGGGTGCCAAACGGGTCTGCGCTTACATGCAGACCGTGCTGGAACATCTGGTGGATGCGCTTGAGCAGTCACCGTCTGCGGCCCTCGATAGCCTGTCGATCCTGCCTGCTGGCGAACGTGCGCAATTGCTGGTGGCGTTCAACGACACAGCAATGGCTTACCCGCAGCAGCAGACCATTCATGGCTTGTTCGAAGCACAGGTCGAGCGCACCCCGCAGGCGCTCGCAGTGGTTCACGGCGAACAGCGCCTGACGTATCGCGAACTCAACGAGCAGGCCAACCGCCTGGCCCATGCCTTGCGCAAGCAGGGCGTGCAGCCGGATTCCCGCGTCGGTATCTGTGTTGAACGCAGTGCCGAGATGGTCGTCGGTTTGCTGGCGATCCTCAAGGCGGGCGGTGGTTACGTGCCGCTGGATCCGGCTTATCCAGCGGAACGTATTGCCTACATGCTGCAGGACAGTGCGCCGGCAGCCGTGCTGGCGCAGTCGGCAACCGAGGCGCTGCTGGCCGACGTTTCGGTGCCAGTCATCAACCTTGATTTGGGCAACTGGCAGGACCAATCCGTCCAGAATCCGCAGGTGCCGGGGCTGACTTCTGCGCATCTGGCGTACCTGATCTACACCTCGGGTTCGACCGGGCTGCCGAAAGGCGTGATGATCGAACACCGCAACACCGTGAACTTCCTGACCTGGGCGCATAGCGCTTTCGACGCCGGGACCGCCACTTCGGCACTGGAAAAAACGCTGTTCTCCACCTCATTGAACTTCGACTTGGCGGTCTACGAGTGTTTTGCGCCGCTGACCTCGGGCGGCAGTATCGAAGTCGTCAAGAACGTGCTGGAACTGCAAAACGGCGAGCACGATATCGGCCTGATCAACACCGTACCGTCAGCGCTCAAGGCCTTGCTAGAAGTCGATGGCTTGCCGACGTCGGTCCATACCGTGAACGTGGCGGGTGAAGCGCTGAAACGCAGCCTGGTGGAATCGCTGTTCGAGAAAACCGGCGTCCGGCGCCTGTGCAACCTCTACGGGCCTTCGGAAACCACCACCTATTCAAGCTGGGTCGCGATGGATCGCGAAGACGGCTTCGCTGCGCACATCGGCAAACCGGTCGGCAATACGCAGTTCTACCTGCTGGATGAACAGCAACAGCCTGTTCCGCTGGGCGTCGCGGGTGAAATCTACATTGGCGGTGCCGGTGTGGCGCGCGGTTATCTGAACCGTGACGAACTCACTGCCGAACGCTTCCTTACGGATCCGTTCAGTCAGCAGCCAGCAGCACGTATGTACCGCACCGGCGACCTTGGCCGTTATTTGCCAGACGGAAATATCGAATACCTGGGTCGTAACGACGATCAGGTGAAAATCCGTGGCTTCCGCATCGAACTGGGCGAGATCGATGCACGTCTGGCCAAGCACCCGGCGGTCCACGAAGCGGTGGTCACTGCCCGTGAAGACATTCCCGGCGACAAGCGTCTGGTGGCTTATTACACCCTGAGCGCAGGGCATGCTTCGGTGGACAGCGACAGCCTGCGCGGCTGGCTGCAGGAACAACTGCCGGCCCACATGATCCCGGCGGCCTATGTGCTGCTCGATGCAATGCCGCTGACCCCGAACGGCAAACTCGACCGCAAGGCCCTTCCCGCACCGGACGGCGATGCACTGATCCGTGGCGGCTACGAGGCGCCACAAGGCACAGCCGAAATCACTCTGGCGAAGATCTGGAGCGACTTGCTCAACATCGAGCGTGTCGGTCGCCACGATCATTTCTTTGAACTGGGCGGCCATTCGCTGCTGGCGGTGAGCCTGATTGAACGTATGCGCCAGGCCGGCCTGAGTGCCAACGTGCGTACATTGTTCAGCCAGCCGACCCTCGCGGCACTGGCTGCGGCGGCAGGCGCGGTCGACGAGCTGGTGATCCCGGCTAACCGCATTCCAGCCGACTGCCAGAAAATCACCCCGGACATGCTGCCGCTGATCAACCTGACCCAGGTGCAGATCGATCAAATGGTCGCTGGCGTGCCTGGCGGCGCGGCGAACGTACAGGACATCTACCCGCTGGCCCCCTTGCAGGCGGGCATTCTCTATCACCACATCAGCGCCGAGCAGGGCGACCCCTATGTATTGCAGGCGCAGTTCGCCTTTGACAGCCGCACTCACCTGGATACCTTTGCTCAAACGCTGCAAACGGTCATCAACCGCCATGACATCCTGCGCACCTCCATGCACTGGGAAAGCCTCGACGAGCCGTTGCAGGTGGTCTGGCGCCATGTCGAGATCAGCGTAGAAGAAGTTCAGCTCAACCCTGGCCTTGGTGATATATCCCGTCAGTTGCAAGAGCGTCTGGACCCACGCCAGATACGCCTGGACATCCGTCAGGCCCCCTTGATGCGTCTGGTGTGTGCGTTGGACACCGTCAACCAGCGCTGGCTGGCGACCTTGATGTTTCACCACATGATCCTTGACCACACCGCGCTGGATCAGGTGCGCTATGAGATGCAGGTCTGCCTGCTCGGTCAGGCCGATCAGCTTGGCGACTCCATTCCTTACCGCAACTATGTCGCTCAGGCCCGACTGGGCCTTAACGAACGCGACCACGAGCTGTTCTTCAAGGACATGCTTGGCGACATCGACGAGCCGACGCTGCCGTTCGACCTGCACGATGTACAAGGCGACGGTAACGCTATCGATCAGGCCCGTCTGATGCTGGACAGCGGTTTGAGCCAGCGCCTGAGAGTTCAGGCGCGGCAGCTTGGGGTCAGCGCGGCGAGCCTGATCCATCTGGCGTTCGCGCAAATGCTGGGTCGCCTCAGCGGACGTGAACACGTAGTGTTCGGCACCGTATTGATGGGCCGGATGCAGAGCGGCGAGGGCGCCGAACGAGCCCTTGGCATGTTCATTAACACCTTGCCGCTGCGGGTGGACCTGGGCGAACAGGCCGTGCGTGACGGGGTCAAGGCCACGCATCGGCGGTTGACCGGGCTACTCGGGCATGAGCACGCGTCGCTGGCGCTGGCCCAGCGTTGCAGCGGCGTAGTTGCACCGGCGCCGTTGTTCAGCGCCTTGCTCAACTATCGTCACAGCAGTGTTGCCGTGACCGATGAAGCGCTCACCGCCTGGAATGGCATGCAATCGCTGGCGCTGGACGATGAAGAACGCACCAACTACCCATTGACCGTCAATGTCGACGATATGGGCGAAGGCTTCCTGTTCACTGCGCTGGTGGCGGCGAGCATAGGCGCGCAGCGTCTTTGCGACTATCTGCAGTTGGCAGCAGAAGGGCTGGTCGATGCGCTGGAACAGGCGCCGCAAACTCCACTGCACGCCATTTCGATACTGCCGCTCAACGAACGTGCGCAGTTGCTCAAGCAGTGGAACGAGCCTGGCCAGCACTACGCGAATGGCACACCCATCCACCAGCAATTCGAAGCCCGTGCCGCAGAACGGCCCGACGCCGTAGCGCTGATGTTCGAAGCGCAGACCCTGAGCTACGGCCAGCTCAACGCACGTGCCAACCAGGTCGCTCATCGCTTGCTGGCATTGGGTGTGCGCCCGGATGATCGCGTGGCGATCTGCGTCGAGCGTGGCCCGGCGATGATTATCGGCTTGCTGGGTATCCTCAAATCCGGCGCCGGTTATGTGCCGCTTGATCCGGCTTACCCCCTTGAGCGCCTGGCCTACACCCTCGGCGACAGCACGCCGGTGGCGTTGTTGAGTCAACAGTCAGTGCAGCAAGCCTTGCCAGTGACGGAAGTCCCCATCATTAGCCTTGACGATGCCGACTTGCAGGACGAATCCGTCTGCAATCCAGAGGTGTCGGGGCTGACGGCTGCGAGCCTGGCCTACGTCATCTACACCTCCGGCTCGACCGGTCTGCCCAAAGGCGTGATGGTCGAGCATCGCAACGTTGCGCGGCTGTTCTCGGCCACTCAAGACTGGTTCGGATTCGGCGAGCAGGATGTGTGGGCGCTGTTCCACTCGTTCGCCTTCGACTTCTCGGTCTGGGAAATCTGGGGCGCGCTGCTGCACGGCGGACGTCTGCTGATCGTGCCGCAACTGGTCAGCCGTTCACCTCGAGACTTCCACGACCTGCTGTGCAGTGCCGGGGTCACGGTGCTCAACCAGACACCGAGTGCGTTCCGCCAGCTGATTGCCGCACAGGGCGAGAACGAGCAGGCGCATTCGCTGCGCCAGGTGATTTTCGGTGGAGAAGCGCTGGAAACGGCGATGCTCAAGCCGTGGTATGCCCGGCAAGCGAACGCCGGTACACAACTGGTAAATATGTACGGCATCACCGAAACCACGGTGCATGTGACCTATTACCCGTTGCAGCCCGAAGACGCCCAGCGTCTTGGCGCCAGCCCCATCGGCAGGCGCATCCCCGACTTGCAGCTGTATGTTCTTGATGCCCGCGGCGAGCCGGTGCCGGTCGGCGTGGTCGGCGAGTTGTACGTCGGCGGTGCCGGTGTGGCACGTGGCTACCTGAACCGTGAAGCACTGACGGCCGAGCGTTTCATCGATAACCCGTTCAACACGGCGCCGGGTGCGCGCCTGTACCGCACCGGTGACCTGGGCCGCTGGCTGGCCGATGGCAGCCTTGAGTACCTGGGCCGGAACGACGAACAGGTCAAGATTCGCGGCTTCCGCATCGAGTTGGGCGAAATAGAAGCACAACTCGTCGCGTGTGACGGTGTACAGGATGCCATGGTGCTGGTCCGTGAGGACGAACCGGGCGACAAGCGTCTGGTGGCCTATGTCATCGGTACCGCGGGCGCCGAACTGGACGCCACCCACTTGCGCGAGCAACTGCGCCTGTCGCTGGCCGAGTACATGCTGCCGAGCGCCTTTGTCAGCCTTGAAGCTTTTCCACTGACGGCCAACGGCAAACTCGACCGCAAAGCCCTGCCAGCGCCCGACCGTTCGGCGGTGGCCAGTCGTGGCTATGAAGCGCCCGAAGGCGACACCGAGATGGCCATTGCACGGATCTGGCAAGACCTGCTCCAGCTGGAGCAGGTCGGCCGGCATGACCATTTCTTCGAACTGGGCGGTCACTCGCTGCTGGCCGTGAAATTGATCGAGCGCATGCGCCAGATCGATCTGGTTGCCGATGTACGCGTACTGTTCAGCCAGCCGACCCTGTCTGCCCTGGCGGCAGCGGTGGGTGGCAAAAGTGCAGTAGAAGTGCCCGGCAACCTTATTCCCGCCAACTGCGAGCGCATCACCCCCGACATGCTGCCATTGGTGTCACTGAGCCAGGACGACATAGATCGTGTAGTAGCCAGCGTGCCCGGCGGTCTGGCCAACGTGCAGGACATCTACGCGCTGGCGCCATTGCAGGAGGGGATTTTGTATCACCACCTTGCTGCGGCCGAAGGTGATCCATACCTTCAATACGCACTGTTTGCCTTTGACAATATCGAGCGTCTGTACAGCTTCGCCGAGGCCCTGCAAGGCGTGATCGCCCGGCACGATATCCTGCGCACCGCGGTGCTTTGGGAGCGCCTCGATTCCCCGGTGCAAGTGGTCTGGCGTGAAGCGACTCTGGGTCTGGATGAACAGGTGCTGGACCCGGCCGATGGCGATATCACCGAACAATTGCTCAAGCGCCTGGACCCTCGTCATACGCGCCTGGACATCCGTCAGGCGCCGATGCTGCGCATCGGCTACGCACAGGACGCGGCGAACAACCGCTGGCTGGGCATGCTGCTGTTCCATCACCTGGTCGACGATGCCACCTCGCTGCGCATTCTGAGCAGCGAAATCGAAGCGCACATGCTCGGTCAGCAAGCCTCGCTGCCGCCGTCCGTGCCTTATCGCAACTACGTGGCCCAGGCCATGCTCGGCGTTAGCCGCGAGGAGCACGAGGCGTTTTTCCGCGACATGCTGGGTGACATCGATGAACCGACGCTGCCGTTCGGTCTGCAGGACGTGCAGGGCGACGGACGTGGTATCGAAGAAGTGCGCCAGTTGGTCGACGTCGACCTGAGCCGACGCCTGCGCGTGCAGGCCCGCCAACTCGGGGTCAGCTCAGCCAGCCTGTATCACCTGGCCTGGGCCCGTGTGCTGGGTGCGGTATCGGGCAAAGAGGACGTGGTGTTCGGCACCGTGTTGCTCGGTCGCCTGCAAGGCGGCGCCGGGTCCGACCGGGCGCTGGGGATGTTCATCAACACCTTGCCACTGCGTGTCACGCTGGGCGAGCAGGGGGTGCGCAGCGGTCTGAAAGCCACCCATGCACGACTCAGCGGGCTGCTGGCCCATGAACACGCCTCGCTGGTACTGGCCCAGCGTTGCAGTGGCGTACCTGCTTCGACACCATTGTTCAGCTCGCTGCTCAACTTCCGCCATACCGGTGATCTCGACGCGAGCGACCAGGCGCTGGCCGCCTGGGAAGGTATTCAGGCGCTGCATGGCGAAGAACGCACCAACTACCCGCTGACCTTATGCGTGGATGACCTGGGCGAAGGTTTCAACCTGACCGTCATGGCCGAAGGGCAGATCGGTGCCAAGCGTGTGTGTACCTACATGCACTGTGTGCTGGAAAATCTGGTGCAAGCACTGGAGCAGACCCCGGACGCAGCGCTGGGAGCACTGAATATCCTGCCTGCTAGCGAGCGCCAGCAACTGCTCGAAAGCTGGAACACCCCGCATGCGCTGCAGGCCGACGACGCCTTGATTCACCGTACCTTCGAAGCCTGGGTGGTGGCGCAGCCGAATGCCGTGGCCCTGGACTATGAAGAGCGCACCCTGACCTATGCCGAGCTGAACACCCGCGCCAACCAGGTAGCCCACTACCTGCTGGGCCTTGGCGTGCAGCCGGATGACCGGGTGGCGATCTGTGTCGAGCGCAGCCTGGAAATGATTGTCGGCCTGCTCGGGGTGCTCAAGGCCGGTGCGGGTTACGTGCCGATTGACCCGGCCTATCCGGCCGAGCGTATCGCCTATCAGTTGCAGGACAGCGCGCCGATGGCGGTGCTGGCCGATGCTGCGGGGCTGGCATTGCTGGGCTCGTTCGATGGCCCACGCGTAGATCTGCACAGTCCGGCGTTGCAGGCACAGCCGGGTCACAATCCACAACTGACCGGGCTCAGCCCGCGCCACCTGGCTTACGTTATCTACACCTCCGGTTCGACCGGCCTGCCCAAGGGCGTAATGGTCGAGCACCGCAACGTGGCCCGGCTGTTCTCGGCCACCCAGAGCTGGTTTGGCTTCAACGAGCAGGATGTCTGGGCCTTGTTCCATTCATTCGCTTTCGACTTCTCGGTCTGGGAAATCTGGGGCGCGCTGTTGCACGGCGGGCGTTTGTTGATAGTGCCGCAACTGGTCAGCCGCTCCCCGCAAGACTGCTACGCATTGTTGTGCAACGCCGGAGTGACGGTGCTCAACCAGACCCCGAGTGCATTCCGCCAGTTGCTCAATGCCCAGGGCGAGAGCGATCAGCGACACTCCTTGCGCCAGGTGATTTTTGGTGGCGAAGCGCTGGACACCGGGATGCTCAAGCCTTGGTACGCCAGGGTGATCAACGCGGGTACGCAGTTGGTGAACATGTATGGCATCACCGAAACCACGGTGCATGTGACCTATCACCCTCTGGTGGCGGCAGATGCTCAGCGTTCAGGCGTGAGCCCTATTGGTGTGCGCATTCCCGATTTGCAGTTGTATGTACTTGATGCACGCCGCGAGCCGGTGCCGGTGGGTGTGGTCGGCGAGCTGTATGTCGGCGGCGCCGGCGTTGCGCGGGGCTACTTGAACCGTGAAGCGCTGACGGCCGAGCGTTTCCTGGCGAATCCGTTCAGCAAGGAGCCTCAGGCGCGCCTGTACCGAACCGGCGACCTGGGTCGCTGGATGGCCGATGGCAGTCTCGACTACCTGGGCCGCAACGACGACCAGGTGAAGATCCGTGGTTTCCGTATCGAGCTGGGCGAAATTCAAGCCGTGCTGGCCGCCTGCAACACGGTCCGCGAAGCGCTGGTGCTGGTCCGCGAAGATCAACCGGGTGACAAGCGCCTGGTGGCCTATGTGATCGCTGCGCCCGGCCACGAAATCGTGGCGGCTGACTTGCGTGCGCAGTTGCTGCTGTCCCTGGCCGACTACATGGTGCCCAGTGCTTTTGTAGCCCTGGACAGCTTCCCGCTGACCGCCAACGGCAAGCTCGACCAAAAGGCGTTGCCTGCACCGGATGCTCAGGCGCTGGCAATGCGCGAATACGCGCCGCCAGAGGGCGACGTCGAGATCGCCATCGCACAGATCTGGCAGTCTCTGCTGCAAGTGCCACAGGTTGGCCGCCACGATCATTTCTTCGAGCTGGGCGGGCATTCCTTGCTGGCCGTCAAACTGATCGAGCGCATGCGCCAGATCGACCTCTCGGCTGACGTGCGCGTGCTGTTCAGCCAGCCGACCCTGGCCGCACTCGCCGCGGCGGTGGGCGGGTACACAGAAGTACAGGTGCCGGATAACCTGATCGTACAGGGCTGCGAGCGTATTACCCCGGACATGCTGCCGCTGGCTGATCTGGATCAGGCAGGGATTGATCGCGTTGTGGCGAGCGTGCCGGGCGGCCTGGCCAACATCCAGGACATCTACGCTCTGGCCCCCTTGCAGGAAGGCATTCTCTATCACCACCTGGCCGCGGATGAAGGTGACCCCTACGTCTTGCAGATGCTCTTCGCCTTCGATGATCGCGAGTGCCTGGCCGGTTTCGCCGCGGCCTTGCAGAGCGTGGTCGAACGCCACGACATCCTGCGCACCAGTGTGGTCTGGGAAGGGCTTGAACAGCCGGTACAGGTGGTATGGCGCAACGCGAAACTGAGCCTGGAAGAGGTGGCCATCGATCCGCTCGACGGTGACGTGCTGACACGACTGCGCGAGCGTTTTGACCCGCGTCACTATCGCCTGGACATCGGCCAGGCGCCGCTGATGCGCATCGCCTACGCCGAGGACAACACCCACCAGCGTCTGGTCGGCATGTTGCTGTTCCACCATCTGGCGCTGGATCACACCTCGCTGGAAGTGGTGGTGGAGGAAATGCAGGCCAGCCTGCAGGGGCAGATCGAGCAATTGCCGACCCCGGTGCCTTATCGCAACCATGTGGCCCAGGCGCGTCTGGGTATCAGCCAGGCCGAGCACGAAGCGTTTTTCCGCGACATGCTCGGCGACATCGACGAACCGACCCTGGCTTACGGCATACAGGACGTGCAGGGCGATGGCAGTGGTATCGAGGAAGTGCATCAGGTGCTCGACAGCCAGCTGAGCAGCCGTATACGCAGTATTGCGCGGCAGTTGGGAGTTAGCGCTGCCAGTCTGGCGCACCTGGCATGGGCTCAGGTGGCAGGTCGGGTTTCGGGCCGTGAAGAAGTGGTGTTCGGTACCGTACTGATGGGCCGCATGCAGGGCGGCAACGGTGCCGACCGGGCGCTGGGAATGTTCATCAACACCTTGCCGCTGCGCATCAGCGTCGGCAGCCAGAGCGCTCTGGCGGCGGTCAAGGTCACTCACCAGCGCCTGTCGGCGCTGCTGGGGCATGAGCATGCCTCGCTGTCGCTGGCCCAGCGCTGCAGCGGCGTGCCCGGTTCGCTGCCGCTGTTCAGCACCTTGCTCAACTACCGCCACAGCAACGGCAGTGCGGCTTCGAGCGAAACATTGTCAGCCTGGCAGGGCATTCAGACCCTGAGTATGGAGGAACGCACCAACTATCCGTTGTGCCTGAACGTCGATGACCTGGGCGATGACTTCATGCTCACCATTCAGGCCGTCAAGCAAATCAGTGCCACGCGCATCGGCGAGTACATGCAGGTTGCACTGCGCAGCCTGGTGCAAGCGCTGGAACACACGCCGCAAGCAGCGCTGAACAGCCTGCCGATATTGCCGGACGATGAGCGCGAGCTATTACTGGCGGGGTTTAATGACACTGCCCACCCTTATCCGCGCGACGTACTGATCCACCAATTGATCGAACAACAGGCCGCCCAGCGTCCGGATGCCTGCGCAGTACGTGGCGACAGCGGGCCGTTGCTCACTTACGCCGAACTCAACCAGCAGGCCAACCAGCTCGCCCATCGCCTGATCGAACTGGCCGTGGAGCCGGATACGCGGGTCGCAGTCAGCCTGCGTCGCGGCGCGGAAATGGTCGTGGCGCTGTTGGGTATTCTCAAGGCCGGTGGCGCCTATGTACCGATCGACCCTGACCTGCCCAGCGCTCGCCAGGCTTATATGCTCAGCGACAGCGCCCCCCGTGCGCTGCTGACCAGCCAGGATCTGCTTGCAAGTCTGCCAGCCCTTAGCGTTCCGGCGCTGGTGCTCGATGGCCACGATGACAGCGCCCAGCTTGCCTCACAGCCGATCAACAACCCGGATGCCAAGGCGCTGGGCCTGCAGCCGAATCACCTGGCCTATGTGCTGTACACTTCAGGTTCCACCGGCACGCCCAAAGGCGTGATGAACGAACACCTGGGCGTGGTCAACCGCTTGCTCTGGGCGCGCGACGCCTATCAGGTGAACAGTCAGGATCGCGTACTGCAAAAGACCCCGTTCGGTTTCGACGTGTCGGTCTGGGAGTTTTTCCTGCCGCTGCTGACCGGTGCCGAACTGGTCATGGCCCGTCCCGGTGGCCATCAGGATCCGGACTATCTGGCGCAGGTGATGAGTGACGCGGGCATTACCCTGCTGCACTTCGTGCCCTCGATGCTCGATGTGTTTCTGGAACACCGCTCAACCCGCGACTTCCCGCAACTGCGCCGCGTGCTGTGCAGTGGCGAGGCCTTGCCTCGTGCGTTGCAGCGCCGTTTCGAGCAACAGCTCAAGGGCGTTGAACTGCACAACCTGTATGGCCCGACCGAAGCGGCCATCGACGTTACCGCCTGGGAATGTCGTCCGACGGATCCGGGCGAAAGCGTGCCCATCGGCCGCCCGATTGCCAACATTCAGATGCACGTACTCGATGCCTTGGGCCAGCTGCAACCATTGGGTGTGGCCGGTGAGCTGCACATTGGCGGTATCGGCGTGGCGCGGGGTTACCTGAATCAGCCGGACCTGAGTGCCGAGCGTTTCATCGCCGACCCGTTTTCCGAAGACCCGCAGGCACGCCTGTACAAAACCGGCGACGTCGGTCGCTGGCTGACCAATGGCGCGCTGGAATACCTGGGCCGCAACGACTTTCAGGTGAAGATCCGCGGCTTGCGTATCGAAATCGGCGAAATCGAGGCGGCGCTGGCCAAACACCCGGCGGTCCACGAAGCGGTGGTCACTGCTCGCGAAGACATACCCGGCGACAAACGTCTGGTGGCTTACTACACGCAGTCTGCCGAGCACACTGCTGTCGATCTCGAAACCCTGCGCGGTCACCTGCAGCAACAGTTGCCTGAATACATGGTTCCGGCCATTTATGTACTGCTCGAGGCCATGCCATTGACGTCCAACGGCAAGCTGGATCGCAAGGCGCTGCCGGCACCCGACGGTGACGCGCTGATCAGCCGTGGCTACGAAGCCCCACAAGGCGAAATCGAGGAGCAGATCGCGGTTATCTGGCAAGACCTGCTGGGCGTCGAGCAGGTCGGTCGTCACGACCATTTCTTCGAACTCGGCGGTCACTCGCTGCTGGCGGTCAGCCTGACCGGGCGTATGCGCCAGTTGGGCCTCAGCGCCGATGTACGCGTACTGTTCAGCCAGCCGACCCTGGCTGCACTGGCCGCAGCCGTGGGCGGTGGCACCGAGATCGTGGTGCCCGCCAACCTGATCAGCGAGGACTGCCAACGCATTACGCCTGAGCTGCTGCCATTGGCCAACCTGACCCAGGCGCAGATCGATCAAGTCGTCGCAACCGTGCCGGGTGGCGTGACCAATGTGCAGGACATCTACCCGCTGGCGCCGTTGCAGGCAGGCATTCTTTATCACCATCTGGCCGCCGAAATCGGTGACCCCTATGTGTTACAGACGCAGTTCGCCTTTGATAACCGCGAGCGCCTGAACGCCTTCGTTCAAGCGTTGCAAATGGTCATCGACCGTCACGACATTCTGCGCACCAGCGTGGTATGGGACGGTCTGGAGTCACCGGTGCAAGTGGTCTGGCGTCAGGCACAGTTGCACCTTGATGCACTTGAGCTTGATCCGGCTGACGGCGATATCGGTGCGCAACTGCACAGCCGCTTTGACCCGCGTCACTACCGCCTGAACATCGGCCAGGCACCTTTGATGCGTGTGGCCTATGCCGAAGACCCGCTCAACCAGCGCATCTGCGCGATGCTGCTGTTCCATCACATGGCGCTGGACCACGTCGCGCTGGAAGTGGTGAAGCATGAAATGCAGGCATGGCTGGCAGGCGAGGCCGACACTCTGGCGGCGTCGGTACCCGTGCCGTATCGCAACTATGTGGCCCAGGCACGCCTGGGTGTCAGCCAGGCCGATCACGAAACATTTTTCCGCGACATGCTCGACGACATCGACGAGCCGACGCTGCCGTTCGGTTTGCAGGATGTGCAGGGTGAAGGTCGCGACATCGAGGAAGCCAGCCTGGCGCTGGACCCTCAACTCAACCTGCGCCTGCGTGCTCAAGCCCGCCAGCAAGGGGTGAGTGCCGCGAGCCTGGTGCATCTGGCCTGGGCCCAGGTGCTGGGCAAGGTGTCAAACAGGCAGGATGTGGTGTTCGGTACTGTACTGATGGGCCGGATGCAGGGTGGCGAAGGTGCCGAGCGAGCCTTGGGGATGTTCATCAACACCTTGCCGCTGCGGGTTTCAGTGGGTGAGCAGGGTGTGCGTGACGGGGTCAAGGCCACTCATAAGCGCCTGACTGCATTGCTCGGTCACGAACATGCCTCACTGGCGTTGGCCCAGCGTTGCAGCGGTGTTGCCGCGCCGGCGCCCTTGTTCAGCGCACTGCTCAACTATCGCCACAGTGGGGTCGGCAGTGTGTCCGCCCAGGCCATGCAGGCCTGGCAGGGCATCGCGGTCCTCAGCGGTGAAGAACGCACCAACTACCCACTGACCTTGAACGTCGACGATCTGGGCGAAGGGTTCAGCCTGACGGCGTTGGTGGTTTCGTCAATCGGCGCGCAACGTGTGTGCGGCTACATGCACACGGCACTGGAAAACCTGTTGACGGCGCTGGAGCAGACGCCAGAAACGTCATTGCAAGGTTTGTCGATCCTGCCAGTTGTCGAGCGCGAGCAGTTGCTGGTGGCGTTCAACGACACCGCACTGGATTACCCGCAGCAGCAGACCATTCACGGGATGTTCGAAGCCCAGGTCGAGCGCACGCCGGAAGGCGTGGCAGTGGTCCACGGCGAGCAGCGCCTGACGTATCGCGAGCTCAACCAGCAGGCCAACCGCCTGGCTCATGCGTTGATCAAGCAGGGCGTGCAGCCGGATTCCCGCGTCGGAATCTGTGTTGAACGTGGCGCCGCGATGGTCGTCGGTTTGCTGGCGATCCTCAAGGCGGGCGGCGGTTACGTGCCGCTCGACCCGGCTTATCCAGCGGAACGTATTGCCTACATGTTGCAGGACAGCGCTCCGGCCGCAGTACTGGCCCAAACCGCGACTCAGGGCCTGCTGGCCGACGTTTCGGTACCTGTGATCAATCTTGATCTGAGCGATTGGCAGGACGAATCCGTCCAGAATCCGCAGGTGCCAGGGCTGACTTCAGCGCATCTGGCGTACCTGATCTACACATCCGGCTCCACCGGCCTGCCGAAAGGCGTGATGATCGAACACCGCAACACCGTGAACTTCCTGAGCTGGGCGCACACCGCTTTCGACGGCTCTGCACTGGAAAAAACGCTGTTCTCCACTTCGCTGAACTTTGACCTTGCGGTCTACGAGTGCTTCGCGCCGCTGACCTCGGGTGGCAGCATTGAGGTCGTCAAGAACGTGCTGGAACTGCAACACGGCGAGCACGATATCGGCCTGATCAACACCGTGCCGTCAGCGCTCAAGGCCTTGCTGGACGTTGATGGCTTGCCGAGGTCGGTACACACCGTGAACGTGGCCGGTGAAGCGCTCAAGCGCAGTCTGGTAGAAAACCTGTTCGAAAAAACAGGCGTGCAGCGCCTGTGCAACCTATATGGCCCCTCGGAAACCACTACCTACTCAAGCTGGGTGGCGATGGACCGCGAAGATGGCTTCGCTGCGCACATCGGCAAGCCGGTTGGTAATACGCAGTTTTACCTGCTGGACGAGCAACAGCAGCCCGTGCCACTGGGTGTCGCGGGTGAAATCTACATCGGCGGTGCAGGTGTGACGCGCGGTTATCTGAACCGCGACGACCTGACCGCCGAGCGCTTCCTCAAAGACCCGTTCAGCCAAAACCCGGCTGCACGCATGTACCGCACCGGCGATCTTGGCCGCTACCTGCCAGACGGCAATATCGAATATCTGGGCCGTAACGACGATCAAGTGAAAATCCGCGGCTTCCGCATCGAGCTCGGCGAGATCGATGCACGCCTGGCCAAACACCCGGCGGTCCACGAAGCGGTGGTCACTGCCCGCGAAGACATTCCCGGCGACAAGCGTCTGGTGGCTTATTACACCCTGGCGTCCGGGCACACCTCGGCGGACATCGACAGCCTGCGCGGCTGGCTACAGGAGCAATTGCCGGCCTACATGATCCCGGTGGCCTATGTGCTGCTCGATGCACTGCCACTGACGCCAAACGGCAAGCTGGACCGCAAGGCCTTGCCGGCACCGGAAGCCGATGCACTGATCAGCCGTGGTTCTGAAGCCCCACAAGGCGAAACCGAAACGCAGATCGCGGCTATCTGGCAAGACCTGCTGGGCGTTGCTCAGGTCGGTCGTCACGACAACTTCTTCGAGCTGGGCGGTCATTCGCTGCTGGCCGTCAGCCTGATCGGGCGTATGCGTCAGTCGGGCTTGAGCTCGGACGTACGCGTGCTATTCGGTCAGCCGACGCTGGCGGCGCTGGCAGCAGCAGTTGGCGGCGGCACGGAAATCGTGGTGCCCGCCAATCTGATTACCGAGCACTGCGAACACATCACCCCGGACCTGCTGCCGCTGGCCGACCTGACCCAGGCGCAGATCGATCAGGTGGTCGCCAGCGTGCCGGGCGGCGTGGCGAATGTGCAGGACATCTACCCGCTGTCGCCGTTGCAGGAAGGCATCCTCTATCACCACCTCAGCGCTGAGCGCGGAGATCCGTATTTGCTGCAATCGCTGTTCGCCTTCGACAGCCAGGAGCATGTCGACGACTTTGCCCGCGCCTTGCAGTTCGTGATCCAGCGCCATGACATTCTGCGCACCGCACTGGTCTGGGAGGGGCTGGACGAACCGATGCAAGTGGTCTGGCGTCAGGCGTTGCTGATGCGTGAAAGCTTTGACCCGGACCCGCAAGGCGGCGACGTCGCGACACAGTTGCACCAGCGTTTCGACTCCCGCCACCAGCGTCTGGACATTCGTCGGGCGCCGATGATGCGTCTTGTACATGCCTGGGATGAGCCAAACCAGCGCTGGCTGGGCTGGCTGCAGTTCCATCATCTGGTCATGGACCATACCACGCTGGAAGTAGTGCGCCATGAGATGCAGGCCTGCCTGCTGGGGCAGGGTGCTCAACTGGGCTTGACGGTGCCATATCGCAATTACATCGCTCAGGTCCGCCTGGGCATGAGTCAGGAGGAACATGAGGCGTTCTTCCGCGACATGTTGAGTGACGTTGACGAGGCGACGCTGCCGTTTGGTTTGCAAGAGGTGCAAGGTGACGGTCATGACATCGAAGAAGGCTGTCTGGCGTTGGATCTGGAGCTCAGCCGTCGTTTGCGCGCTCAGTCCCGTCAACTGGGCGTAAGTGCCGCGAGCCTGGTCCACCTGGCCTGGGCGCAGCTGTTGAGCAAGGCCTCGGGGCGTGACGACGTAGTGTTCGGCACCGTGCTGCTGGGCCGGATGCAAGGTGGTGAAGGCTCAGAACGGGCGCTGGGCGTGTTTATCAACACCTTGCCGCTGCGTGTGAGTCTGGGCGACCAAGGCGTGCGTGACGGGGTCAAGGCCACGCACCGACGGCTGACCGCATTACTCGGGCATGAACACGCGTCTCTGGCGCTGGCCCAGCGTTGCAGTGGCGTGGTCGCACCGGCTCCGTTGTTCAGCGCGCTGCTCAACTATCGCCACACCAGCGTTGCCGTGACCGATGAGACGCTGACGGCCTGGAATGGCATGCACGCCCTGGCGCTGGGCGATGAAGAACGCACCAACTATCCATTGACCCTCAACGTCGATGACCGGGGCGAAGACTTCCTGTTGACCGTACAGACTGTACCGCTGATCGACGGCGCACGTATCTGCGCCTACATGCAGCAAACCTTGAGCAATCTGGTCAACGCGCTGGAGCAGGCACCGCAGACCCCGTTGCACGCCATTGCGATACTGCCGGACAGCGAGCGCGAGCAGTTGCTTGAACAGTGGAAGCAGCCCGGCAGTACCTACACGAGCGAGACCTGCACGAGCGAGACACCGATTCATCTGCAATTCGAAGCCCGCGCCGCGCAACAGCCAGACGCCGTGGCGCTGGTGTTCGAAGCGCAGACCCTGAGCTACGGCGAACTCAACGCCCGCGCCAACCAGGTTGCCCATCGCCTGCTGGCTCACGGCGTTCGTCCGGATGATCGGGTGGCGATCTGCGTCGAACGCGGTCCGGCGATGATCATCGGCTTGCTGGGTATTCTCAAATCCGGCGCTGGATACGTGCCACTGGACCCGGCATACCCCCTTGAACGGCTGGCCTACACCCTTGGTGACAGCGCGCCAGTAGCGTTGTTGAGTCAGCGGTCAGTGCAGAGCACCTTGCCAGCCTCGGAAGTGCCGGTGATCAGTCTCGACGATGACTTGCAGGGCGAATCCGTCTGCAATCCGCAGGTGCCGGTAAAGCCCACCAACCTGGCTTATGTGATCTACACCTCCGGCTCCACCGGTCTGCCCAAGGGTGTGATGGTCGAGCATCGCAACGTTGCGCGGCTGTTTTCGGCCACCGAAGAGTGGTTCGGCTTCAATGAACAGGATGTCTGGGCGCTGTTCCATTCGTTCGCCTTCGACTTCTCGGTCTGGGAAATCTGGGGCGCGCTGCTGCACGGCGGCCGTCTGTTGATCATCCCGCAACTGGTCAGCCGCTCGCCCGAAGACTTCTATAACCTGCTGTGCAGTGCCGGGGTGACGGTGCTCAACCAGACGCCAAGTGCGTTCCGTCAGCTGATTGCTGCCCAGGCTGAGAACACTCAGGCACATTCGCTGCGTCAGGTTATTTTCGGTGGTGAAGCGCTGGAAACGGCGATGCTCAAGCCGTGGTACGCCCGGCAAGCGAACGCCGGTACACAACTGGTAAATATGTACGGCATCACCGAAACCACGGTGCATGTGACTTATTACCCGTTGCAGCCCGAAGACGCCCAGCGTCTTGGCGCCAGCCCGATCGGCAGGCGCATTCCCGACTTGCAGCTGTATGTTCTCGATGCCCGCGGCGAGCCGGTGCCGGTGGGTGTGGTCGGCGAACTGTATGTCGGCGGCGCCGGTGTGGCTCGGGGCTACCTGAACCGTGAAGCACTGACGGCCGAACGTTTCCTCGACAACCCGTTCAGCCACGCAGCGGATGCGCGGATGTACCGTACCGGCGACCTGGGACGCTGGCTGGCCGACGGTAGCCTTGAATACCTGGGGCGCAACGATGAGCAGGTGAAGATTCGTGGTTTCCGTATCGAACTGGGCGAGATCGAAGCGCGTCTGGCTGAATGTCCTGACGTCCGCGATGCCGTTGTGTTGTGTCGTGAGGATGTGCCCGGCGACAAGCGTCTGGTGGCCTATGTCACGGCGCAGCAGCCGGAGAGCCTGCTGGACATCGAAAGCCTGCGCGAGCATCTGCAGAGTGCATTGCCGGAGCACATGGTGCCCGCAGCCTACGTGCAACTCGATGAGTTGCCACTGACGGCCAACGGCAAGCTCGATCGCCGGGCGTTGCCGGTGCCCGACCGCTCGGCGCTGGCCAGTCGTGGCTACGCAGCACCTGAAAACGACACCGAGATGGCCATTGCGCGGATCTGGCAAGACCTGCTGCAACTGGAGCAGGTCGGTCGGCATGACAACTTCTTCGAACTGGGCGGTCACTCACTGCTGGCCGTGAAACTGATCGAGCGCATGCGCCAGATTGATCTGGTTGCCGATGTGCGCGTGCTGTTCAGTCAGCCGACCCTGTCCGCCCTGGCGGCGGCGGTGGGCGGCAAGGGTGCAGTGGAAGTACCCGCCAACCTTATTCCCGCCGGCTGCGAGCGCATCACCCCGGACATGCTGCCTCTGGCAGCGTTGAGCCAGGATGATATCGACCGCGTGGTGGCAAGTGTGCCCGGCGGTCTGGCCAACGTGCAGGATATTTACGCTCTGGCGCCGCTGCAGGAAGGGATTTTGTATCACCACCTTGCCGCGACCGAGGGTGACCCGTATCTGCAATACGCACTGTTTGCCTTTGACAGCCTCGAACGTCTGCACAGTTTCGCCCAGGCACTGCAAGGCGTGATCGACCGGCACGATATCCTGCGCACCGCTGTGCTTTGGGAGCGTCTCGATGCAGCGGTGCAAGTGATCTGGCGTGAAGCGCCTCTGGGTATGGATGAGTGGGTACTGAACCCGGCCGATGGCGACATCGCCGAACAACTGCTCAAGCGTCTGGACCCTCGTCACACGCGTCTGGACATTCGTCAGGCGCCGATGTTACGCATCGGCTATGCACATGACGCGGAAAACGACCGCTGGCTGGGCATGCTGCTGTTCCATCACCTGGTGGACGACGCCACATCGCTGCGCACTCTCAGCAGCGAAATCGAGTCGTACATGCTCGGGCAGCAGGCCTCTCTGCCACCGTCCGTGCCTTACCGCAATTACGTGGCGCAAGCCATGCTCGGCGTGAGCCGCGAGGAGCACGAAGCGTTTTTCCGCGACATGCTCGGTGACATCGATGAGCCGACGCTGCCGTTCGGCCTGCTGGACGTGCAGGGCGACGGTCGCGGTATCGAGGAGGTGCACCAGCCGGTCGATATGGACCTGAGCCGCCGCCTGCGCTTGCAGGCCCGGCAGTTCGGGGTCAGCTCCGCCAGTCTGTATCACCTGGCATGGGCACGTGTTCTGGGCGCTGTGTCAGGCAAAGAGGAGGTGGTGTTCGGCACCGTATTGCTCGGCCGCCTGCAGGGTGGTGCCGGGTCTGACCGGGCGCTGGGGATGTTCATCAACACCTTGCCGTTGCGTGTCACGCTGGGCGAGCAGGGCGTGCGCAGCGGTCTGAAGGCTACCCACGCCAGGCTCAGCGGGCTGCTTGCCCATGAACACGCCTCGCTGGTACTGGCACAGCGTTGCAGTGGCGTGGCCGCTTCAACGCCGCTGTTCAGCGCCTTGCTCAACTACCGGCATGTCGCCGGTCAGGCCAACCAGCAGACACTGGACGCCTGGCAAGGCATTGAAAGCCTGCGTGGCGAAGAACGCACCAACTATCCGCTGACCCTTTCAGTAAACGATGAGGGAACGGGCTTCAGTTTGACGATTCAAGCCAGTGCCTGCATCGATGCGCAACGCATCTGCGCGTATGTGCAGACCACTCTGGAGAATGTGGTCAGCGCACTGGAACAGTCCGGCGAAGTGCCGCTGGCAGGTTTGTCGGTTCTGTCGGCGGCGGAGCGTGAGCATCTGGTGTATGGCCTGAACGCTACCGCGCTGGATTACTCGCAGCAGCAGACCATCCATGGGATGTTCGAAGCACAGGTCGAGCGCACGCCTCAGGCGCTGGCAGTGGTCCACGGCGAGCAGCGCCTGACGTATCGCGAGCTTAACGAGCAGGCCAACCGTCTGGCGCATGCGTTGATCAAGCAAGGCGTGCAGCCGGATTCCCGCGTCGGCATCTGCGTTGAGCGCGGTGCGGATATGGTCGTCGGTTTGCTGGCGATTCTCAAGGCGGGCGGCGGGTATGTGCCGCTGGATCCGGCTTATCCGGCGGAACGTATTGCCTACATGTTGCAGGATAGCGCTCCGGCCGCAGTACTGGCTCAAACCGCTACTCAAGGCCTGCTGGCCGACGTTTCGGTACCTGTCATCAATCTGGATCTGAGCAATTGGCAGGACCAATCCGTCCAGAATCCGCAGGTGCCTGGTCTGACTTCTGCGCATCTTGCGTACCTGATCTACACCTCGGGTTCGACCGGTCTGCCGAAAGGCGTGATGATCGAACACCGCAACACCGTGAATTTCCTGACCTGGGCGCACAGTGCTTTCGACGCCTCGGCGCTGGAAAAAACGCTGTTCTCCACCTCATTGAATTTCGACCTGGCGGTCTACGAGTGTTTTGCGCCGCTGACCTCGGGCGGCAGCATCGAAATCGTCAAGAACGTGCTGGAACTGCAACACGGCGAACACGATATCGGCCTGATCAACACCGTACCGTCGGCGCTGAAAGCGCTGCTGGAAGTCAACGGCCTGCCGGAATCGGTGCACACCGTGAACGTGGCCGGTGAAGCGCTCAAGCGCAGCCTGGTGGAAAATCTGTTCGAAAAAACCGGTGTGCAGCGCCTTTGCAACCTCTATGGTCCTTCGGAAACCACCACCTACTCAAGCTGGGTGGCGATGGATCGCGAAGTCGGCTTCGCTCCTCATATCGGCAAGCCCGTCGGCAATACACAGTTCTACCTGCTGGATGAACAGCAACAGCCTGTGCCGCTGGGCGTCGCGGGTGAAATCTACATCGGTGGTGCCGGTGTGGCGCGGGGTTATCTGAACCGCGACGACCTCACTGCCGAGCGCTTTGTCAAAGATCCGTTCAGCCCGCAGCCAGCGGCACGCATGTACCGCACCGGCGATCTTGGCCGCTACCTGCCAGACGGCAATATCGAATACCTCGGTCGTAACGACGATCAGGTGAAAATCCGCGGCTTCCGCATCGAACTGGGCGAGATCGATGCACGCCTGGCCAAACACCCGGCCATTCATGAAGCCGTGGTGGCTGCACGCGAAGATGTACCGGGCGACAAGTGTCTGGTGGCCTATTACACCCTGAGCGCAGGCCATGCTTCGGTAGACATCGACAGCCTGCGCGGCTGGCTGCAGGAGCAATTGCCGGCCTACATGATCCCGGTGGCCTATGTACTGCTCGATGCACTGCCACTGACCCCGAATGGCAAGCTGGACCGCAAAGCCTTGCCGGCACCGGACGCCGATGCACTGATCCGTCGTGATTACGAAGCCCCACAGGGCGAAACCGAAACCCTGCTGGCGCAAATCTGGAGCGACTTGCTCCAGCTTGAACGCGTCAGCCGTCACGACCAGTTCTTCGAGCTGGGCGGCCATTCATTGCTGGCGATGCGCCTGATTTCGCAGATTCGCCAGCAGTTGGGCGTCGAACTGAGCCTGGCCGCGTTGTTTGCCCACCCCGAGCTGAGCGCACTGGCGCTGGCCATCGCCCAGGCAGGACGCAGCATCCTGCCGGATATCGTGCCGGTGGCACGCGATCAGGCCTGGCCATTGTCGTTCGGCCAGCAACGTCTGTGGTTCCTCGCCAAGATGGAAGGCGCCAGCGCGGCCTACCACATGCCTGTCGGTCTGGGCCTGCGTGGCGAGCTGGATCGCGCGGCGATGCAACGGGCGCTGGAGCGCATCGTGGCGCGCCATGAGGGCTTGCGCACCACCTTCATTCAGGGCGATGACGAACAGCCATTGCAACGGATCAGCCCGGCGGATGCCGGCTTCAACCTGCAACTGCATGATCTGCAAGGGCTGGTGGATGCCAAGGAGAAGCTTCAGGCACTGGCCAGCGAAGAGTCGCTGCAAGGCTTCGATCTGGAACAGGGCCCGTTGATCCGTGGCCGCCTGATCCGTATGGCCGAGGACCATCACGTCCTGTTGCTGACCATGCACCACATCGTTTCCGACGGCTGGTCGATTGGCGTGCTGACCCGTGAACTGGCCGCGCTCTATGCGGCATTCAGCCAGGGCCAGGACGACCCGCTGGCGCCACTGACGCTGCAATACCTGGACTACGCAGTGTGGCAGCGTCGCTGGCTGAGCGGCGATCTGCTGCAGCAACAAAGCGACTACTGGCAGCAAACCCTGGCAGACGCTCCGGCGCTGCTGATGTTGCCCACCGACCGGGTACGTCCGGCGCAGCAGGACTATGCCGGCGCGGTGCTGCCCATCGTTTTCGACGAGGATCTGACTCGCGGCCTCAAGGCCTTGAGCCAACGTCACGGCAGCACCCTGTTCATGACCGTCATGGCCGCCTGGGCTGCGCTGCTGGGGCGTCTGTCCGGTCAGGACGATGTGGTCATCGGCACGCCAGTGGCCAACCGCACACGCAGTGAAGCCGAAGGGCTGGTGGGCCTGTTCGTCAATACCCTGGCGATCCGCGTCGACCTCAGCGACAAGCCCACGGCAGAGACTCTGCTGGCGCAGGTCAAGACCAACACCTTAGGCGCCCAGGACCATCAGGACCTGCCGTTCGAACAAGTGGTGGAAGTGATCAAGCCGGTGCGCAGCCTATCGCACAGCCCGGTGTTCCAGGCCATGCTCAGCTGGCAGGACATGAGCGGCGGGGATTTGGTCCTCGGCGATCTGCAACTGGAAAGCCTGAGCGCAGGCCATACACTGTCCAAGTTCGATCTCTCGCTGGACATCGGCGAAGCGCAGGGTCAGCTGCTTGGTTCGCTGGAGTACGCCACCGCGTTGTTCGATGAAAGCACCATCGCCCGTTATCTGGGCTACCTGAAGCGCTTGCTGCACGCCATGGTCGCCGATGACCGCCAGGTGCTGGAACATGTGCCACTGCTTGATGCGGTGGAGCGCAAGCATCTGCTGATCGACCTTAACGCTACCAACGTGCCTTACCCGCAAGACGCCACGATTCATCAGCTGTTCGAAGAAAAGGTCCGGGCACAGCCCGAGGCCATCGCCGTGGCTTTCCAGGCGCAGCGCTTGAGCTATGCCGACTTGAACCGTCAGGCCAACCGTCTGGCTCATCACCTGATCAGCCTCGGCATCGGCCCTGATGATCGGGTGGCGATCTGCGTCGAACGCGGGGTGAAAATGATAGTCGGCCTGCTCGGCGTGCTCAAAGCCGGTGCTGCCTATGTGCCGCTTGACCCGGCTTACCCCGCCGAGCGCTTGGCCTACATGATCAACGACAGTCAGCCAGCAGCATTGCTCACCCAGCGCGGCTTGCAGGAGCGGTTGCCCGCACTGTCCATGCCGCTGGTATTGCTCGACGACGAGCATTGCCAGGGCTTCACCGAGTGTGATGACAACCCGGTCGTACCGACCCTCGGCGTGCGCAACCTGGCGTATGTGATCTACACCTCCGGTTCCACCGGCAACCCGAAGGGCGTGATGATCGAACACCGCGGCCTGGTCAACTACAGCGTCGATGCTGCACGCCTGTTCGGCCTGTCCCAGAGCGACACGGTGCTGCAACAAAACACCCTTAACTTCGACCTGTCGGTGGAGGAGATCTTCCCGGCACTTCTGGCCGGTGCCACCCTGGCGCCAAGCCGCGAGATATTCGGCAGTGAAGGCACTGAAAATCACGGCATTTACCCGACCGTTCTGCACTTGACCGCTGCGCACTGGCACACGTTGGTGGCCGAATGGCACAACCAGCCGCAGGCTGCTGAACAACGCCTGGCCGAGGTGCGCCTGATCAACGTCACCGGTGACGCATTGTCGGCACAGAAACTCAAGCTCTGGGATGAGGTGCGCCCGGCACACACGCGCCTGATCAACACCTATGGCCCGACCGAGGCGACGGTGTCCTGCACCGCCGCCTACGTCAGCCACGACGCTGCCGCTGGCAGCGAAGGCAGCGGTAACGCGACCATCGGCAAGCCGATGGCCAACACCCGCATCTACCTGCTCGACGCTCACCAGCAGCCGGTGCCATACGGCGTGGCCGGTGAGATTTTCATCGGTAGCGACGGCGTGGCACGCGGTTACCTGAACCTTGAAGAGGTCAATGCCGAGCGTTTCCTCGCTGATCCGTTCAGCAACAGCCCTGATGCCAGGATGTACAAAACCGGTGACCTGGCACGCTACATGGCCGACGGTCGTATCGAGTACCTGGGGCGTAACGACTTCCAGGTCAAGGTGCGCGGTTTCCGTATCGAACTGGGCGAAATCGAAGCCCGTCTCGGCAATTGCAAAGGGGTCAAGGAAGCGGTGGTGATCGCTCGGGAGGACAATCCCGGTGAAAAACGTCTCGTGGCCTACGTGATCGCCCAGCCACAAGCGAACCTGGATGCCGCCAGCCTGCGCGCTGAGCTGGCGCCGCAACTGGCCGAGTACATGCTGCCAAGTGCGTTCGTGCTGCTTGATGCACTGCCGCTGACGCCGAATCGCAAGCTCGATCGCAAGGCCCTGCCGGCCCCGGCGGACGATGCCTTTGCCAGTCGTGAACATGTCGCCCCGCAAGGCACCAGCGAAAAAGCCCTGGCGCAGATCTGGCAGAACCTGCTCAACCTGGAAGCAGTAGGGCGTCATGACCACTTCTTCGAACTGGGCGGGCACTCGCTGCTGGCAATGCGCCTGATTTCCCAGGTGCGTCAGCGCATGGGCGTCGAGCTGAGTCTGGCGGACATCTTCGCCCAACCGGAACTGGCGGCGCTGGCTCAGGTAGTGGCGCACGCTGCCGGCAGCAGCCAGCAGCCCATCGTGCCGGTGTCCCGCGATCAGTCCTTGCCGCTGTCGTTTGCCCAGCAACGCCTGTGGTTCCTCGCGCAGCTGGACGGCGGCAGTGCGGCTTATCACATTCCAGCCGGTCTGCGTCTGCGCGGCAGCCTCGATCAAGTCGCCCTGAAGCGGGCGCTGGACCGTATCGTTGCGCGCCACGAGGCATTGCGTACGACCTTTGTCCAGGAGCAGGACCAGGATCCGCTGCAGTGCATCGCCCCGGCCGATATCGGCTTCAGCCTGCAACTGCAGGTGCTGAACGGGCAGGCGGATGCGGAACAACAACTGCTCGCCATCGCCGCCGAAGAGGCCGAAGAGGGCTTCGATCTGGTGAACGGGCCGCTGGTGCGCGGACGCCTGGTGCGCATGGCCGATGACGACCATGTGTTGCTGGTGACCATGCACCACATCGTCTCTGACGGCTGGTCCGCTGGCGTGTTGACCCGTGAACTGGGCCTGCTCTATGCAGCGTTCAGCGAAGGCGCCGAGGATCCGTTGCCTGCGTTGCCGGTGCAATACGCCGATTATGCGCTGTGGCAGCGCAACTGGCTGAGCGGCGACGTGCTGCAGCAACAGCGCCAGTACTGGCAGCAGACTCTGGCCGGCGCGCCGGCCTTGCTGACCTTGCCGACCGACCGGCCACGCCCGGCACAACAGGACTACAGCGGTCAGTTGCTCGGGCTGGTACTCGACGCCGACCTGACCCGTGGCCTCAAGGCGCTGAGCCAGCGGCATGGCAGCAGCCTGTTCATGACGGTCATGGCCGCATGGGCTGCGCTGCTGGGACGTCTGGCCGGTCAGGACGACGTGGTCATCGGTACGCCGGTGGCCAACCGCATGCGCGCCGAGGTGGAGGACCTGATCGGGTTCTTCGTCAACACCCTGGCCGTGCGCGTCGACCTCTCGGGGACACCGAGCGTGCAAAGTCTGTTGCAGCAGGTCAAACAGCAGACCCTGGCCGCCCAGGCGAATCAGGACCTGCCGTTCGAACAGGTGGTTGAGGTGGTGCGCCCGCAGCGCAGCCTGTCCCACAGCCCGATTTTCCAGGCCATGTTGTCGTGGCAGAACAACGAAACGTCCGATCTGGCGCTTGGCGACATGAGCCTGCAGGGCGTCGCAGTGGCTGGCCATACCGCCAAGTTCGACCTGACGCTGGACATGACCGAGGTCGGCGATCAATTGATCGGCACCCTGGAATACGCCACGGCACTGTTCGACGAAAGCACCCTGCAGCGCTACATGGGCTACTTCCAGCGCTTGCTGGAAGCCATGGTCGCCGACGACCGCCAGTTGCTGGAACAGGTGCCGTTGCTCGATGCGGTGGAACGCCAGCATCTACTGGTCGACCTCAATGCTACCGACGTGCCTTACCCGCACGACTGCACGATTCATCAGCTGTTCGAAGCAAAGGTTCAGGCACAGCCCGACGCCATCGCCGTGGCCTTCCAGGCGCAGCGCTTGAGTTATGCCGAACTGAACCGTCAGGCCAACCGTCTGGCTCATCACCTGATCGGCCTGGGCATTGGCCCTGACGATCGGGTGGCGATCTGTGTCGAGCGTGGCGTGGAAATGATGATCGGCCTGCTCGGTGTGCTCAAGGCAGGGGCGGCTTATGTACCACTTGACCCCGCCTATCCGGCCGAGCGCCTGGCATACATGATCACCGACAGCCAGCCAGCGGCGTTGCTGACCCAGCGTGATCTGCAGAAGCGCTTGCCAACCCTGACCTTGCCGCTGGTGCTGCTCGACGATGATCAGCGCAACACCTTTACCGAGCGTGACGATAACCCGGTGGTGGAAGCCCTCGGCGTGCGCAACCTGGCGTATGTGATCTACACCTCGGGCTCCACTGGCAATCCGAAAGGGGTGATGATCGAGCATCGCGGTCTGGTCAACTACAGCACCGATGCGGCGCGCCTGTTTGGCCTGGCCCCGACAGACACCGTGCTGCAACAGAACACCCTGAACTTCGACCTGTCGGTAGAAGAGATCTTCCCGGCGCTGCTGGCCGGGGCATCTCTGGCACCAAGTCGCGAGATCTTCGGCAGTGAGGGGACTGAAAATCACGGTATTTACCCGACCGTTCTGCACTTGACTGCTGCGCACTGGCACACGCTGGTGGCCGAATGGCACAACCAGCCGCAGGCTGCAGCGCAACGCCTGGCCGAGGTCCGTTTGATCAACGTCACCGGCGACGCATTGTCGGCACAGAAGCTCAAGCTCTGGGACGAGGTGCGCCCGGCGCACACCCGTCTGATCAACACCTATGGCCCGACCGAGGCGACGGTGTCCTGCACCGCCGCCTACGTCAGCCACGATGCTATAGCTGGCAGCGAAGGCAGCGGTAACGCGACCATTGGCAAGCCGATGGCCAACACGCGTATCTACCTGCTTGATGCCCATCAACAGCCGGTGCCGTATGGCGTGGCCGGTGAGATCTTCATTGGTGGCGACGGCGTGGCACGGGGTTACCTGAGTCTTGAAGAGGTCAAGGCCGAACGCTTCCTCGCGGACCCGTTCAGCAACAGCCCTGAGGCCAGGATGTACAAAACCGGCGATTTGGCACGCTACATGGCCGACGGTCGGATCGAGTACCTGGGTCGTAACGACTTCCAGGTCAAGGTGCGCGGTTTCCGTATCGAGCTGGGTGAAATCGAAGCCCGTCTCGGCAATTGCACCGGGGTCAAGGAAGCGGTGGTGATCGCTCGGGAAGACACTCCGGGAGACAAACGCCTGGTGGCTTATGTGGTCGGTCAGCCACAAGCGAGCCTGGATGCCGCCAGCCTGCGCGCTGAGCTGGCGCCGCAGCTGGCCGAGTACATGCTGCCGAGTGCGTTCGTGATCCTCGACGCCTTGCCATTGACGCCGAACCGCAAGCTCGATCGCAAGGCGCTGCCGGCTCCGCAAGCCGAGGCCTTTGCCAGCCGTGAACATGTGGAACCGCAAGGCGACACCGAGATGGCGCTGGCGCAGATCTGGCAGAACCTGCTCAACCTTGAACAGGTGGGCCGTCATGACCAGTTCTTCGAGCTCGGCGGGCACTCGCTGCTGGCGATGCGCCTGATTTCCCAGGTGCGCCAGCACTTGGGTGTCGAGCTGGGCCTGGCGGATATCTTCGCCCAGCCTGAACTGGCCGCCATGGCACGCATACTCGCCGACGCCAAAGGCAGCAGCCAGCCGCCTATCGTGCCGGTGTCCCGCGACCAGACCTTGCCGCTGTCGTTTGCCCAGCAGCGTCTGTGGTTCCTCGCACAGCTGGAGGGCGGCAGCGCGGCTTACCATATTCCGGCAGGGCTGCGTCTACGTGGCACTCTGGATAACCCTGCGCTGAAACGCGCGCTGGACCGTATCGTCGCCCGCCACGAAGTGCTGCGTACGACCTTCGTGCAAGTGCATGGCGAGGACGTTGCACAACACATAGCCTCGGCCGATATCGGTTTCAGCCTGCAACTGCAGGTGCTGACCGGGCAGGCGGATGCTGAAGAGCAGCTGCTCGCCATCACCGCTGAAGAAGCCAACGAAGGCTTCGATCTGCTCAACGGTCCGCTGGTACGCGGACGGCTGGTGCGCATGGCCGAGGACGATCACGTGTTGCTGGTGACCATGCACCATATCGTCTCCGACGGCTGGTCCGCGGATGTATTGACCCGTGAGCTGAGTGCGCTCTATGCCGCGTTCAGTGCCGGTGCCGAGGATCCGTTGCCCACCTTGCCGGTGCAATACGCCGACTATGCCGTGTGGCAGCGCAACTGGCTGAGCGGCGACGTGCTGCAGCAACAGCGTCAATACTGGCAGCAGACCCTGGGCGGTGCACCAGCCTTGCTGACCTTGCCGACCGACCGGCCGCGCCCGGCACAACAGGACTACAGCGGCAATATTCGCGGCCTGGTGCTCGATGCCGAGCTGACCCTTGGCCTCAAGGCCCTGAGCCAGCGGCATGGCAGCACGCTGTTCATGACCGTGATGGTCGCATGGGCCTCGCTGCTGGGGCGTCTGGCCGGTCAGGATGATGTGGTGATCGGTACGCCGGTGGCCAACCGCCTGCGTGCCGAAGTGGAGGACCTGATCGGGTTCTTCGTCAACACCCTGGCGATACGCGTCGATCTCTCCGGCGCACCGAGCGTCGAAGCGTTGATGCAGCAGGTCAAGCGTCAGACGCTGGCAGCGCAGAGCCATCAGGACCTGCCGTTCGAACAGGTGGTCGAGGTGGTTCGTCCGCAACGCAGCCTGTCCCACAGCCCGATCTTCCAAGCGATGTTGTCCTGGCAGAACAACGAAACGTCCGACCTCTCGCTCGGCGCCATGAACCTGCAAGGCGTGGCGGTAAACGACCACACGGCCAAGTTCGATCTGGTGCTGGACATGACCGAGGTTGGCGGTCAATTGATCGGCACGCTGGAATACGCCACGGCGCTGTTCGACGAAAGCACCATGGACCGTTACCTGGGCTATTTCCAGCGCCTGCTGGAAGCCATGGTCGCCAATGAACACCGCATACTGGAACACGTGCCATTGGTGGATGCGGTCGAGCGCGAGCACCTGTTGACCGGTCTCAATGCAACCGACCGCGCTTACCCTCAGGGTCAGTTGATGCATCGCCTTTTCGAGGCGCATGCAGCGTCTCGACCTCAAGCGATTGCGGCCCGTCAGGGCGAGCAGACGCTGACCTACGCCGAACTCGACAGCCGCGCCAACGCCCTGGCTCAGCACTTGCGCCAGCACGGTGTGAAAGCGGGAGCCCGAGTGGCGATCCTGCTGGATCGTTCGGTGGAGCTGCTGACCAGTATGCTGGCCACGCTCAAGTGCGGCGCGGCGTACCTGGCGCTGGATCGCCTGGCCCCCGAAGAACGTGTGCGCTTCATGCTCGAGGACAGCGAAGCACTCATGTTGCTGACCCGCAGCGAACTGACAGCACCTGAAACGACGCCGCGACTCGATCTGGACACCCTGGATCTATCAGTGGCCGGCCAAGGGCCAGTCGCGCTTGCAGCTGAAGTCGCAGGCGAGACCCCGGCGTGCATCATCTACACCTCCGGCTCCACCGGCATACCGAAGGGCGTAATCGTGACCCACAACGGCATCGTGCGGCTGGTGCGGGATAACTACGACTTCCGTGCCGATGACCGCGTGGCGTTTTCTTCCAACCCGGCGTTCGACGCCAGCAGCCCGGAGATCTGGGGTGCGTTGCTCAATGGCGGCCAGTCGATAATCGTCGAGCCTTCCGTGTTGCTTGAGCCGGCTGCCTTTGCCGCCCTGCTCAAACGCCACGCAGTCACGGTGATGTTCAGCTCGACCGCCTTGTTCAACCTGTATGCCGGGTTGATTCCCGAAGCCCTGGCCGGCTTGCGCATGCTGGAGTGCGGTGGCGAACGGGCGGATCCGGCGTCGTTCCGCCGGGTGCGTGAGCACTCGTCCCAAGTGCGCCTGTTCAACGGCTATGGCCCAACCGAGGCCACTACGTGCGCCACTCGTTACGAAGTGTTTGATGTGCAGCCAGGCACCCTGAGCCTGCCGATCGGCAAACCCAACGCCAACGTGCGCATCTATCTGCTCGACGTTTGCGGCGAGCCGGTGCCGATGGGCAGCGTCGGCGAGATCTACATCGGCGGTGTCGGGGTCGCGCTTGGCTACCTGAATCGCCCGGAACTGAGCGCCGAACGCTTCAGCGACGACCCGTTCAGTCAGCAGGCAGGCGCGCGGCTCTATCGCACTGGCGACCTGGCGCGCTGGTTGCCGGACGGCAACCTCGAATACCTGGCGCGTAACGATGGCCAGGTGAAGGTCCGCGGCTTCCGCGTCGAGCTTGGGGAAGTCGAAAGCAGCCTGCATGGGTGCGATGGCGTGCGTAACTCCGTGGTGGTGGCGCGCGAAGACAGCCCGGGCGACACGCGTCTGGTGGCGTATTACACCGTGCACGCTGACGTTGAAGCCCCCGAGCCGGAGGCCCTGCGTGCACAACTGAGCGCCAGCTTGCCGGAATACATGGTCCCGAGCGTCTTCATCTGCCTGCCAGACTTGCCGCTGACGCTCAATGGCAAGGTGGACGTCCAGGCATTGCCAGCGCCGACAGCGGATCAGTTCGCGAGCCATGCGTTTGAAGCCCCGGCAGGGGAGTTGGAGATTCGTCTGGCGAAAGCCTGGGCGGAGGTACTCGAATTACAGCAGGTGGGACGTCATGACAGCTTCTTCGATCTCGGCGGTCACTCGCTGATGGCCGTGCGACTGGTCAACCAACTGGTGCAGAGTGGCTTGGCGGTGTCCCTGGCCGACGTTTTCCAGCACGCCAGCGTGGCCGCCCTGGCCAGCCTGCTGGGCAGCCGCAGCGAAGAGGTTGCAGCGCAGCTTCATGAGCAACTGGTGCCGGTGCGCACCTCCGGCAACCAGCGTCCATTGTTCCTGGTCCACGAGTTCACCGGCCAGGATGTGCACTTCGCGGCGCTGGCGGTTCACATCGACAGCGATATTCCGGTCTACGGGTTGAGCGGCATCCCGCTCGGTCAGGAACAGTTGCTGACCATGGAATGCCTGGCGACGCGCTTGCTGGGGGCGATGCGCAGTGTTCAGCCGCACGGACCTTATCGCCTGGCGGGCTGGTCGTTCGGTGGGCTTCTGGCCTACGAAATCGCCATCCAGCTGGAGGGCATGGACGAGCAGGTAGAGTTTATCGGCATGCTCGACACCTACATGCCGCGCCTGGTGGATCAGGGTCGCGAGCGCTGGGACCTGAAGACCGCCCACCGTCAGCACCTGCTGGAACACTGCGAGCAGTTCTGGAAAGCCCGCGGCGAATGCGCGCAGGCTCTAGAGGCCCTGGAGCGAGTGCGTGCAAACCGCCAGGACTTTGATTTCGCCGGGCTCCTGCAGCACTGCCGTGAGCAGGGCGTACTGCCGCCGGAGCTGGACATCTACACGAACGAGGGTCTTTGCCAGTACCTCGACCGAGAGGTGGCTCACGGTCATGCGCAGGCCAATTACACGGTTTACCCCAACAGCGTGCCGCTGCACCTGTTCACTGCCAGCGAGTGGCAACCCAACTCACAGAAACACAGCGGTTACCTGGGTTGGGACAGCGTCCTGCCCGTCAGTCAGTTGCGCAGTATCAAGGTTGCGGGCGATCACATGAGCATGATGAAGCCGCCGCATATCGAGGGCCTGGGTCAGGCGATCAGCCAGGCGCTGGCTGATCTGCCCGATCGGCCACGGGAGGCTGACAGCGCCCACCGGCCGTTGCTGACGATTCAGGGCGGACGTCGCGACCACGCGCCAGTGTTCTGCGTACCGGGGGCAGGGGACAGTGTGACCGGCTTCATCGGTCTGGCCGAGGCATTAGGCCCGCACTGGCCGATCCACGGGCTGCAACCGCGCGGGCTGGATGGCCGCACGGTGCCTTACAGCCTGGTGGAAACCGCCGCCGAGGCGTATCTGCAAGCACTCGACAGCACTCACCCCGAAGGGCCGGTGCATCTGCTCGGTCATTCGTTCGGCGGCTGGGTGGCCTTCGAAATGGCCCAGCGCCTGACGGCACGCGGCCGCGAAGTGGCTTCGCTGACACTGATCGACAGCGAGTCGCCGGGCGGCAACGGGGTGGTGGGCAAACCTTACACCGCGATAGGCGTACTGGAACGTTTGATCGAGACCATGGAACTGGCTGCGGGCAAGTCGCTGGGCATTGATCGTGCGGCCTTCCGGGCCCAAGACGATGTCGGCCAGATGCGCTTGTTGCATGCCGGGATGGTGCGCGCAGGGATGTTGCCGCAGCGTTCGTCGCCGGACGCAATGCGCGGGCCTGCGCGGGCATTCGGTACGGCGTTGCGTACACGTTATCAACCGTCGCAGATCTACACCGGGCCGGTGCGTCTGGTGCTGGCCGATGACCCGGTGCTGGATGCGGCGGGCAATCAGCGCGAACAACAGGCGATGGTCAGCGGCTGGCGCCAGTGTGCCCCGGATCTCACTGTCTGGCGTGGACCGGGCAACCATTTCACCATCCTCAAGGCGCAGCATGTACGGCATCTGGCGAACTGGTGGCTACCCCATGAATAACGTCGTTTCTTCAAGCCCGGCGGCTGATCGCCGGGTCAATCCTCAACACATTCGTGGCTTTCTATGAAAAAGTTGAAGTTTCGCAAAGTGCTCATCGTTGTCGTGTTGTTGGTTCTGGCAGCGGGTATTGCCTACAGCGTCCAGTCCCCGGAAAAGGCTCCGGAGTACCTGACTGCCAAGGTCGAACGCACCGATATCGAAAACTCGGTGCTGGCCAGCGGGGTGCTGCAGGGCATCAAGCAGGTTGACGTCGGCGCGCAGGTCTCGGGCCAGCTCAAGTCTTTGAAGGTCAATCTGGGCGACAAGGTCAAACAGGGTCAGTGGCTGGCGGAAATCGATCCCGTGGTGCTGCAGAACACTCTGCGCCAGTCGCAGGTCAACGAACAGAACCTGATCGCCCAGAAGGATGCGGCTGTCGCACAGCTCAAGGACGCCAAAGCCATTTACCAGCGCTACAAGCAACTGCGTGCGGATGATGCGATCTCGCAAAAGGACTTCGATACGGCGCAATCGGACTTCGAGGTCCGGAGTGCCAACCTGCGGTCGCTGGAAGCCCAGGTGCGCGACGCAAGAATCCAGATCGAGACCGCCAGGATCAACCTGGGCTACACCCGTATCGTCGCGCCGATCAGTGGTGATGTGGTGGGTATCGTGACGCAGGAAGGTCAGACTGTGATCGCCAGCCAACTGACACCGGTGATTCTCAAATTGGCGGATCTGGACACCATGACCGTCAAGGCTCAGGTCTCCGAGGCCGACGTGATTAATATCACCCCCGGGCAAGAGGTGTATTTCACCATCCTCGGCGATGCCGAAAAACGCTATTACGCCAAGCTGAAAGGCACGGAGCCAGCGCCGCAAAACTTCCTTGATGCGCAATCCAGCACCGCCAGCAAACCGAACAGTGCGGTGTTCTACAACGCATTGTTCGACGTCCCCAACCCTGATCACCGCCTGCGTATTTCGATGACCGCCCAAGTGCATATCGTGCGTGAAAAGGCCAAGGACGTGTTGACTGTCCCTGTTGCGGCCCTGGGCGACAAGAATGGCGACGGCAGCTTCCCGGTGCGTGTGGTGGACGCGCAGGGCCAGGCCCAGAGCCGCAATGTGCAGACCGGCATCAACAACAACGTGCGGGTCGAGATCAAGAGTGGCCTTGCCGAGGGTGACCAGGTGGTGATCGGTGAACCGTCGGCTACACCAGCAGCAGCGGGGGCCTGACCATGAGTCGAGCTCTTCTGGAACTCAACGGTGTCACCCGTCGTTTCGTCGCCGGCGAAAAGGACTTCATCGCGCTTAATGACATCAACCTCACGATCAATGCCGGCGAACTGGTTGCCATTACCGGGGCCTCGGGTTCCGGCAAGTCAACGCTGATGAACGTGCTGGGCTGTCTGGACCACCCCAACAGCGGCAGTTACAAGGTCGACGGGCGTGAAACCGGTACGCTTACCGATGATGAGCTGGCAGAGCTGCGTCGCGATCACTTCGGTTTCATTTTCCAACGTTATCACCTGTTGCCGCACCTGGCGGCGATCCAGAATGTCGAAATGCCAGCTATCTACGCAGGCACCGGCAAGGGCATGCGCGTGGAGCGCGCGCAGAAGCTGCTCGAGCGTCTGGGCCTGTCCGGGCATCTGGAGCATCGGCCAAGCCAGTTGTCAGGCGGCCAGCAGCAGCGGGTGAGTATCGCCCGGGCCTTGATGAACGGCGGCGAGATCATTCTGGCCGACGAACCCACTGGCGCCCTCGACAGCGTGAGCGGCAAGGAGGTGATGAATATCCTCCTGGAGCTCAACAGCGCCGGACACACCGTGATTTTGGTGACTCACGACGAGAAGGTGGCAGCGCACGCCGAGCGCATCATCGAGATGCGTGACGGCGAGATCATCGCCGACCGGGTCAACACCGATCGCCCGATCATCAACGAAAAAACCACCGAGCGCCTGCCGACCAAACCCAGGCAGGGCAACCGGCTGATGGCTAACATCGGCCTGTTCCAGGAAGCTTTCGTCATGGCGTGGGTGGCGCTGATCTCGCATCGCATGCGCACGCTGCTGACCATGCTCGGGATCATCATCGGCATCACCTCGGTGGTGTCGATCGTAGCGATCGGCGAAGGGGCCAAGCGCTATGTGCTCAAGGACATCCAGGCCATCGGCAGCAATACCATCGAGGTGTTCCCAGGCAGTGACTTTGGCGACACCAAGTCCATGGATATCCAGACCCTGGCGCTGTCCGATGTGGCGGCGTTGAGCAGTGAGTACTACATCGACAGCGCCACACCGAATATCGGCCGCAACCTGCTGGTGCGCTACCGAAATATCGACGTATCGGCGACGGTGAGCGGGGTCAGCCCGAGCTACTTCCAGGTGCGTGGCACGAAGATGGGCCTGGGGGTGGGTTTCAACAAGGATGACGCCCGGCGGCAGGCACAGGTGGTGGTGATCGATCACAACACGCGGATTCGCCTGTTCGGTCCCAAGGTCGACCCGCTGGGCCAGGTGATCCTGGTGGGTAACCTGCCGTGTACGGTGATCGGCGTGACCGAGAACAAGAAAAACATCTTCGACACCAGCAAGAACCTGAATATCTGGATGCCCTACGAAACCGCCTCCGGACGCCTGCTGGGTCAGACCTACCTGGACGGCATCACCGTGCGGGTCAAGGACGGACAGCCAAGCAAGGTGGTCGAGGACAACGTAAACAAGCTGTTGCAAAAGCGGCACGGGACCAAGGACTTCTTCACCTACAACCTCGACAGCGTGATGCAAACGGTGCAGAAGACCAGTCAGTCGCTGGCCCTGTTGCTGTCGTTGATCGCGGTGATCTCGCTGGCGGTCGGCGGCATCGGGGTGATGAACATCATGCTGGTGTCGGTCACGGAACGGACGCGCGAGATCGGCATTCGCATGGCCGTCGGGGCACGCCAGTCGGATATCCGTCAGCAGTTTCTGGTGGAGGCGGTGATGGTCTGCCTGATTGGCGGCGTCATCGGCATCAGCCTGTCGTTCGTGATCGGCTATGTGTTTTCACTGCTGGTCAAGGAGTGGCAGATGGTGTTCTCCCTGGGCTCGATTGTCACTGCGTTCATCTGCTCGACATTGATCGGCATCGTGTTCGGCTTCGTACCGGCACGTAACGCGGCACAGCTCGATCCGATCGAGGCACTGGCACGGGATTGACAGGGGGATTGCAGGACAAGGATGTCCTGCCCAGTGGAGAAGGGCGCGTGCGCGCGACCGCGCACTGACAAGCGCTTGCTGCCGGTGGAGTCAAAACGATCGGCTTATTACATCCAGGCAGGAAGCCAAAGGGGGAAATGCTGCTCGCGAGACTGGCGCAGTCGACGGGTAGCTATCGTCTGCGCCAGCCTCTCTGGCAAGCTGTTGCGAGGACTCAGCCTACCGCGCTGACACTGGAAACCCGAGCCGCGCTACTGCTCTTGAGGGACTGTTCGAAGCGGTCGAGGATCATGCCCACTTCCGACTCGGTAATGTTCAATGGTGGCAGGAAGCGCAGGACTGCACTGTTGCGTCCACCGGTCTCGATGATCATGCCGTTGTTGAAGCACTCCAGCTTGATCGCCCGCGCCCGTGCGCCATCGCCAGCCCCCGGACGTGACCCGTTGGTCGGCTTGACGATTTCCACACCGAGCATCAGGCCACGACCACGAACATCGCCGATAAACGGGAACTGCCGGGCGATGTCCTCCAGCCCGCTGTGCAATTGCTCACCCCGGCGCGTGGCATTGCCGACCAGATCGTGCTCCTTGATATGACGCATGGTCGCAGCCCCGGCCACCATTGCCACCTGGTTGCCACGGAAGGTACCTGCGTGCATGCCAGGGCCCCATGTATCCAGGTGCTCGGCATAGACGATCACTGATATCGGGTAACCGCCACCGATGGCCTTGGACAGCACCAGAATATCCGGCGTTATCCCGGAGTGTTCGATGGCAAACAGGTTGCCGGTACGTCCGAGGCCGGTTTGCACTTCATCGATAATCAGCAAGATCCCGAGCTCATGGGTGATCTCCCGCACGGCGCGCAGCCACTCGGCCGATGCTGCGATGCAGCCGCCTTCGCCCTGGATCACTTCGACCACCACCGCCGCCGGTTTGGGCACGCCGCTCTCCGGGTCACTGAGTACAGTGCGGATGTACTCGATGGAGAGGCGGTCAGTATGTTCACCATCGGTGCCGAACGGGCAGCGGAAGCGATAGGGGAAGGGCAGGAAGTGGGTGCCCTGGGCCAGCAGGCCTGCCTTGGGGTTGAGGTTGCCCATGGCCGACAACGCACCAGCGGTCATGCCGTGATAACCCCCGTGGAAAGACATCAGCGGCGAGCGCTGGGTGTAATGACGGGCCAGTTTGATTGCGGCTTCGACCGCGTCTGAGCCGCTGGGGCCGCAGAACAGGATTTTGCTGTTGTCACGCATGCTGGCAGGCAACGTTGCGAACAGTTCTTCGACGAAGGCGTGCTTGGCCGGTGTGGCCAGGTCAAGGGCCTGCTGCAGATGATCACTGTTCAGAAATTCGATCACCGCTTCACGGACCACCGGTGGGTTATGACCCAATGCAAGCGTGCCAGCGTTGGACAGGCAGTCAAGGTATTCCTGGCCGTTGGCGTCCTTGACTCGCATGCCTCTGCCGCTGACAAACAGCTGCTGGAAGGTCGCTGCGTAGGTGCGCGCATTCGACTCCAGTTTCTTGAGATTGCTTAACTCTTCCATAGTCGATCCCTTGGTGGCACAGGTACGGATTCATTGATACTCGCTTCGAGCAGAGCCCGATTCTGTAAGAACCTCAGGGTGATCGCCAACTTATCGCCGTGGGACTGTCCCCGTATTCCACGACAGACTTCCTGCGGTCTCAGGCGTTAAATGCATGCTACGAAAGGGATTTATGGCGCTGTAAGAAACCTTGCGACAACGCTCCTGATCGTCCGGATTCTTGCCCCGTTGCTTCCTTTCTCAAGACGCCACTGTTCCGGAATCTTCGAGAGCTTTATGTCTATTGGCAAACCTGCTGGCCACTTCCTGTTGTCGACGCTTCTGGTCTCATTGCTGAGTGGCTGTACATTAGGCCCGGACTACCAATTGCCTGCGGTGAAGGTTGCCAGCCAGTGGCATGCGCCGCTGCCCCATGGCGCGTCGATGGTCGGACTGCAGGATTGGTGGCAACAGTTCAATGACCCGGCACTGGCAACCCTGCTGCGTATGGCACAGGCAGACAGCCCGTCTCTCGATAAGGCTCTGGCACGCATTGCCCAGGCACGCGCGACGCTGGACGGCAGCGTTGCCGACCGGCTGCCGCAAGTAAGCGGCGGCGTGAGCAAGTCACGCGCCGGCATCAGGCAGAGCGGGGTGCGCCAGAGCGGTAAGACCTCCGGGGCAACCCTCGATGCATCCTGGGAACTGGACCTGTTCGGCAAACTGCGACGCACCGACGAGGCGTCGCGCAATCTGCTCGAGGCACGTGTCAATGACTGGCATGACGCTCGTGTATCGCTGGCCGCCGAGGTCGGTGATGACTTTGTGCAGTACCGCGGCTGCCAGATGCTGGTGAACGCTTACCGTGATCAGGCGCAATCCCAGGAGCAGACCGCACGCCTGACTCGCGTATCGTTTCAGGCCGGGTTTACCGCAGCAGCCGACTCATCGTTGAGCGACGCCAGTGCGGCATCCAGTAATGCGACCCTCATCAAACAGCAAGGCGAGTGCGATGTGCTGCTCAAGAGCCTGGTGGAGCTGACCGGCAGCGACGAGGAACAGGTACGAGAAGTGCTCAGCCATAATCCGGCGAGACTGCCGCAGCCTGCGTTGCTGGATGTTCGGGAAATACCTGCCAACCTGTTGCGCCAGCGCCCGGACCTGGCGTCCAGCGAACGCGAACTGGCCGCCGCGAATGCGAAGATCGGCGCTGCCCAGGCTGATCGTCTGCCCAGCCTGAGCCTGGTTGGCTCGTTCGAGGTGGGGACCACCACCGGAGTATTCAGCCGCGAATGGAGCCTCGGCCCGCAACTGACTGTTCCGCTGTTCGACGCAGGCAAGCGCCGGGCGGCAGTGGACTCGGCGCGGGCAGATTATGACTCGGCGCTGGCGACCTACCGGCAAACCCTGCGCACAGCGGTAATGGAGGTCGAGCAGGCGCTGGTGCGCCTGGACGCGGCGCGGCGTTCGCAAGCCAGTACGCAACGGGCCAGTGAGGGTTATGAAGCGTCGTTCCAGGCCACAGACCGCAACTGGCAGGCCGGCAATGCCAGCCTGCTGGACCGCGAAGAGGCTCGACGCTCGGCGCTGTCGGCAGAAATCGAATTGATCACCGTGCAACAAAATCAGGTTCGCTACTGGATTGCCCTGTACAAGGCCCTGGGCGGTGGGTGGCAGGACAGTCGCGAAGGTTTGGCCGGTGAAACACCGAAGCGGGGCGGCGTATGAGGAAGATACACGTTTATGGGCTGCTGACGCTGGCGGTGTTGGGCGTTTCGGGCTGGCTATTGTCTGGCCGCGCAGAGCCGCCCCCGGCCGCTGCGGCGCCGCCGGCCACCAGCCTGACGGTGGAGGCAGTGCAACCGCGCCGCGAAGACTGGCCGCAGGAACGGGTGGCCAGTGGTGCGCTTGCGCCGTGGCAGGAAGCCGTGATCAGTGCAGAGACCGGAAGCTTGCGTATCGCCAGCCTGAAGGCTGATATCGGCGATCAGGTGAAGAAGGGCCAGGTTTTGGCGACCCTGGCCGATGACAGCGTGCTGGCCGAGGAAAACAAGCAGAAGTCGGCGGCCGCCCAGGCCACTGCGCAACTGCAGGAAGCCCGCTCCAATGCCAGGCGGGCGGCCTCGGTAGGGCAGAGCGGCGCCCTGTCCGAGCAGAAACTGGAAGAGTACCGGGTCAAGGTGCAGACCGCCGAAGCTGACCTGGCCTCGGCGAATGCCGATCTGCGCAGCATCCGGATCAAGCTTGCGCAGACGCGCATCGTCGCGGTGGATGACGGGATTATCTCCGGGCGCAAGGCCTTGCTTGGCGATGTGGTATCGGCGGGCAGTGAAATGTTCAGGATGATCCGCGATGGCCGCATCGAGTGGCAGGCGGAACTGGATGCCCAGCAACTGCCAGGCGTTAAGGCCGGTCAGCTCGCCCGTGTGGCGCTGCCCGGTGGTATTGAGGTGCAGGGGCGCGTGCGGCTGGTCTCGCCAATGCTCGACAGCAAGACCAGCAGGGCGCTGGTCTATGTCTCCCTGCCGGTGGGGTCTGTGGCGCGCGCCGGCATGTACGCCAGCGGTCGCATCGAACTGCCGTCCAGCCCGGCGCTGACGGTTCCGGACACCAGCGTGATCCTGCGCGACGGGCGCTCTTATGTGTTTGTGCTGGGCAAGGACATGCGCGTCAGCCAACAGGTGGTCGAGGTCGGAAGACGTCGTGGATCGGCGCTGGAAATCCTCGGCGGCCTGGCAGAGCAGGCACAGATCGTCCGTAGCGGCGGGGCCTTTCTCAATGACGGGGCCAGCGTGACACTGGTCAACGCCGAGGCCCGTGTGCAATGAATATCTCCGCGCTGTCGATTCGTTACCCGGTCCCGGCGGTCATGCTGTTTTTACTGCTGACCCTGTTTGGTTTCCTCGGATTCGAGCGCCTCGGTATTCAGGACTTTCCCGACACCGATCTGCCTGCAGTGGTCATCAGTGCCTCGCTGGAAGGGGCCGCTCCCGAACAACTAGAAACCGAAGTCGCGCGCAAGCTCGAAGACAAGCTGACCTCGTTGCGTCTGCTCAAGCATGTCACCACGCAAATTACCGAAGGCAGCGTCCTCATCAATGTCATCTTCGACATCGACAAGGATGGCAACGAAGCCCTCAACGAAGTACGCAATGCGGTGGACAGCGCTGCGGCTGAATTGCCCGCCAATCTCGACACGCCATCGGTAACCCGCCTGACCACCAATACCACGGCATTACTGACCTATGTGGTCGATGCGCCACGTATGGACGAAGAAGCGTTGTCATGGTTTGTCGACAATGAGTTGAGCAAGCAGCTGCTGACCGTACGTGGTGTCGCAAAGATCAGCCGCGTGGGCGGTGTGGACCGCGAAGTCCAGGTTGACCTTGATCCGGCGTTAATGGCCGGCCTGGGTCTGAGTGTGACCGACATCGCGGATCGTTTGCGGGCGATGCAGAAAGACAATTCCGGCGGCCAGGGCGATCTGGGCAGCGGTCAACAGGCGCTGCGTGTCCTGGGCGGCATTGACGACCCGGCGGCGCTGGGCGCCATCCGCATTCCCGTCAGCGATGGACGAATGCTCGCAGTGCAGCAACTGGCAACCGTGCGTGACACCCATGCCGAGCGCAACACCCTGGCGTATCGCGACGGCAAACCGGTGATTGGCTTTCAGGTCATCCGCTCCCTGGGTTTTTCCGACGTCGGCGTGACCAGGGATTTGCGTCAGGCAGTCAATGAGTTCGCCATACAACACCCTGATGTGCGTATCGAAGAGGCGAGTAATGCCGTCGAGCCGGTGATGGAAAACTATCGCGGCTCCATGGCCCTGCTCTACGAAGGGATGTTACTGGCGGTTTTGGTGGTCTGGTGGTTCCTGCGTGACTGGCGGGCGACGATTATCGTGGCCACGGCACTGCCTTTGTCGATCATCCCGACCTTCGGCGTGATGTATTTTGCCGGCTTTAGCCTCAATACCGTTTCGCTGTTGGCGCTGGCGCTGGTAATCGGCATTCTGGTCGACGATGCCATTGTTGAGGTCGAAAACATTGCGCGACACCTGCGCATGGGCAAAACCCCGCGACAGGCCGCGATTGAGGCGTCCGACGAGATCGGCCTTGCGGTATTGGCAACCACCGTGACCCTGGTCGCGGTATTCCTGCCGACCGCTTTCATGGGCGGGATTTCCGGCAAACTGTTTCGCCAGTTCGGTGTGACGGCCAGCGCTGCGTTGATGTTTTCGTTGCTGGTCGCCCGTCTTCTGACGCCGATGATGGCGGCGTATTTACTCAAGCCACGTCCGCATGGCGAGCATGACAGCGGTTTGATGAGACGTTACCTGGGCTGGATTCACACCAGCCTGAGCCGCCGCAAGACCACCATGGCCATTGTTGGTGCTTTGTTTATCGGCTCGCTGGCGCTGATCCCGTTGCTGCCGACCAGCTTTCTGCCTGCCCAGGACATTGCCAGCAGCACCGTCGGCCTGGAACTGCCGCCCGGCAGCAGTCTGGCTCAGACCGGTGAGGTTGCCTTGCAGGCTGAAAAGCGTTTACGCGCGATTCCTGAAGTGGCCCACGTGTTCATCGCGGCAGGCAGCGGCGAAACGGGCGGTGCAGGTGATCGCGATGCGAAACTGACCGTCGATTTGCTGCCGCGTGACCAGCGCGCACTGAAACAATCCCAGGTGGAAGCGAGCATGCGTGAAAGTCTGCGCAGCTTGCCTGGTGTGCGGGTGACGGTCGGCGGTGACGCCAGCGGCGAACGGCTGGACATCGTCCTTGCCAGCGATGATGGCGATTTGCTGGAGCGGACTGCCGCCGCGCTTGAACCGCAGTTACGCCAGATAAAAGGCATCGGCAACGTCACCTCAAGTGCTGCAGTACAACGGCCGGAAATCCAGATGCGCCCGGATGTTGTCCGCGCGGCAGAGCAGGGCATCAGTAGCCAGGACATCGCCGACACTCTGCGCATGGCCACCTATGGCGAATACAGTTCGTCCCTGGGCAAGATCAATCTGTCCCAGCGCCAGGTCAATGTGCGGGTGCGCATGCAGCCGCAAGTACGTACCGATCTGCAAAGCCTCGGTCAGTTAAGGGTCACCGGGCGTGATGGCCAGATAGCACTGGCGTCGCTGGGCGAGCTCAGTATGGGCAGCGGCCCCGCGCAGATTGATCGTATCGATCGCTTGCGCAATATCACGCTGTCCATCGAACTCAATGGCAGCAACCTGGGCGAAGTGATGGAGCAGGCCAGGCAGTTGCCGGTCATGCAGAACCTGCCAGCGCAAGTAAAACTGGTGGAGCAGGGCGAGTTGCAGTTGATGAGCGAGTTGTTTGGCAACTTCAGCCTGGCGATGGCCGTCGGCGTGTTCTGTATCTACGCGGTACTGGTGCTGCTGTTCCATGACTTTATGCAGCCGCTGACAATCCTCTCGGCGCTGCCTCTATCGTTGGGCGGCGCACTGTTGGCACTGTTGATCGGCGGGATGAGTTTTTCCATGGCGTCGGTCATCGGTTTGCTGATGCTGATGGGGATCGTGACCAAGAACTCGATCCTGCTGGTGGAGTACGCAATCATGGCCCGCCGTGCACCGACCGTGAGCCGCTATGACGCGTTGATCGACGCCTGCCACAAACGCGCCCGACCAATTCTAATGACCACCATTGCAATGGGGGCGGGCATGTTGCCGACCGCATTGGGATGGGGTGGCGAATCAGGTTTCCGCCAGCCGATGGCGGTGGTCGTCATCGGCGGACTATTGGCCTCGACCGTACTAAGCCTGTTGGTAGTGCCCGTTATCTTTACTTATGTCGATGATGGTCATGAGAGGCTTAAACGTTTGTTCCGCAGACCTTGATAAAACAGTGTAATCCGCCATGGCGGCATGCGCCCGGACAGGGATAAGCACCAGAGAGAGTACTTCGCATTTCGATACGTTTCCTCTCTGGATTCCACTGAACGCACCCAGCGCAGCAGTGCCCGCGTTCATCTAATCACCACTTTTTTAGTCCGTTCCACCCTAGGCCTGTTCATAAAATCCAATCCATGCCGATAAAGTCAGGGATCGCGAAAGGTTAGAGTGCCATGAACAGCACTCCCCAGCCTTGCGGCCTGTAAAGCTCACGACTTGACGGCAGATAGCCACTACACAGCGGCACCGTTACTTGTTGTTATCGGCAGGTTCCACTCTGGCGCAGAAATGGCTGACCATTTCTGTAGTGCAACGAACCGCTTATAGCAAACGTGCGCAAAATCCACGTGTAACTACTTGCCTCTAGTGCAGTAGGGCTCTCGGACAGAAGTGACCCCTTACTTAAAGATGATGGATAATCAATGAACATGATAAATCGCACCAGTTTCGCTAAAAAACTCATGGCCGCGTTCATCGTTTGCGCCATGATCACATTGGCTGTGGGTGGTTTGGGGATGCTCGGTATCAACCGGCTTTCCGATGCCCTTGAGCTGACATTCTCGAATAACCTGGTTTCAGTGGCCAACACCAACGAGACGATGACCGCCCTGACCACTCATAACCGCGGGCTTTACCGTTTGCTTGATGCCAAGGATAAGGCCACGGCTGAGAAAATGCGCCAAAGCATCAACGGCGAGCTGGAGCGTGCGCAGAAAGTCTATGCCATCTACCGCGCGACTCCGTTGGAGGACGATGAACGCGCAGCGGGTGACCAGTACGACGCCTTGATGCCGGCCTACATGTCTGCTTCCCAGAACATCTTTGACCTGCAGCAGGCAGGCAAACTGGAAGACGCGCGCAATCGCCTCAACGCACTGGCGGAAGGAGAGTTCAACAAGGCTCGCGGCTATCTACAGATCATGATCGACTCCAACAAGCGCCAGATCAAAGAGGGGGCAGAGGCCGCTGACAGGTTGCAAAGCACCTCGGTATTCATGCTGACCGCGGGTATTGTCATCGCGTTTGTGGTGGCGATCATGTTGGGTATTGTGATCACTCGCATGATTACCGGACCACTGAGAAGCGCTATCGAAGTTGCACAACGTATTGCATCGGGTGACCTGACCCAGAGCGTTTCCAGCACCCGAGGCGATGAAGCGGGGCATCTGCTCAATGCGATCGGCACGATGCAGGGCAATTTGAAACGAACGATTCAGGAGATTTCCAGCGCGTCCGATCAGCTTGCCTCCGCTGCCGAAGAGCTTGGCGCAGTCACTGAAGAAAGCACCCGCGGCCTTACTCGGCAAAATGACGAGATTCAGCAGGCTGCAACGGCGGTGAACGAAATGACTGCTGCCGTGGAAGAGGTAGCCCGCAATGCGGTATCTACGTCGGAGGAGTCCAAAACACTGGCAACCGACGCCGCTAACGGTCGTGGCCAGGTAAATGACACCGTTAAGGGCATCGGCACGATGGTCAGCGAAATTACCGAGTCGACAGGGTCTGTGACAACACTCGCCGGCCACGTCCGGGATATCAGCAAAGTGCTCGAGGTCATCCGCAGCATCGCCGAACAGACCAACCTGCTGGCGCTGAACGCCGCCATCGAGGCAGCACGCGCCGGCGAACAAGGCAGAGGGTTTGCCGTAGTAGCCGACGAAGTGCGCGCGCTTGCACACCGCACTCAGGCTTCAACGGTGGAAATCGAAGGCATGATCGGTACTGTGCAGTCCGGCGCCGACGGTGCGGTCGCGGCCATGAGCAAAAGCCTGGCAACGGCCACCAACACCCAGGAACTCGCGCAGCGCGCCGGCAGTGCGCTGGAAAAAATCACCAGCGGCGTGGGGATGATCAACGAGCGCAACATGGTGATTGCCTCGGCGTCCGAAGAGCAGGCCCAGGTCGCACGCGAAGTGGATCGCAACCTGGTCAACATTCAGGAGCTGAGTGCCCAGTCGGCGGCAGGCGCCAATCAAACGAGCGCATCCAGTCAGGAACTGTCACGGCTGGCGACTTCGTTCAACACCATGGTTGCGCAGTTCAAGCTTTAACGGGCTTGTGCAGGTGTATTCCCGGTCTGGTCGTCTGGACCATTTGGGCCGGGAATACACGCTGCTTTCCTTTGCTTTTCTCTTGTTTCAGGGTTGACCTCGCCAGTTCGCGGGGCCGAAGCGCATGAGAGTGATATGAGTCTGGTCTCGACGCTGAAGACGAATAGCGACCAGATGCGAAATATCTTGAAACATTCGTGTCACATACCGAGTCAATGGAATAACCCTCTTCAAGGTTTTCCAATGAAAACGCCTCGCCCCGACACCCGTCTCAAATCCCTCATCAACTTGCGCAATTTAAAGATGGCGCGGTCTGCGCACGCGTTCGTGCGAGGCAATACCGCCCAGTTCTATGAGTGGCTTCACAGTCAGTCAGGCAGACGTCTGCCCAGCGGTCCGCCGGTCTGGATCTGCGGAGACTGTCATGCCGGCAATCTGGGGCCCACGGGGGACTCGAGAGGGCGCATCGACATGCATATCCGCGACCTCGATCAAGCCGTCATCGGCAATCCTGCCCATGATCTGGTGAGGCTGGGATTGTCGTTAGCGACGGCTGCTCGTGGCTCGGATCTACCCGGTGTCACCACTGCAAGAATGCTGGAAGAGATGATGCAGGGCTACGAAGAAGCGTTTATGGGCGACGACGATGAAGAGCCCGATCGTCCTGCGCAAGTGAAAGCCGGAATGCGTAGCGCGGTGCAACGCACGTGGAAGCATCTGGCCAAGGAACGCTTCGAAGGTACGCAACCGACCATTCCGCTGGGCAAGCATTTCTGGCAACTGTCGCGTGCGGAACGCGATGCGATCAAGGCGCTTTGTGAGACGCCGGAGATTCATGCGCTGGTGACCTCGCTCAAAGGCAGGTCCCAGGATGACCGTGTGCGCTTGCTTGACTCCGCCTATTGGGTAAAAGGATGCAGCTCTCTGGGGCTGCTTCGCTATGCGGTGCTGATGGGTGTTGGCGATGAAGAGGATGAAGAGTTCTGCCTGCTAGACGTCAAGGAAGCCGTCGCAGCAGCGGCCCCACGTACGGCGAGGGCTCGCATGCCCAGAGACAACGGCAAACGGGTTGTGGAAGGCGCCCGCAACCTGTCGCCCGGCCTGGGTAGCCGAATGGTTGCCGTGCGCATGCTGGATCACTCGTTCTTCATTCGTGAGCTGCTTCCTCAGGACATGAAGCTGGAACTGGATGAGCTCACTGAGCAAGAGGCCATGCAGGCCGCAGCATATCTCGCAAAAGTGGTTGGTAACGCCCATGCCAGACAGATGGACCTGGCCACACGTGCGGCGTGGATCAGGGATCTGCAAAGCAATCGGTCCGAGACCCTGGACGCTCCCTCCTGGCTATGGTCGAGCGTCGTTCAACTGGTCGGCAGTCACGAGCAGGGCTACCTTGAGCATTGTCGGCGCTACGCGCTGTAGCGCCTTATGAATGCCGAGATGAGCGGAACAGAATTCAGTTAATCGATATTCCGCTCATATTCTTCGGGAACGCATAAGGCGGTCAGCGCCAGGTACTTATCGGTTATGGCGCAGAATGGAGAAGTTCAGCGCCGCTGCCACCGAGAGCCAGACCAGATAGGGGAACAAAATCAGCCCGGTGATGATGTCCAGTTGCAAGGCCATTACGATCATCGCGGCAACCACGATCCACAGCAGAACCAGAATCACCATCGCAGCAACCAGGCGGTTCGCACCAAAAAATACCGGCGTCCACAACGTATTCAGGGCAATTTGAGCCGCCCACAGGGCCAGCACGATCTCGCTGCCGGGGATCAGCGTCAGGCGATAGCCTGCCCAGGCGAGAAGCAGATAAATCGTCGTCCACGCCACCGGAAACGCCCAGTCAGGTGGGGTGAAACTCGGCTTCTTAAGAGATTCGTACCATGCTCCTGGCTTGAAGATGATGCCGGTTGCTCCGGCGGCGCAGCAGGCTAGAAGGAAAATGAAGAAGGTCATGGGTTGTCCTGGGGCGAGGGCTTATGAGGCTGATCGGTGGTAGCGATACCCAGGTTGGACGCCTTTGCGTTGAAAAGGTCCGTTTTTTTGATGTGAGGGGCAGGGCGAGGAAGGGTCGATCCTCCAGCTCGCCCCGTGGGGCATACCCGGCGCCTCGATAAAGTCTGCCGAGGCGTGCCGTTTAAACGGTGGTTTCTACCATGTAGCCCTGCGTTTAAGCGCTTATTGACGGCCTCACGGTGCTGTAATAAGCCCTTTATGGCCAGATGCCCGGTACACACCACAGTGGTTGGCGCCGTATCGGTGGGCAGGCCGGATCGGGCTCTAGCAACACGTCACTCTTCTGAACTCAGGTGGATAACCAGAACATGCCAGCACCTTTAACTCCCGTGCATACCTCTGCAGATCTGCCGGCGCAGGCCGATGTGGTTGTGATCGGCGGCGGTATCATCGGCGCGTTTACCGCCTATTACCTTGCCAGGCGCGGCATGAAGGTCGCGCTGGTTGAAAAGGGCCGCATAGGCGCCGAGCAGTCAAGCCGTAACTGGGGCTGGTGCCGCCAACAGAATCGCGATGCGCGTGAACTGCCGATGGCCACCAAAAGCCTGGAACTGTGGGAGCAATTCGCCGAGCAATCCGGTGAACAGACCGGCTTTACACGTTGCGGCTTGCTCTACCTGAGTAACAACGACCAGGAGCTGGAAGGGTGGGCGCGCTGGGGCGAGTTTGCGCGCACTGTCAACGTGCAGACCCAGATGCTCACCGCCGAGCAGGCCGCCGAACGGGGCAGGGCGACGGGCAAGCCTTGGAAAGGCGGGGTGTTTGCGCCCACCGATGGCATTGCCGACCCTTCCCGCGCAGCCCCCGCAGTCGCGCGCGCCATCATGGCACTGGGCAGTAGCGTTCATCAGGACTGCGCCGTGCGGGGCGTCGAGACCGAAGCCGGTCGATTATCGGCAGTCGTCACCGAAAAAGGCACTATCCGCACCCGGCTCGCGGTGCTTGCCGCAGGCGCCTGGGCATCTTCGTTCTGCCGCCAGTATGGTATTCGCTTCCCGCAAGCGACGATTCGTCAGACCGTGCTTTCGGTCACCGCCCCGAGCCAGGAAATTCCCAGTGCGCTGCATACCACCGGCGCGCCCATGACCCGCCGCTTTGATGGCAGTTACACGCTGGCGATCAGTGGCCGGGGTCGAGTCGATATCACGCCGCAGTTGCTAAGGTTCTCTACGCAATTCCTGCCAATGTTTCAGCGTCGCTGGCGCAACCTTGCACCTGGGGGGCTGGAAGGCTGGCAGGCTGGCCACGAAAGCTTGAAGCGCTGGCGCCTGGACCAGCCCACGCCGATGGAGAGAATGCGCATTCTCGACCCAAGCGCTGACGCCTCCGCAGTTGCGCTGACTTACAAGCGCGCGGTGGAATTGGTGCCGGCACTGCAGGGTACGTCGATCAAGGCGTCCTGGGCCGGTTACGTGGACAGTACGCCGGACGGCGTTCCCGGTATCGGCGAAATGGCCAGCCTGCCGGGGTTGGTGATCGCGGCCGGGTTCAGCGGGCATGGCTTTGGTATTGGTCCGGGCGCGGGTCATCTTATTGCCGATATTGTCAGCGGTGTGAGCCCCATTGTTGATCCGCGGCCTTATCACCCGGACCGTTTTCAAACGTCCGCCTGGGGCAAGGTGGCGGACTTTTGAGCTGAAGCTGGGGCGAGGGGGTGGATTTATTTCACCTTTTCAGTCTCGCGCATAAACTGCTTGAGTTCCTTGCTATAGAACTTCGCCATGCTCGTGGTGCCGTGACCACGGGTGTCGGCACTGGCAAGGATAAGTAATAACCGTGCGTGCTTGAGTTCTTTCATCGACGCCTCCATCAGACCTGTTTCCGGCGGGATGCGCTCATCGTCCGCCGAATTGATGGCCAGCACCGGCGCTTGAATTTTTTTCAGACCGGGGGCTGCGTTGAAGTCAGCGGAAGATTGCCATTGATAGATAAAGTCATTGGCGTCACCGGTTTGTGCAGCGCTGAGACGTTCATCCACCAGCTTGTCGGCCTGGGCGCGGGTCGGGGCAGCCGCCTGATACGCCAGGGTGCCGCCACTGGTCGCCACGCTGAACATCGCGTTTGCCAAGCGCAAGGAGGGTGGTTGCGTGCTGTAGTTACCGTTGTTCCAGGCCGGGTCTTGCTTGATCGACTCCACCAGCAAGCGGCGCATCATCCAGTTGCGGGATGACATTTCGGTGGGTTGGGACGCCATGGGCACCAGTGCGTCCATCATCTGCGGCCAGTTCTGGCCCCACATCCAGGTTTGCATGCCGCCCATGGAGTTACCGATGATCAGCCTCAGGTGCTTGATACCCAGACCTTCGGTGACCAACCGATACTGGGCTTGAACCATGTCATTGTAGTTGTACGCCGGAAACCGAGTGCGCAAGCCATCTGATGGTTTGCTGGACTGGCCCACGCCGATGCCGTCGGTGGAAATGATGTAGTACTTGCTGGCGTCCAGCGGTTGACCAGGGCCAAACAGTTCCCCGCCAAAATCCTTGCTCAGCATATCGCTGCCTGGCCGATAGGTGCCGTGCAGAAAGAGGATGGCGGGATTCCTGGGATTGCCAAGGGTGATGTAGTGCAGTTTGAGGTTGGCGAGTTTCTCACCGGTATGGAAGGTGAACTGCGGAGCAATCCAGTCGCCCTCGGTCGCGGCGGGTAAGGGCGCGGCACTGATGGCGGGGCCGAATAAGGCTAGAGAAAACAACAACCCGATCGCGGGACGTGAAATGAATCTATGCATGGTTGTGTCCTATTATTTTTGTTTTAGGAGGTCCTGCGCTTCGATGCCTGCAGGAGTGATCACTTGGCTAATCCTCAGGGCGAGGCAATCATGATGCAACGTCGCCAGGTCTAAATACGGGGATCTTCGCTCCCGTCCTGCTTTGTATTTTTGTCAGGGCGTCATGGGTGTTGGAGAGATAATCTGCCAACGATCAGATAATGTTAAGTTAATTTTTATATAACATTACTTAACACCTTCGTGCCACGGAGCCTTGAAGAACGGGTTGGGAAAGCAGAGATTCGCAGAACATGTAACAATGCCGCATGTCTGGGCCTGGGTGCATTAAAGGAAACGACACGACTATCCAGGATGGAATCCTTCATAGAAGATCACAACACACATGAAAGTACTGCCCCTTTTGGTCACCATAGCCCTACTGACACTGTCTCTGAACGGGTGCATGTCGGACACGGAAGAGGATCGATTGCGCAAACCTTTGCATCTCACCGTGCGCGTGAACGATGACAACGGCGAGCCACTTGCCAATACAGCTATAAAAATCCACCAACTCGTGCCCGCCGGCGATAAATTTTTTTGCCTGAGCATCCCGACATTAGCCGGTGGTGGAAAGAGTTGTGCAAACTATAAAAGATTCCCTATCTTCAAAGGCGAATTCCCCGCTAGTGGTTCACTCGACTTTACTGCCGAGTACCTGACCGGGCTATATATTGAAATAGCCGAGTCCTGCGATAAAGCTGACCCCAAAACCAGACGCCGGTATTTCAGGCGCACGATGTACACAGGGGATCTTATGGACAAGGAAATCATCACGATGAACCCCTTGGATAAGGCCTACTTGGGATACTACATACGATATGAACCCTGCACGACCCGCACACCTCCCGTTGAAAACTGGGACGATTATTATTGATGGGCGAACGCCGCCACAAACCAGCGTTGTGACGCAATAAAACACTACAACACGAAGAGTAGAGCCTCATCACCCGAAACAACTCTAGGAGATGGTTCGCGGTGAGCAATGCTCGGCGATTGAATGGGGGAATCAATACCTACGGATATGTTAGTGCGAATCCTCTGCGTTGGAGCGATCCTCTAGGACTAGCTCCTTGGGATTGGAATGATAGAGGAAATACGGGAGTTTGCAGCTATTATGATCAGAGGGTATGTGAAACCACTGGCGACCTGCATAGCTATTATAAGCGAGCAGAAGAAATTTGTAACGGCGAAGATCGTGCAATGAATAGTCTTCTTACGCTCGGCATAGCCAGCGCCTGGACGCGCGGAACGACAGATCTATCGGAATCCGATATCTACAACAAAATCCGTGCTGAACTGATAGCCAATGACAAGAATGCTTCGTCCATGAATGGACCAGACGGCGTCACCGGTGATATGATTGATGCTTACCATAACGATGTATTTAGCGATGTGGGTATTGGTCCATTATCCAGTGCCACGTAGCGGCCATAATTAGTTGATGACGGTGATAATTGTGCTCGCTCGCATCATTTGCATAGCAATAGCTACTTTAGCGTTCCTAGCCCTGTCGGTTTCTGGCTATATCGGCTGGCGTGAGGTAGATGGAACCGCATGGGAATTTTTGGAGTTCTCAGTACTAGGGGCTGGTTTTTTTCCTTGGCTAACGTGGGTGTTGATTTTCTGTCATGCGCGCAAAGGAAATCTTACCCCGCCGCTTGCTGTGGGGGGGCTAATACTATTAATACATTATGTTCTCTTCGCATTTTTAGCGCACTCGTATGAAAAAGTGTATATAGCGCTTCAGGTGGCTGAGGTACTATTTACTGCGACAGTAATATATTTATTAAAATTACCAGCAAAAAGATTATAATCTTTAAGGTATTAATGGCGACCCCTAACAGGCAATGAGAACTCCAATGGAAATATCTGCGAACTCATTAGTTTTAGCATTGTACTAACATGTTAAAGAAAAATATTGACGCAGATCCGTCTAGCAAGTTTGGGTATTCAATGCCGTAACCTTTAGAAATGCTGGGGCTTGATTTGGATAGGCCGGGCAGGGGGCCGATGCGGAATCTCGTTCAATTTGCCCAAATGGTCACTGCTCTCGGCTCAATCACGATATGGGGTTACCCTGAAGACCGGGTCATAAGGCGGGGCCCACCTGCCATCAATGTATCGCTCAAGCGGGGCTTTTAGGCCTACAGTCTTGAGTGTCGCTCACTGCAAGGAATACAAATGAACGCGTTGCCTTCAACCTCTCTGCCAAAGCACGTCAGCCTGCTGAGTTATGGCGGCCTTTTGCCGTTTATTTCTCTGGCGCTGCTGATCCCGTTCTCTACCGACTATCGGCCGCTGTTTGCGATTGCCCTTGTCAACTATGGAGCCGTCATCCTGAGCTTCGTCGGCGCCTTGCACTGGGGCTTCGCCATGACCGCGCAAGACATGAAAGTCGAGCAGCGCAGCGGCCGGTTCATCTGGAGTGTCATTCCTGCACTTATTGCCTGGATTGCCACGTTACTGCCAATGCCATTGGGTTGCGTGCTGTTGGTCATCGGCTTTGTTGTCCACTTTTGGCAGGATAAACAGCTATTGCGGGTTATAAGCTTGCCCGGCTGGTACCTTCCTATGCGATTAAGGCTTACCGCTGTGGTTAGCGTCTGCCTGCTGCTTGCCGCGATGGTTGAGGCGCTTCATTTATGAAGCACCTCACAATCAAATATTGGCCGTGGAAGATTCGCCGATGCAGCGTCAGCAAGCACAGAGGGAGGTCGAGGCATCGGGGTTCATGAAAGGGAGGGAAGGGTTGGTGAAGAGGCTACGCATAGACAGACATAGAAATACACATTATTTAACAAGTGGGTGTTGTCAGGTGCTCATAAGTAGCTCACGGGCCCGAGATTGCTGACTTAAACGTCTCGAAATTAGCGCGGTTGTTCATGGATTGATGTTCATAGGCACCGTTGCCTGCCCGTTTTAGTCTCACCGCTAGACCTCTGGCGGTCAAACATGCAGTGAGGACGAGGCATGCGGGTCTTCAAAAAACGCGCGTTGGGGGCTGGATTAGAAATCGATGGCGGGTAGCAAGGTGGGGCAGGGAGGAGTCGTTCTCTTTGCAGCCGAAGGCTGCTGCTTCCGCTTTGATACCAAACCACAGGGTTTCGTTTGACTCATCAGTCTGTCTGAAAGTTTCTCCGTGTCGTACAACAGGCCAGTGGGCACCGCGTAACAGTCAAAACGTCAAGCGGGCCGGCATTATTCATGTGGGGAAGGTTGCGCGATTTATGGCCAACCTAGCCTACCTGGTACGGCACTTCGAAGTGCTCGCGCCCGAACCGCATGCCTTGAGGCGACTAAGAGCCAGGCGATGACGACCTTTGCAATATGGCTTTGATGCTCAGCCCGAGTTCAAGCCCAAATTTGTACCAACGGCAAAGTTGTGTTGCCCTCCATCCTTCCAGTAGGCTTGGCTGATAGTGGCAGCCCGCCAGTAACACGTTGAAGGACGCAACGCATGCCTGAATCCTACAAGCCAATGCCGGCAGTGCTAGATCGGCAAATCGAAAACGAAGCTCAGGATGCATTTGGTCACAGGCATTTTTCCCAGGCACTCCAGAGCCTCATTGAGGCCGATCACCATAAGCCTCCGTTCAGCATTGGATTACTCGGCGGATGGGGGACCGGGAAAAGCTCTATCAAAGAGCTTTACACCCAAGGCCTCGCAGACGGTGCATCCGACGGTTCCGGTAAACCCTCGCGCAGGTCTTGCATCAAGAGCATCACTTTTAACGCCTGGCGTTTCGGCGGGAAAGATCAGGACATCAAGCGCGCGCTTCTGCGCCATGTTTTTATCGAGCTTGGGGGAGACGAACAGGCGCTTCATGACAAGCTCTTCCGCAACATCACACAGGTTGACCATCAGTGGAAAGGATTTCGAGAGTATGCCTGTCAGTTGTGGCGCGCGTGGTCGATGCCGTTGCCTGCCTTCCTGGTGGCCATACTGTTGCTTTTTTGTTTGCTGTGGGTTGGGCTAACCGTCCTCCCATGGAGCGACCCCTATGTTCGATCGACCTTCATCTTGGCAATAAGCGGTGCCTACAGCTATCTACTCAAGAATCTGAAGCCCTCAAAGGTCGATAGCTTCCGGTCGATCACCAAGGTTTCTCTTCCCAGCGCCAGCGCAGAACAATACGAAGAGATGCTCCTCGAACAGTTGAAAGCGTTCAAGGAGCCTTCGGGGATATTTCGAAAAGTAAACCCTTGTGAGCGCCTGGTGATCTTCGTCGATGATCTGGATCGGCTCTCAGCAGAAGAAATGGTGCTCGGCCTCGACGCCGTCCGGGCGTTCATGGAAATCCCCTCTGAAAAGCTTCCACACGGGTTGGGACTAGTGTTTGTGATCTCGTGTGACGAAGCAAAAGTTGCCGATGCGCTGGCGCGTGGTCGCGGCAAAAACCCTGAGCAGCCAGGTACCGTTTTCACGCACATGGACGCTCGTCGGTACCTTGATCGCATCTTCCAATTTCGACTTGAAATCCCGCCAGTACCTCGAGGCGACATGAGGCAATTCGCGCTGAAAAATCTCCTGTCATTTACTGAGATTGTCAGCGACCTGAAGACTTCGGGCACCAGCCCGGAGCAAGTGATTGATCGGATGATCCATGTGAATGTCGCGGATCCCCGGAACGCTCTGCAAATTGTCAACGCTTTTGCACAGTCCTGGTGGTTGGCGAAACGTCGTGAATACGAGGGCAGTGCAGGGGAGCGACCAGGCGGTCTGCACGAGGGATCGGTGACTGCTCACCCCATATCCTTGGGTGCACTCAGTGCAGCGCGGGTGAGCTTTCCGGACTTCTATCGCGATCTTCAGGATGACCCGTTGCTGCTCGGTCGACTGACCCAGTTACTGGTGAATGAAGGCTCACTCCTAGATCAACCAGTTGAGGCCCAAGCGCTATTGGGTAAGCGTTATGTAACCTTGGACAAGGACACAAAGACAACGACCATCCGCGATGACTGCAGAGAGCTTCGTCAATTCCTGTCCAGCCTTGTTGGTATTCGTTGGCCAGACTCTCTTCAGAGTCTGCTTCTGCTGTCTGAAGATCCAATAAGTCGAAAGTTTGGTGCCGGGACCAGCGTTATCTACAACCTGCTGATGTCTGGCGATACTCGCGGTGTGGTTGAGCAACTGTCCACGCGCGCTGATAATGTCGTCCTAGGCGATGACCACGCGCACCTGCTCCATGAGCTGGTCAGCGATCTGCACCTGGAGACGACTGTCCGCCGTCATAATGCAATGCGTGTAATCGCCAACCTCCTTGACCGCCTACCACCACGGACAGTGCGCCTGATGCTGGGAAAACTGTGCAACGAGCTGACGGCGTCACTCGATCTCCGGTCAATGATTGGTCTGGACAAAATTGGCAATGTCGTAAAAAGCGCCAATGCTCAAGAACAACGCCAAATCGCCGCAGAGTTGGTTGACGATCTACTGTCGACCAGCCAGACCATCGAGTTTCGCCTTGAAACCATGCAGACTCCGAGTCTTGACGAAGCACGGGGGATGGTTAGTAAGGCCTGTAACATCGTGCTCAGTGTCCGCGCAGCTCACGGGCTCCCCGCTCCTCAGGAACGTAAGCTGATCGATTGGCTCAAGGTCAGAGATGTCAATCTCAGCGGAGGCTCCTACCAATTCGAGTTCCAAGAGCTGGAGCGGTGGATTGATGATCATGAAGCCATGCTGCTGACGATGTTAGGCACGGACTATGTGACACTTGTGGCCGACGAATTGGATGCAAACCGTGGCGAAGTGATGAAGTTGCCAGCAGTTGCGGCTCGAGTGGATCGGCTGTTTGCCGAGTTGGTTTCCCAGGGGGAGGAGAGCAGATCCATTTTGTGGCCACTCGTACTGAGATATTTGACTCTGCCGCGAATTGAGCTGCAGGCTTGCGCACTGACTGTACTGGAGACATCACATCAAAGGGCTGACGCACAAACGCTTTCGGGATGTGTGATCGCGGTGGCGAAAAACCTTGTGGCTCATCCAAAACCTGAAATCGATTACCGTCGAGCGTTCCAATGGACAATGGCTGTGGCTTCAGCTCGCTTTGGTGAGCTGACGACGGACGCACAATCCAATCTTGTTTTACTGTGCAACAACCTATCCACGGGAGAATCGTACCAAACTGATGCAGTAGCGCTTTTCGAGTTAATGCTCCAGCGTGCCCCTGAGCTTATTGCCCAGGTCAGCACCAACTGGGTCGAGCGTCTGGCTGACGAACTGCCGATAGAATGCCGTCGCTCCCTGATGAAGGCCTTCGACAAATTGCCGGACGCGGTTCAAGTTCAGATCACTACGTATTTCGACTCCGGGTTTACCGCTCCGATGCCTGAAGGTTTTGGCGAGATTTACACGATGGCCTCCGAGGAAATTCCGAGTCAATGCTGGGCGACTGGGAATCTGCAAGCACATCTTGATCGCGCGCTGAGTCGGCTGCCCTCATTCGTATCACGATCAACCGATGATCTCGACAGCGTTATGGTCGGCCTTTCAAAAATCTACCTCAATGGGTCGCCGGCGACGATCGCAGCTTGTTTGCGAGATACGTTTTCTTCCGCTGGCAGCTACCCCGCTCAGAATAATCAGCTCCATCAGCATTTCGCACGGACGTGGCCATCGGTCGAGCAGGTACATCCAGGCTACGTGCCCGACACGATCTTTACGGAAGCGATCAGCACCGGTCGGCGCGACCTCAAGGAAGCGAAGCGCGGTTTGCTGGCTTCCCTTGACTCCATGATCACAGCCAAACGGGTACCCGCCGAGCGTGAAGCTGAGCTCCTCGAATTCGCCTGCCAGGTATGGCAAACCCACCCAGCCGAAGCGGAGCATTTCTTCACCTGTGCTGCCAGGCGTCTTTCGCCAAGTCAGATCGTTCTGCTACCAACGCCCATCAGTTGGGATTCGGAGCAAGAGGTGGCCTTGTTGGCAGCTGCGTGGAAAAAAGCGGTATCGGTGCTGAATCTACCGCAAAGCGTCGCATCGACATTAGAGGTGCTGGCGCTAGGGCATACCGGCACCGTGGATGCGCCCGATCAGGTGTTGTCGCTGTGGTCGAAGTGCTTGGACAAGACGGCTTATCAAGTACTGGCGCAGACCATCCTTACCGCCGAAGCTACCGACGATGGGCGACGCCGACTCTGGCGCCAGATCACATCACTTGATCCAATGCCGGCGCCACAAGAGCTTATTGATCTTGGCATCCGGATCTTGGCACTGGGCTCAGTACCGGAAACTGCCAGCGCGGTTAACGACAATCTGGAGTCTTTCTGCGTCCGCCTGACCAACCAAGAGAGCAAACTCGCTACTGCCCATACCTTCTTGAGAACACTGCCGTGTTGCTCCTCGATCAAGATCAAGACAAACCTGGCTCGTTTGTCCTATAGCCTCGGTACCCATGCAGCATTGGCATCGGTCGACGCATCCACACTCAGCGAAGGGGACATGCAGATAATCTCGGACGCGTTTGGGAAGGGGCGTGAATTGACCAAGCTGAAAGGTCGATTCGAAAAGGCTTCAGAAGAATGACGAGCAATGTAATCACCACAGGGGCATCTCCAATGCAAATGACAGCTGGCAAGCTCGCCGACTACCTGGCTGCCACAGCCGTTACTCTCACATAGAAGATGTACGTGTGATAGGCATCCACCTTACAAAACGTCGGGGAGAGCAGGTGGTTGAACCCAAGCCCAAGAAAACAGCTCGGCCTAAAAAGCCCGCGACTGGCAATAGCGCGAAGGTGCGGCAGCCGCGGAAAATTCAATGATAGGTCATCCGCACCGAGAGGTGATTCCGTGTCAGTCGACCACCGCTTTCTTCACGACGTGCGGCAAGGCTGGCACTTTACTCATCCTGGCCGTGTCAACGATGAATGATGAATGATGAATGTGAATCGGCCGGGATACGCCTCAATGACTCCTGTAGGCGAGAGCTTTCTAATGAGTTCCAAGAACCGAACGCGCTCCAGTCCCTCATTGCGGAACGGGTAAAAATTAAATGATGTAGTCATATTCAAACGCGTACTTGTCTCGGTTAGCGATGAAGCAGGTCGCGGTCATCGCGCTTTGCATGCGACTTGAAAGTGCGAAAGCCGTGGTTCAAAAGCTGGGCGTGTGCAGGCCGACCTTGTACAACTGGAAAAATCAGTTACTCGGCCCAGAGGCATCCGTATCCATGAAACGCCGACAAGAAACTCCGTCGTCACCGGAACGAGAAGATTTGGAGCGGCAACTTGAATCTCTTCGGCTCGACGTGCGTCGTCTGGGATACGCCACCAACCAAAATGCAAGACTGGCGCCCAGCTTCATATGGGAGACCTGATGCGTCGGAACAGGCCGCCGATCAGCAGGCCTTCTTCGCTCCAGTCGATTTGAAAGGCCTCGCCGAGTGCAAAGGTCAGCGGTACGAAGGCCCGTAAAAAACTTGCCTTGCTCGCCGCGCCACGCGCGTATGAAGGCGGTGAGCTGGCTGTAGCCGCCGTCGCATCCCTCGGGCTTGATCTGTTCGAAGAGTGCTTTGGCACTTCTGTGGTTGTGCTTTGCCTGAAACGAATTGGCCTTGAGCGCCTGCTCCAGCGTCTCTTGAAATGGACTGAGTTTGTTGAAGGTTGCGTACCGTTGGTACGCCGGCTGAGCGGCTTCGGGTGCTCCCACCCATAATAGTGTTTCTCGACAGCCCGGTACGCTTGGCTAGCTGATGCAGCGCCAGCTTGTCGCGAAAGTACATCCGCCGAATTTTCCCCAACATTTCCATGCTGATCACCCTGTGTTCTCCTGCTCGGAAAGCGAGCAGAAGCAGTTGAACACCTGGGTCAGTTTTCGGTCAGCGGCAACACGCCAGCAGCATCAACAACGCTGCCTGTAGCCTACGGTGTGTCGGGCGCTAGCATCCATGACTCCAACGCTCCGACCACATAGTCCTCAACGCCAACACCTCCTGCATGCAGCTCAAGAACCTCGCGCGCCAAGGCCTTGTTATTAGTTACCGTTTCGGGGGAGTAGCCTCCAAAATACGAGCCTTGGCTAATGTGCGATGGACGCACGTTCACAATCGTCTGACGGAAGGTCGCTGGCGCCGTCTCCTCATTAAAATGAACGTTGATCTCAATGAGATAGAGCGACAATCCGTCCGGGTCTGCCCAAAATTTCGAGTGCAGCTTAAACCTGATTCTATCCGTTTCTTGAGGCTTTAATTCGTGGTGAATCTTTTTCTTGGCTACGCTTCCAGCCTTCTCGGAGAGAGAGATGTCATAGGTAGCTGAAACATCCACAATCCGGTGATTCCGGTCTGTCACGAGGTTCCAATGCTTAACCGTGTGGATTGAAATTTCCTTAACGAAAGCGACTTCAGAGCCCGAATTTCTCAGCTTCAGTTCGACTTCGGTAGCGAGATCATCCCGGTCTTTTTGATTGTCCTCGTCCTCATCAATCACCTCGTAGAAGTCGACAACCTTGAGGCTGTGAGCGGGCGGTGAAGGCTCAAATGAGTTCAGCACCTGCTTGATCTGGTCGTGCTCAAGCGAGAAGAGCTTGTTTTCCAATTGGCTTGCCAGAAACACTTCTGAGCGATCTAAGTCGTGTAGATGTTTCAGTTTATCAACGGCTTCGTAGATGTGAGGGGAGACGCCCTTGAACTTATCATTAACGACGAAGTAAAACTCTCGAACAGGTGATAGATGATTCCAAAACCCCTTCAACTTTTCAAAATCTTCAGACAGCTTACTAAGTGCGCTTTTCGTATTTTTTGCCAATGACTCAGGCGCGTAGGACTGATAGTACCGACCTTTCTTGGCCACCCAGCCGTCATTGCCTCGATCTCCAATATTGCCGTACGCCTTGATCGGTTGAAAATCCGGATCACTATAGGACATTATTTTGACGAACAAATCTTCGTATCTCTGACCATCTGATTCGTGAACCAGTAGTTTGAACGCAGTACGCATCTTACATCCTGTGCTGTGTTAATCATGTTGACGCTTTACAAGTGCTCCGAGCGACCAATATTGCTCAGCCTGTAGATCCAATCGTATCATATTAAAAAGGAGATTTTCATGCCTCTCCCAAGCCTAACCTTTTTTAGTATTCCTCGTGCGTAACGTTGATCTACTCACCGTCGAGCAGCACGTGGAGTTGCTCGGTAGCGAGACACTGCTGGAATTCTAGGCATTTGGTTTGCTCTATCATATGGCCGATGCACTGGATAAGACTCTTATCCTCCGGGTAGGTACACCGGGTCTGATTCCCCCGCTCTTCGCCAAAATGTGCTGTATCGATGATTGGTTTCGATCAAATAGTTGGGCAACTTACTGGAGAGAATCGCCTTTCCGCCAGTGATCCTACATCAATTTTTCCTGGTTTTCGGTGTAATAGATCCGAGGTCTCTGCTTCATCTGCAACACTTCTTCTGCTCACACAGAATATAGTCATGTTGCGTCGACCGGTTAAATCCACAGCCGAAAGCGGACGCTCAAATTTCTCGTACTCGATCCCTGACTCAGGTCAGCTGCCCTAGCGGTTTTTCTACCATTCACACCTTTAGCCCTGTCGGTTTACGCGAGCTAGGCAAGGGAGTAGTCTATTTTGGCGTAGTTAATTACTCATCGAAACTCTAAGATAGAAGCGGTACAAAAAGCGAACGGAATGCGGTGATGGGCAAAAAGATCGACATGAGTAAACTCGCGGGTATCGAATATCATGGCACGCCCGGAGTTACCCAGCGGTGCGTAGACGCACTAAAAAGCGTTCTAGCCGCGGGTGAACGTGTACAATCGGCTTGGATTTTGTCGTGGTCCGATGGAGGAATAGGCGAGCACAGTATCCTGCTGACCGTCTCACCTTATCTGCAAATATTGATCAGGCCTGGATTCAGATCAGGATATTCAGGAACCGGACCGACAGGGCTTTCTACTGCCATTGGGTTGCTTCAGCTGTTTAAGGTGGATATTGAGGAATACGATATCGATGAGGAATTTCATCGTCGTTGCGAAGCTGGTTGCCTCCATTCATCTGATCTGAAGAATTTGACTCAATCTAGGCCCGTCCGACCCTCCCGATATTACGAATACGTTGAGCGGCCGTCCTATCGCGCCAAGGCTGATGTCATACACCTGCTTGAAGAGTTTCCACCTGTACTGAATTTGGGGCTGCTCGACGAACGACTGATCGATTTGTCGATTGGATTTCTCGACAATCCGGACTTCGCCATCACGACTGCTTTTCGAAGATTGGAAGATATCGTTCGAACCCGGATCGGAGTCTACGATAAGAGCAGCAACCAGCTTTTCACGCACGCATTCGAAGGGAATAGATCGTTGCTGCATTGGGATGACCCGGACGCAGGGGAGCAAGCGGGCAAATCCAATTTGTTCAAGTCCGTAACGATGGCCTACCGCAATCCACGCGCTCACCGAGAAGTTGTAATGAGTAGTCGTGACGCGGTTCGCGAGTTCATGCTCGTCAATCAGTTGTACCTCCTCGAAGCAGCTGCGGTACCGAGGTTGATCTAATTCATCTTCATGATCAGAAGAGCGCCCCGTCGCTCGACGAGAGTGATCGTCCAACCGCCTGTTAAGCCTTTGACACCGCACGGTTCCTCACTGCTGGTGCCCCAATTGGACACTGCGGCAGAGGATCTTAATGAGGGTCGTAGTCAAAGCGGCAAGCAGTGAGTGATTCGGTCGGACTATACTCACCATAACGTCCTCTGCTTCGTCCCTTTTCCGAGATCAGATGCAGGTGCTTACGGGCGCGAGAACTCAATACATACAGGAGCTTGTTCGCCGCAACTTGTCCATTCGGGTCATTGAAGTGCGGCACCATACCTTCCAGCAGTCCAAACGCGATGACAATGTCGAACTCGGCGCCTTTGACACCATGGATGGTGGAAACCGTAATGCCAGTTCGTTCACGAAACACTTTCTTGAAGAATGAAACGTGATTGATGTAGCTCGCTCCGTCCTTCTGCAGCCTCTCTATTCTCGCGGCCGAGCTGCCGAAAAATGCCTCTCGGTGAGTCGAGAGTGCTGGAAAGACGTCCTGGGAAATATCGAGTCTTTTGAGCAGATCAGTGAAAGCCTGGTCCAGATAGCGGAGTCCATCCGTTTCGTCAACTCTGAGCGCATTGCTTTCCCGCAGCAAGGCGCGTGGTGTTAGCCGTGTGGTGTCGACGCCCAAGCTATCGAGGTCTTTGATTACTTCGCTTGCCCAACGCATTCGCCTAATCAGCAGCCTCGGGGAGGACTCCGTCAGCACGATCTTGGAGAGCTTGAACCAGAAGTTATCGATGTTGTTGCTAAAAGGGACAAGACCTGGGCCGTCAAATTGCTGGTCGGGTAGCATCGCCGCCAGTTTGCGCGTCGTTGAGGCCAGCAAGACCCACTGTGGAGCGAGAACGCAAATATTTTCGGGTGTGTTGCCGTCGGAGAGGCTTGCCTGAATCAACCTGACAATCTCGTCATGCACGTCGCTTCGTGTCGCATCCTGATTGTAGGTCACCTGACTGGGAAACGTGGCATGTTTGCCTGCGCCGTTGATACTTGTCTCATGCACCTTGTAGTTCGAAAAGTAGTTGATGATTCGATTGCTGGACCGGTAATTGAGGCTGAGAGCCAACTCCTTGATCGGGATCCCGGCTCGGGTGCGGAACTCCTCCACCGGCATCGCGTAGCCACCCAGTGTGCCGTAGATGGCCTGATTCGGATCGCCTACGATGAGCGTCTTAGTCTGTCCGCAGCCTGCACGAAGAATGGACGTCACGAGACTGTACTGGATCTGTTTGGTGTCCTGATACTCATCCACGAGGATGTGGGAAAACACTCGTGACAGCAGAACTGCGATGTGGGCTCTGTCCCGCACCAAGGTGTAGGCGTGCCAAAGAATCAGTTCGAAGTCGATCTGTCGATTCGATGAAAGCTCATCGAAGTATGCAGTCAGGACCTGTTGAATCGTAGGGTGCTTTCGACTGTCTGGACAGCCAAGCTGATAGCCCGTCTCGGTGACGTAATAATCGCAATCCCAGTGAGTGACACCTTTATATGGTGCGCATAGCCTCTCCAGTAGACGCTCGCGATCATGCGTGTCGATCACGCGATAACCCTGAGCCAGGTCGGATGAATAGATGCCGTATGGTTTGAGGATCCACTCAAGGCAGAAGGCATGGATCGTACCGATCCATAGGCCCGAGGTGTCGACTCCCAGGTCCTCGATACGTTCTTGAATCTCATCGGCGGCGCGATGGGTGTAGGTAATGGCTACAACGATGCGCTTGTCAGTACGGCGTGATAGCTCGTAGGCAATCTTGTAGGTCAGGGTGCGTGTTTTACCGCTGCCAGGGCATGCAATCAGGAAGATGCTCGACGGCTCGATCACAGCCGCCGCCTGCTCAGGATTGAGGTCCTTCGGATCCCAAGTGAGCATCACTGCATTTCCGCAAAGAAGTCGTTGACGGCATCCCCAGGTAGCATGAGGTCGATCGACGCTTTGAGTGTTTCCAAGTCTATATGCCCGTGTACAAAGCTATCCACGTCATACAGAAATGCCTTTTTCATCGAAGGATCCACTGGGTTGGATCTGAAGCGGCATTCCGCGCGATATTGGAAGACTCGGGCGAGAAGGGGGAGGGGGAACGTGCCATGTGCGAAATGAATGGCTTTCAGGATGTAGCCCGGGATCTGGACTTCGGGAGTAATGTATTCAGCGAGCAAGAGAGCGAACCATCCTTTGCCCTCCTGTTTGGCCATCGTCAACGTCCGGCTGCCCATTTTGCTCAAATGCCCCGATTGGAGCTGCTGCTTCGCTAGCGCCCTGGTGTCATCGTCCTTGTAGACTTCTGGAAGAGTTTGAACGACGGCTTCATGGTTGCCGGCAGCGACAAAGTCGACCTCGAAGGTGTGTTTGGCGTAGAAGGTTTCGAGCCATGGATTTCCCGCAGTGAATGCCGTCAAATCGGCCTGCCGTTCTAAACCGGCTTTCTGTGACCCGGCGGCTTTGGTTTTTCTCTTCGTCATGGCATCTGTATCAGTTGCCTGAATGGTGATGTCGAAGAACGCCTGGTCCAGGTCCGTGACGATGGCGCATCGCTTTCGGATACGCAGGTTGTGGAACAGGACGGCTACGTTTTTGAAGCCTGTACTACGAATGTTGATGACGCTGATGCCCAACTCGTCAACGCTTACCCCCAGCACTTGCTTAACGAGGATTGGTATCAGAATTTCCTCCACATCACCTTCGACGAGTATCACGCTTTTGGCGAATAGCAGGTTGCTACGCACCGCATCCAGGTAGCGCTGGATGCTGTTGATCTGGGCGGGCTCCAGGCCTTTGGCAGGCTGGTAGGCCTCACAGAGCGCACCGTGACGTCCTAAGATGTTGACGTTGCTGACATTGCTCACTTCGGAGATGTGAGTGGAGTGGGTGGTGTAGATGATCTGTGCGTCGCTGTACGCGATGCGGTCGAACAGAGTTTTCTGGATGTGGGTATGGATGTGCGCTTCTGGCTCCTCGATCAGGAGGAAATTGGCCATGGCCATCTTTTCGCGCTGGTATTTGAACTCGAGCAGCTTGAGCGTCAGGTAGATGAGGTTGGCCCCGCCCAGGCTCAACTCATGAATCGCGCCTTCATACCCCTCTTCTGATTCGCCCACGAAAAGCCGAAGAGACTGGAAAAGCTTATCGGCTTCTTCCGGTAGGTCGGATTTGATCGAGAGTGACGCTGGCGAGTAGGTTTCACCCGCGGCGTCCTTGATGGTCTCGCGAATATGATTACGAACCGACTGAACATCCTCCAGATCCTCGATGGAAGTGTTGAGTTCGCGGACCATCTCGGTGATGGACTCCATCGAGGCGGGGTTGATCTGCCCACTCTTGCTCTTGAGCAGGGTAAGCAACGGGTTCGTACGGTTGTTGTGGAATTCCGAAACGACGTCGCGCAAAGCCTGGATAAAGGTCAGAGATACCTCTTTGGTAACGGAGAGAAAGCCGGGTACCTTCGACCCGATTTCCGGAAACTCCGTTTCTGATGAGAAGTCACACAGCTCGAAATCGCCAACGAGTTCTTTGTAGACTTTTGGGTCGCTGAAGTCGGCCTCGCTTCGTCCCGTGAAAATCGTTTCGTAGTCGTTGATCGTAATCGTACTGCGGATTTGCGCTAGCTCGTCTTCATCCCAGACATTGAGCGCAGCGAACTTCGATCGAATTTCTTTCTTCGGGCGGAAGATAAGGTTGTAGGTCGCCTTACGAACGATGGGCTCGTCCAGCACTGCTGCACCGTGGAGGAACAGCGCCTGCACGGATTCGTCGGTGCTGATCTCCTCAAACTCCACACTAATGATGATCCAGTGGCCCTGCCATTGGCCGAGTGAGCGGCTGAAATCAGACTCTTCCAGGCGGTAGGCAGCCCGCACCATCGTATCGTCGAGCAGAAGGCGAATTGCCCGCAGGATGTTCGACTTACCGGAGCCGTTCTCTCCGATGATGGTGTTCACTCCCTTGTGAAACCGGAGAGACGTGCTCTTGAAGTTCCTGTAGTTGATCAGGGTTAGTTTGGAAATGTGCATGTTTCTCCGGCCTGCCGCTCCCTGAGCAGCCTTGGTTAATTGCAGGCGATCATAGCGCACTGGATCCAATGCCACGACTGGTGTGATGACTTAGGTGGGCTACGCTTGGATCGGAACAGGGCGGGACGGTCTGGCGATTTGCTTGAACTCTCGCAAGCCATTACGCCATCTGATTATGAGCTCCACTAATGAGATCGGTGTTTTATCCGTCGGGCGGCTAGGCTGTTTTGATTCAAGAGGGTGAAAGGCGGAGCAACGCATGGCATTCCCATGAGCGTCACGCCGGTTACTGCAAGTCCAAGCTCGATAGAGGTAATCTCCACACATTGCATAACGGCGCGGCATCGTCGAAGTGTCGGACCAACCGCATACTCGCCGGAGTTCGTCAGTGGCCCGCTCGAGGTCATACCCACGCTTCTCGACCAGGTAAGCCAAAAACTGGTCGGCAAAGGTGTGGCGAAAGTCATGCGCGGAAAGTGTAGGCAACAACCCCGGATGAGCCAGTTCAATAGTCAGAAACAACCGATCAAGGACGTTAGACAAAGCGCGGATCGACAGTGGGCGGCCTCGATCCGAGATGAACAAATAGCGGTACCGCAGTTTCATTGGTTTGCCGCTACGCAGCGGGCGCCGTTCGTCTTGGATATAGCGCTCATAGACCTCATACAACTGCGAGGAAATACCTACGGTCCGTCCGTGTGTTTTGAGCGCAGGCTCCTCAGCCCGTGGGTCGCCTGGATCATGTTCGCGATCATTAGCTTGAGTTGGACGTAGATGAACGGAACGAGTATGGGCAACGGCTCCGCGTTACCAGCGTGCACGAGCAGCGGAACACGCTGACCTGAAGAGAAACGGCACTGAATCAGCTTCATCGGCAGCCACCACATTGAATGACTCACCATGAACACGAAGGATATGGCCCGTTGAAAGAGTGGACGTCAGAAACGGATTTGTCGAATCAGTGGCTTAGACAGCTCATGAACATTTATGACATGACCTTTCGTTTAACATAATATACATTATGCGTAACAAAGTGTTACGTAATCTGGACCAGTGCTCAGCGCACTTCAGCAGGAAAAGGCTCCTGCCTGCACATGCTGTCGCCGGTCATTTATTAATGGACAGCTGCCGTCAGGTAATAAGCCGTTGATTCTGCTAGACAAATACAGCTTGTGCAAAAATGCGTATTCCAGATTTGGGCGTTAATCGCCGGAATCCTGTGCTCGGATGTCGGTGAATTCCCTAATGCAGGGCTTTTCCACCGATTAACGATCCAAGCCCCGGTGAACTCCAGCGATTAATAACCATGGCGCTTCACCATTTTCAACGTAAACCCGTTGATTCCTCTGGCTTACATTCCACGTCTGAATCTGTGAAACCTCGTTTCTGAAGCAAACCGTTCGGGCTCAGGTTAGCGCCACGGTCGTTTATCACCGGAAAAAGCGCCTAATTTGAGGAGAATTCCATTGAATAACGATCATGGCGCTCTGCCAAGGCCACCGAATAGTGACCATGACTCTTACCCTGCATAGCAGGAACTTCCTGTTTAACAAGGTTTTCCTGGCGTTTCCTGAAGCTGCCAGCCGATACCAAAGGCAAACGGTTTGACGGTGATTTGCCCATTTGGTCATTAATTCGTGGACTAATTACTCTGATCTCTGCAGCCAATATGCATCTGTGCGGCTTAATCCACCGCGATTTACTACAGCGTGCCGCGGTGGCGCCTATCGAAATCTCAATCGCATCGCCGCTACGTGCAAACGCCCCCTGTCGCCCCCAAGCTCAATCTGGCCAGTAGTCTCGAGGTTGCGATGCTGGCGCATTCCAAGTTTGCCGATGGTGTCACTAACGTGTGGTAATCCATACATCGTCCAACCCACAGATCAACCAGATCGCAGTCTAAGTGGGCGATGACCGGCTCTCCGGGATGCTCATCCACCGCCGCCGCGGGGTATCCCCCACCGGGAAATACGTGATGCAAAGTGGGGAATGGTCAGTCGGATGAAAGCGTCGGCGTGCTTGGCCGGCAAAGTAGAGCCGATCAATGTGCAGGATCTCTAGGAGGGCGATTTGATCTGTGCAATATCCGATAATCCCCAGACCCGGATATTGCATAGCCCGGTGTTTGCTAGGATCATGTCAGTCCTTTCATCTGCCTGCTCAAACTAATTTTATGCTTGTGCCTTCCATGCCACATCCGCTGTTTGAAACCTATGCGCGATTTGGCGAGCTCAATTTCAGTTCTCTAAAAGAAGAAAGTTCTGCCGTCACCCAGTATCTCGGGCAGTTTCCAGAGCACATCCAGGCGCTCGACGGCTACCGCTCCGTTCGCAGTTTCCTGAAGTCTTACGCGGGCAACGAGGCTACGTTCAACTCTTATCGTACCCACGTCGAGCGCCTGCTGCTGTGGACGCTGCTCAAGGCGCGAATCCCTTTGCTGGAAATGCGACGCACACATGCTGAAAGCTTCATGGAATTCTGCCTGGCGCCGGATCCCGTCTGGGTCGGGCCAGTGGTCAAATCCCGCTTCAACCGCGTCGGTGCGCGCAAGAAAACCGCGACCGATACGTACGTGGTAAACCCCGATTGGCGGCCGTTCAATCAGACAGTCTCCAAGGAAGAACGCAAGCGCGCCAAGGAGCGGAACCGCCCCGCTCTGCCTGACGCCTACAAGCTTGCCCAAGGCTCCATCGCGCAGATCTTTGCGGTGTGCGGCAGTTTCTTCCAGCATTCGATCGACGAAGGATTCTGTGAGCAAAATCCGTTTCGGGCAGTCAAGCAGAAGAGCAAGTACAAACAGCGCAACACCGATGACCAAGACACTCGGATTCTAACTTCATTGCAGTGGGACTTTGTGCTGGAGACTGCAGAGAATCTGGCTGCTGAGGACCCTCGATATGAACGCACGCTGTTCATTGTGGCAACGATATTCGCTATGTATTTACGGGTTTCCGACCTTGTCGGGCGTGATAACTGGCAACCGACAATGGGCGATTTGCGAAAGGACAGCGCGGGCAACTGGTGGTATCACGTGGTGGGCAAAGGCAACAAGGCCGGCAAGATCAGCGTGCGCGACGATTATGTCGAGAATTATCTGAAGCGCTGGCGGCTGCATCAGGGACTGGCTCCCCTGCCCGGTTTCCGCGAAACCACGCCGCTGATCGCAACTCAGCGTGGCCGCGCCGGGCTCTCTGATCGGCATATTCGTGTGCTGCTTCAAGAAGTGTTCGATCGGGCACTGGCACGCATGCAGGACGAAGGCTGGCCGGATGAAGACGTCGGCCGCTTGCGCGCCGCCTCACTGCACTGGTTGCGGCACACCTCGGCGACCTTCGATGCGCCGCATCGGGACATGAAGGATCTCCAGGTGGATCTGCGCCATAACAGCCTCAGTACTACGCAGAACGTCTACTACAACTCAGAAGATGAGAAACGGGCGTATTCGGTAAAGCGCCTGCCGATGAAAGAGCGCTGAGGCCATACGCTGGCGCTCAGAGAATCTCTCAGCGCCTTGCTAACCAAGTTGGCATCGTTGGTCAGATAAACCCCCAGCCCACGACTTTGCGGGCGAACAGATCAACGACTACTGCTAGGTGAACCCATGATGGCACCCACGCGGCCCATGCCGATCGCCCAGCCGGTAGCAGTTGCTCTCAGTGCCGTGGAGTACGCCGAAACGACCAGATAATTCAGCGCCAGCTGCTGCCCTCCTACGCCCACGCCAGCCAGAGCGACGCAGACAAAGACCAGTTGCCAGTGACTCCCCGCGTAACTCAGCCCAAGGCGTGCCACCATGCCGACAGCCAGTAGCCACAACAATACCCGGCGCAGGCTCACACGGGGCAAGAGGATCGACAGCGGTAAGGCGAAAACGATGAAGGCAGCGTTCACTGTTACCGTAGCAATTGGGGCCTGGATAGCGCTCAGGCGCAGTTGTTTAAGCACGGGCGGCAACCAGGATAACAACATGAACCACGCTACCCAATTGAACAGGTACGTCGCCCAGATCGCTAGGGTGATTCGACGTAATGTAGGCGCCAATAACACGCCGACAGCGCCGCGCTCGACAGGCTCGTCAACCACAAGCGCGGCGGCGCAATCTCGTTCAATGCCGAGAAGACGTCCAACTTGGTCGGCCGCTTGGGAGGCGCCCTTGCGAGTGATCAGGTACTGCGTCGACTCGGGTAATCCGAACAGCAAGACTTAAACCAGCATTGCAGGTGTCAGCCCACCGACGATGAGAGTTCCTTCCCAACCGATAAGAGGTAACGCGCGCGAAGCAAGAAGGCCGCCAAGCATCGCCCCTGCGGGCAAGACTAGCAGGATGCCGGTGACGGCGCGGCGCCTCGATGGCAAGTAGGTACGTACTCGCTCACAAGAGCAAGCATTACCGGCGTTGCTCCGCCCATGCCCAGTCCGGCAATGAAACGTAGGACGAGGATGGATTAAGGTCGCAGGTCCAAGCGGTGACCAGAATGGTCAGACTGAACCACACGACTGCTCCAACTACCACCGGCCGACGACCGAAACGGTCTGCCAGCGTGCCCAAGAGCATCGCGCCTAGTGCCATACCGATCACCCCGGCTGTCATTTTTGGAACCAACGCCGTGGGGGCCAGAGAGAAATTCGCGAGCATAGCAGGGCCGGTATAAGCGATGGCCGGGGTGTCGAAACCATCGAATAGTGCGACAAAAAAGCAAAGTGCAAGCACACGCACTCGCAGTGCGACAAGCGGGCGCTGGTCAATCAGCGCGCGGGGGGGTATTGCGGCATCCAAGGCGGCACCCTCAGCGTGTATTGGGACTATTGGTACGCCTGGAAACTATAAGAAAATTGCACGACAGGTCGAAATACATTTTGTATGGATGTCGATACCCACAAGGCATCACGTACAAATGGCCAGTCATGCGTGACTGACTACGCACTGCCCCATAACAAGAGCCTATGGATCAGGACGGTTGCGCCATGTCAGCGCCGCCAGGGCTGAGCTCTTTCGTATCAGCCATGACCACGAACCTGGCAATCCAGAGAGAAGCAGCCCCGACTTATGGCCGGTCGATGGCTAAAGCCACCCCTTGGCCGCCGCCAATACAAAGCGTTGCAAGGCCTTTTTTCACGTCCCGGCGGATCATTTCATGCAGGAGCGTGACCAGTACACGACAGCCAGAGGCACCGATCGGGTGGCCCAGAGCAATTGCACCGCCATTTACATTAACCTTCTGCATGTCCCAGCCTAGCTCTACAGAGACCGCTAAAGCTCGGGCGGCAAATGCTTCATTGGCCTCGAACAAGTCCACATCGCGGAGCGCCCATCCCGCTTTGCCCAGGCACCGTCGCGTCGCAGCTACTGGCCCGATGCCCATCATAGCCGGGTCTACCCCGGCATTTGCGTAGCCAGCTATGCCTGCAGCACCGGGACTCTCAGGGCAGCGGTTCTCTCAGCGCTCATAAGCATGACGGCCGCGGCGCCATCGTTGAGGGACGAGGCATTTCCTGCAGTAACAGTGCCCTCCTTTTTGAAGGCAGGCTTGAGTTTGGCTAGCGCCTCGACCGTAGTGCCGGGACGCGGTTGCTTATCGTCGATGAATTGCACTGGGTCGCCTTTACGCTGTGGCACACTGACGGGGACAATCTCGCTGCGAAACCGCCGCGATTCGATTGCTTCAGTAGCCTTGTGTTGGGAGGCGGCGGCGAAGGCGTCCTGATCTTCTCGGCTAAAGCCATATTTCTCGACCATGTTTTCAGCCGTTACGCCCATGTGATAGTCATTGAACGCGTTACGCGCCCCAGGTAGTACATACCCTGCCAGGCTCATGCTTTCCCGCCCGCCCGCCCGCTATGATGATGTCCGCATCGCCGCAACGGATAGCCTGGGCGGCGAGATGCGCTGCCTTCAAACCCGATCCGCGTACCTTGTTCAAGGTCATTGCGGGCACACCATGGCAATGCGCTGGGGGTCGTCGGAGTTACATTGACCCTTCCACTGGACACAGATGTACTGAAGATACGCGAACTACTGATTCAGGCCTTCAGCGAGCACGAGGCCATCCTCGACATTTCACCTCCATCGGTTTCGTTCAAGGACCTGACCAACTCAGGTTTGATCATCAGCGTCAGCGGTTACGTTAACAGTCCACGCTCTGTGGGGGGAGCGAGAAGCGACCTGCTGTTTACTATTCTGGGTCGCCGGCGGGAACTGGGCATCACACTGTCTACGCAGCCGAGCATAGTGCTGCTCAATGAAACGATGGACAAAGAGCACTCCGAACGGTAGGGACAGCTTCGACTAGGGCTAATGGCCAGAACAGGTGATGCAGGCACCTGCTCTGGCCCCGGTCGATCAAAAACTCCAGGTAAATAAATGGTCGCAGAAGCTAATGCCACGTATCAGATCATAGGCACCTGCCATGACGGGTATTGGCCAGCCGGCCGGCTCACAGGAGCCACCAGGTGTAGGTCAGAATCAGCCTGTTTTCATCGATGTCGCTGCGATAGTTCGACCGCGCCATGACGTTTCGCAGCCGTACACCCAGTCCGCTCAAGGTTCCGCTTCGAAATGCATAGCCAATGTCCAGGTCCCGTTCGGGTTCTCGACCTTCGTAACCGGCACCCGTAGTGACATTGTTGCCCGCGATATAACGGACCGTCGTTGTGAGACCAGCAATGCCCATCGCTGCAAAGTCATAGTCATAGCGGGCTGCCAGGAACGCTCGTCGGTGTATGCAAACTCGTAAGTCGGCACTTCGTTACCCAGCGGGGTAATATTGGCGAATACGCTTGGAAATGCACTATCGCCGTAAATTGCCTGGTAGCCTGCGTACAAGGTGTGACCTCCACGCTTGGCCGACAGCAGTGAGAAGAATGCCTGGTTATCAATCCTCCCCAGCTTTTCACTCCCGTTCTCGCTGGAGTCGAAGTAACCGAGGCTGGCACCTAGAACCCAGTCGCCAAGTGGCTGACTGTGCTTGAGACCAATGAAGGTCTGCGAATAGATGTCGGTCAGCCGGCTGTGCTAAAGGTTGATGCTGGTCTGTTTCCTGTTAAAGCTGTACTCGCCGCCAAGGTAGTCAAAAGCATCGCTGTCGGCCTGTCGTTGCGGCACATGCCCAAGCATGGCAACCATTTTTTCGTCCCCGGCTTCGTTGCGCAGGCTGGTCGTGGTCAGGTGACCTGCCTGCATGTTAATGCCACTTATCTCACTGGAACTTACGCTCACGCCCTGATAGCTCGGCGGCAGCAAACGAATGTCGCTGAAGGTCAGCACCGGAAGATTGGGCTGCAACTCTCCAACCTTGAGTTCGGTTTTTGAAACCTTTGCTTTAAGAGTTATCCCGAGACGGCTGTAATCATCGGCCGCACGACCATCGCTGTTGATCGGCAACAAACCGGTATTAACCCGGTCGGGGCTGCTGTCGAGCTTCAAGCCCGCCATCCCGAGCGCATCAACGCCAAAGCCTACTGGCCCTGCTGTATAACGTTAGAATAAAACTCTGTCCCCATTCCTCTGCTCTGGATTGCGGATTAGTGCCTTTGATCTCGGAGTAGTCGCGACTGAAATAATAGTTACGCGCCTGCTGGGTGGCGGTGGATTCCTCGACAAAGCCCTTATCTATCCTTGAAGCGGCAAATGGAACGCCCGGGACTGAAAGCCATAGACGCTGTATGGTCTGCTGATTCATGTCGTCGCTCTTATTTATTGTTATCGACAGCTATCAGCCCGGCACTAGAACGCCCGGGCTTGATGCTTACATCAGGCCTGGGCTGGCGGCGTAGGGATTGCGTCTGGTGCTGTCCTACATTCGTTGAAGGCGAACATAGTCATCGCCAGAGCGGCGATCGCACCAGGAATGGCGAACGCCAGGAAGTTCAGTTGCAACGGCAACTCGATCCCCATCAGCGCACCGCCCAGCAACGGACCAACGATCGCGCCGTTGCGGCCGATACCTGACGCCCATCCCAGGCCTGTGGAGCGAATGTTCAAGCCGTATAGCTGCGCGGTCCCGGCATACAGGAGGATCTGGGTACCGATCGTGGTTGCGCCAGCGATGAATATGAGCAGGTAAAGCACGGGCATCGGGCTTTTGATACCCAGCAAGCTGATAGATAACGCGGCGGCAAGAAAGAATCCGATCATGACTTTCACCAGATTCAAACGATCCCCAAGGCAGCCTCCCAAAATAGCGCCTGCCATGCCCCCGAAATTCAGGGCCAGCAAGAATGAAAGGCTTGAGCCCAAGCTGTAACCGGCGCCGGCCATGAGCTTGGGTAGCCATGAGCTCAGCGCATACACCATCAGCAGACAGCAAAAAAATGCTACCCAGATTGATAGCGTTCTTACGCCTAGCCCTCCTCTGAACAGCTCCAATACTGAAGCACCCTTGCTCTTGCCCTTGGCATCATCGACCTACAGGATGTCTTGCGAAGTGATCACGGTCTCAGGCGCCAGACGCTTGATTAGCATCCGCGCCTGCTCGGTACGGCCTTGTTTGATCAGAAAGCCGACGGATTCCGGAAGGTAGTGAAGGATCAGCGGCAGCAGCAGTGGAAGGGTCGCGACGAAAAACATGGACGGCCAGCCAAAGCGCGGCAGCATGTAAATACCAACCCCGGCCGATAGCATACCTCCGAGCGAATAGCCGCTGAACATCAATGCGACCAAGGTGCTACGCATTTGTTTGGGGGCGTACTCGTTCATCAATGCGACCGCGTTAGGCATTAGTCCGCCGCAGCCAAGCCCGGCGATAAAACGGCAAACGCCGAACTCGCTGGGCGTAGTGGTAAACCCATTGATAACTGTCGCCACGCTGAACAAAGCGAAACAGATAGCGATGCCTTTTTTGCGGCCGATTCTATCGGCGAGACTGCCGAATATCAGGGCGCCAAACATCATGCCGAACAACGCATAACTGCCCAGCGCGCCAGCCTGTAGAGGTGTCAGCCCCCACTCCTTCATGATGACTGGCAAGACCACACCGTAGATGAACAGGTCATAGCCATCAAAGATCAACATCAAGGCGCACAAGCCCATGATTAGCCAGTGGAAGGGCCCGAAACGGGCGCCGTCGATAATCGAATGTACGTCGATGGTCCGCATGGCATTTACTCTCATTATTTTTGTTGTGTGTGAGATACGCAGGTACTACCGTTGAGTCAGCCTAGGTCGCCACCTCCCACCGGCAGCGTCACGCCGGTGATGTAGGAAGCTTCATCTGACGCCAGAAAAAGAATCGCGCCCGCCTGCTCATCTATGGTGCCGTAGCGTTTCATCAAACTGCTGTCGATCGTCTGTTCGATGATCTGCTGATACCAGACACTTTCCTGCTCGCTTTGCGGTTGGCTATTGCGGGGGATCCGTCGCGGCGGCGCTTCGGTGCCGCCGGGCGCTGTCGCGTTGACGCGAATTCCGCTGCCGGCGGTCTCCAGAGCCAGGCAGGCGGTGAGCGCATTGACGCCACCCTTGGCCGCGCCGTAAGGCACGCGGTTTACGCTGCGTGTGGCAATCGAGGAGACGTTGACGATAGAACCACTGCGCTGTTCGAGCATGTAAGGCAATACGCTGTGGCAGCACCACAACGTGGGGAATAAAGAGCGGCGGATTTCAGCCTCGATCTCATCCTCGGCATAGTGCTCGAAAGGTTTGGCCCAGATGGTCCCGCCGACGTTGTTGATAAGGATATCTATGCGTCCGAAACGCTCTTTGGTCGCGGCCATCACCTTTGCGCACTCCGCGTGGTGCTCAAGATCAGCGGTCAACGTCAACACACGCTCATGCTGCATTTCGTGAACGATCTCCGAGCGGTCGACGGCGACAAGCAAGGCGCCCTCCTCCAGCAATCGCTCAGCAACACGCCGACCGATGCCCTGGGCTGCGCCGGTAACCAGCGCAACCTTGTCATTGAAACGTGGGTTCATTTCGGTGCCCTCAGGCTGCGTCGCCGGTGACGATTGCGTTGGGTGTGAATTTCTCGTAATGGAAGCTGGCCGGGCTGACGCTCTGATCCCTGAAATACTCGCGCACCGCGTCGACCATCGGCGGTGGTCCGCACAGGTAAACATCGACGTCGCCTCCATTGAGCACTTCCGCTGCCATGTGTTGCGTTACGTAGCCTTGTCGGGGATGGCTGGTTCCAGGATCCGCCACGCAAGTAACGAAGCTGAAACCGGACAGCCGTGCGGCGAAAGCTTTTAGAGCGTCGACCATTACCAGATCCTGATCGCGGGTCACGCCGTAGATCAGAGACACCTTTTGCTTTTCGTTGCGCTCAACAAGGACTTCGAGCATCGACAGGAACGGCGCCAGGCCGGTGCCGCCAGCCAGGAACAATAACGGCCGCCTGACCTCTCGCAAATAAAAACTCCCTAAGGGGCCGGTCATGGCGACTTTGTCAGATGTCTGGGCGCGCTCAAGCCAACTGCTCATCAGCCCGCCGGGGACGTGTTTGATCAAAAAGCTCGCGTGCTTTTCGCCGGGCAGGTTGCTGAAGGAATACGAACGCGTCTGGCCGCTGCCCGGAACTTCGATATTCACATATTGCCCAGGCAGGAAAACGGGCGGCTGGTCCAGTTCGAATCTGACTTCCAGCGCGGCATCGGCATGGCGCGTAAGCCGGCTGACGCTGGCCGTGAATTGACTGGTGCCGGTCTTGCAGGCGCTGGAGGGGACGGGTACGGCGATCACGCAATCTGACTCCGGCACCATTTGGCACGTCAGTACCTGCCGTTCCTGCACTTCCGACTCATTCAAAGCGTCTTCGATGTACTCGTCACCAAGATCATAAGCACCGCTCTCGCATCGACACTTGCAGGTGCCGCAAACACCGTCGGAGCAATCCATGGGCAGGTTGATACGCTGGCGAAAAGCAGCATCAAGCACCTTCTCGCCCGCTTTGCATTCGATGAAACGGGTTACTCCGTCTTCAAAGTTGAGGGCAATGGAATACGTCATGGGTTTGACCTCAGATGTGATAGATATCGATGACCTGATGGATGTAGTCGTTTTTCAGTACCACCTTCTTGCGCGTAATCAGTGGTTGCGCCGCCCTGACATCCAGGCGATAGAACGAGGTGCCAAAATACATATCCGTGGTCTTGTAGCGATGGCTGAGGGTTTGCCAGTTAAAACGCAGTTCCACATGTGCCGCGTCTTGGGCGAGCACTTCAACGTTGGTAATGAAATGTGCAGTGCGCGGCTCAGGAGTACTGGCGCTGGAACGTTCGGTCTTGATGCGAAACACGCGGTCCTCCAGACCGTCACGGCTGGGGTAATAGACCAGCGAAATTTCGCGCTGGGGATCGTCCGTTAGCGTGTCGTGGTCGTCCCACGCAGGCATCCAGAACTCGGCTTTCGGCGAGTAGCACTCCAACCACTCGTCCCACTGCCGGTCATCCAGCAGGCGCGCTTCACGGTAGAGAAAGGCAAGCAGGCAGTCCCGGGAAATACTCATGAGCGCTCACTCTTGTCAGGGGAAATCCGGTCGGTGGCGATCAGGTCTTTCTGTTCGAGCTCGATCGCGCGCTTCAGGCTCGCGGCCCAGTACGCATGCTGACGAACGAACAGACCTTCATCTTCGGTTTTCACACCGCTGAGCTGGGGATTCATGCCCATGGCACGAGCGTTGTCATCAGCCCCCTCGACCCATTGTTTAGCCCCGCGACTGAGGTCATTCCACATGGTCGTGGCACCCTGATAGCCGGTCTGGCAAGCGCGGAACTCTTCCAGATCATCCGGCGTTCCCATCCCACTGACGTTGAAGAAGTCTTCGTATTGACGGATCCGGGTTGTGCGGTCCTGGGCGCTTTCACCCTTTGGTGCCATGCAGTAGATAGTTACTTCGGTTTTGTCGACCGAGATGGGACGCACCACGCGGATTTGGGTCGAGAACTGATCCATCAGGTAAACGTTGGGATAGAGGCAGAGGTTGCGAGTCTGATCGACGATGAAATCCGCACGCTCTTGCCCAAGGCGTTCGGCAAGCGCTGCGCGATGGGCGTGCACCGGACGCACTTCCGGGTTGAGCAACCGGGTCCAGAGCAAGATGTGGCCATGCTCGAAGGCGTAGACGCCGCCCAGGCTTTTCGACCAACCATTGGCGTCGACGGTACGTGTGCCTTCTGCCTCGTAATTACGCCGCCCCATGGTTGCCGAGTAATTCCAGTGCACCGAACTGACGTGGTAGCCATCGGCGCCGTTCTCGATTTGCAGTTTCCAGTTGCCGTCATAGATATAGGATGAACTGCCACGCAGCACTTCCAGCCCCTCGGGCGCCTGATCGACCATCTGATCGATGATGATCCGGGTTTCGCCCAGGTAATCGCTGAGCTCTGGAACCCCCTCACTGAGGCTGCCAAAGAGAAAGCCACGATAGTTTTCGAATCGGGCCAGACGCTTGAGGTCGTGAGAGCCATCGCAATCGAAGCTATCGGGATAGGCACCGGACTTGGCATCTTTGACTTTAAGCAGTTTGCCGGCGTTGCTGAATGTCCAGCCATGGAACGGGCAGGTGAACGAACCTTTGTTCCCCTGTTTGCGTCGACAAAGCATGGCGCCACGGTGTGCGCAGGCGTTGACCAGCCCGTGTAGCGCACCGTGTTTGTCGCGGGTAATGACAACCGGCTGACGGCCGATGTAGGTGGTGAAGTAGTCGTTGATCTCAGGTACCTGGCTTTCATGCGCGAGGTAGACCCAACTACTTTCATAAATATGCTTCATCTCCAGCGCGAACAGTTTCGTGTCAGTGAAGATATCGCGGCGGCAGCGGAAGACCCCGGTAGCGGGATCTTCCTGCACGGACTCGCTGAGTTGAAGGGCGAGTCTGTCGAGATTGCTGATCATGGGGAGGCCCTCGGTTGCTCTTGTATCAGGCCCCTCACCCTACGTGTTCCTCCATGGCACCAATATCCGCTCGCTGCAATTCACTATCCGCCTGGCGCAACATGCTGATGGTGACGCCGCCAGGTCTGTGAAGGCAGCTCGCCAAAGCGCTTACGATAGGATTCGGAGAAGCGTCCCAGATGGATAAATCCGTGGTTCAGCGCGACTTCGGTAACGCTTCGGGCAGTGGCCGCTCGCAGCTGCGCATGCACCCGTTCCAGCTTTCGCTGGCGCATATAGTCTCTAGGGGACAGCCCGACCTGTCGCTCGAACAGCGTGTATAGAGACCGCTCGCTGACCCGGGCGACCGCCATAAGCTGCTCGACGCTGATGTCCTCTACCAGATGTTCCTCAATGAACTCCCGCACGCGATCGAAACCACTGCTCTCATCAGGTCGTGGTAGCACTCTCAATACGTTGCTTGTCAGCTGAGCTAACAGCTTATTGGCGACTATCCGCTCATAAAGAGACTGAATCTCACCTTGGGCCGCATTCTCGGCCTCGTGACAAACCAATCCCAACAACTGGACGAAACCACTCATCGCACCCACTTCGTGGCGCTCGACAGCGAAGCGTATACCCTGCGCCGGCAGCGTCCAGTGCTGTTCTAGGCAAGCGTTTTCCAACAGCCTCACCGGTACCTTGACGATAAATTTCTCGCAGTCTGCCGAGTACGTCAGGTCAACTGGATCATCCGGGTTGATTAGCAGAATCTCGCCAGCGCGGAATGTCTGCTCCTTCCCCCGGGCGGCAGATCGGCAGTGTCCCTGAAGCAGAATTTGCAGATGATAGATGGTTTCCAGCGCAGCAGATGTAACCCGTACCGGCGCGCCGTAACTGATGCGGCATAGGTCCAGGCTGGAGAACGTACGATGGCTGATGCTCGCTTCAGGGCGACCTTTGGGTGGCAGGCGGATGCGATGGCTGCCCACATGTTGGTTGACGTAATCCGACACGGTGTACGCATCCGCACGGTCGAAAATTTGACTGCGCTCACTCAGTAACACGGTCATGTTCGCGCCTCTCTTGTTGTTTTATTCAAGGCCGGGCTGAAGCCACTGAGCCTCCGACAGCAGTCGCTGCTGAGGCTCAGTGGCTTCAGGTGAAACGGTAAATCAGACTTCCAGCGCCCTTGCGCGCTCAGGACGACTTTCGTCTTTTGGAGCTGCAGAAGGTTGAAGGACGAAATTGAACTCGATATCTGCGCGCGGGCCATTTGCATCGTCGCTGAAACGAATCTCAGCGATCAACTCATCACGGGTCGCGTAAGCGAAGTCATCGTGCAGGTACTTGTCCCCCGCCAGATTGATCTGAGTTGTCAGGTGACGATATCCAGGTGCAGAGATGAAGAAGTGAACGTGCGCGGGACGCTGGCCGTGACGTCCCAACTGGTTAAGCAGTTGCTGGGTGGGCCCGTCCGGCGAGCAGCCGTAGCCCGAGGGCACGATACTCTGGAAGCGGTAGCGTCCTTCAGCATCGGTCAGGATCCGGCGGCGGAGGTTGAATTCGGATTGGGAAGGATCGAAATAGGAGTAGGTCCCTTTAGTATTGGCGTGCCAGACATCGACAACCGCATCGGCCAAGGGCTTTCCGTCAGTACCGCGCACCTGACCGGTCATGTATAACACGGTGCCGGGATCCTGGCCGTCGTCCAGGCGAGCGAAGTGTTCCGAGAGAGGAGCACCTGCAACGTAGAGGGGGCCTTCAATGGTCCGTGGGGTGCCGCCGACATGGCCGGCCTGAGCATCTTCAGCGTCCATCAGCATGTCCAGATAGTGCTCCAGACCCAGACCTGCAGCTACCAGCCCCGCTTCCTGACGACTGCCGAGATCATTCAGGTAATTGACAGCCTTCCAGAACTCCTCCGAAGTGATCTGCAAATCCTCGATGATCTTGACCGAGTCATTCAAAACACGATGGACGACGGTTTTCATTCGCTGGCTTCCGGTTGGCTGATCGAAGCCGGATGCTTTCTCCAGGAATTGCTGTACTTCAGCGGTTTGCGAGATACGAACGGTCATGGCTTGTGCCCTCATCAATACTCATTGTTATTGTCGATGTCAGTGCTTCAAATTAGGTGGACTCAACGGTCGTCGGTATGGATCGAAGATGGATGTCGGCACATCGGCGTGACCTCGATTTCCATGTAGGGATACAGCGGCAGCTGCATCAAGGTGTCGTGCAGCGCCTGGTTGTCCTGCACGTCAAAGACGCTGACGTTGGCGTAGAGCCCGGCAAGCCGCCAGAGATGGCGCCAGGTACCTTCGCGTTGCAGACGCTGAGCGAGTTCTTTTTCGTCGGCCTTGAGTTGAGCGGCCCTCTCCGCTGACATATCAGCAGGGAGTTTGACGGTCATGCGTACGTGGAAAAGCATGTCGTGGGTGTCCTCTTTATGGCAGATCAGCGGCGCGCAAAGCGCGAAAGACGATGTTCGTCCAGTTCGATGCCGAGCCCAGGCGTACGTGGGACCATCAACTGAAAGTCACGATAAACCGGGGGCTCGACCAGGATATCTTCGGTCAACAAGAGTGGACCGAAGAGCTCGGTATGCCACTCAAGCTTGTCCAGCGTCGCAAAAGCGTGAGCGGCAGCCAGCGTTCCAACACTGCCTTCGAGCATCGTGCCGCCATACAGCCCGATACCTGCTGCTTCGGCGATGGCGGCAGTCCGCAAGACAGCCAGAGGCCCACCTGTCTTGGCGATTTTCAAAGCGAATATCGAAGCGGCACCCATCTGTGCCAAGGCAAAGCTGTCTTGGACTGATTCGATCGCTTCATCGGCCATCAGCGGAATGGGACTGTGGGCACTAAGACGCACCATGCCCGGATAATCGTAGCGGGACAAAGGCTGCTCGATGAGCTCAACCCCAGCATCGGCCAGCCGTCGACATGCCCGTACGGCCACAGCTTCGCTCCACGCCTGGTTTATATCGACTCGCACGCTGGCCCGATCGCCTAGCGCGCGCTTGATAGCGGCAACATGTGCAATGTCACGAGCTGGCTCTCCAGCACCGATTTTCAGCTTGAAGTGGCGATGGCGACGCATATCCAACATGCGTTCAGCTTCTTCAATGTCCAGGCCGGTATCACCGCTGGCCAGCGTCCAAGCCACTTCCACGCCATCGCGCACTCGTCCGCCGAGCACCTCCGCCACAGGCAAACCCAGGCGTTTGCCCTGTGCATCGAGCAGTGCCGTTTCAACTGCTGAGCGCGCGAATGTGTTGCCTCGAATGGCACGATCAACGCGTTGCATGGCAGCGTTGAGGCTACTGGCATCTTGCCCAATCAACAGGGGGGCGAACCATTTATCGAGGTTGGTCTTGATGCTTTCCGGGCTCTCACCAGCGTACGCCAAGCCGCCGATAGTAGTCGCCTCACCGACGCCGACGATGCCGTCGCTGGATTGAATCCGGAGGATGACCAAGGTCTGGCCGTGCATCGTATGCATCGCCAGCTTATGCGGCCTGATAGTAGGAAGGTCTACGATTTGGGTATCGAAGCGTACGATGGTGATAGCAGTCATGAGCGTTCCGTCTGCGTTGTGTTTGTTCTTGAGCAGAGGTTGACGCTGGTGAAGCGGAACGTCCAATATTGATTAAGTCTCGTTTCATACCCTGGAGGTATCGTGGAACTTCGGCATTTACGCTACTTCCGGGTGCTGGCCCAGACCCTGAACTTCACCCGTGCCGCCGAGCAATTGAATATCGCTCAGCCGCCGCTGAGCCGGCAGATACAGCAACTTGAAGATGAGCTAGGCGTAGCGTTGCTGGAGCGATCCAGACCGCTAAGGCTGACTGAAGCCGGCCGGTTTTTCCACGAGCACTCCAGCCAGTTACTTGAACAGCTGACGCGTATCGGGGATGACACTCGACGCGTCGCGGAGGGCGAGAAACGCTGGCTCGGGATCGGTTTTGCACCTTCGACTCTGTACGGGGCCCTACCTGAGCTCATCCGTCAGCTACGGGGCTTCGGTGATCTGGAACTAGGCTTGTCAGAGTTGATCACCCTGCAGCAGCTGGAGGCCTTGAAAAGTGGGCGCATCGATATCGGCTTCGGAAGAATGCTGCTCGACGACCCGACCATCACACAGGAGATCCTCCGCCAGGATCCGCTGGTGGCCGCCCTGCCGGCGGGCCACCCGTTACTGTCCGGGCCAGCCACGCTTAAACAACTGGCGGCCGAGCCTTTTGTTCTCTATCCCGGCACACCCCGTCCCAGCTACGCAGATCACGTGCTCGGAATCTTCGCTGCACAGGGGCTGCGGATTCGCGTGGCTCAGACGGTGAACGAAATGCAGACCGCCATAGGCCTGGTCGCTGCAGGCATCGGCATCACGCTGGTGCCCGCCTCGGTTCAAAGGCTCCATCGCGACGACATCGGCTACACGCCTCTATCGGACAGCAGCGCCACTTCGCCAATCGTTGTGAGCTACCGGGCCGGAGACGTATCCCCTGTCCTGCAGCAATGTCTTCGACTGCTTTCCAGCAGATGAACTAGGTATTACACGAATCGGCTGCGAGCTGCGATCAGCAGGGTTCATCAAGGCGCAGAAACGGACCCCAAGGACACCGTATCGCTGCGTTGCCGCAGCACTCTCTTCCACCGCTCACATTCTGGCCCAGACCACGTGCAAGCAATGAAGAGCGGAGCTTATGGCAAGCACTGGCAGCCCGCTCGCGTCACGCGTTGAAGCTGCTGCGGCTGACTCCATTCAGCACTCCATCATAGCGCCCGATTGAAATGTTCAATGCATCAGACCAGTTCAACCCCCTCCGTTTGGCTATGCGCACAGCCTCATCTCTACCGACGTGTTGCCGATTTACTTCAATCCGTTTCTCGACATACGCATATTCCGGTTTCAGCAAATAGCATCACCGACTCGTGCCTGGGGAAATACTACATGCGTCCAGCAGACATGGCAGACGCCGGCGACAATACTCAACATAAGTGCGCACTACGGCAGAAGGATGGCAATGCGCCGGATATAGAAGGTTCAAGGAAAACTCAGGCAGCACATGGTCCGGAAGCAGAGGCACAAGTAGCCCTTGTTTGATGGCGTCCTTGACTATAAAAGGGGGCAACTCGGTGACTACATTCCCTGCCACTGCACTGTGCAACAGATGCATGCTGTCATTCGTTGACAGCACTACGTTGGGCTCCAAGATTACGCCTGGAAATCGCCACGTCCCGGTCATGTTTGTTCCCAAAGTCCATGTCGCACAGGGGAACCGGTTTAGGTGATACGGGTTCTTCGGCGTCCCGTGCGACGCGAGCAGGCGCGGACTTGCGACCAAGATATGGCGATAGTCAAGCAGGTGTCTTGCAACCAACGATTCGTGTTCCACTCTGCCCACACGAAGCGCCACGTCTACGCCATCCTCCACAGGGTGAACCCGGCGCTCTGTCGAGAGAAGGTGAACACGGATATCGAGATGATCTTTTTGAAAATCCGACATCAGCTGCCACCAGGGCGAAAACGATGGAGGAACTGAAAGCCGCAACTTCCCTTTGATATGGGCCTAATCGCTTTCCAAGGCGTCGCGCCCTTCCTGCAACAGCTCCAGGCCTCGGCTCGCATGCTCGAAAAGACGTGTCCCAGCTTCGGTGAGCTTTACACCCTTGGCCGAGCGCTCGAGCAATTCAACTGCGAGTGTCTGCTCAAGCGCGCGGATTCTCCTACTTACAGTAGGTAGCGGCCCCCCCAAACGTTCAGCGCCTGCGGTCATACTCCCAGCCTGGACGATCGTAACCAGCATCTGCAACGCATTGAGATCCATGGAAAGCTCCTCTCATTCTGAAAGGCAATGTCTCATGAGTATACATTCCCTTTCAATCATGCGGCCGTTAGAGTGTTGTTTCGTCTTACGGATAATCCCCTGTGCGGACGGCTGTCCTAGTAAACGGCAACACCGTGCTGTCCATAGGCGCCCGCCCTCAGCGCGCCTTCCAATGGCACGGGAGTCGCATGCAGCCAATCTTTCTTCATGCAATACGCGGATTCAAGTCTGGTGCGTGATGCTGCACATGGCATAGTAGCGGCCCGGGTTTACACGCTTCGGCCCGCACTCAGACTGGTGCACGGTAAGCCGCTGTCGATCTCGTTTACAACCTGGAACTCAAACATGATTAAGCTCTATGTGTACGATCACTGCCCGTTTTGCGTCAAAGCCCGGATGATTTTCGGGTTGAGGCAGATAGCGTTCGATCTAGTCATTCTCCTGAACGACGACGAGGCTACGCCTATTCGTATGATTGGCAAAAAAATGGCGCCCATCCTTCAGGATGCTGACGGCTACCTGGCCGAGAGCATGGATATCGTGGCGCATGTTGATGGCATGTCTGGCACCAGGTTGTTGTCTGGCCCTGGTAACCAGTCAGTGGCTCACTGGAACAATGCTGCCGCCGATTCACTCTTTCCGCTGGCGCTCCCCCGTTGGGCGGCCGCAGACTTTGGAGAGTTCTCTACCCCGGCTGCGCGGGCGTACTTCACCAGAAACAAAGAGCGAATTATCGGACGGTTCGAAGAGCATCTGGATGCCAGCGCCGACTATATCGCCAACCTTAACCGCCATCTGCTGGCGCTTGAGCCTTTGATTCAATCCCCGGATGCGGTGAACGGCGAGCTTTCGAAGGACGATATTCATCTTTTTGCGACGTTGCGGAGCATGTCAATCGTGCGGGGCATAGTCTATCCGCCTGCAGTCGAGGCTTATCGGATGCGGATGGCCGAGCTTAGCGGGGTCGATCTTCATGATCACATTGCGATGTAGCGATGTTAGCGACGTGCTAACCACAATAAGGTCAGCAAGCTTACGACACGACTGTTCACACTGATCCGACAGCGGTGGCAACGTTCGCCCCTGGAAGCACTTGGTTCAGCGTTCAAGTAATGTCCTTTCAGTAGCTTGAGGTGGATCGCCAACGAAGGGGCGGGTCGCCCTTCAACCATTATTCAAGGAAATGTATGCTCCGGAAAAAGTTGTCTTGCTTTATTGCGGCCGCAGGGATGCTGTCGTTCGGAGCCGCGAGCTATGGGACTACGATTCACGTCGCTTAAGGGACCTTAAGCGGATCCAGCGCCGACGGCGTCGACAGCTATCTGGGTGTTCCCTATGCGGCTGCTCCTGTCGGATCGAAAAGATGGAGAATGCCGTCGCCAGTACCAGCTTGGCAGGGCGTGCGTTCGGCCACCCAATTCGCGAGAAGCTGCGGGCAAGACATCAGCGGTGGGTTCGGTCCCTATGCTAGCGAGTACATGGTGCCTGAGGGTGTCAGCGAAGACTGTCTTTATCTCAATATTTGGCGCCCCTCCAAGCGTTCCAGCACGCCGCTGCCGATCATGGTGTGGATTCCTGGTGGAGGATTTACGTCAGGCTCGGGTTCTGTGCCCATCTACAATGGAGCGCCGATGGCATCTAGGGACGTCGTCGTTAACATCAATTACCGACTTGGCGTCTTCGGTTTCCTTGCACATCCGGAATTGACCAAGCAAGGCCAAGGCTCCGGTAACTTCGGGTTTGCCGACGTTATCGCTGCTCTGGAATGGGTAAAAGAAAACGCCGCTGCACTTGGCGGAGACGGGAACAGGATTACCCTTGCGGGCCAGTCGGCGGGCTCCATGGCGATCCACGATATGATCGCCAGCCCAGCAGCGAAAAACCTGTTTGCCAGGTAATACCACAAAGTGGTCCGGGTATGGGCCGACCGCCGATGTCATTGGCCGAAGCCGAAACGATAGGGCAACAACTCCTCAAGGCCGCCAAGGTTTCGTCCCTCGCTGAGTTGCGCGAGCTACCGGCCGATCAGGTAAGAAAGGCAGAAAAAAGCCTTGGCCCAGGCCTCCTTCGTTTTGCGCCAGTCATTGACGGCGATCTGATCCCGCATGACCCATACAACAATGCGGTGGGTTCGTACGCTGACACGCCGATTCTGGCTGGAATGAACGCCGACGCATCGTTCAGTCTTCCGCCTGAAGATCTGCCAGCCTTACGCGCTGAATTAAGGGCGATGTATGGCGGCATGACGGATCAGCTCGATGCCTTATACAGCACTCAGGCAACGAGCGACCCGAGGTCGACCGCGAAGGAAATTCGCCGTGACCGTGGCTTGGCGTCCACCTGGCTTTGGGTCGCTGGTCGAGCGCAATCGAGTCGTCAGCCGATCTACCTGTATCTGTTCGCGCACGTCGAACCAGGCACCGAGCAGTGGGGGGCATTTCATACGTCAGAAGTGCCCTATGCACTCGGCAATTTGAGTGTTCCAACCGCTCGCGTGTTTTCCGACAAAGACAAGAGAGTTTCAGACCTGATGTTAGGTTACTGGGAAAACTTCGTGAAAACAGGCAACCCCAATAAATCCGGGTTGCCCCTATGGGCGGAATTCGATATCGACAACCCCTTGATGATGAGACTTGATTCCAATCCTCGCATGCAGTCAATGCTCCCCTCGCATAAGCGGCGATTTTACGAGCAGTTCATAACCAGAGGGGGTCAGCTGTCGCTCTTCTGATACCAGGGTCGCGGGGTTCAGGGCGGACGTCACGCTGTGGCCCCCGATCGCGTCTATTCCCCTACATACCGGTTACGTCCGGCCAACACAGCAAAAATGACTTGTAGGCAGGCAGCCGCAACCAATGTCACTAAAGGGAGCTCCCAGCCGCCGCTTAGTGCATGCAGCCAACCTGTCAGAAAAGGTCCACAGGCGCCGAGGCCGTATCCCACGCACTGCGCCATGGCAGACAGGGCGCTTGCCTGATGGTGGTCGCGCGTACGCAAACCGAACAGGCTGAGGCAAGTCACCATCGACATACCCGCCCCCACTCCAGCGAACGCTAGCCAGACCAATGAAAATGATGGCGCCAGAAGTAAGCCGGAGATACCAACGACGATGGTTAATGAACAGATACCTCCCGGCACGCGCTGATCGTCCAAGCGTTTGATGGCTGCCGAGGTTCCCAGGTTTGCTAGCACGGCGATAGCTTGGTAGACAAACAAGTAGGCACCTGCCTGGGAAGCGTTTACGCCCCCCGACGCCGCCATGGCTGGAAACCAGTCAATGAGGGTGTAGAAGGTCATGGTCTGTAGTGCCATGAAAATGGACACCTGCCAGGCGATGCCGCTGGACCAGACGCTGTTACGCCGGACAGAGGCCACGGCAGCAGTCTGCGGATGCGCGGCTTTGGCATGAGGCCACCAGCAGACAACCGCGATGAGAGCCAGTAAGGTCCAAACGCCCAGTGATACCATCCACCCATAATTCGAAAAGCCCGACAGTGGCGCTGCGATCCCGCTTGCCAAAGCGGCCATCAATGCCATCGTCGCTGCATAAAGGCCGACACACAGCGCTGCGTGACCAGGGAAGTCACATTTGACCAGCGGCACAACGAGCACGTTGGCTACGGCGATGCCAGCCCCGATGCTCAACGTCCCCAGCCATAGACCAGCGTACCAGCCTGCGGAAGGAACCAGGCAACCCAAGGCAATAAGGACAAGAGCGCCCAGCAGCGCACGCTCAAGCCCAAGCCGGCGAGTCAGCCAGGGGGTCAAAGGAGACACACCTGCGAATATCAGAAGAGGAAGCGCATTGAGCAACCCGGATGCAGTCGAGCTCACCCCGAAATATTCTTGCACCTGAGACAGGACAGGCCCCAAAGAGGTGATGGGGGCGCGCAGATTGGCTGCAATGAGTAAGATACCCAGCAGCAAGGAAGATCCGAATACAGTGGTTTCGACCCGAACGGTCGGGGAGGAATTTGACATTTTACCCACGCACGACAGAGGGATGAAGGCATCCCATGTGTGCGTTGGTAGACGTTAACGCTTACGCAGAGCGTCCGCAAACGCCATGTCTGGGACGGAGGGTATCAAATTGCGCTCTCATCGCAAAGCCTTGGGGCACGTGGCGACATTTATGATAACGGCGCAGTAAAGTCCTGAGCCGCGCTCGAGCTCCTCGGTCAGGGCCCGTAACTTAGAGCGGAATAGTCAACTTGAGCCAATACGCCTCCCCTTCCGGACGGTTGCGGACGTCGCTCTCTTTCTGCCATTTAGCCTTCAAAAACCAACCCGAAGTGCCGGTGTACTTGATCGATGGGCCGATAGCAAAAGCGCGTCCTCGGGCGTTACTGACCGAGTCTCCATCTTGACGGTCGTCGGTGGTCTGCCGATACACGTACCCCCCGACACCGACTATCCAACCGTTCCCCAGCCCCCATCCTAGTGAATAGTCGGCGTGTGCTTCCTGGCCAGAACGATAATCGGTGTCCCGGTTTCGCTGGTTGAAGTCATACATCATCTTCAAGTCAGCATTCAATCCGGCAGGGTCAACATACGAGAACCCCGCGATCGGCTCGATTGCCCAGTAGTTGCGGCCGATGTTAGCCAGGTCACCACGATCGTACTCACCGGTTGGAGCAAAAATGTCTATCGCATATATCGCATGAAAGTTTTGGCTGTAGTGATACCCCAGGGCCGGTCCAAAAATGATATCCCCCATACCGGACTTGCGTTGATGCTGCCCATTGATCTCGACCTTGAGGTCCACCAACGGCACATTCAGGTGAAAAGCAAGATCACCGTCAAACAGCTTTTGGCCCGTGACCCAGATCAGGCGGGGAGCAATAACATCTGCGCTTAGACGAAAATCGTCAACTGCCTTGTCACCACTGTTATCGAGCAACCGGTCGGCGCGATAACTTTCGGCAAACACTTGCCCATAGAGGCCCGCGGGCGGCATGGCGCCCGTCAGGTAGTTTTCAGCGCACATGGGGTAGGAGGACCCCCCCTCCTTCTGTAGCGTGCGCACTTGGCAGGAAGGCCGCCGAGGCGACCCCAACCAGGGTGAGCGATGTTCTAACGAGATAGCTGATCAGCTTACGGACGTTTTTATTATTCATTGTCGCAACCATAAGAAGTTGAAGGTCTGCGGATCCAACGCGCAATCAGAAGGGATACTGCTGATCGGCAGGTTCGACCGTCACCCATTTCACTTCGGTGAATTCGTCGATCACAGCACTACCGTCGAAACGGCCGTAGCCGCTGTTTTTCATACCGCCGTAGGGCGCTTGTGGCTCGTTCTGTACAGTAGCGCCGTTGATGTGCACGCACCCTGCGTCCAGGCGGCTGGCGAGATCCAAAGCGCGACTCACGTTACGGCTGAAAATGGCAGAGGAAAGTCCATACGCATTATCGTTAGCGATCTGGAGGGCGTGCTCTGCACCTCTGACGCGTACGATAGTGGTCACGGGGCCGAAGGTTTCTTCGTCGTAGATTGACATTGCGGACGTGACCCGGTCGACCAGTGTCGGCCTCATCAAAGCTTGATCACCCAAGCCACCTGCAACGATTTTGGCACCCTTACCGATGGCATCATCGAGCAGTTGGTTGATCCGCTGAACAGATCCCTGCGCGATCACAGGGCCGATGACGCATGAAGGAGTATCGACGGGATTACCTTGTTCCAGCTTGCGCACGCGGTCTGCGAATTTCTCGACAAAGGTATCTGCGATGCTTTCATCCACTACAAAGCGCTCGGTCGACATGCAGATCTGACCCTGGTAAAGGAACGCGCCGAATATCGCCGCATTGACCGCCCCTTCCAGATCCGCGTCGTCAAGCACCACAAAAGGCGCTTTGCCGCCAAGCTCCAGCAGGCAACGCTTGAGGTGTTTGGCGCTGGTCTGAGCAATCATGCGGCCGACGTGGGTCGAACCGGTAAAGTTCACCCGTCGGACCGTATCATGGGCGATCAACGCTTCGGTGACCGCAGCCGCGTCTTCAGGGGCCGTGACCAGGAAGTTCAGCACGCCAGCCGGCAAACCGGCCTCAATGAACGACTCAGCGAGCAGTTCGTGAGTTCTCGGGCTGTTCTCTGATCCTTTGAAAATCACCGTATTGCCGCACGCAAGCGGATACGCGATGGCGCGAGCGCCGAGGATGACCGGACCGTTCCATGGGACAATGCTAAGCACCGTTCCTACAGGCTGACGCAGCGTCATCGACAGCGTGCCAGGCTTGTCGGTCGGGATTGTTTCGCCCTTGATCTGAGTCGTCAGCGCTGCGGCCTCGCGCAAAAGGTTGGCCGAAGCCCCTACATTGAACTGTGCCCAAAGTTGCGAGGCACCAATTTCCTCAGCCATTACGCTACAAAATTCAGGCATTTTGCTTATGAGCATGTCCGCGGCTGCGAGTAAAAGACGGCGGCGTTCGGTAGGGCCAACCTTCGACCACTGTTCGAAAGCCTGCTGCGAGGAACGGGCAATTGTGAGCGCGTCCGCTACTGAGGCGGCAGCGCCAGTTGTTACGGTTTTGCCACTCAGCGAATCATGGCGCTGATAAGTTTTGCCTTCCGATGCGGGTTGTTTGACGTTATCGATCAGCAGTTGAACATTCATGCTTGATACCTTTTTGTTAGTCGTGAAAATCAGAGCTGGCGGGCCTAGACAGGCATGCGCAGGATAGGCTTGATAGTCATACCGCTCTCGCTGTCCGCCATCGCGTCGTTAATCTGCTCGAACGAGTAGAAGCGGCAGAGTTTGTCGAACGGAAAACGCCCTTGCAGATGCAGGTCGACCAGGGTAGGAATGAATGCATTGGCGACGACGTCTCCTTGCACGATACCCATGATGCGTTTGCCAGGGATCATGACGTCATTGATGTTGAAGGCGACTTCTGTGCCCATCTTCGTGGCGCCGACTATGCCGCAGGTACCCAGCGTGGTGACTGCATCGATAGCTTGGCGCAGGACGTCCGCGCGGCCCGAGCACTCGAGGCTATAGTTCGCCCCGCCATTAGTGATCTCGCGAATACGCTGTACAGGGTCTTCTTCGCGGCTGTTGATGACATGAGTTGCGCCGACTTCGAGCGCCAGTGTCAGGCGACTGGGGGTAACGTCGACGGCGATGATGGTGGTTGCTCCGGCAACCTTGGCCGCCATCACGGCCGCGAGGCCAACTGCACCAGCACCGAAGGCCACGAAGCTGGCTCCTGCTTCGACCTTCATCGCCTTGAGCACCGAACCTGCACCTGTCTGGATACCGCACCCCAATGGACCTAACAATTCCAGCGGAGCATTCTTCGAAACTTTGACAACGTTGCGCTCGTTGGCCACAACATAGGTCGAAAACGAGGACTGGCCAAAAAAGTGATCATGGAGCGGCGCATTGTCCTCACAGCTACAGGTCGAGGTGCTGCCATCAAGGCGACCGCCACCGAAGTTCAGGGGATGCATGTGCGAACAGTGCGCCGGATGCCCGGTTTCGCATGGCGGGCACAGGCCGCAGGACATGTACGTCATCACCACATGGTCACCCGGAGCAACGGTGGTGACTGACGCGCCAACGGCTTCCACCACACCCGCGCCTTCATGCCCAAGGACGATAGGTAACGGTGTAGGAAATAGCTGATCGCGTACCACCATATCGGTATGGCAGACCCCAGTGGCTACGATACGTACCCGAACTTCGTCAGCGCGAGGTACACCTAGATTTGCGCGCTCCAACTTCAATGCTGCCCCTGCTTCCCGCAGTACAGCGACAGTGACTTCAACAGGCTCGAGTTCATTGATGGACATGTATTGATCCTCTTTTATTGTTTTCGTGGCGTGGGAGGGATTCGTCAAACTTCCTGCAAGGCGCGCGGGCGGTTACTGCGGTGCTGTGCCTTTCCCGTAGCAGCTGGACGAAGATGGAAGTCGAAGGTCATCAGTGCAAAACGGCCGACTACGTCGTCCTCTGGGGCCAACGTCGGATCTTCGACAAAGCGCACTTCGCCAATCAAACCGTCACGGGTTGCATAGGCGAAGTCGTCCCACAGATAGGATCGTTGGAGAGGTTGATCTGGGTGGTCAGGTGCTCGTATCCAGCAGCAGATACGAAAAAGTGCATGTGCGCGGGACGCTGGCCATGGCGACCCAGCGGGTTCAAACATTCCTGCGTAGGACCGGCGGGGTTGCAGCCATAGCCTGAGGATACGATGCTGCGAACACGGTAACGGCCATGAGAGTCGGTTATGATCCTGCGGCGAAGATTGAACTCGGATTGACTAGGGTCGAAATGGGAGTAGTTGCCCTTGCTGTCGGCTTGCCATAGATCCACCAATGCCCCCGCAATCGGTCGGCCTTCAAGGTCAAGGATTCGGCCATCCAGAAACATCGGAGTGGCAATGCCGTCTTCGCTCCCGTCGTCCATACGGTCATAGCCCTCTCGCAGGGGCGCGCCCGCTACGTCCAGAGGGCCCTCAATCGTGCGCGGCGTGCCGCCCGCCTTGCTGACTGCAGCCTGCCTGGCATCGTGAAGCAGATCCAGAAAATGCTCGACGCCAAGCCCCGCAACCAGTAACCCCGCTTCGTTGTTTTTGCCTAGCCGATTGACGTACTCGACGCAGGCCCAGAACTCGTCGTCACTGATGTCCAGTTCTTCGATAAGCTTTGTAGTCTCCTGCAACAGGCGTAGCACGATTAGTTTGGTTCGTGGACTGCCCTGCTGATTGTTGTAGCCCGCGGCGTCCCGCAGCAGGTCTTGGACTTCTGGTGAGTTGGCAATTGTCAGGGGCATGATTTCACCTTTTTATTATTGATTGCACGCAGCAGCGCGGCGCTGCTGCTCCATCAGGTCACGCTGCTACGGTCCATCCCAGCCGGACGTGAGCGTCGGCCAGGTCGACGGCCATATCGTGGCTCCAAAGCCAATCGAAACGGCTTGCCAGCGTTGTTGAGAGCAGCGCTTCGTTGTCTTTCGCCTCCTGGTCCCGATATTCGTAGAGTTCGCCGGCTTCGCGGGAAGTGCGTTGCACGCGACAGGCCCGTGGGCGGCGGATCTCGTCGTACACTTTCAGAACCTCAGTCGGACTCGCCTGTGTCACACGGGGATCCGCCAGCAGTTGCGCCAAAAGCCAGGCGTCTTCCAGACCCTGGCCCGCTCCGGCACCCTGATGAGGAAGCATTGCGTGCGCGGCATCACCTATCAGCCCAACGCGGCCATGCACATAGCAGGGCAGTTCATCGAGTTCGTGAAGCGCCCAAAGAGTGGGTTGCGGAATACATTCGAGCAGCACGCGCACGGCATCGCCCCAATGGGCAAAGGATTCGAGCATCTCTTGTTGAGAGGTATTTTTCACCCAGGGCATGTCTTGTGGCCAGACAGGGTTGGCAACGCTACGATCCGAGATGAACGCGACCACGTTGATCAATCTGCCCTGTTTGACCGGGAAGGTCAGGATATGTGCATCCAGGCCGAGGTACATTTGCGGGACGTTGATCAAGTGTTCGTCGATGTCAGCGGCCTGGTAGGCAGCCCGAAGTTGCTCACTGTCGATCATCCCGCGGTAGGCGCAGGTACCACTGAACCGGGGGGCGGCCAAGGGCTGGGCAAGCCCCTCAAGCACGTAGTCACGAATACTGGATTTGATACCGTCAGCCGCGATCAGCAAGTCGCATTCATGGGCGGTACCATCTGCGAAGTGGACACGGACACGCTCGTCCTGCTCCTCAACCCGCGTAGCACGCTTGTCAAAGTTCGCGACGCCCGTTGGCAGACGCGTAGCTAACGCGTCCAGGAAGTCGGCGCGGTGAACAGATGATTGGCCCACACCTTCGGCTACACTGGCGCCCAGATACCCTGCATCTTCTCCGCGACGCCATTCGAACCATATGTCTTGCCATGGCGCCGCAGTGCGATCTGCGATGAGCTTGTATGGCTTACCTAGTCCAAGCCCTTCGATAGCTCTTACGGCATTGGCACCGAAGGAAACACCTGCGCCTACTTCTCCAAACGCCGGTGCGGCTTCAAAGAGTTGAACATCAAGATGGGAATGGCAGCACAACTCCAGTGCCAGCGCGACGCCAGCGATACCTCCGCCAACGATACTGACCTGGAGTTTCGGATCGGGACTACTCATGGCAAAACCTTATGTGTTGTTTCTGGAATAGCCCGATCATGACTATTCACAACCCATTGATAAATGCCGCGAACTCCATACACACTATCACCACTGTGAATAGGACCCCGACGCGTTTTCCCATTAATTTCGAGGCAACTCTCATGCGGCTACGCGAACTGGATCTCAATCTATTAGTGGTCTTTCATCAGTTGCTCATCGATCGCAGCGTGTCCAAGGCCGCCGAAAATCTAGGCATGACCCAGCCTGCAGTGAGTAATGCGTTAAAGCGTCTACGCGGCGTGCTCGCTGATGATCTCTTCGTCAGGACTTCCCTGGGGATGGACCCGACGCCCTATGCCGTGCAACTGGCAGAGCCGGTATCCCATGCTATTGCGACACTGCATGGCGCCCTCAATCGGCATGACCACTTCGATCCTGCCACCGCGCATAAACGCATTACGGTGGCAATGACTGACATTGGGGAAATCTACTTCATGCCGCGGCTGATCGGGCGGTTATTGGCCGCCGCTCCCGGGGTTTCGGTCAGCACCGTACGCAGCCATGCGGGGCTGTCCGAGGGAATGGCCAATGGCGATGTCGACCTTGCAGTAGGCTTGTTGCCAGACCTTCAGGCAGGATTTTATCAGCGCCGACTTTTCCATCATCGCTACGTGTGCCTTTGCCGAAAGGATCACCCGATTACGCGCAGCGCCATGACTCAGGAGCTTTTCTGCAAATTCGGCCATGTGCGCATTGTGGCCGCGAATACGGGGCACGGAGAGATAGACACGTTTATGCAGCGTGCGGGGCTGGTGCGCGACATTCGCCTTGAAGTGCCGCATTTTGTTGCGGTGGGCCATATACTGCAAAACACCGATTTGATCGCCACTGTACCCGAACGTTTTGCCACTAGCTGCGCCGGTCCGTTCGGGCTGACTACGGTGGCATTGCCGCTCCCCTTGCCCGAAATAGCTATCAACCTGTTCTGGCACATGCGATTCAACCGCGATCCGGCCAACGTCTGGTTTCGCAATTTGATGTTCGAACTGTTCAGCGACTAGGCCCGCACCTGATAGCGCGCTTTCGCGCAACCTGACACGTACATCCAGGGCCTTATCAACCACCACCTCGCTCACTGGTACCCTTGCCACCGACGCGCAGGTAACAGTTACGATGGATTACTCTTCGCCAGTGATTTCCCATGGCGTGTCATTGATGATTCAGCAAATGCTCCACCTGCACAGAAGGGCCGCGTGCGGCAGGACTGCTTCCGGGCATCGGGAAGTCAACGTGAAACGTGAATAGTTGAAAGCATTCATGTCGTCAGGACCAGTCCTCGCAAACCTTTACCAGTTCGTCGACCACATAGCGGACCTTGGGCCGCAAATGTGAAACCTTCGGCCACACGGCATGGACATCCACCGCCTCTGGCTCAAAGTCCTGCAATACTTCCACCAGCCTGCCGGCAACAATGTCGTCCTCCAGCAGGCTACGCGGCATCTGGCACAGCCCTATCCCGGCAACAGCGCCGGTGATCATGACCTCACCGTCGCCGATCTGATGAGTCGAGGGTGGCGCGTAGCGGACAGTTTCTCCGTTTAGATTCACGCGCCAGCTCAAGGGCTGACCGCGTCGATGGCCCACGATGCAATGATGAGTCGCCAACTCTGTGAGGCTTCGTGGCTCTCCTGCCCGAGCCAGATAGCCTGGCGACGCGCAGATGACCCAGCGCTGACGTGTAAGCAAGCGCGCAATCAGCCCATGGGTATCCTTGGGTTCGCCAAAGCGCACCAGTAGGTCAATACCTTCTTCGATGGGATCAACCAAGTGGTCCGAAAAGGTGATATTGAGTTGCAGCGCTGGGTATTTCTTTGCGATCTCAAACAACAACGGTGCCCCAACTCGCCGTCCGAAGGCCACTGGCATATCAACCCGTAACCGGCCTGAAGGTTCGCGATCTCCCGGCCCCAAACCCCGCTCAGCAGTAATTATTTCTTCCAGGCCGGCAGAACATGCAGAGAAATACGCTTCGCCGTCAGCGGTCAGACTGATACGTCGAGTGGAGCGATGAAAAAGCTGAGTGCCCAGACGCTCCTCCAGACGCGCAATGGATTTGCCAACCGCTGACTTGGAAATGCCAAGGCGTTCGGCGGCCTCGGTGAAACTGTGTGCATTGGCAGCTGCGACGAAGGTGAGCACACCCTGGAGGGAGTCTGTAGGAAGCATACGAACCGACCATTGCAGACAATATATCTACCCAGATGAGAGTCATGGGCTGTTTATCGCTAACGCTTTCTACATTAGCATGGATTTATCTTAAAAGTGACCTGGCCTCCACGTCTGTTCGCTGGAACATCTGCCTTTTGCCTGCGAGCGTGAAGTCAGAACGAAGGCTGGAAGGCCGCCGACTTCATCATTGATTTTACTCAAGAGGAAAATCCCATGCCTGTAGTACGTGTCAGCTGGTTCGAAGGTAAAGAGCACGCCGCCAAGGAAGCGGTTGCCGAAGAGATCACCGAGAGCATCGTCAAGAATACGGGTACCGATGCCAATTACATCTACGTCATTTTCGAAGATGTCGCGCCCTCGGATTGGGCGGGTGCCGGCAAGCTGTTCGGCGGTGCTCCTGACAAGTCCTGACGTGTCTGTATGACATAAATGCACCGGCCGTTTGAGCGGTGCATTGCCTTGCCCGTCTACATCCAGCATCAGCATCTAGAGACCTTGTTATGCATCCGTATATTTCCTGCCTGTTCACCCTCTCGGTAAAGCCTGAGGAATTCGCTGAATTCAAAGCCCTGATTGCCAAAATCGTTCCTGAGACCCAGAAGGAGCCCGGCACCCTGATCTACGAATACAGCGTCAATGAAGACAACAGCACCGCGCATATTCTGGAGCGCTACAGGGCCGACGCTGTAGTCAGCCACGTCGATACCACCTTCGCACCTTTCGGCGAGCGCTTCCTGCAGCTGTGCACCATCACCAGCCTGACGGTATACGGCACGCCCGACGCAGAAGTTCGCAAGCGTCTCGATCCGTTCGGTGCTGTGTACATGACGCCGTTCGACGGCTTCAGCCGCTGATAGCAGCGACCTGCGCAGATCCGAATGCAATCCTGGTCTGCGCCGCCGTCAGCCCTTTACCTGCTTTCAAAGAGATAACGATGTCTGCCATTGTCGAAACCATCAAACACCGGATTTCTGCCAACAGCTACGATCCCACGCGCCAGCTTTCCGATCAGCAGATTGCCGAGCTTATCGATCTGGCGACTCGCGCGCCGTCGGCTTTCAACCTGCAGAACTGGCGCTTCGTAGCTGTGCGTAGCGCGCAAGCCAAGGAGCGCCTGTTGCCGCTGGCTTACAGTCAGCGGAAGGTTGTGGACGCAGCGGTCACCTTTATCGTGTGCGGCACCCTGAAGCCGCATGCCACCCTGCCTGCCGCGCTCAAGCCCGCCGTTGATGCCGGTATCCTTGATGAGGCTGTATTCGACATGTGGATAGGTGCCGCCCAAGGCATGTACAGCAAAAACCCCGCATTGCAACGCGACGAGGCCATTCGCTCCGGTTCGCTAGCAGCTATGACCCTGATGCTCGCTGCAACTGACCTCGGTATGGTGTCGGCGCCCATGATTGGCTTTGACCAAGGCGCGGTCGCCGACGCCTTCGGCCTGTCAGCTGATGAAATTCCGGTGATGATGGTGACCGTCGGCTATGCCGGCGAGGCCAATTGGCCACAGAAACCACGCAAGGCAGTTCAATACGTGCTGGAGTTCGTTTGACTGCGACCACGCTGGGAGGAGTCGGCTAGTTTGGTAGAGGGCTCGAACCTCTCATCCTTGCTCTTGAGGAATCAGCATGAAAATTGATCTAAACGGTAAACGCGCACTGGTCACCGCTTCCACCGGCGGTATTGGCTATGCCATAGCCAGAGGCCTGGCTGAATCCGGCGCCACTGTCATCATCAACGGCCGCAGCGACAAATCTGTGGATGCCGCAGTGGCACGTCTGAAAGCAGAATTACCAGAGGCGTTGGTCATGGGTGCCACTGCCGATCTGGGCACCGCACAAGGCGCAGCTGCCTTGGCTGACGCTGCGGGAAAGATCGACGTACTGGTCAACAACGCTGGCATCTACGGCGTTCAGGACTTCTTTGAAACCGACGATGAGGTGTGGGACCAATACTGGCAAACCAACGTGATGTCCGGGGTACGCCTGAGTCGTGCGTTATTGCCAGCCATGGTAGATAACGGGTGGGGCCGGATGGTGTTCATTGCATCCGAATCGGCCCGCAACATCCCTGCCGACATGATCCACTATGGTGTATCCAAAACAGCGCAGCTGGGCCTGGCCCGAGGATTGGCAAAGCGGGTCGCCGGCAGCGGCGTCACGGTGAACAGCGTGCTGCCCGGGCCGACTTTGTCCGACGGCCTGGCCGATATGCTGCAGGCCGAAGTGCAGCGTGGTAGCAAGTCACTGGAATCAGTGGCCGCAGAGTTCGTGATGGAGCACCGTCCCAGCTCAATTATCCAGCGTGCTGCGTCTACCGAAGAAGTCGCCAATATGGTCGTCTACGTCTGCTCTCCTCAAGCCAGCGCTACCACTGGCGCCTCGCTTCGGGTCGACGGCGGCGTGGTCGACGACATCGTCTGACATGCCGGAAGGCATATGTCGCAATCTCAGCCTTCTCCAGGAGCACTCTGTGGATTACCCAATACAACATCTTTCGCTTCGCGATTTACTGAGCGAAGATTTTAAATTCCCCCACGACATTCCGGGTCAGCCCTCCAGGGCATCAGACTTCGCAGACATCAAGATCGGCAGCTTTACCACAAGCGACGCAGTTGATCTCTGCTACTGGGAGGCCGGGAGCGGCAGACCGTTAGTATTTATTCCCGGCTGGTCAGCCAACGGTGCGATGTACTTCCACCTGATGCAGTTGTTAAGCAAGCACTACCACGTTTACGTGCTAGACGTACGCAATCAGGGCTTGTCGCAAAAGGTAAGCTTTGGCAACCGTATTGCTCGCTATGCAATGGACGTGAAAGAGTTTTCCGAGCATCTGTGGCTGGACCAGGCCGACTACTGCGGTTGGTCGATGGGGGCGTCAGTCATGTGGGCCTACATCGATTTGTTCGGGACCGAGCGCATTCGCACCCTCAGTATTATTGACCAGGCGCCATCCATTTACTGCCACGCCGACTGGACCGAGGAGGAACGCCTTGAGGCGGGAGCTTTCACGACTTCCCCGGAACGCATGATCGCCTCATATACCGGCGGCACCAGTAACATGCTGATTTCCGCAACTCGGGTGCTTGAAAGAGCGGTCGATCTGTCATCGCCGTATTTTCATAACGTCCTAAGTCTCGCGCAGGCGGTGATCAAGGACGACATGACTTATACCGCACAGGTGCTGTTCGATCACACCACCAACGACTGGCGCGATGTGATCCGGACCAAGGTCGATGTGCCCACCGCGATCTTTACTGGCGAATACAGCGACTGGCTGCACAGCCAGCGCTGGATGAATTCGGTGATCGCAGGCTCGGTATTGCACGTCTACAAGAAAGACGAGCACGGAGATCATTTTCTGGCTTTCAAGAACCCCGAGAAGTTCGCCAACGACCTCAGACGTTTTCTCAACAACGCTTGAGGGCATTTGCCTGGACAGAAACGTCTACGACTTCCTGCCCCGCCGATGGTTCTCTCCCTCATCGGCGGGGCTTTTTCACGCCTCCACGTCACACATCCGATGCCGGATGCGCAAATCGCTCAGCGAGGAAAATTGACCAGAGCTCGCAACTTTGGAGGCAAATGCTTGCGCGATGGATAGCCACGTAGACGCCAAGCTCGATAGAGCGATATTCGGGAAGAACTTCCACTAACCGCCCAGCACGTAGATCCCTAGCCACCATAAAGCTCGGTTGCAAGGAAATACCTCCCCCCGCCAACATGATGCTATGACATGTGTCGCCATTGTTGCACCGGACGACCGATCGCGTGCGCACGCTCTCAGGTCCAGCCGGGCCGTCAAACTCCCAATCATTGCCACTGGCGAAGTTCGTGTCAGCGACGACACGATGCGTACCGAGGTCCGTCAGGGTCATTAAAGGAGGATGTCGTTGAAGATACTCTGGCGAGGCACACAAGCACATGCGCGTCGTAGCCAGACGGCGCCCGACCAACGAGGAGCTTTCCATGCGAGCAATGCGTACTGCTGCATCAAACCCCTCCTTCTACCAGATCAACCAGCCTGTCATTGAGGCTGATATCCAGTTCGCCCCTTGGATAGGCCTTCATGAATTCCGCCCAGATCGGGCCCAGGTGCAAAACGCCGAAGCTGACCGGTGCGTTGACTCGCAACACCCCGACGGGCTCGGGCGCTGCAGACGATACGGCTTCTTCCGCCGCATCCATCATGGCCAATACATCTTTTGCTTGATGGTAGAACTGCCGTCCTTCATCCGTCAGCGAAAGTCGGCGCGTGGTGCGATGCAACAATCGGGCACCCAGTCTTTCTTCGAGCCCGCTGACATAGTGTGAAATGGCGGCCTTGGACATGTTCAGCGGGTGCGTCGCGCCAACGAAGGTCCCTTTGTCGACCACGGTGCAGAACACCAGCATCTCAAGTGCGCGATCCATGATTGTCTCGCTCAGTGGAACTATTAACCATAGTTATCTCATTATTCAACGCTATAAACTGACCTCATCGAAAAGGCAAACCACCTCTCCTAAGGTAGCTATGAAAATTACATTAATCGGTACCGGCAACATGGGCTCGGCATTCGCAAAACAACTCAGTGCTGCTGGTCACGCTATCCGCATCACTGGTCGCGATCTGAACAAGGCAAAGGCTGTGGCCGCATCGTTGACCAACGTCAACGCCTATGACGCCAACGACGCATTGGGCGACAGCGACGCCGTCATCGTAGCAACCGCATTTGCGGATGCAGCTTCTGCGCTCCAAAGTCTGGGCGATTTAAGCGGCAAAGTGGTCATCGACATCACTAACCCACTGAGCGCTGACTACATGTCGCTCACCATTGGTCATGTGACAAGTGCCGCCGAAGAAATAGCCAAAGCAGTGCCTGGCGCACAGGTTGTCAAAGCCTTCAACACTCTGTTCGCTCAGGTGCTGGACGACGGCCCTCTTTTTGCCGACAACCAGCGAGGCAGCGTATCCGTCGCCAGCGATAGTGAACGTGCCAAACAGACTGCGGTAGCACTCGCACGCAGCATGGGCTGGAACACCATTGATGCGGGCGGGTTAGTCAACGCGCGTTATCTGGAGCCACTGGTAGGCTTCAATATCTATCTCGGTTACGGTGCCGGCCTGGGGACTTCGGTTGCTCCCGCCTGGCTCAAGAAGTAATTCAATACGGAGTACGCCCCTTGAACACGTCCTTCCCGCTGCTGTTTGTGTCTCATGGTGCTCCCATGTTTGCAATCGAGCCCGGTCTGGCTGGTAAACATCTTGCCGAGGTCGGTAGCGAACTGCCGCGCCCCGACGCCATCGTCATCCTGTCTCCACACTGGATGACCCACGGCGAGATTGGCGTTACCGGGAGCATCGCACCTTCTACCATTCATGATTTCGGTGGTTTTCCCGACGCTCTGTACCAGATTCGATATCCAGCGCCAGGTGCACCGGCGTTGGCGGAAAAGATCGTGGACATGCTCCATGCCTCAGGGTGGAAGTCCAGCCTGAACGCCAGTCGGGGACTGGATCACGGCGCTTGGGTGCCATTGCTGTACCTGGCGCCTGACGCAGACATTCCAGTGGTGCAAGTCTCAATGCCTGCTTCGCTTGATGCCCGCGAAGCCTGTAAGTTGGGCCAGGCGCTTAAACCTCTGCGGGACATGAACGTACTGATCGTGGCCTCGGGCAGCCTGACTCACAATCTGTACGAATTCCGCGGTGCCATGCCTCATGGTGCGCAGTACGTCAAGGATTTCGCTGCCTAGACTGCTAAGACTCTGGCTTCGGGCGACCTGGACCAACTGCTGGACTACAAGCAATACGCGCCGTCGGCTGAGCGCGCCCATCCTACGGATGAGCATTACCTGCCACTGTTCATCGCGCTCGGTGCGGCAGGTGAATACTATGAAATACGCGTCGTGGAAGGCGGCGTGACCTATGGGGTATTGGCAATGGACAGCTACCTATTTACTTCGGCTGGTGGACTGCCCCCCGAAAGTTGGACAGTTTTAGCTCGCCGCCTGAGCCCTGTATTTTACGGGGCTCAAGCCGTTTAGCTTCAGCTTGATGCGGTCATTGTTGTAGTAGCGGATGTACTCATCCAGACCTGCCTTCAGCTCTTCTATGCTTTCAAATCGTTTCAAATAGAAAAACTCGGACTTCAGCGTACCAAAGAAGCTTTCCATTGCGGCATTGTCCAGGCAATTTCCCTTACGCGACATGCTTTGCTTTACACCCTTTACCGCCAGCTTTTGACGGTACTGCGCGTGTTGATACTGCCAGCCCTGATCCGAGTGCATCACAAGCTTCGGCTCGTCCTGCAACTGCTGGAGAGCCTTGTCCAACATATTGGTGACCAGCTCAAAGCACGGCCTGGTAGACACTTCGTACGCCACGATCTCACCGTTGTACNCAGCAAATTCGGCGCAATTTTCCCGACGGTGCCCTTATAGGAGCGGTACTTCTTGGGTCGCACAACTGATCTCAGGCCCAATTCAGCCATCAATCGCTCCACAACCTTCTTGTTGACCAACGTGCCTGAGTTGCGGATAACCGCCGTGATGCGCCGAGCTCCATAAAGACCTCTCTCCTCGTGATAAATCCGCTCTATCTCCTGCTTTAGAGCAGCATCTGGATCGGGTCTGGATTGCACCTGAGCCTGATAGTAAAACGTGCTGCGCGCCAGGCCCGCCAGCGTCAGAAGGGCGCACATCGGAAACCGGTTCCTCAGTTGTTTGACGATCAGGGCTTTTTCTTTTGCCGTCGTTGCTGCTCCTTCAACTCTTCCAACTTTTTTAGGTAAGCGTTCTCCATGCGCAGGTATTCAAGCTCGGCCATTAACTGGTCGCGTGTCTTGTGCGTATCGTCAGCGGTTACGGGTTCGGTGGGATAAGGCTTCTTGGGCATGGCAGCAGGCTTTCTTCTTGTGGGAACACGCGGGGCTAGACCGTCACTGTAATGCTGCTGTTCCCAAGCTTGCGATGGCCTGTGTGCCCATGGCTCTTGTAATTGGCGACCCAGCGTCGAAGCAGGCTGAAATCGATCGAGAACTGGCTGGCCACCTTGCGAAAGCCGATGTTGCCTGCAAGGTACGCTTTGACGACGGTGAGCTTGAATTGCTCTGAATACTTGGCCATTTGAACACCCCCCATTAGGTCGGATTGGTGTCCAACTTCTTGGGGGCAGTCCAAAACGGATCAAGCCCGCGCCGTTCACTTCGCAGCGGCAACCATTTGCAACAGGAGCGCTCCATGAGCTTCGAAGACGCTACCGAGATTCAGACCACGGACGATGATGACTTGCTCAACCAGTTGCTCAAAGTTGGGGTGGGAACTGCTAGCCGTCACCCGGGGCCGCACGCTACCGATGTACACGCTGGGGCGCCGGGATGAACAGCAAACGGCGTTGAAGATGAGCCTGAATGCCCACAAGAAAGCCGACAACAACCGCTCATAGCCGGCGCCGAATATCGGCTGGTGTGTCGAGAGGCTCCGCTGACTCACACCCCGTGCGTTGGCCTTTTCAAGCGGGGAACGTTCATAACCCGCTTAGTGTTGCAAGTAGCAAGGATTCGTGAACAGGTTTTTACACACCCAGGACAAAAGTGTCGCTGCGCAGAGGCCCTACCATCGCGGGATGCGGAGGCCGACCGAAATACCGGTCTGAGTGAGTGTTCAAGCAACCGCATCAAGTACTAGCGCGATCAATCAAAGCAAAACCGGTATCAACACGGATGCGCGTGCTGGGGGATGTGTGGTCTTGAAACCGGTCAAGCAAGGCTTGGGCTACTTGCAACCCGATGCGACTGCCGTTGACGCTGACCGTCGACAACGCCGGATACACCTGAGCTGCGCTGCTCAGATCGCCAAACCCCATGACCGCCAGGCCCTTGGGGACCTGAAGACCACGACTCGCCGCCTCGGCCAGCACCCCCTGCGCGACTGTGTCCGAACTGCACACGACCACGTCAGTATCGATGCCCCGTTCGAGCAGTCCAGCCAGCCCTTCCCGTCCCACTTGCAACGTCGCCGGAGGCGCGAGCAATTGCATGGGTACATCGGCGATGCCGTGCCTTTTGAGTTCGGCGATCAGGCTATTGCACCGCCGCAGACCCCGGGGGTCGCTGATCGCCACGACGGAGAAGCGCCTGTAGCCTTTTCGCAGTAAATGCCGAGCCGTTTCTTCCCCGACCCGTTCATGGGAGAAACCCACCAGCATGTCGATAGGGTCTTCACTCAAGTCCCATGCTTCCACGACCGGAATACCCGCCTGCGCCAGTCGGGTACGACTGGACGCAGTGTGTAATGTACCGGTCAGCACGATGCCGTCCGGCCGACGCCCCAATACCGCTTCCAGGAGCTTTTCTTCCTGCTCGGCGTCGTACCCGGTAAGCCCGAGAAGAGTCTGATAACCGGCTTGAGTCAGCCGATCCATCAGGGCTTGAACGGTGTCGGCAAAAATACTGTTGGCGATAGTGGGCAAAAAGATCGCGACCAGACGGCTTTTGTTGCTCGCCAGCCCGCCCGCCAGCATGTTGGGCACATACCCGGTTTTTCGCACGGCTTCGCGCACTTTTTCGCGGGTGTCCTCGCTCACCAGATCAGGTCGGTGCAATGCCCGTGAAACGGTCATGGGCGACACCCCCGCCACTTTGGCAACATCGATCAACGTGAGACTGGAAGGCTTTCTCGGCACGGACGACAGTTCCTGCTGGGCAGGCCCGCCTGATTTTTTGGGCATGAAGGATTCCGGATTCAACACTGGGGGCTGGCTCAGCTCTGAGACACGCTGTGTCGAAGGGAATTTAACAAAGCTTGGGACCACAAGCACCCAGTTAAATATTCGCTCGCTCGCTCGAGCGGGAAATGAAGCCGGAATGTCGAGCACCGTGATTGCCCGATGCAGCGCTGCGCCAGGCGACTCGGTGGGCAACGCGCGTGGGAACAGTATGCCCCACGCGCGTTGAACTAGCGCGGCTGCAACTCCAGACGTCGCAGGCTGCCCATGCTGAGGAACGCCAGCGCGCCAACCAGCGCATGCGCCGCCACGACGTACATGGCGCCTTCGAACGAGCCGGTGGACTGCACGATGTAGCCGATCACAATCGGCGTAAATATCCCCGATAGATTGCCGAACATGTTGAACAGACCGCCCGCCATGCCGGTGATTTGCTTGGGCGAGGTGTCTGATACCAGAGTCCAGTCCACCGCTACCACGCCCTTGCCGAAGATCGCGAGGGACATGAGGATCGTCACCACCCACATCGATTCTGTGAAATTGCAGAACACCAGAGTGGCGCCCATGGTCATGCCGCACACCAGCGGAATCTTGCGTGCCACGGAGAGAGAAAAGCCCTTGCGCAGGAGAAAGTCACACACTGCCCCGCCGCACAATGCACCGAGCAAACCACAAATTCCCGGGATCGCCGCAATAGCGCCTGCCTCCATGATGTTGAGCCCGCGGCCCTTGACCAGGTACACCGGAAACCAGGTCAGGAAGATGTACTGCAGTGAGGTATCGCAATACTTGCCCAGATAAATCGACCACATCATCGGACTTTTCAGCAGCACTTTCAGGTCCGAAAACGCGGCACGAAATCACCTTTTGTCTTGGGTTTGTCCATGTCCACTTGAGCATCGCCGTCACAAAGATGCGCAAGCTCTGCACTGTTGACCCGCGGATGCTCCGTCGGTGGCTTGACCAAGTTTGAACCAGACCAGACTGACGATGATGCCCAGCCCACCCATGAACCAGTACACGTGTTCCCAGCCATACCGATGCGCGACGATGCCCATCGCTGGCGCGAGCAGGACCACTGACATGTACATCGAGGAGTTGAAGATCTCCGTCGCCAGCCCGCGCTCCTGCAGCGGAAACCAGGCGGCGACAATCCGGCTATTGGCGGGATACACCGGCGCCTCGATCAGGCCAAGCAAAAACCGCAGCACGAACAAAGTGCCGATCGCCATGGGAACCGATAAAAAGCCGATCATGCCTTGGGCCACCGTGATGGTGGACCAGAGAAACAGGGACACGCCATAGACCCGCACCGAACCAAACTTGTCGAGCAACCAGCCGCCCGGTAATTGCCCGAGCACATACGCCCAGGCAAATGCGGAAAACATGTAGCCCAACGTGACCGAATTAATCCCCAGCACTTCGGTCAGCGCAGAGCCGGTGATGGACAACGTGGCGCCATCCCCCACGTTGATGGCGGTAACGATGAACAGCATTGCCAGAATCTAATAGCGCACCCGGCTGCGCACCACGGTGGCGACAGCCGGACTGGCTGCGCTTGCAGCGTTGACGTGTTCCACATGAAAGTCCTCGTTTTATTCTTATAGATCGGCTGGCAAGGGCGCCGCGTTCGCAGGCGCTCTCGCTCATGTACGCAAGGATTGAACCGCTGCAATCAGGGGCGCGAACCTGCCTCGGCGACCTGTGCGGTCCACGCTCTGGTTTGCTCGCTCAACGACAGCCCGAGGCCCGGGCGGGTTGGCACCAGCATGCGTCCGTCGCGGGTTTCCAGGCGCTCGTTGAACAACGGCTCCAGCCATTCGAAATGCTCAACCCACGGCTCTGTCGGGAACGCGGCGGCCAGGTGAACGTGCAACTCCATGGCAAAATGCGGCGCCAGCATGACCCCGGCCTGCTCGGCCATGGCCGCGACTTGCAGGTACGGCGTGATGCCACCCACGCGTGGAGCGTCCGGCATCAGAAAGTCGGCGCCGCGCTTATTGATGAATTCAGCGTGTTCCGCAACGCTGGTGAGCATCTCGCCTGTCGCGATCGGTGTATCAAACTGTTGAGCCAGCGCGGCGTGTCCTTCGGCGTCGTAGCAATCGAGCGGCTCCTCTATCCAGATCAGGTTGAACTCCTCGAAGCGCCGGCACATGCGCTGCGCGGTAGGGCGATCCCACTGCTGATTGGCGTCAACCATCAACGGGAAGTCATCACCCAGATGTTTGCGCACGGTCGCGACGCGGTGCAGATCGAGCGCCCAATCGGGCTGACCCACTTTCAGCTTGATGCCGCCGATGCCCTTCTCGCGGGACATATCGGTGTTGTGCAGCAACTGCTCCAGGGGCGTGTGCAGGAAGCCGCCTGATGTGTTGTAGCAGCGCACCGAATCCCGATGAGCGCCAAGCAAGCGGGCCAGCGACAAGTTGGCGCGTTTGGCTTTCAGGTCCCACAACGCAACGTCGAAGGCACCGATGGCCTGAGTCGACAGACCGCTGCGCCCCACCGACGCCCCTGCCCAGCACAATTTGGTCCACAGCTTGGCGATGTCGCTGGGGTTTTCGTCGATCAACGCAGGCGCAATCTCTTTGGCATGGGCAAACTGGCCCGGGCCTCCGGCACGTTTGGAATAACTGAAGCCCAGGCCACGATGGCCGTCCCGGGTTTCGATCTCGGCCACCAGAATGGCGATTTCAGTCATCGGCTTCTGCCGGCCGGTCAGCACCTTGGCGTCGCTGATCGGGTTGGCCAGAGGCAGAAACACCGACGACACTTTTACCCAGGCAATCTGGTCATCGTCGGAAGACATGGTGCTTTGTTGTTCTACGGGCATGGTGCGCTCCTTGGTCTTGAAGAGAGGTCTGGTGAGGTATTCAGGCGCGAGAATTCGCGAGATCGGGTTTTGCGGGGCCGTCGACAATCGGTGCTACCGCGTGGTCGTCCAAGTCGTCGATTTCCAGTCTTTTTAACGGCCCGACGATGACGAGGTACGCGAACGCCCCGAGCAGGCCCATCGCTGCAACATAAACAAGGGCCGAATCAAACGATCCCATCTGGTTGACCAGTACGCCGATGGCGACGGGGGTCACGATGCTGGCGATGTTGCCGCAGAAGTTGAACATCGCGCCGCTGATGCCCATAGCGCGTTTGGGCGAGACATCTCCGACGATGCACCAACCGAGATTGCCGACGCCCTTGGCAAAAAACGCCAGCGACATCACCGCGATGACCAGCGCGACAGACTGGGTGTAGTTGGCAATGACGATGCTGCTGGACAGCAGCAGCCCGGAGATGATCGGGGTCTTGCGTGCCGCCGTGAGGCTGAAGCCCCTCTTCAGCATCCAGTCCGACCAGACGCCACCGATCATGCCGCCCAGGCAGCCGGCGATCGGCGGGATGGCGGCGACCAGGCCTACTTTGAGCATGGTCATGCCTTTGGCTTCAATCAGATAGGTCGGGAACCAGGTCAGGAAGAACCAGGTGATTGACGTCAGGCAGAACTGGCCCAGATACACGCCCAGCATCATCCGGTTGCCGCCGATCGCGCGAACGCGCTTCCAGCTGAAAGGGGTCTTCACGTCCCCCATGTTGGGTAACCCGCCGCCCGCCTCGATGTAGTCGATCTCCGCCTGGTTGGCGCGCTTGTCCCGGCGGGGCTCACGGACCATCTTGAACCAGAGCAGACCAATCAGGATCCCTGCCCCGCCTGTCCAGAAAAACACATGCTGCCAGCCGAAGCTGTTGAGGAGCAGGACCATCAACGGCGTGAAAACGGCGAGGGCGAAATATTGCGCAGACTGGAACACAGCCGTCGCCAGGCCCCGTTCATGGCGCGGAAACCACATGACGGTCAGGCGATTGTTGGCCGGAAACGCCGGGGATTCAGCGACACCCATCAGGAAGCGCAGCACGAACAGCACCAGGAACGCCGAGCTGAACATGTCGACGTAGCCCTGCAGATAGGTCAGCGCCGACCAGACAATCAGGCTCAGCCCGAGCACCGCGCGGGAGCCATACCGGTCGAGAATGATGCCGCCGGGGATCTGCATGCTGGTGTAGGCCCAGCCGAAGGCGGAGAAGGCAATGCCCATGGTCACCGCGTCGAAACCCAGATCCGCACGCATTGCGGGGGCGGCAATCGACAAGGTGGCACGGTCAACGTAGTTGAACACCGTCACGATGAAAATCATCACGAGGATGAGGTAGCGGACTTTCGTCCTCACTTCAGGGTCGGTCGGGATCACTTTTATTTTCCTTATTGTGATGTGTCGTACGCGGCTCGGCGGACCTTTCACGGGACGTCGGCGGCGTAATGATTGCGCAATCATGTCCAGCTAAAAAAAGGGAGCGCTCCTCGCGGCTCACGTCCCGATGGTGAAAATACTATACTGATTGCGCAATCATTCAACTGGCCGCTCATCTCTTTTGCGGATCCAGGAGGTCTCGTCAGTCACACACGCATCGTAGATCCATGGATTCCGAAGCGGCTCTTGATGGTATTACCCCGGTCCCTATCCTGTTGGAAGTGTCCCCGCGAGTGTCCCCCATCCGAGAGTTCATTATGAGCAGCCCCAAAACCCTCTACCAAAAGCACATTGATGCGCACACGGTGTGCTCGCTGGACGACCAGGGTCATGTCCTGTTGTACATCGATCGTCAGGTCATCAACGAATACACCAGCCCGCAGGCGTTCAGCGGCTTGCGCGAAGCCGGGCGAAAGGTATGGCGTCCCGGGGCGGCGCTGGCGGTGGTCGATCACGTCAACCGGACCGCTCCTGAACGGACCGCCGTCATGCCCGATGCGGGTGGTGCGCGGCAAGTTTCTTATCTGGCCGAGAACTGTCAGGACTTCGGGATCGAGCTGTTGGACATTCTTGATAAGCGCCAGGGTATCGAGCACGTCGTCGCCCCCGAACAGGGGTTCATTCTCCCCGGGATGGTCATTGCCGCAGGCGACAGCCACACCACTACTTACGGTGCACTGGGTGCCTTCGGCTTCGGCATCGGCACCTCTGAAATAGAGCATCTGCTGGCTTCGCAGACACTCGTCTACAAACGCTTGAAAACCATGCGAATCAGCGTCGTGGGTGCCTTGTCGCCTGGCATGACATCCAAGGACGTCATCATGGCCCTGATCGGTCAGATCGGCGCGTCCGGTGCCACGGGTTTTGCCATCGAGTTTGCCGGAGCGACCATCGATGCCCTGAGCGTCGAGGCGCGAATGACCATTTGCAACATGGCCGTCGAAGCCGGCGCTCGTGGCGCATTCATGGCACCTGACCAGAAAGTCTTCGACTACCTGGAAGGCAGGCCGCGCGCACCCAAAGGCGAGCAATGGCAGCGTGCGGTCGAACGATGGCGCCACTTGCGGAGCGACCCGGGCGCCGTGTTCGACCATGAGGTGACGCTCGACGTCAGTACCCTCCTCCCGATGCTCACATGGGGCATAAGTCCCGATCAGGTGGCTGCCATTGATGCCCGGGTTCCGGACCCGCAGCAGGTCAGTGATCTCATCCTGCGCGCGGACATGCAGCGCGCCCTGACCTACATGGGCCTTAAGCCCGGCGAGCCTTTGGATGAAATCGTCATCAGCCACGCGTTTATCGGCTCCTGCACCAATGCCCGTATCGAAGACCTGCGCGATGCAGCCAGTGTGATTCGCGGCAGGCAAGTGGCAACGCACGTGCGCGCCATGGTCGTGCCGGGCTCCACCGCCGTTCGCGACCAGGCTGAAGCTGAGGGCCTGGCAGCCATTTTTCGGGACGCCGGCTTCGAGTGGCGCCAATCGGGCTGTTCCATGTGCCTGGCCATGAACGATGATGTACTCGCCCCGGGAGACCGCTGTGCATCGAGTACCAATCGCAATTTCGAAGGCCGTCAGGGTGCCGGTGCACGCACCCACTTGATGAGCCCGGCAATGGTGGCAGCCGCTGCAATCAGCGGGCATCTGACGGATGTTCGGCCATCAGGGGAACGCGTATGAGCATGAATCCCTTCACCTGCGTGACCGGCACCGCTGCGCCGATGCTGGCGGCCAATATCGACACCGACGTGATCATGCCCAAGCAATTCCTCAAGGGGATTGACCGCAGCGGGCTGGAGCACGGGCTGTTTCACGACGTGCGCTTTTTGCCGTCAGGGCAGCCAGACCCTGCATTCGTGCTCAATAAACCCGCCTGGCAGCGTGCGCGCTTCATGGTGGTCGGTCCGAACTTCGGCTGCGGTTCCAGTCGGGAGTATGCCGTCTGGGGCCTCAGGCAGAGAGGCATTCGCGCGCTGATTGGCACGAGCTTCGCCGGCATCTTTTACGACAACTGCCAGCGTAACGGTGTGCTGTTGATCAGCCTTGAGGCCGCTACGGTGCAACGCATCGGCGAGATCGTTGCGCAGCCGGAGACGTCCGGGATCACCATCGACCTGAACCAACAAACAATTCTCCTGCACGGGGATGAAGTGGTTCACTTCCAGATCGACACCTTGCGCAAAACCGCGCTGTTGCTTGGGCTGGATGCCATTGGCAGCAACCTGCAGCGCAGCGAGCAGATACAGGCATTTGAACGCGAGCATCTGGCCGCAAATCCGTGGTTGTCGTGATGGAAGGGCTATCTCGATAACCGCACGGTCAGGCGCACAATCCCGTGCGCCCTGCCCTGTCCAGAATCGACGTTCAGATCGACAGCTGCGCGAAGTGCGCTTGGAGAAACTCGACGCATGCCCTCAGCTTTCCCGAGTGAGCAAGCCGCGTGGGATAGACCGCCCACACGTTGGCGCTTTGCCCGTAATCGTGCAGCACCTGAATCAGCCGGCCCTGATCGAGGAACGGTTTGACATCCCACATCGAACGCAGCAACACCCCTCGCCCATTGATGTGGCCTAATCATTCCGGACACACCCAAAGGAGCGGTACCCTACCGCTCAACGATGAGGTGTCCGATGTCAAAACGTCAGTTTCCAACCGAGTTCAGACTTGAGGCTGCCCGCCTTGTTCTTGATGCCAATTATTCAACCGCTCAGGCCTGCGAGGCTATGGGTGTCGGGGCAACAGCACTGCGTCGCTGGGTTGAGCAGTTAAGGCAGGAGCGCGGGGGAGTAACGCCTGAAACGGCTAATGCCATGACCGCTGAACAACAACAGATTCAAGCTCTGCATGCCAAAATTCGCAAGCTTGAAATCGAGAAGGAAATCCTAAAAAAGGCTACCGCTCTCTTGATGTCCGATTCCCTCGATCGGTGACTCTGATCGAGAAATTGAGTGAGCGCTTTACTGTGACTGACTTGTGCCGTGTGTTTGGAATGAACCGCGGCCGGTATTACGACTATCTGAAGCAGCGAGATCGAGTTGATCCCGACAGAGAGCGGCTCAAGTTCGAGGCGATTCAATTACACACTCAAAGTCGCCGATCAATGGGAGCTCGCAGTTTGTCAGCGGCCTTGAAAGCCCGGGGTGAGCAGGTTGGCAGGTTTTTGGCTGGTCGTCTGATGGCCGAGGCGGGTTTGCAAAGCTGTCAGCGTCGACCAAGGCCTTATCGGCATAGCGTCGTGCAATCCCGATTTGCCGAGAATTTGTTGGACCGCCAATTTGAAGTATCAGCCCCCAACCAGGTCAGGCTGCACAGCTACAACGAATACCGCACGCCAGTGGATCAGGAAAAAAATGGCGGCGTAGCTTCTATAACTGTGTCCGGAATCAGTTGACCAGATCACATGCAACGCCCACTGCAACACGATCTCGCCGCTGTTGGATGACAAGGGGCCGCCGACCCGCACGCTTTCCTGCGAGCTGTCACGCTCCAGCACCCAGACCCCGAAGGCGTTATCGCGCTCCTTGAGGACGAGGCATTCATGCTGCTCAAGATCACACAGCTGCGCAGGCGTTCCGCGACGCTCGAGGTAGTCGGGCGCCGCGCACAAAATACGTCGGTTGCTAACCAACTGACGTCCGATGTGCTGGCCGGGAATGTCGTCACCCACGCGGATTTCCAGATCGAAGCCTTCGTTGACGATATCTACCACCCGGTCGAACAGGTCCAGGCGGATTTCCAGCTCCGGGTAGCGGTCGGCCAGCAACGCCAGCGCGGGTGCCACGTAATTGCGGCCAAAGCCGAACGTGCTGCAGATATGCAACCGGCCACGGGGGTTGTCATGGGCGTCGACCAGATCGTCAGACAGATGCTGAAAGTCTCCCAGGATGCGCGCCGCCCAGTCCTTTACGCGCTCGCCATCGTCGGTCAACGTGATACGGCCACTGGTGCGGTGCAGCAAACGGGTCGCCAGGGTTTTTTCGAGGATCTGAATACGTTTGCTGACGTATGCCGCCGACACGCCAAGCTCATCGGCGGCCGCTGCAAAACCGGCCTTGCGGATCACGGCGAGGAATACCCGCAGGTCTTCGGGGAGGGGCATGGAGCCTTTCTTGTCGATCATCAAAATGGCATGCGTGGCGGTGGGAACCGCGAGGATAACATCGCATCAACGGGCGGTTGCTGCGCCACTTATGGAGCTTGGCTAGACGCGTTCAGCAAAAAACCCAAGCACCTCTTCCAGCAGTAGCTCCGGCACTTCTTCAGCGATGTAATGACCTGAAGGCAACGCCTTGCCGCGTACATCGGTGGCTACTTGCTGCCATTCCTTGAGCGGATCGAAACAGCGCCCGACGGTGCCTTCGGCGCCCCACAACCCCAACAATGGGAGCGTCAGCTGATTACCCGCAGCAATATCTGCACGATCGTGTTCCAGATCGATGCCGGCCGAGGCGCGGTAATCTTCGCAAATGCCCCGCGCGCTGCCGGGGATGTGCAGGCAGCGCAGGTACTCGGCAAACGCCTCTGCCGTGAACGGCTGCATGCCAGCGCTGCGGCTGCCCATCACACTGCGCAGAAAAGAGTTCGGGATTGGCCTCGATCAGGCTCTCCGGCAATGGCGCCGGGCGAATGGGGAAGAACCAGTGCCAGTAGGCGCGGGCAAAGGCTTCATCCGTTTGCGTGTACATCGTCAGGGTGGGCGCGATGTCGAGCAACACCATCTGCTTGACGGCATGTGGATGATCGAGGGCCAGACGATGGGCCACCCTCGCCCCCCGGTCATGGGCAAGCACGCTGAACTGCGCAAAGCCTAGGGACTTCATCAACTCGGCAGCGTCGAGCGCCATCTCACGCTTTGAATAATGCAAATGCTCAGCATCGGCAGCCGGCCTATCGCTGTCGCCGTAGCCACGCAAGTCAGCGGCGACCACGGTGAATTCCGTCGCCAGCTGCTCGGCGACCTTGTGCCAGATGACGTGGGTCTGAGGGTGGCCGTGCAACAGCAACAGCGCAGGGCCACTGCCGCTGATGCGATAGCTGATGGTGAGGCCATTGACCTGGCGTTGTTGTTTCTCGAAACCAGCGAACATGATTCGACTCCGTAAGGGCGCAGGCTGAATCCTGAGATCAACCGAAGCGCGCGGCAATAGGCCAAACGTAGAGGCAACGTTCGTGAAGTGTGTAGCACGGCAAGCGAACCATAGTTGTCCGCTGTCTGGATGACCGCCAGCAAAATATAGTTGAAACATTCAACTATATTGTTATGCTTCAGCAATCCAACTGGAGCCGTCCATGTATTCCGACTTTCTGAACTTCAAACTCGATATGGCGAGCGCCTTGCTGATGGAGCGCGCCAACGTCGTTTACCGCGATCATTGGGATCTGGATGTTCGTGGGCTGCGAGTGCTTCGCCTGATTCAGGCGTGCCCGGACATTACGCCCAAGGAAGTGTCGGCTCGCGCCATGCTTGAAAAGACCCTGCTGTCCAAAACCCTGGCGCTGCTGGAATCGCGTGCGCTGATTTCTCGCCATACCCACCCTGTCGATCGCCGAAGCGTCGGGCTGCGTTCCACTGCTCTGGGCGCCCAGATTGCCGAGGACTCCTCGATCGTGGGTGCCGACCTTGAAAAGCGCCTGATCGGCAGCCTTTCGCCACAGGAGCGTGAAACGCTGGACGCACTGCTTTCCAAGCTGGTGAACAGCCTCCTGCCACTATCATAACGCACTAAATCTACCCACATCTTTTGCCCTCTTTTTATAAGGAGTAACCCATGTCGTCCCTGAAAAAGTTGATTCCCGATCTCGATGCCCTGCTGCCGGAGCTTGAGGCTATCTACAAAGACCTGCATCGCCACCCGGAATTGTCGATGTGCGAGTACCGCACTGCGAAAATCGCCGGCGACTACCTGGAGCGCTATGGCTACGAGGTTACACGTGAAATCGGTGTGACCGGGGTGGTCGGCGTGATGCGCAACGGCGATGGTCCGGTAGTCATGCTGCGCGCGGACATGGACGCACTGCCCATGGCCGAAGCCACCGGTCTGCCCTACGCCGCCGATGTGGTCAGCCAAAACGAAGACGGCGTGGAGGTGCCCGTTTGCCACTCCTGTGGACATGACATGCACGTCACGTGGCTGATGGGCGCGGCGCGGGTACTCGCCGAGCACCGCGACACTTGGCAAGGCACACTGTTAGCCGTTTTCCAGCCCGGCGAAGAGGTGGGGGCCGGGGCACAGAACATGATCGATGACGGCATGCTCGAACGCTTCCCCAAACCCGACATCATTTTGGGCCAGCACGTGATGGTCGGGCCGGCCGGGACAGTCGGCCACCGCAGTGGCACCATCCTGTCGGCCGGTGACAGCTTTAAGATCAAGCTATTCGGCCAGGGCTCCCACGGCTCGCAGCCACAGACGTCGATTGATCCGGTCATCATGGCGGCATCCACCGTGCTGCGCCTGCAGACCATTGTCTCGCGAGAAATATCTCCGCTGGAGCACGCCGTGCTGACCGTAGGCTCGTTGCAGGCAGGCACCAAGGAAAACATCATCCCCGATGACGCCACCCTCAAGCTGAACATGCGCACCTACGATGAGGGCGTGCGCGAGCACATGCTGGGGGCAATCAAGCGCATTTGCTGCGCCGAATGCTCGGCCTCCAACGCGCCCCGCATGCCTGAATTCACCACGCTCAATCGCTACCCGTTGACCGTCAACGATGCCGAGGCGTCCGAGCGTCTGGCTTACGCATTCGGTGACTGGTTTGGCGAGCGCGCATTTGAAACCGCGCCCGCCGCGGCCAGCGAGGACTTCAGCGTTTTCGGCCGCACCTGGAAAGTGCCGTACGTTTTCTGGTTTGTCGGCTGTACGGACCCGGAGATCTACGCTCAAGCCAAGGCGCATAACCAGATCAACCGCATTCCAAGCAACCATTCGCCCAAATTTGCGCCGTTGCTGCACCCTACCTTGCGCACCGGTCTGGAAACCATGCTCTGTGCGTCATTCGCCTGGTTCGCAGGCACCGAGTAAACCCACGATGCACAGTGACTGGATCTACACACTGCTCGATTTGCTGGGGACGTTTGCGTTTGGCGTCAGCGGCGCAGTGGCGGCGCGTCAGCAGCGACTGGACCTGTTCGGTATCGCCACCATCACCTTCGTCGTCGCCTGCGGAGGGGGAATTGTCCGCGATCTGTGTCTGGGCACACTGCCGCCTGCGGGCCTGACGAACTGGCGCTACCTGGGGGTATCCCTGGTGGCTGCGGCCTGGGTGATATGGGCGGATCCGGCGGCGAATCGGCTAAGGTCACCGGTGCAACTCTTCGATGCCATCGGCCTGGGGCTATTCGCAGTAGCGGGAGCAAAAAAAGCCCTGGCCGTGGGTGCGGGGGCCGAGGTCGCCATTGCGTTGGGCGTGGTCAGCGCTGTGGGAGGTGGGGTGCTCAGGGATGTGTTGCTGTCCCGCGTGCCCACGATTTTGCAACGGGAGATCTACGCCTCTGCCGCGCTGGCAGGGGCCGCTGCCGAGGTTGCGCTCAGTCAACTGGTTGCAGGCTCGGCGTGGACGCCATGGTTCGCCGCCTCGGTTTGTATCGTGCTGCGTCTGGGGTCGTTGCGCTTTGGTTGGCGCTTTCCCGTCATCTGAAGTCCCGGGGCCGCTGAATGCGCTACGTTGCGTCTGCCGTACAAGCCTCCACCAGCCACGGGATTTTTCGGCGACAGTATTCAAGGTAAGTGCGCACCACGGCAGAAGGATGACGATGGGCAGGATAGAGAAGATTCAAGGGCGCTGACGGCAACGGACATTCCGATAGCAGCGGCACTAACAAGCCGCGTCCAATGGCGTCCTTTACGATGAAGGGCGGGAGTTCGGTAATCACCTCGCCGGCCAATACACTGTGCAGTAAATGCATGCTGTCGTTCGTCGACAGCACTGTGTTTGGCGCTACAGAGGTACCTGCAAATCGCCATGTTCTGTTGGTATTGGTGCCGAGGCTCCACGTCGCACAGGGAAAACGGCTTAGATCTTCCGGCGTCATCGGCCGGCCGTGGGTCGCGATAAACCGGGGGCTGGCGACCAGCACATGGCGATAATCGAGCAGATGCCGTGCGATCAGTGCTTCGTGTTCCACCTCCCCGACGCGAAGCGCCACGTCGATGCCGTCCTCGACCGGGTGAACACGACGCTCCGTCGACAGCAGATGAACGCGGATATCGGGATGCTCATTCTGAAAGTCAGTAACAAGCTGCCACCAGGGCGAGAATGAGGGCGGCACTGAAAGACGCAGCTTCCCCTGAACATGGGCTTGATCGCTCATGACGGCGTCTTCGCCTTCCTGGATCAGTTCCAGGCCGCGAGTGGCATGCTCAAACAGCCGTGTCCCCGCTTCGGTCAGCTTGACGCCTCTGGCAGAGCGCTCCAGCAACTGAACGTTCAGCGCCCGCTCCAGCGCGCGAATCCGTCGGCTTGCCGTGGGTAACGGCACGCCCAGACGGTCGGAGCCAGCCGTCATGCTGCCCGCCTGCACGACGCTGACAAGCATCTGCACCGCATTGAGATCCATACGTTTTCCCTCTCATTCATGAAACCCATGGTCTCATTGGCAGGCATTCTCTTTCAACAATGCAGCACATAGAGTGGTGCCTCGCTCAACCACGGCAAGGAACACTCATGGTCACTGTCACCCAGGCCCTCCAGTCGCGCTTCTCGGCTCACAGTTATGATCCCACTCACGTTTTATCGGAGCAGGACATCAGTGGCCTGATCGACCTGACACGCCATGCACCCTCCGCGTTTAATCTGCAGAACTGGCGCTTCATCGCCGTGCACACCCAGGCTTCGAAAGCGACATTACTGTCTCTGGCCTATAGCCAGGAAAAGGTAGTCGACGCCGCCGTAACATTTATCGTCTGCGGGACACTTGACCCGCACAAGACCATCGCCGGTTCGTTGCGCCCTTCCGTGGACGCAGGAATCCTGGACGAAGCGACGTTCAAAGGTTGGGTTGGGGCCGTAGAGGGGATGTACGCGGACAATCCTGGGATGCAACGCGATGAGGCGGTTCGGTCAGCCTCTCTGGCAGCCATGACGCTGATGATGGTCGCCACTGAAAAAGGTCTGGCGTCTACGCCAATGATCGGCTTTGACCAGGCAGGCGTCGCCGCGGCGTTCAATCTGGGGGACCGTGAAGTTCCCGTGATGCTGGTGACTGTGGGACGCGCAGGTGCCAATAACTGGCCTCAAAAACCACGCAGGGCAACACGCGACATCCTGTCGATCGTCTGATTCTTTTTAATGGAAAACCCAATGTCGTTATCTACCTTTGTCGTCATCGCCAAAATTGCATTGCATCCCGGTGCGCGCGCCGCGTGCCTGCGAGTGGCAGCAGCAGACGCCGAAGGCTCGCTGAGCCAGGAAACGGGCTGCGTGGCCTTCAATGTTCTCGTTCCTGAAGATGATGAGAGCTATGTGGTCTTCCATGAAATTTATGCAGACCGCGAGGCGTTCGACCTGCATCTGACTCAACCGCACTTCCACGCCTTCGAGCGCGACGCCGAACATTTGATGATCGGCAAACCCGACATCATCTTTTTTGCCGCTTATTCAAACTGAATCATTGCTGACGACTGCCTTCGAGCAGGTTGTCCGCCTGGTCCGGGCCTGCCTTGCGTCCCCATTGCCCAGTGCCTTTGTCGCGAGGCCCTATTGTCTGGAGTTCGAACACCGTGAAGCTGTACGTCTACGATCACTGCCCCTTCTGCGTGAAAGCGCGCACGATTTTCGGATTGAAGGACACCGCATTCGATCTCGTCATTCTCCTGAACGACGATGAGGCCACCCCAAAGCGGATGATCGGCAAGAAAATGGCCCCCATTCTGGAGCACGACGGGCGCTACATCGCCGAAAGCATGGACATTGTGGCCCATGTCGATGGCTTGTCCGGCGACCGGGTCCTGACCGGCGCCAGCAACCCGGCCCTGACAGACTGGAACAGCGAAGTGACCGGCCCGCTCTACTCCCTGGCTATTCCACGGTGGGCGAATGCCGGTTTCGAAGAGTTCTCCACACCGGCTGCACGCGCCTATTTCACGCGCAACAAAGAGGCCATGCTCGGCAGCTTCAAGGATCACTGGCGGCCAGCGCCAACTATATCGCGACGCTGAACCGTCATCTGCTGGCGCTGGAGCCAATCATCCAGTCGCCGGACGCAGTGAATGGCGAGCTGTCGGAAGATGACGTCCATCTGTTTGCGACCTTGCGCAGCATGTCCATCGTACGCGGTATCGTGTATCCGCCCGCTGTCCAGGCTTACCGCTTGCGCATGGCCGAACGTACCGGCATCGACCTCCACGATCACATCGCCATTTAATAGCGGTCCGTCCGGCGATCAAGGTTCGACAGTCAGTTCGGGGTTTCCTCAAAGTGGCACGGTAAGTTTGATCCAGTACGCTTCGCCTTCGGGACGGTTGCGAACGTCACTTTCCTTTTGCCACTTTGCGGTGACGGACCATTCGGATGAACCGCTGTATTTAACTGCCGGACCTATCGCAAAGGCTCGGCCTTTATTGTTTTCCACACGGTCGTCGTCTTGGCGATCATCGGTTGTCTGGCGATAGATGTAGCCACCGACGCCCAGTACCCAGCCATGGCCGACGCCCCAGCCTAGGGAATAGTCTGCGTGCAGTTCCTGGCCCGATCGATAGTCGGTGTCTGAGTTACGCAAGTTGAAGTCGTACATCATCTTGATGTCGGCATTGAGCCCTGCGGGGTCTACGTAAGAGAACGCCGCGATGGGTTCGAATGCCCAGTAATTGCGCCCGATATTGGCAAGGTCCCCACGATCATATCGTCCTGTTGGGGCGAAAATATCCAGCGCGTAGAGCGCGTGGAATTTATCGCTGTAGTGATAGCCCAGAGCAGGGCCGAAGATGACATCGCCGAGGCCCTTCTTGCTTTGATGCTGGCCGTTGACGTCGACCCGCAGGTCAACCAGCGGAACGTTGACGTGAAAGGCCAGGGCACCGTCGAGCACCTTTTGCTCCGTCACCCAGATCAGCCTTGGCGCGATGACGTCTGCGCTCAGATGAAAATCGTCGACCGCCTCGCCGCCCCGATTGTCACGCAGCTCATTTGCCCGATAACTTTCGACGAATATCTGACCGTACAGACCCGGTGGCGGCATGGCCCCGGTCATATAATTTTCCGCCCCCATGGGGTAGGAGGATCCCCCGCCCTCCGTCGCCTGGGCGCCTGGCTGCACAAGCATCAGCGCTGATCCCACCATCGGATAATTAACATGTTGGATAAGGCGTGCCGGTTCGTACGATTTATTATTATTCATTGTTCGCAACCCTGAATGGGTGAGTACGCGCTGGCCCTAACGATGGCTGATCGCAGGGCCGCCTGACAGGTCGGGTTATGCCGTGTGTTATCCCTAGAAGGGATAAGGCTGGTCCGACGGCTCCACGGTGACCCATTTCACTTCGGTGAACTCGTCGATCACGGCGCTGCCATCAAACCGGCCGTAGCCGCTGTTCTTCATGCCGCCATAGGGGGCTTGGGGTTCGTTCTGTACCGTCGCGCCGTTGATATGCACGCAGCCAGCGTCCAGACGACTCGCCAACTCCAGCGCGCGGCTGACATCACGGCTGAAGATTGACGAAGACAGTCCATACGCAGTGTCATTGGCGACTGACAGCGCCTGCTCCGCCCCCTTCACCCGGACGACGGTGGTAACCGGTCCGAAGGTTTCCTCATCGTAGATATCCATTGACGAATTGACGTGATCGACCAGCGTCGCGCTCATCAACGCCTGCTCCGCCAAACCGCCCGCCACAATCCTTGCGCCCTTGCGGGTGGAGTCGCCGAGCAGTTGATTGATGCGCTGGATCGAGCCCTGGGAAATCATCGGCCCGATCACACAGGCTAGCGCCGAAACCGGGTTTCCTGTCTGCAGGCCGCTGATACGCGCGGCAAACATTTCGACGAACCGGTCCGCGATCGTTTCGTCAACGACGAAGCGCTCGGTCGACATGCAGATCTGCCCCTGATAGAGGTACGCGCCAAACACCGCCGCGTTCACCGCGCCGTGGAGATCAGCGTCGTCGAGAACGATAAAGGGCGCCTTACCGCCCAGCTCCAGTAGGCGCCGCTTGAGATATCTGGCGCTGGTCTGCGCAACCATCCGCCCCACATTGGTCGAGCCCGTAAAGTTGATTCGCCGCACAGTGTCGTGAGCAATCAAGGCTTCGGTAACGGCCGATGCGTCCTCGGGGGCCGAAATGATGAAGTTCAGAACGCCGGGAGGAAAGCCTGCTTCATGGAAGGATTGCGCCAGCAGCTCGTGAGTACGCGGACTGTTCTCCGAGCCTTTGAAAATCACCGTATTGCCACACGCCAGCGGGTAGGCAATCGCCCGGGCGCCCAATATCACCGGCCCGTTCCACGGGACGATGCTCAACACGGTGCCCACCGGCTGGCGGAGGGTCATGGACAGGGTCCCGGCTTTGTCGTTCGGGATGGTTTCACCCTTGATCTGAGTGGTGAGTGCCGCAGCCTCACGCAATAGATTCGCAGAGGCCCCCACGTTGAATTGCGCCCACAGCTGTGAGGCGCCGATTTCTTCTGCCATCACGCTGCAGAACGTCGCCATCTTGCTTTCCAGCACGTCGGCCGCCGCCAGCAGCAGGCGACGACGTTCGGTCGGTCCAACCCTGGACCAGGTCTTGAACGCGTGTTGCGAGGAGGCCGCTGCCCGCAACGCATCTTCAATGCCGCACGCTGCCCCTTCGGTGACCAGTTGCGCGCTGACAGGGTCCATTCGGCGGTAGGTTTTGCCGCTGGCGGCGTCCTGTTTTTGGTTGTCGATAACCAGTTGCACATTCATCGTTCGCTACCTTTATGAGTCAGGGGTTCAGGCCGGATCGGTCGCTGTCGGCATGCGCAGGATGGGCTTGATCGTGATTCCGCTTTCGCTGTCAGCCATGGCTTCGTTGATCTGGTCAAAGGAGTAGAAGCGGCACAGTTTGTCGAAGGGAAAGCGGCCCTGCAGATACAAGTCGACCAAGGTGGGGATGAATGCGTTGGCGACGACATCGCCCTGCACGATGCCCATGATTCGTTTGCCGGGAATCATGACGTCGTTGACGTTGAAGGCCACTTCCGTGCCCATCTTGGTGGCGCCAACAATGCCACAGGTCCCCAGGGTGGTTACCGCGTCAATCGCCTGTCGCAACACTTCCGCGCGGCCGAAACATTCCAGGCTGTAGTTGACGCCACCGCCGGTGATTTCACGGATGCGCTGCACGGGGTCCTCGTCCCGGCTGTTGATGACATGGGTCGCCCCCAACTCAAGTGCCATTTCCAGCCGACTGGGGGTGACGTCCACCGCGATGATGGTAGTGGCGCCTGCAACCCTGGCCGCCATCACCGCTGCCAGGCCTACCGCGCCTGCACCGAATGCGGCGAAGCTCGCGCCTGCCTCCACCTTCATGGCCTTCAGAACGGAGCCTGCGCCGGTCTGAATTCCGCACCCCAAGGGGCCCAGCAGTTCCAGCGGGGCGGCTTTGGAAACCTTGACCACGTTGCGTTCGCTGGCGACGACGTACGTCGAAAACGATGACTGACCGAAAAAATGATCATGGATGGGGGCGTTCCCGTCGCAGCTGCACGTCGCCGTGCTGCCATCCAGACGACCACCGCCGAAGTTGAGCGGGTGCATGTGGGAGCAATGGGCCGGGTGTCCGGTCTCGCACGGCAAGCACAGCCCACACGACATGTACGTCATCACGACGTGGTCGCCGGGCGCGACAGTGGTTACGGCCGAGCCCACTGACTCGACCACGCCCGCGCCTTCGTGACCCAGAACGATAGGCAGTGGCGTGGGAAACAACTGATCGCGCACGACCATGTCGGTATGGCACACGCCTGTCGCCACCACGCGCACGCGGACTTCGTCGTTGCGCGGGGCGCTCAGCTCGGCCTGCTCCAGGCGCAGGGTTGCGCCTGCCTGACGCAAGACGGCGACAGTGATTTCAATAGGTTTTGACTGACTCGGGGACATGCGGTGATCCTCTTTTTTATTGTCGACCGGGGTGTGGAATCGGTTGTCACAACGCCGGCAGTGCCCGCACACGGTTGCTTCGCTGCTCGGCCGTTTTATCCAGCGCCGGGCGCAGCTGGAAGTCGAACGTCATCTCTGCAAACCGCCCTTCGACCTCCTCCCTGCGGCCCTGCTCGGTGGCTTCGACAAAGCGGACCTCGCCGATCAGTCCGTCGCGGGTGGCGTAAGCGAAGTCATCCCAGAGGTAGGCATCGTTGGACAGGTTTATCTGGGTGGTCAGATGCTCATGCCCTGGCGCAGACACGAAAAAATGGATATGCGCCGGACGTTGACCATGGCGCCCAAGCTGGTTCAGGCATTCCTGAGTCGGACCTGACGGGTTGCACCCGTACCCCGACGGCACGATGCTGCGAAAGCGGTAACGCCCCTGCTCGTCGGTCACTATCCAGCGACGCAGGTTGTAGGCGGACTGGCTTTTGTCGAAGTGAGAGTAGTTGCCTTTGGTGTCCGCCTGCCAGACGTCAACCCATGCTGCGGCAATCGGCTGGCTCTGCAGGTCAACCACCTTCCCCTCCACGAACATGGCGGTGGCGGCATCGCCCTCGGCGCCGTCGTCCAGCCGTGCATAGCCTTCGCACAGGGGGGCGCCGGCGACATAAAGCGGCCCTTCGATGGTACGCGGCGTCCCGCCGGTTCGACCGGCATGTGTCTGTATCGCGTCGTTGCGCAGGTCGAGGAAGTGCTCGATGCCTAGCCCTGCAGCCAAAAGGCCGGCCTCATTGCTTGCACCGAGCCGGTTGAGGTATTCGACCGCCGACCAGAACTCGTCATCGCTGACGTCCAGCTCCTCGGTCAGGCGAACGGTTTCCTGCAGCAGCCGGAAGACGATCTGCTTGTTTCGCGCGCTTCCCGCGGTGTTTTTCAATCCTGCAGCGTCCGCCAGAAACGCGAGAACTTCAGGCGTGTTTGGGGAGCCTACAGAATTCGGAAAAAATCGTACGATAAGCTGAATCTGCTTGAGTGCGCTTCTTTTCCGGTGCCTCCTATTGCCCAGAATTACCAGTAGTCAGATTTAATGGGGGGCTGTGCCGTAATCGCCGGAAACTCCGTCGGAAAACGTCAACAGAGCGGTTTCCGGCTGATTTTGCTATCCGACACGGTATTCCGTATATGTTTTGGCTGCTCAATGAGGCCGTTTTCGGCTTGTTAAAATCCCGTTTCTTAGGCGACCGATGATAGTGGGAAGGTGCGTCCCCACATGAGTCTCACGGTGAAATGACTTGCATTAATGCAGGTTTTATAGGGATTTCGACGTTTAAAAAACTTTGGCGTTGGCCTACGTTTGCAAGGAACTGAATCCATCCCAGATGCCACACAATACGGCCATTTTAATGAAAATTTGGTGTATGCGTAACTTCATCGTTAGCGGTTGAAAACCTTTAAAAGCGGCAGTGAGCCAACGCCAATCCGAGAGCTTATCGCTGACGTTGAATGCATATCCACTATCTTGTACAGAGAACTATGCTATGGGATGTTTCAACGTTACGGGTGCCAGTGGCAGAGCGAACAACTATGTTGTCGAGCGCCACGAAGATCGGAGTTCGATAGGGCAGGAAAGCCCCAGGCAAGAGATTGCCGATAGTCCGCTGAGTCGATCTGGCCGCTCCTCCAACAGAACCTCTCCCCGCGTATCGCTGGACAGGCTCAGGGCTTTCAGTCCCCCAGGCGGCGCGTCAGTTGGCGCTTTGAGAAATTGGTTCTGGCAGGGACAGGCTGTTCAACATCTGCAACAGCTCAAAGCGGAGCTCGACAACGGTTCGAGCATTCGCGAGCTGTTGGACGGACCTGGATTTGGCGCCTTGCTGACCCATGTGATCGACGATATCGCCTCGATTTCAAACGCGGAAAACCTGTCGCCGATCGAGGCCGCAGAGGCGCTCAGGCAAGCTATTAGCACCGGGCGCGGGGCGAACAATATGGATATAGGTTTGAAAAACGTTCTGCAATTCGGACTTTATGCGGTCAGGGAAAAACTGCAAGGGGAAGCCGAGCTCGCCGACTCGATGCGCACACACCCGGCTTTTCAGTCTTTCCCGGTGGCCCACACCTGGAAATTTTGCATTGAGCAAGAGCGTTGGAATGATCACGGTGCGGCATCCGGCATGCGATTTGACAACGAGCCCGGCTACATGGGTGGTATGTCGCGCGGCTTAAAATTCGTCATCGACTCGGAAGCGGGTTCCTCGTCCAGGAAAAAAGGCGAAATCGATGCTACTTGGGTGGAGAATTTGCACGACATCGCTGTCAATGGCGTGTTCCAGCGCAGCGTCATGCATCCTTGGCAGTCCGGCGTCGATGCCGACGAAGCCGTGAATGCAGTCGCCGCCCTTACCGCGCCTGGCAGCAATATCAGCGATAAGATCAGTAGAGCAGCGTCGGCAATCTACCATTTGCCGCATCACCTAATGCCATTGGCGGGTGGGTATCGACACAACGAGCTGATCCAGTTCGGCCTGGATCACCCCAAGAATCTGACTCCGGCCGGGCTCGGCGACCTGCAAAAGTTCCAGTCCCGGTTCGCCGGGTGGGCTGAGTTTCGAAGCAGGGATAATCGTCCGATCGACTGGGATGAGGTAGAGCGCGGCAACGCCGGGGTTACTTGGGCGTGCCCGGGAAAAAGCCGCAAAGAGGTTACGAAGCTGGTGCAAAATGTGCTCCGAACGCATTATCACGAGATAAAAAGGACTACCAACGCAGAGGCCGCACTGCATGTGGTGGCACGAACGTGCGCCACCCTGGAGCGCGCGCACGTGTTCATGGATGGCAACGCACGAACTTTCGGTTGCCTGCTCCTCAACAAACTGCTGCTTTCCGCAGGTTTATCACCATCCATGGCCCCTGATGCCAACGAATTCGACGGCTACTCGAACGAAGAACTGGTGGCGCGGATTCGGGAAGGACAGGATATGTTCCGGGCACATTGCCAAGCCTAGCGATCGTCCGCGCATTGCCAATGATCGCTTTTTGATGTACAGGCATTTTAAAATGCTTATGCATCAAGCTGAGGCTATAAAGGAGGCGTTATGCCCGATCGTGGGAAGCGGCTTGCTAGCGGAGTTATCTGTCTTCGCGGGTGTGTCACAGGCGCAGCAGCGAGATAGTCGATTCGACTATCTCGCAGCGCATATCGTAATGACCAACATGGATTCGGCGTACATCCCGCGGTTCAAATTCTTCAAGTCGCTGACCAATGCGCGGATTGGTCAGCAGCGTGGTAGGTGCGGCGGTAAGTTGCTGCACTGTTCGTGCGGCGGCAGGCTGATTCACCGAGGCCAGACACTCGTATAATCGGGTAAGGGGAGCCTAGAGAATTCGGAAAAAATCGTACGCTAAGGTTTTCCGAGCTGTCGTAACGGCCTGAATTTACCGTCTTCCAGCTTGCGGCTCTGCCGCCAAACGTAATCGCCGGTCAGGTTGATGTGCTCCCAACCCAACAGCGACAGGTATTGGTAGAGGGCTTCCCTACTTATACCGAACTCACGGGCCAACTGGGCTTTCGGTTCCCGGAAGCCCAGTTGCCGGACTGCGACCGCCTGTTCGTCGGACAGGGTCTTCTTGCGAGCCCGGTAAGCTCCACGTTACTTGACCAGGATGCCTTTTTCGGCGGACTGCACTGTATAGGAATTTTGAAATCCCTATACATCGAGCAGCGTCACTCCACACGCTGAATAACCATGCTCTCCAATTGCAGGTGCCCATTCAGTCGACTGCCGTATCTGGTCATCAGATTCTGGAACATCAAAGGCAACTCCGGTAAAGTGGTAGAGAACTCGCCATAGTTTGGATCAAAGAGGTTCACACTGCCTTCGGAGCTGGAAGCAGTGATGGCATGCCTTACACGCTTTCCATTGTTTTCAAAGCACAAGCTGATCAAATGGGCGCTACCATCGCGCGCAATTTTTTGCAATGCGGTCGATTGCCGATCCGCATGGAATACCGAGGGTTCACCTACAGGCTGCAAATCTTGACTTCGCAAAAGGGTTTTGCGCGCCGATATTCGACCTGCTTCTCGCTGATCCCGCGACCCGCTCACTGAACCTGCTGCATTTTTGTATTGGTTCTGGATGTCCGAAGCATGGTCAAGATCCAGCGCCTCCATTCTGTAACTCGCCTCCCCCTCATCACGCAATCGCAACCATTGGATTGCCAAGCCCATACAAGATTGACTAGCGTTCGCATTATTCAACGCTGCAATTCTATAGTTAAATACTGCGTCGATATCCGCCTCAGAGGACTCAGCAGAGGACACGTCGTCATCTGAACTACTCAAGGCCTTCGACGATGAACAGCCGCGTTCAACAGATTGGTGAGTAAGTATTTCTAACCGATGAAGACCAGCCCCTAACCTGACCCTCGTTCTGCCACGTTGACCGATGCTAGTAGCCTGCTGCTTGTCTTCCTCCGCTGTCGAAAAGCTCTGCTCGAGCCGCTCTCTGGTTCGGCGCGACAACTCCGTGGACCGTAGCAAAAGCATCTCACGCCCGGCTGGAGCCGTCGAAGTAGGCGGTACCTGCGGACTGTTCGAGGGTCTAGCGCTGCTCGAGTCGCGAGCGCTCGCTCGCTCAGACTCTGTGTACCCACCTAAATAAGCGCCAGATGCCCCTGCTCTGTTGATAACCACCATATGCTGATTTTCTCCGCTTACTGGCTTGCAGGGTAACTGACCCTGCAAAATTAAAGTGTGTGGCAACGAGCAAGGAAAAGTTCCATCTTGATGCATAGGCATTTTTAAATTCCTATGCATAAGGTCTGTCGCCCCCGTCGAGACCGCCGCTTGGATGTACTCATGGATGGACTTGGAACTGGGTGACGGGAATTTCTGGGATTCCGGCTTACAACCCCGACCTGTATCAGTACCTGTCGCCGTTGGGTTGGAAGCACGTGAACCTGACCGGCGATTACGTCTAACGGCAGAGCTGGAAGAGCGTAAGTTCAGGCGTTACGACAAGTCGGAAACCTTAGCGTACGATTTTTTCCGAATTCTCTAGGCTCCCCTGTTTGCAATACCGACAGCCATGAGGTGGCTCCTTTTTTATAATTGAATGTGAGCAATTGGCCCCGGGACCGGGGTTATCAGCGAACGGCGGCGGGTTGCCATCCGAGTTGAGCACGAGCGCTCGCCAGGTCGTTTTCCAGGTCGTGATGCCAGGGCCAGTCGAATCGGTTGGCGAGGGTTTTCGACAGCAGGGATGGGGCGGCGCCGACCTCGCGATCACGCCACTCATACAATTCACCGGCTTCCCAGGACGTACGCTGAACCCTGCACGCGCGCGGCCTGCGTACTTCGTCGTAAACCTCAAGCACGCGCTGGACGCTGCCGGTGTTCACCTGAGGATCTGCCAGTAACCGCGCGAGCAGCCAGGCATCTTCGAGACCTTGACCGGCTCCGGCGCCTTGATGAGGCAGCATGGCGTGGGCAGCGTCACCGATCAGGCCCACGCGAGCGTGGACATAACCGGGCAGCTCTGCCAGGTCATGGAGCGCCCAGAGGGTCGGTGCAGTAATGCACTCCAGCAGAACCCGGACCGCGTCTCCCCAGTCCGAAAACGCGTCGAGCATCTCGGCTTGGGTCGTGTCTTTCACCCAGGGTTTGTCCCGGGGCCATTGCGGCTCGGGAACGCTGCGATCTGAAATAAAGGCCACCACGTTGGTCAGCCGGCCCTGCTTGATTGGAAAGGTGAGGATGTGGCCGTCCAGGCCCAGGTACATCTGCGGAACATTGATCAAATGTTCGTCAATGCCATTGGCGCGGTAAGCCGCCCTGAGGGTCTCGCTGTCGATCATTCCACGATAGGCGCAGGTGCCACTGAACCGGGGAGCCACAGCAGGCTGGCCCAGACCTCGCAGGACATGATCGCGGATCGAGGACTTGATGCCGTCCGCTGCGATTAGCAGATCACACGCGTGTTCAGTTCCGTCGGTGAACCGGATTCGAACGCGCTCGGCGAGTTCTTCAACCTCGACCGCACGCTTATCGAAACAGGCGATGCCGGCCGGAAGCTGGCACGCAAGAGCGTCCAGAAAGTCGGCTCTGTGAACTGACGACTGACCCACGCCCGGCGCGACGCTTGCACCCAGATAACCGGCGTCCTCGCCACGACGCCACTCGAACCAGATGTCCTGCCAGGGTTCAGGGGTACGGTCGGCAATGCGCCGATAGGGCTCACCGATGCCCAACCCTTCGACGGCACGCACGGCGTTGGCGCCAAACGACACCCCTGCCCCGACTTCACCGAATGCGGGGGCGGCTTCGAGCAGCTGAATATCGAGATGAGGATGGCGGCACAAATCCAGCGCAAGCGCGACGCCTGCAATACCGCCACCGACGATTGCGATCTGTAGTCTTGATTGAATACTGCTCATGGGAGGGACCTGCGTTTTGTTTTTGGAATGTCCCGATCATGCCCATACCCAGGGTTATTGATAAATGGCGTAACATGCATAAAATCTATCACCAGCATGAATAGCGGCTCTGGCTTGGGCCTTAAGCCCTGCAATTGTAGAGATTAACGCTACCCACTTTATAGTTTCAGGCGGTTTATCACTAGTGTGATCTACACTAGCATGGGCTCATCTGATGGCCCGAGCCTCGGGCCTTTTCAATACCCAAAAGGAAAACATCATGCCCGTCGTACGCGTTAGCTGGTTTGAAGGAAAAGAGCACGGTCAGAAAGCCACTGTTGCCGCCGAGATCACTGAAAGTATCGTGAAAAACACCGGCACCCCCGCCGAATACATCTACGTTATCTTCGAAGACGTAGCACCGTCCGACTGGGCAGGTGCCGGCAAGTTGTTTGGTGAGGCGCCTGCCAAACCCTGATCTGTTACAGCGTACTCAGTGCATCGGCTAAGCCAGCGATGCATCCTCCCAGGCGTCACGCACGCTCTTCGACGGAAGATCCTCCCAATGCATCCTTATATTTCCTGCCAGTTCACCCTGGCCATCAAGCCTGGCGACTTTCCGGAGTTCAAAGCTCTGATTGCACGCATCGTCGAGGCCACCAAGCAAGAACCTGACACGCTGGTTTACGAGTACAGCGTGAACGAAGACCAGAGCGTCGCCCACATCCTTGAGCGCTACAAGGTGGAGTCCGTCGTCAGCCATGTGGACACAACCTTCGCCCCGTTCGGCGCGCGCTTTCTGGAGTTGTGCACCATCACCAGCCTCATCGTGTACGGCACGCCTGACGCCGAGATCCGTAAACGCCTGGATCCGTTTGGCGCTGTGTACATGACGCCGTTTGACGGCTTCAGCCGTTAAAAGGATTGGATGACGCGCACTCTATTCCGGACGCAGAGGCTGTGTTCAAGGCAGCCCAAGGCCGGCGGATTCGAGTAATTGTGCAATGGTCTGCGAGATATGACGGACCACCGGGTCGCCGCGACTGTCCGGGTGCATGGCGACCCAGATGTCTAGGTCAAGCATAGGGATGCTGCTCTCCAGTCGGGTAAGACGTGGGTCGGCGTCCCCGAGAAAGCACGGTATTCCTGCCACGGCGATGCCGGTGCAGGCGGCCTCGTACTGGTGGCTCAGATCCGCCAGTTCGCAGGCCAAACGCTTGGAGCCAATGACTTCGTACAGCCATCTTTTATGGGCGAAGTCTTCTTGCCTATTGGTATAGCCAATGAACTCCCACTGCTCGGCATCTTGTGCATGGGGATAATCGCAACCGGCATACAGGGCGAACCGCATCTGCCCTACCTTCTTGATGATGTCTGTGTCTTCGATCGGTAGCGCCAGTCGCAACGCGAGGTCTGCTTCAAGGCGCGACAGCGAGGCCACGTGAGGTTCACTGAGAATACTCAGCTGAACGAGCGGGTGCAGGCGCGCCAGTGCAGCCACATGTGGGGCCAGGAAATGTCTGGCTAGTATCGGCGGCGCAGTGATGGAGACCTTTGCTCTGACAGTTGTGCTGGAGGCCAGGCACCTGCGTTCAATGGCAAAAGACTTCGCTTCAATGTCCAGCGCATCCTGCAATATTTGTTGCCCTACCCCTGTCAGGCGGGACTCGCGCGCAAGTCTGTCCACCAGCCGAACATTCAGTGCTGCTCCAGCGAGGCCAGTCGACGACTGACGGTAGCTTGGTTGACACCCAAGACACGCGCCGCGCCCTACAAACTGCCCGACCGCGCAATCGTCAGAAAAAATTGAAGATCTTCCCAGTTCATAAGCCATGCAAATATGCATTGATGGTCAGCGGAGTTTAGTATTTACGCATTGACTGCCAACCGATACTTTCCATCCACTGCCTCAGCATTGTGACGATAGAAACCATGTCAAAAACCTCATCCCTGGCTGCCATTCAGATCGCAGCCTGCCTCGGATTCCTCGTGGTCCAGCTTGATGTCAGCGTCGTAAACGTCGGGTTGGGCGCGCTGAAATCCGCTTTCGATACAAACCTCACGGGCCTGCAGTGGGTCATCAACAGTTACGCTCTGGCGTTCTCGGCACTGTTGATTCTTGGCGGTGCCTGGGGCGACACGTTCGGCGCCAGAACCGTATTCGCCTCGGGGTTTGCGATTTTCACGATTGCCTCCATCGGCTGTGGCCTGTCGAACAACATGAGCATGCTCATCGGCATGCGGATCGTTCAGGGTGTCGGCGCGGCGTTGTTGGTCCCGACGTCCCTGACGCTCATACGGCTGACATTTGAAGACCCGGATAAACGCAGGTCTGCAGTCGCGATGTGGGGTGCCTGTGGAGGTATTGCCCTGGCTGCGGGCCCGGTGATGGGCGGCCTTTTGATCGAATACCTGGGCTGGCGCAGCGTTTTCTGGATCAACGTACCCATCGGGATTCTGGCGATCGGACTGGTCATGCATTACGCCCCGCCATCGCCGCGCATTGAACGGCAAGTGGATGTTCCGGGACAGATCAGCATTGCCATGTGCCTGGCATCGCTAACCTACGGGCTGACCGAGCTGAGCGGACAGGGCTGGGGCATCGGGACTTTTTCGGCCATGGGACTTGCAGTGCTGTGCGCGATCGCATTTGTAATGATCGAGCGTCGGCTAAAACACCCATTGCTACCAAAACGGCTGGCCAGCAACCGGGTGTTGGCAACCACCGCTCTGGCCGGAGCCGCTATCAACCTCACGTTCTATGGGACGGTGTTCGTATTCAGCATCTACTTCCAGTCGTTTCTGCACTACGACGCCTTCAGAACGGGGATTGCGTTCATACCGCTAACGGCAGTGCTGACCGTCTCCACCATGATTTCGTCGCGTATAGCCAAACGGGTGGGTGCGACGCGGATCATTACCGCAGGCTTCCTGATTCAGGTACTGGGCTTTCTGGCGCTGTCCAGGGTCACACCCGATTCATCGTTGTTGTACTTGAACATTGCCTTGATGGTCGTGGGTATAGGCAGCGCCGCATCAGTGCCGTCCATCACCAACTCAATGTTGTCGTCTGTCTCCCGGGCCGATGCCGGCATGGCCTCCGGCCTGATGGCCTCTGCGCGGCAGCTGGGAGGAGTCGTCGGCGTGGCAGTGTTCGGAGCGATGATTACCAGCACCGAGCCCGCTGCGTTTTCTCACGGTTTGTCCAGGGCAATGATCGTTTGCGCACTGGCGCTGCTGTTCTGCCTTGCTGTGAGCCATTGGGTAACCCGCTCGTCCCGGCTACCCGTCGCTACGTGAATATCTCGGCGATTGATTCGTCCGTGGAACTTCAAGGTTCCCGCAACAACCACTGCCGCATCGCGGGAGCCACCACACCGCACAACCGCACACTATTAATCAACGCTCCAGGAGTGCCCCATGAGCAAGCCCGACGTATCCATTGAAAACATAAGTTCCAAAGTCCGGATTGAGTATCCCGACTTTTCGACACTGCCTGAACCGGTCAGGGAAAAGTTTGAAAGCCTGCCGACAAAAGTTAACTTCTTCCGGATGCTGGGTTACAGCGCAGGGGCATTTATACCGGTCATTGATCTGACCAACGCCATCTTCAGGGATCTGACGATCTCCGATTATCACAAGGAATTGTTGGTATTGCTGGTGGCTGCCCATGAAGACGTCGCTTACGAGTGGGAGCAGCATGTTTCCATCGCTCAGGTGGCAGGCGTTCGGCCGGATCAGTTCGTCGCCATTGCAGAAGGCCGTCTCGATGATTCCGCCGCGCTCAAAGAAGACGAACGCGTACTGCTTCGTTTCGGACAAGCCATTCTCGAAGGGCAAGGCACCGGGCGTGCTGTTCAAGCACGCGCAGCAGCACTTCTCGCTTGAGGAGTTGAGCGACGCAGTCATCGTCATCGGTTACTACCGGATGGTATCTGTCTATCTCCAGACTTTCGACATCGAGATCGATGCGCAGAAGGATGGCAGCTGGATCAAAGGTTGATGGCCACACCCGCGCCATCTCCCCGACCCTTTCGCCATTTGGCGACAGGGTACTGGCCGTCGCAACTGGACCTGCCCGGTACAGGTCTGCCCCGACCGTGATCAATCACACAATGTCGTCAACCACACCGCCGTCCACCCTCAACGCTGCTCCCGTGGTTGCAGAAGCCTGAGGCGAGCACACATAAACGACCATGTTGGCGACCTCTTCCACGGTGGCAGCCCGCTGAATGATCGAACTTGGCCGGTGCTTCTGAATGAATTCCCTAGCAACCTCATCAAGCGACTTGCCCGTACGCTCCACTTCGCTTTGCATCATGGCTGCGACGCCATCGGAGAGTGTCGGCCCCAGTAGAACACTGTTGACGGTCACACCACTGCCGGCAACACGCTTGGCCAGGCCTCGGGCCAATCCTAGCTGCGCGGTTTTGGAAACGCCGTAGTGAATCATGTCCGCCGGGATGTTGCGCGCAGACTCAGAGGCCACGAACACCACCCTTGCCCAGTTCTTTTCCACCATAACCGGCAGCAGTGCGCGGCTCAGGCGTACGCCTGACATGACGTTGGTCTGCCAGTAGGCGTCCCACACTTCATCTTCGGTCTCAATGAAATCCTGGGTGCCATAGATCCCCGCGTTATTGACTAGGATGTTGATATGTCCTGCACCCTGAAGCAGCGTTTCGACACCGCTCGCAGCGCTCAGATCAGCGGCCACGCCGCTAATGGTCGCGCCCGGCACAGCGCTCGCCAGTCTGGCGACTGCATCTTTTACAGAGCCTTCACTCCGGCCATTGATCACCACCTCGGCGCCTGCTTCGGCAAGGCCCTTGGCAATCGCGAAACCTATGCCACCGGTTGAACCGGTGACCAGCGCACGCTTGGTATCCAATTGAATTTTCATCTTTACTCCATCGCGTCCGGTTGGGATTGCCCCATCCTGTTAAAGCTTCCACAGCTGAATTTAGAGAATTAATACTGTCGCAACCGACATAAGAAATTCGGCGGGTCCAGCCTCCTCGGAAGAAAGCGCAAAACTGTCGAAAGGTGTTGAAACGAAGCTTGGCCGCCAAACACTAGTGAATCAAGCTGTCGCAGCCAACAACCAAGCCGCTTCGCGCTGTTCGGCGTTGGCTAGAGAACAGCGGGTGTCTGTCCTGGCCCGGCAATGGCAACGTTTCTGTATTGGCCGCAAAGAGAGATCCGCGCTTACCGTACCTGGCGCTTTATACACTCTTTAACATGGTGGTCCCTGTAGAGCAGAAAGCGCCTGTATCTGAGGGAATACCGACTGGAGTTTACGAACGGCTCGCTGCGGGAAATCCAGATGATGGGCGAAGACGAATGGGTGCTGTTCGATCCGGCCGACTGCATCACAAGATGATGGGGGGCCGGACTTGGTGAAGCAGGTCGTGGTCGGGCCCGACACAACATGTTTCGGCTCTTCGAAAGCAAAGCTCGGCGCCGGTCTGATATAACGTCTGGATCGCCATCAGGTGTGGTTGATCCTGCGCCCAGATATGGATGTTTAAAGAGGCCGTGACAAAGCCCTGTTCAAAATTGAAGGCTGTCAGTGCTTTCATTCTGCGTTTCATCGGCGTGACCACGCGCTGGGCCAGCACCACTTCGCGCAGCGCATCGACCAGAGGCTGCAACTGCACGCCGGTTTGACCCTCCCACTGCGCCAGTGTCGAGCGCGGTATGGCCAGGCCGACACGGCCGAAGATCTTTTCGTGTCGACGACGTTGATTTCCCCACTCATTTGATTGATGTTTTACTAAGCGATCAGTGCGCCAGTCTAGGCGCTTGGCCTAATTACAGGGAGACGGCTATGCGCTTGTCCGATTTCTTGATCGAAAACATCAAACCCATTGTTCAAGAATGGGAAAGTTTCGCTCGTACCCTGCCAATCGCCGTCTGTAGACCCTACTGCAACTCCAGGGGCAGCCCTATCGCTCGAATCATACGTCGGGGTTCATATCTGGAGTTGAGCAAGCGGCAGACCACGGGCTTCTTCTATCATTTGGGCTAACAGGTGGACGGTTACACCACCGCAGCACATGATCTGCACTCGCTAGCCCTTTGAGGTAAAACACCACACCGCTTAAGTATTCAGCGGTTCTGCGCAATAGATTATCTCGCGCGTTGCCGTGCTTAAATATTCATAGCGGGGTTTAACGTAAGTCCCTAAATATCTAGCTGCGATTAGTGGCCGTTTTTGAGCATGTGCCTGGCTGTCTGCACCAGCTGATCCAAACTCCAAGGCTTTTGCAGGAATGCGACTCCGGCAGGCAGGTCACGGCTCACCTCCGTTCCGTAGCCGGTGGTCACTATAATCGGGGTACTTGGCCAGCGCTGATGCACCATCATCGCGAGTTCCTTGCCATAAAGCTGACCTGGCAAAGTAGAATCGGTGATCAGCAATGCACAGGGGATTTTGGACTGCAGGAGGTGCATCAAGGCTTCGTCAGCGCTGAAAAATCCAATGGAGTCAGCACCAAGGTCAGTAAAGATTTCCACGATCAACCGATGCATCAAGGGATCGTCTTCGACAATCACCACGCTACCACTGACGGGCTCTTCCGTCGATGAAACCGAAATTATGGGCATTGCGTTCCTTGCTTTGTCGCGCTGAGCACCTGTTGAAGCACGCTCGATAGCTGCTCAACAGAGTAGGGCTTATGCACAAGCTTAAAACCTGTTGCGCCATTCTGCGCAAGTACATGGCTGTAGCCAGTACCACCGGCAAATCTGAGTACAACCGTTGAATTTCCTGGCCTAAATCGATTCCGCTCTTGCCTGGCATGACCACGTCAGAAAACACGATATCAAATCGGCGAGCATCCTTTGCTAATTCGGCAAGTGCCTCCTGGGCGTCGTGAGCCAGGAAGGTAGCATAACCGAGGTCAGTGAGCGATTGGACTGTGAAGATACCTATATCAATGTTGTCCTCTACCACCAATACGCTTGTCCCATGTCCGTTAATGAGCGCAACAGGAGTAGGAGCGTTTAAGGTTTCAGCTGGCTGGAATACGCGAGGCAAATACAGAGTAAATGTGCTGCCTTGACCGATCGTGCTTGTCACCACGATTTCGCCGCCCGATTGTTTCGCGAAACCAAAAACCTGGGACAGTCCAAGCCCGGTCCCTTTGCCTACGCTCTTGGTGGTGTAGAACGGCTCAAAGATCTGTTCCAGATTTTCTGGGGGGGATACCGGAGCCGGTGTCACTGATCGAGACAGCAACGTAATCGCCAGCAATGGCAGGATGCGATCGCACGGCAGGCAATTGCTTTGCAGCCTGGACTCGCAACGTGAGACGCCCCTGGCCTTGCATGGCATCCCGTGCATTGAGAGCCATGTTCACCAATGCGGTATCAAACTGATTGGTGTCGGCACGGATAAAATGATTTTGCTCAGGGAGATCAAGACTGATCTCTACTTGAGACCCACCATGGTACTTATTATCCCTGCCAAGGCTTTTACGCTGTCGCAGGCGACAAACACTGAGGGCTTCAATGCTTGACGCCTGGCAAAAGCCAAAAGCTGTGAAGTTACTTTCGCCGCCCGCTCAACGGTGTCCGAGATAACGGACACATACCGAGCCCGACGCTCATCGGCAATGTCCGGCCGTTTGAGCATATCCGTAGAGGATTTGATCACTGTTAACAGGTTGTTAAAGTCGTGGGCTACACCGCCAGTGAGCTGACCAATGGCCTCGAGTTTCTGAGATTGGCGCAATGCTTCTTCTGCTTTAGCCAGAGCCTGCGCGGCGTCATACTCAGCCGTGAAATCACGTCCTACCGCGTTAATTTGCTGGTCATCCGGCTGGGTCGACCATGAAATCCTTCGGTAACTGCCGTCCCTGTGACGGAAGCGATTGTAAGCATGTCCACTAGCCGACATGTTTACTGCTTTGATTGTATGGTCCAGGTCCTCGGGGTGAATCAGTTCGAAAATGGTCCGACCAATCAACTCATCCGTCTGCCAACCTAACAAAACAGTCCACGCGGGGTTGACAGCGGTGATCAACCCTTCAAATGTGCACCGAATCATGATGTCGGAAGACAGTAACCACAGCCTGTTTCGATCCTCGGTGCGCCGAGTCACCTCAGCTTCGAGCCGAGCATTCAGCTCCTTCAGCTGTACAACCGCCTGCGCGCGATCTCCTTCGGCTTTATCCCTTTCACGATCGGCCAGGATCTGCTGAGTCATTTCGGTAGCAAGGAGCAGGACGCCGGCAAAACCACCGCTCTCGCCCTGTATGGGGGAAAAGCTGTAGGTCCAGACGGTCTCCTCATCATGGCCATGCCGGTTCATGGTCATGGACAACTTCTCGATGGCAAACCCTTTACCAGTCCTCAGCACTTCGGCAACTTGAGGACCGAGGACGGGGCCAATGTCCGTCAGGACGTCAGGCATAGGCTGTCCGAAAGCCGAAGGATGCCGATCCCCCAACGCGAGACCATAGGCATCGTTGTACAGAAGCCACTGCCGTTCTCCCCAATATAATGCAGCGATGCCTTTGGCGTTCAACACCAGCGACAGTGCCGTGCGCATAGAGGCTGGCCAGCTGTTGTAAGCGCCCAGAGGAGTTAGAGACCAATCGGTTCCTCGCACCAGGTCACCCATTTGGCCCCCACCGATCATGGGTAGAGCGTCCGAAGTCAGCTTTCCCCTTGAGGAAGAAACGAATTCATCAGCAGGGGGTATGAACATACCGGCTTAATCCAAAGAGGTAGGGTGGCATTACGAGCATAGGCTACGCAGCGGTGCGTCCGCGTAGTACAGGCGCCGAGAAGGTATAGGGTAAACGAATATCTGCTAGTCAGACCCATTCTAGACGCCAGGGTTCGGGTAAAACCTATTTGCCTGGATTTACGGCCCAAGCGCATCCCTTTAAAATCCCTCGTATTCGTCAGGCTTCACTGCTAACTCCCAGGACGGATCTGGACGGCCATGACAAAGGCTCTCAATCAAAACGAAGGCCCCCCGTCATAGAGGTCATTAATGTCCGCTGATCATTACAATGCTGCGCCCGTCCCCCCCCGAGCAAGGAGCGGCCAACGCCGAAGAGTTGGCTTACCGACTCCGTCAACAGCAGCTGACGGCAGATTTTGGACTGCTCGCCTTGAAAACCCACGAGGCAGGGCTGTTGCTTCAGGAGGCTACCCGTTTGTGCAGAAGGCATGTCCACCCTGCTCTGCAAGGTCATGGCCTTTCAGCCGCAAGAGGGCGACTTTTTAATGATCGCCGGTGTGGGCTGGAAACCTGGATACGTAGGGCATGCACGCGCAGGAGCCGATCTAGAAAGCCCGGCGGGTTTCGCTTTTCAGACGAGACGAGCGGTCATTTCCAACCACCTGCAGGCAGAAGCGCGTTTCCGCACACCACGAATCCTGGCTGACCATAACGTGAAGCGGGCGATCAATGTGGTTTTACTAGTCGCGGATGAGCCCTATGGCGTACTCGAAGTGGACAGTCCGCTCGATGGCCGATTCACCGAAGCCGATCTGGCATTTATGCAGGCCTTTGCCAATCTCCTAGGCGTTGCGTTGCAACGTCAGAGCTATGAAGACGCACTGCGGGCTAACGAAGAGCAATTACGACAAGCCCTTGAATACCAGCATGTGTTGACGCAGGAGGTCAGTCATAGGGTCAAGAACAGCTTGGCAATTGTGGCGGGTTTGCTGCGCGTGCAGAGCAACAGCTCACCGTCCGCAGACCTTCGACAGGCACTCGACGATGCAGAAACGCGGGTATTGACCAATGCGCAACTGCATGACCGTTTGTGGCAAACGGGCGAAGTGCGAAGCCTGAACCTGGAGGATTTTCTGAGGGAACTTTGCGAGAAATTCAGCAGCTCCGCGTCGACCAAAATCCTGACATACGAAGCTCCTCCTGTAATGATTCCCACAGATGACGCGATTCCTCTAGGCCTGCTGGTGAACGAACTGGTCACCAATGCAGTGAAATACGCCTCTCCACAGAAACCAGGCGATGTAAGCATCAGCATCAAGCCCAACGGCGATCGTCTACGATTGGAAGTTCGTGATCGTGGCCCGGGGTTACCTGAGGGTTGGCAGCAGACGAAACCCGCTAGCTTGGGCATGAAACTCATCTCTCGCTTGAGCAGGCAGCTGGGAGGTGAACCTCAGTGGGAAAATGCTCTTTCTGGCTCACGCTTTACCCTGGAATTCTCTGCTTGATTATTCCGAGGTTCTGCCGGGTTGCCTCAGACTTTCTATGCCGAACCATCAAACAATGGTTCACGATTTTCAAAAAATCGCGCGATGGTGTTAGCAGTAATTCTTCAGCAAAGAAATCATGTAATTATCGAGCGCAGCCTGCTCGCATATGCCCTAGAGCACGAGGCGGATATCGCCAAGATCCAGGCTTGGCTGGGCCATGCCAACATCAGCACGACGAGGATATACGATCGGGGAGAAAATAGACCTGAGGACTCACCCACCTATAAAGTAAAGTATTAATAGAAGGGCTTCATTGACCAAGGCCCTCGCATTCGAGAAATCCTATTTCCAATAAAATTGACCGATAACCTCAATGGCAAGTCCAGTCAGTTACCCGAAACTATATGAAGCTGACAATGGGAGCCAGCGATTGTACGGGGGGCAATGAGTTACAAGAAAATGTATCCGGTTGAGGACGTCCAAGATAATAGCCTTGAGCATGGTCATAGCCTATATTACGCAGTAATTCGAGATCCTGAGCGGTCTCAACGCCTTCCGCCAACACCTTGAGACCAAAGGCATGCCCTAGTTTCAAAAGGGCCAGCAATACCTGCTCGCGTTGGGATTTGTCTTCAATTCTCAGTACCTGACGGTCAACCTTCAAAGAATGGAATGGAAGTTTCAGGAGATAAGCTAGATTGGCATGACCTTGACCGAAGTCATCCAGAGCCAGTCGTACGCCCAGGTTGCTGAGACCTGAAACTGTACTCAATAGTTGATCATTTATACGGAGAGGAACTCCTTCGGTTATTTCCAATATTAGGCGATGCCCCGCGAGACCATGCTTAAGTAATGCACCTGCCACTTTCATTGGAAAATCGGTGTTGGCAAGCTGTATAGGTGAAAGGTTTACTGATATGTTTACAGCGTCATGCCAGCGGCTGGCCTGTTCACAGGCTTTATCCAAAACCCAGTCACCTACATCATTAATCAGCTCACTACGTTCTGCCATTGCGATGAATAAATCAGGTGGCACATTTCCGAGCTTGGGATGCTGCCAGCGAATAAGGCTCTCATAGCCATTGAGCTGATAAGGTTCTAGTTGATACAGCGGTTGGAAGTGCAAGTCAAATTGGTCTGTTGCTAAGGCCTCTCGGATATCCTCCAATCTCAGAAGCGACTCATCGTTTTGTGGAAATATAAATCCTGTATCCTCTAGACGATTGCGGCCACCTCTTTTAGCTCGATACAGCGCTTTGTCAGCCTGATCCAAGAGTGAGGTACTATCGGTTAACTCACTACTCGCACTGTGCGCTAACCCGATGCTGACAGTGATAATCGAGATGCCGTCTGTGCGTCCTAGGTGGGCGACGTTTAGTTCACGTATGGTTTGCAATACGTGGTGAGCGATCCTGCGGGCTTCATCATGGGAGGTATCTGGCAAAACGGCAATGAACTCTTCACCGCCGAATCGTGCTACGGCACAAGGCGAAATGAAGCAACTGCCTAGAGCAGTGGCAACAGCTCTCAAGCACTCATCGCCGATGAGATGTCCATAATGGTCGTTAAAGCGTTTGAAATGGTCTATATCGATCAAAAGTACCGCACCCTCGGACTGTCCATCCAAATGATTTGTCGTAAGTGCGTCCAGTTGCGGTTGGATGTGCCTACGGTTAGCCAGACCGGTCAGCGCGTCGGTCTCTGAAAGACGCTGCAAGTCACTATTGGCATCGGTGAGAGTAGAGGCTCTGGTTTCTTCGCGCAGCCAATATAGGTAACTTCGCCTGGCCTCGGCGTTGGACCAGTAGTTGCCAAGCAATGAGAAAAAGGATGAGGAGCCTATAGCGGTTATTATCAGGCCGCCAGCGCTCAGGGAAATCGGGGCTATATGCACACCCCAAGCTGTGATGGTCAAGCAAAATATGTTATAGGCCAAAGCAACATTGAAAGGACTTTTCATGCACGTGTTAACATAAATAAGCATCAGCGGCCAACAAAACATGAACAGTGACTGCTCACCCGAAACAGGTTGCTCACCGTTAATTACTACGTTGTAAGCAATTATAAATCCGGTGTATGAAGGCAACATGGAGACGTACTCTCTCCAGCGCTCCGATAACCTTTTTAGAAGCAACACCCCCAGCAGAGTGCTTGGTACGCATGTTCCGACCATCTGCAAAATTGCTGATGCCAGCTCCTTCGGATTTATGATCACTATCCATAGTGAAAAACTACTGAATGTGAAACTTCCCAAGATCAAGCACAGGATCAGGTGGTGCCGGCGGGTAGTATGGATATCGCTCTGATAACGTAGTTCCAACTGCTCAGAGAAACGTGCAGCGCTGGTTTTTTTCTCGAGTTCTCGGTCAATCAGGCTAGCGTCTAACATAGAAATTCCACAGCATGCACTAGTAAGGCCTTGTTATGGCTATAAGCCACCATTCTACCTTGCTGCAGATGTCGAGCCACTGAAATCTGCCCAGTGGTGGTTTCCGAGGTCATTTTTTGTAAAAGCGGACCTGTTTGATGATCAGCTGCTGCAGGTGAGCGACACTCAGGAACGCTGCGGAATCCAGCGCCTGAAGGTTCACGGCAAGGGCGGCAAGGTGCGTTACCTGCCCTTGCACCGGTGATCTTGCCGATCCTATGCAACCGGTTACCTCAATGCCATGCATCTACACGTGCCAGGTGGCGGTTAAGTGACTACAGAGTATTTTGGCGGTTGTTTCTACAGATCAGCCCTGTTTTTTGGATGGCACTGGTGTAGCCTGAGTTTGGAAAGCTTTCAGGAACATATCTAATGTGGAAGACCGATTCTCCGGGTGCCACGCTAAGGCAAGTTCAATTGATGGCGACTCTTCGACGAGCGATCGTGCTACTACTCCTTGAGGGAATAATTGGACTGAATACTCTGGTAGTAGACAGATGCCACCGACTGAGTTGATCAGAGAGAGGGCCATCATAAGATTTTCTGAATGATAAACGTTGTGTAGCTCGACGCCGTGCAGGCTGGTGAACGCTTCAATGACATCATGAAGTACCGGGGAGAGCTCACGCGAAACTCTTATAAATGGTTCACCTAGTAGTTGATTGAGCTGAATGCTGCTCTCCGTCGCCAGAGGGTGACCCTTAGGCATTGCGACGATGAGTTTTTCACGCCTTAGTATCTGGATTTTGAGCCCAGCCGCCTGGGGTGAAGGACGGATAAACGCGGCATCGATCTGCCTTTCCTTAAGTTTTGCGATAAGGGCCGGAGAAGATAGGCTCTGCATACCTAGCTCGACATTTTCTATTTTTTCGTGAACAGCATTAAGTACATGGTTTAACAGTTCTACCTCGACTCCTAGCACGAACCCCAGTGTCAAGCGAGAAGCTTGGCTATTCGACACCTCCCGTGCGCGCTCTACAGCACGATCAGCCTGTGCCAAAGTCAAGCGAGCCTCGTCCAAGAAAACTCGGCCCGCAGCAGTCAGTTTGACGTGTCGGCTATTGCGCTCAAACAGCTCCGTATTAACGTAAGCCTCAAGGTCACGGATCTGTCGACTTAGGGAAGGTTGGACCGTGTGCAGGCGTTTGGCAGCGGCAGTGAAGCCCCCTGTCTCTGCAACAGCCACAAAATAGCGGAGATGACGCAGTTCCATGCCACACACCCATACCTGAAAAGTATCAGTCTAGAGAAACAAAGTACTGGTGAATAGCGTGGATGATTTTTAATATGGCTTTCGTCAAACGCCAAGCCAGCTTTAACCATGGAGCTATCCAATGGCCGATTTATTTGAGTCCACCAAGCCCGAGCAGCTCACTCGTTTTCTGGGGAAGCATTTCATCTATACCTACGAAAACGGTTGGCAGTATGAAATGTACCTGAAGAATGCTCGCACCATCGATTACCGTATCCACGGCGGCATGGTCGGTGGGCGATGGGTTCGTGATCAGCTAGCTCATATCGTTCGGCTCAGCGACGATGTGTGCAAAATTTCCTGGGATGAGCCTACTGGAACAACGGTAAGCGTCGCGATCAATTTCGCGGAGAAGCATTTGCACGGCATCATCTTTTTCCCGCGTTGGATAGGCTTGGATCCAGTTAAAACCGTCTGTTATCAGAACGCAAACCTTGATTTGATGCATCAATATCGCGATGCGGGACCCACCTATCCCAAACTGGTAATCGACGAATTCGCTCCAGTTACGTTTATCGAGGACCGCGGTCAGGATAATGAAAGCGTGATCGCCTGCGCGCCGTCAGATTTGCCAGATGGTTACGCTCAGCGGCGGAACTGAGAAGGAGTGAGTATGTTAATGGATCCTCAGCTGGAGAAGGTGTTGGCCGCTATGGCGAAGTCTGGTGGCCCTTCGCTTGATAATATGAGCCCTCAGCAGATGCGGCCCTTTTATGACGCGATTGGCGAAAAATTGGGGGGTAAGGGCCGCCCGATGGCGGAAGTGAATGATCTATCTGTTCCGGGTCCAGCCGGAGAAATACCTATTCGTGTATACAGGCCGTTAGGAGTGGATAGCGATCCTCAAAGCGGATTGATCTACCTTCATGGCGGCGGTTGGGTCATCGGCAGCCTTGACACCCATGACAAGGTTTGTCGCCGGCTTGCCGACACGTGTGGCTGTATTGTGGTAGCCGTAGATTATCGGCTTGCGCCGGAGCATCCTTTCCCGGCTGGCCCTCAAGACGCAATTGCTGCCAGTCGTTGGATACTTGATAACGCCGAAAAATTGGGACTTGACAGTAGTAGTATCGGTATTATCGGAGACAGCGCCGGGGGTGGCCTGTCTGCAGTGGCGTGCCTCGCCCATCGAGAAGTACCAGGCCCCCAATTACGTTGCCAAGTGCTCATCTATCCTGGCGTCGACAATAGTTTGGAAGGCGAGCAACGCTTATCTCGAATCGAACAAGCTGAAACTCCACCTCTGGGGGGACGGGCAATGAGGACAATGGTCTCCAGCTACCTACCTGACCCAAGCGCTTGCCTTGATTGGCGAGCTTCCCCGCTTCTTGCCTCAGATCATTCCAATCTACCACCTGCGCTAATAATCACCGGAGGTTTTGACCCCCTACGAGACGAAGACTTTGCCTATGCAAATCGTTTGGCCACGTCCGGTGTGGAGGTGCTGCACCGCCATTACCCAGGGCAAGTGCACGGCTTCATCGAAATGGGGGGTGTCCTCGATGTGGTTGAAGACGCCATGCAGACTATCGCATTCTGGTTTTCACGATGCTTGGGTCCACATATGAATCCTCGAGTTTGATATCTCTAATTGAGTTAGGGATGCTCAGATCTACTTCCCGTGCGTCAGCGGCAAGTACATAGGGCATATATGTTCCTACTCGTCGTCTGACTCAATTCCTCGTCAGTTCTGTAGCGTAGTGGATTATCACTGTTCTGGATGAAATTTCTCAAGCTGAGCAACGCTCAAGCAGAATTCTCTGCCTTCGATTTTTGCAGCAAAGTTCCCAGGGGCCCATGTAGGAGCAGTGTGTCCAACCCCTCCACATCATTCAATGCTTTGATGATGTGGAGGTACTCGTAGTGGAAACCAAATTGCTCCGATTAAATCTGGTCTTTACCACTGCTTGTGTGGGTAGCTCATGGCTCCTTTCCGAGCTCAGTCTCGCACGAGCTTCAGCAAGCCGCCGTCATACCAGGAAAGAGCTAACGACCCGTTTTTGGCTAGAAAAAATACCGGAGTTTCTTTATCGAAAGGACCCCAGCTTCCAGATTTGCATTCAACGCTATAGCGTACGGCTTTTTCGATGCCAAGCTTACGAAGTTGCGGCTCCGGTTCTGTTCCACTCATCGCCGGAAGCTTATGAAAAATCGGCGCCTTACACACATCTTCCGTCAAGTCTGTTGACGCCTTCCATGCAAGCTGGTCGTGATTGAAACTGAGATGTCGCCCCATAAAGCTGGGATCATCATCTGCCAGTGCCTGCACGCCAGAGCCTGATATCGCTACGCCTGTAACATGCCAACTGCCGTAAAGTGCGCTTTCCCCAGACTGATCGTGCTTTGGAGCATCCATATTCGCTGCGCATCCTGTCAGCGACAACATAATCAGAAAGGATGAACTGAAAGAAAGTCGGGATTTCATGAACGGGTTCCTTGGTTTTGGCGGATGCGGATATCGAATCCTTTTGCTGGGCTACTCCGACATAGACGTCAGAGCTTGGGGTGCCTTTGAGCGGATTCTACGTGACGATTTTCCTAAATTCCGGCATGAGCGGCTGCTTGGTTAGGACAGACCCAGACCAACCCAGTAACCAAACTTCGGGCACTGGTGGACTGAGATCTGGAGATGGCCGCCGAGCTGGAGCGCGCCGGTAAATTCGAGCGGGCCCGCATTCATTTAATGCGCGCCAAGCTGCTAGAGCCCGCCGCAGTCTCGGCTGCTTGATAAACGGCCACCACGCATGCAGCATCCAGGCCGTTTCTACCACGCGACGGTAAAACATTGACCTCTGGAAGTCGGAGATTATGGTCCACCTGACGTCTCTGGACTTCCCCGCTCACTACGACGGATCGAGCACTTGTCGCTTATTACCAGTATAAGAAATACGTTATCGTTAGTCTCCCTCGCAGAGGCGGCTTGTAGCTATGTTTGATCCGATCCGGTATTTCCTTCAACGTAGAGCGGCTGATCGCTTGACAAAACGTCTGTCGACAATCTCGGTGCGCACTCACCACAGCGCCGCGTCGCAACGCGGTGAGTTTCCCTTTCCAGGGACTCAGACCTACCTGGTGGCCGAGCGAGACAATCAACGACTTGGCCATGTCGATTACTCAGTCAATGCGTTGCGCGATCGGATGTATATCAACAAGGTCGAGGTCGTGCATCAGCGCCAAGGTGTAGGCTTGGGGCTGCTCTGGCACCTTTGGCAGATCCATCGACTCCCGATCGTGCCGCTGACCGAATACGAGCTGTCCTACGGCTTTTGGGATAAGGCGCGTTCGCGGTTCGGCGCTGCGGGTGCGCAACTGCTCGATCAGCTCGCCAGCCTTCAAGATCTGAATGAAGAGGCGTTGCGCTGGCAGCATCTAGTGCGGGAATCAGAGGTTGAAACCTCAATCCGCAAGTATTGGGAATGGGTGGCCAGCGAGTACGCAGCAGGTCGACCTGCAGGGCCGGGTATTCCATGAGGGACCTTACGCACACTGCCGGCGCCGGTGGCTCCGATGCGCTCGTCGTCTCCATACCTTGCAACCCCCCACTAAATCCCCTGACGCTCAGACAACAGCCGCTCATAAGTCAGACGGCTGAAGACGCCTCAAAGGACCAGAAACAGGTGCAGCAGGCCGTGACGGCCATCAACACTGTAACCGTTGAAATTACAGACTCCACCCAGCGCGTGGAGGCCTTCGCTGGACAGATTCATGACATCACCAAGGCTCTGGAGGTCATTCGTGGCATTGCCGAGCAGACCAACCTGCTAGCCCTGAACGCTGCGATCGCGGCCGCTAGGACAGGTGAGCAAGGCCGAGATTTTGCAGTTGTGGCCGATGAAGTTCGCGCGTTGGCTCATCGTACCCAATCTTCAACAGGTGAAATTGAAGCCATGATCGATCGGATTCGTAACGGAGTCGACGAAGCGGTGCATGCCATGTAGGACTATCGTGCAAAGCACCCAGGCGTTAGCGACGGAAGCAGGGCTAGCTCTTGAACGGATCAGCGAAGGCGTTAACCAGATCAACGAGCGCAACTTGGTGATTGTCAGCGCTGCTGAGGAACAGGCTCAGGTAGCCTGTGAAGTAGACCGCAACCTAGTGAACATCCAAGATCTGTCATGCGCGACGTAAGTTCTTTGAACTGCACTCTACGAATAAAAGCACGCTTGCGGAGCAAGCCCTGCGTTATATCCAGTTGCTGTACGAAATCGAAAGCGAAGTTCGCGATCTGGAGCCGGATTTACGGCGCCGAATACGGCAAGAAAAAGCTGTACCGGTGATGAACATGCTGCACGCTTGGATGATCGCCCAGAGTGACCTGGTGCCCGAAGGCTCGGCCATCAGCAGAGCGCTCGATTACAGCCTCAAACGCTGGGCAGCGCTGTCGCGCTACCTCGATGACGGGGCTGTACCCATAGACAACAACTGGGCAGAGAACCAGATCCGACCATGGGCTCTTGGACGCAAGAACTGGCTCTTTGCGGGGTCGTTACGCAGCGGCAAACGGGCGGCAGCGATCATGAGTTTGATCCAGTCTGCGCGCCTGAATGGTCATGATCCGTATGCATATCTGAAGGATGTTCTCACACGCCTGCCGACGCAGCGGGCGAGTGAAATCGATCAGTTGCTGCCGCATAAGTGGCAACCGATTTAATCACGCAAGGCGTGATGGCCAGACGCATACGTTTGCGACGGAGTTAAGACTCAGGCACCTCGTACAAAGAAATTACGCAACTTGCATCGGTTCGCGAAAGATTGAGCACTTCATCACTTTGGTGCTGAAGGACCCGGTTTAGGAGGGGGGCACAACCCCACAGTAGATGAACCTATACGAAAATTGATGGGCGAGACATGATAAAAGCCTGTGCCAGCGGTGTACTTAAATAAGTACTTAAAGCCGTTGCTGGAGATAGATTCAGTAAAACTCAGAAAACGAAAAAAGCGGCACAAGGCCGCTTTTTCCGTGGCTTCCAAGCGTTCAGTAGGCCTTAGTGGAAGCAAATATGGCGCAGCGGACGAGATCATAATTTGTTCTCCAGCTGTCTGAAAAGCTTAGATTTCAAAGCGTAGTCTTTTGCTGATGTACTTAACTATGTACTCATTTCTTGCCGCTGTGAAGCGGCCTAGTACGTCAGTGCGAAAAGCCCAGGAAGGCCAACGTCTCCGGTTTGCGTAGCCCCCGCTTCCTACGATTTCCCGCAGCGAAACGACCAAACTCGATCAGCCGAATCTTCGAGGCATTGAGGTATAGACCGAGCTTGGCCAAGCGCTCCTGCAGTCGCACCGGAAACTGCTAAGCCTGCCATTGCGTCCTGAAACCCACCAGCCTGTCATCCGCGTAGCCCTCCTCACCTGGCAGTCCACGCAGCAGGCGTGGTCAATAGAATAAGTCAGGGTTGATTGATAGTTGTTTCTACCCAAAGCACATCCAAGGGCTAAAAGCGCCCCATTGAATATTTGCACCAAGAGCGCATTCCTCAATCCCTTGGTGTTGATCCTATGGCTTCAAGGATTGGTTTCAGGCTTGGTGAATGCGGTCTGTTTCAAGCTCGACGCAAAAGCGTATGGGGAGCACAACCGAATGCCTTGCGAAACGCATGGCTGAAATGGGAAAAATCAGAGAAACCGAAATCTAGTGCCGCCTGGGAAATACTACGCACCTGACCTCGCTCCAGGGCATCCCGACTGGCAAGCAGCCTTTCCTTCCAGATCTCCGCGACCGGAGATTTCTGATACCTGGCGAAAGCGCGCGTGACGGTCCGAGTAGAGACATGATGGGCTTGAGCAATGCGCTCAAGCGATAGGTCCGGCTCGGTCAGATACTGATGGATATAATTCATGATCCGCCCATACAGATCCAGCTCTTCGTGCGTGTTCTTCAAGTCCTGGAGTTCCAGGCTAATCACTAGCAGCTCGAGCAGCATGTTGGAGTAACGGCTGGATATTCCCGTATCTTGGAGGCTAGAAGTGGGACTCGCTGCTTGACGTAACATCTCCCGTAACGGGGTAACCCCTGGGCGACGATCATCGAGGACCACCGCGGTGCACTCTGCTATATTGGGCAATTGCTGGCTAAGCAACTGCCGGGGAATGCGCACCAGGTGGTTTTCGGCCCCCCCCAGACTGAAACGGAATGCCTGAGATGCGTCATAAAGAAACAAACTGTCCCCCACCAGCTTTGCCTTACGCTCTCCCTGTTCCAGTTCACCATAACCACGCCGAGTGAAACCCAGCCACAGATCATCGTTGGGATCATTGCGCAGGTGCTGGGCGGACCTCTCCCAATAGTGCAGGGGGGCGGACAACGTGCAGATGTCCAACGCCCCCATGCTGTGAACCTCCAGTGCACCATCAAAATCACTTTGCGCCAACGATTTGCTGTCTGCCTCCAGACAGTGATGACAGACCACTTCTTTCCAGTACTCAAAACGACGTGGCGCGGTGACCGCTAGGGTCGAGTACTGACTGGTCTGGCTCATCGCTTTCACCTCGCTGCGGTTAAACAAAACGGCGGTAGTACCGGTTGCCAGCAAGCTCAGCAATAAGCAGGCCATCCTTCTCCTCACTTGCGAATGTGGGTGTACAGACCACTGGCCAACACCTTACACGCCCGAGCTAGAGGGCTGTTTAGGGAGATCCTCCTAATACGCCAAAGCGATCCCGGTGCTATATCTTGAGACAAACAGGCTCCTCGTCGCAGCATCCCGCACCATAACTGCACATCAGAGTTCCCAGCCCTTTTTGTGGCTGTCCTTCCTAACCAAACGGTTGTCCATTCGAGCCAAGCGCATCTCATCGCCCCTAGATAACTTTTACTCCACACCGTGTTCCTCCAAACGCAAATGATGAGGTGGCCCATGCATCCACAAGAACAGCAACGACTGTCCGACTCATTCTGGTATTTGCAGCGGTGGGACATAGCACCTGAAGAGTTTGCCACTTACCTACTGGAGCTCGGGGCGCTGGTGCTGCAACGCCAAAAGATTTGTTCCAGCAAAAAACGACAACACCCACTGGGATGTTGAACCACTAACCGTCCGCCTGAGACGGCAATAACGGAGCCCCCATGGAATCTGCAATCGATAAACACCTCAAATGTCCCCGGACACTGTCCCGCCGGGTTCACGACGACTACCAGCCCCCCTTCCCGATGTTTGTCGGCCGCGCTGACGAAAGCGTTCAGCAAGTCGTGATGGCCTACCTCGGCGTGCAATTTCGCGAAGAACAGCGCACCGCCGCTCTAGAGACCATGCGCCACATTGTGTCCAGCTTCGCCCTCGCCAATGGCCCGGGGAACCACGACATGACCTACCACCTCGACAATCAGGGCTACGGAAATTTCATCGTCGTTGGCTACTGGCGTGATCCAGTTGCCTATTGCCAGTGGCTACGCTCGCCGCCGGTGGCCGACTGGTGGAGTGATGACGCGCGCCTGAACGAGGGACTGGGGTATTTCCGCGAGGTCATCGCACCGCGCGCCGAGCAGTTCGAGACGCTGTATGCCTTCAAGGAAGATTTGCCTGGCATCGGCGCCGTCATGGACGGCATCAGCGGCGAAATCGAGGAGCACGGCTACTGGGGCTCTGCACGCGACCGCTTTGCGGTCTCACAGACCGACTGGATGCAGCCGACCAGCGAATTACAAGTGCTTTCCGGCGACCCCGCCAAGGGCGGCAGGGTCGTGGTGCGTGGTCACGACAATCTGACGCTGATCCGCTCCGGACAAGACTGGGTCGAAGCTGGCGAGGAAGAACGCGCGCTGTATTTCAACGAGATGCTGCCGCCACTGCAGGACGGCATGGACTTCCTGCGCGACGAGGGGCAAGCACTGGGTTGCTACAGCAACCGCTTCGTCCGCAACATCGACCTAGACGGCAATTTGCTCGACATCGCCTATGACATCGGTCACTGGCGTTCACTCGACAAACTGGAGCGGTGGGCCGAATCCCACCCCACTCACCTACGTATTTTCACCACGTTCTTCCGCGTGATCGGAGGCCTTTCGAAGCTGCGATTGTACCACGAGGTATCGGTATCGGATGGCAGCCAGCAGTTGTTCGAGTACCTCAACTGCCATCCGCAGACTGGAATGCTGCGCGACGCGGTGCCTTAGTAACTGACACCCGACACGACCAGGAATACCGGGTCGGCCTTGATGCAGATTCCGCCCTGACACCGAGCTCTTCCCGAACAGTTTTGGTCCCTCTCCTCCAGCGCATGGGGTTGGGGACCCTTTTTGCCAGGAATTCGATCATGAAGCTGAACCACTCATTACTCGTACTGGGCATGTTGCCCTTTTTCAAAACCCAGGCCATCGAAGTGGCTCCGGGCGATTTCGAGCCGTTGCCGGCCGGCGCCAATGCCCTGCTGCTCTACTATCAACATGCCGATCGCTCGGACCAATACCAGAATGGCCACAAGGTTTCCGACAATGCCAAGCTCAGTTCGGACATAGGCATCCTGCGTTACGTCCGCGCTATTGGTCTTTCGGAGAACCTCTCCTGGGAACCCCAGTTTCTGGTGCCCTTCGGTCAGATGAACGCCTCGGGCGATATTGGCGCCCTTGGAGACACTCGCGGCATTGGCGACCCGATCATCTCTGCACCGCTAAAGTGGACATTACCCACCGCCAACAAAGATGTTTTTGCACTGGCCCCTTACTTGTATATTCCAGTGGGCAGCTACGACAAAAACGACGCCCTGAATCTCGGAGAGAACCGCTGGCGTGCCACGTTACAGGCTGCCTACATCCACCATTTCTCCCAGAAATGGGCGCTGGACACCGTGGCTGAGGCGTCTTGGGTATCAGCCAATAATGACTACGGATCGACCAGCGTAAAACTCGAAGAAGACACTCGCTACGAGTACCAGTCTGCGGTGCGCTACGCCTGGACGCCGAGCACCACCTTCGCAGTCGGCGCTGGATACATCAGCGGTTCCGCGACCACCGTGGACGGCATTGATCAGCACAACGGCGTTTCCACTTCTTATGCTCGTTTCACCGTGACGCACTTTATTGGGCCAACACTGCAAATCCAAGCCCAGATCGGCAAGGACATAGAGGTCGAGCAAGGGTTCAAGGAAGATGCGCGCCTCAACCTGCGGCTCCTGAAAGTGTTCTGAGCGTAATAGGCATAACGGGCGTCCTGTTCAGCCAAGCGGGAGAGCGCAGGCGGATCTACCTTGGATCCGTCAGCAAGAGGATCTACTTGTATCCCGACGCGCCGAACACAGTATTGAACTAAAACATCCGATATCGGGCTGTCCTGCTCAACCAAGCACCTGTCCTGCCCAACCAAGCAGCAGTCAAGGCTCCAGCTTACTTTAGTTGCTCGACCCCAATTACCGCGTTGCCGTCGCCGAACCATTAATTTGCGCGGCAACCACCAAAAAAATCTTACAACCCATTTCCAAAGCGCCTTGTATAGGGGCTGTTTGGACTAATGACAGGATCCCACTATGGCAATTGTTCGCCCCACCCTTGATCAACTTCTGGACATCGCCGGTCGGCTGAATATAGAGTTGACTCCAGAACAAGCCGGTGAATATCTGGCACTCATGCAGTCAAGTTTTGAGGCGTACGACCTGGTCGACGAGTTACCCGATTTTACCCCTCCAGTGCGCTACGAGCGCGGTCCTGTTCATCGCCCTTCAAGCACGGAAAACCCGCTAAACGCCTGGTACTACAAGACCGAGGTGATGGGGGCCAGTTCAGGCAAGTTGGTCGGCAAGACCGTCGCGCTCAAAGACAATATCTCTCTAGCCGGTGTCCCCATGATGAACGGCGCCGCGCCACTGGAGGGTTTCGTACCCTCGTTTGACGCCACCGTGGTGACGCGCTTGCTGGACGCCGGAGCAACTATCCTTGGTAAAGCCACCTGTGAACACTACTGCCTCTCCGGTGGTAGCCATACCTCAGACCCAGCTCCCGTGCACCACCCTTTGCGCCATGGTTTCGCAACGGGCGGTTCGTCCTCCGGCAGCGCGGCGCTGGTGGCCACAGGCGAGGTTGATCTGGCCATTGGCGGTGACCAGGGTGGCTCTGCCCGTATTCCTGCAGCGTGGTGCGGCATTTATGGCATGAAGCCCACCTGGGGTTTAGTGCCTTACACCGGTGTCATGGCGATTGAAGCCACTTTCGATCACGTCGGCCCCATGACAAGCAACGTACGCGATAACGCACTCATGCTCGAAGTCATGGCCGGAGCGGATGGACTCGATCCACGCCAGGCTGCGCCTAAAGTCGACGGCTATAGTGACTATCTGGAGCGAGGCGTAAGCGGACTCAAGATCGGGATCCTGCTGGAAGGCTTTCAACTCGCCAACCAGGACCCACGCGTCGCAGAGAAAGTACGCGGCGCCATCGCAAAATTCAAGGCATTGGGCGCCGTCGTGGAGGAAGTATCCGTTCCCGAACACAACCTGGCGGGATCGCTGTGGAGCCCTATCGGTTGCGAAGGCCTGACAATGCAGATGATGCACGGCAATGGCGCAGGCTTTAACTGGAAGGGGCTGTACGACGTTAGGCTACTGGACAAACAGGCCGGCTGGCGCAATCAGGCGAATGCATTGTCCCCGTCGCTCAAGCTCTGCATGTTCGTCGGCCAGTTTGGTCTGGAGCGTTACAACGGCCGTTACTACGCCAAGGCGCAGAACATCGCACGCGTTGCCCGAGCCGGTTATGACAAGGCGCTGGACACCTACGACCTGCTGGTCATGCCGACGGTACCGATCATCGCCCAGCCGCTGCCTGAACCGGGTTGCTCGATCACCGAGAACGTCTCCCGGGCGCTGGAGATGCTCGGCAACACTGCCGCTCAAGACATTACGGGTCACCCGGCCATGTCGATCCCTTGTGGCCTGGTGAACGGGCTGCCAGTGGGTCTGATGTTGGTCGGCAAGCATTATGCCGAAGGCACCCTCTATCAAGCGGCAGCCGCATTCGAGGCTTCTGTCGATTGGCAGACGCTGTAAGCCTGCTCCACCGCAGACTCACAAAACGTCGCGCGTCGAAAGTTTGCTGTTTATCCGTATAGGCAGATGAGGAAACAACCGATGAGTACACCTTTATCCCAAGTATCCATTTCGACGCGTGGCGAACGGATCTTCACCAGTGAGTAATGCTGGTGGCGATTTCATCAACTTCTCAGGGGGCAAAGACATGAGCCACACACACGAACATCATCACGATCACACTGAGCCTCCGGAGGCCATCGAGCTGCGCGTCAAGGCGCTCGAATCCCTGCTGACGGAAAAGGGGTTGGTCGACTCCATGGCCATGGACGCGCTGGTGGACACCTACCAACACAAGGTCGGCCCGCGCAACGGCGCCCAAGTGATAGCGAAGGCCTGGTTCGATCCCGTGTACAAACATCGGCTGCTGGAAGGTGGCACCGCAGCCATCGCCGAGTTGGGCTTTTCCGGTGTTCAGGGCGAAGACATGGTGGTAGTGGAAAACAGCCAGGCCGTGCACAACGTGACGGTGTGCACATTGTGCTCCTGCTACCCCTGGCCGACCCTGGGTCTGCCACCAGCCTGGTACAAGTCTGCGCCTTATCGCTCACGAATAGTCATCGACCCGCGCAGCGTGCTGGCCGAGTTCGGTCTGACGATTCCCGATGACAAGGAAGTTCGCGTCTGGGACAGCAGCGCTGAGCTGCGCTATCTGGTACTACCGGAACGTCCGGCGGGCACTGACGGCTGGAGCGAGGAGCAACTGATCGAACTCGTGACTCGCGACTCCATGATCGGTACCGGCCTGCCTAAGAAGCCGGATGACGTGGTCTGAATCTGAGAAGGAGAAACCCTATGAACGGTATACACGACCTGGGCGGTATGCATGGCTTCGGCCCAGTGCTCACGGAAGAGCACGAACCCATCTTCCATCATGACTGGGAGCGTAGAGTTTTTCCGCTCTTCGCCTCACTCTTCGTCGGCGGGTACTTCAACGTCGACGAATTCCGCCACGCCATCGAACGCATGGAACCGGCCGAATACCTGCAGGCGAGCTACTACGAGCACTGGCTGCACGCCTTTGAGACCCTGCTGACGGAAAAAGGCGTCATTAGCGCCGCCGAACTGCAGGGCACGGCCAAACCGAGCCCACCGACACAGCCTGTCACGGTGTTAACACCGGACATCGTCGAGGCCGTAGTGCTCGGCGGCGCCTCCTCGCGGGCAAAAGAAGATATCCCCGGTCAGTTCCGAGTCGGTGACCGGGTGCGGACGAAGAACCTAAATCCTACCAACCACACCCGACTGCCACGCTACGCGCGCGGTAAGGTTGGCACAATCGTGATTGCACATGGAGCGTTCGCCACCCCGGACACGATGGCCCACGGGTTGGGCGAGCAGCCGCAGCAGGTCTATGCAGTGAGCTTCAGCGCTGAAGAACTGTGGGGAGTCGCGCGGCCGGACAGTGTGTGCATTGACCTCTGGGACAACTACCTGGAGGCCGTATGAACACGAGCATGCACCACGACTACAAAACCGTCGGTCTCCCTCTCGACGATAAAGGCCCGGCATTCGACAAGCCTTGGCAGGCCCAGGCTTTTTCCCTGCTGGTGCACTTGCACCAAGCCGGCCTGTTCCCCTGGAAGGACTGGGTGCAGGTGTTCAGCGAAGAGATCAAGGCTGCACCGGCGCAACCCGGAGAAAGCGTCAATGACGCCTACTACCGGCAATGGATCACGGCGATGGAAAGAATGGTCACCACACTCGGCCTGGCCGGTATGGAAGACATCGCACAGCGGGTCGAGGAATGGCGGCAGGCTTACCTAAATACCCCCCATGGACAACCGGTGGCACTGGTCAATGCAAGCTGCCCGCCGGCCCACGGGCACACCCACGAGCATCTGCCGCATCGCGAGCCCGTAGCGATCAGTCGAGCCGCCTGCTGAGGTCGAAGCAATTTCTTTGTTGTCTCTATTTTTCCCCTAACAAGCCGCCGAGGCGGCCAAGGAGTCATCGTCATGCATATCGAACCTGGTCTGGTGGAAGCCGGAAAACTCTGGCTGAGCTATGTTACCGCCGCAAGCGTCGGCACCTACACCATCAAACTCGCCGCGGACGCCATTGGCGAACGAGGTGCCGTCTCGCTGGTAGCTCGCACCACCGCCGCCACGTCGCTGGTGTTTGGCTTCTTTCAGCTACTACCGCACCAACCGGTCGGCGTTTCCGAGGTGCATCTCATAATCGGCTCGACGCTGTTCCTGTTGTTCGGCGGCGCGCCCGCGGCGGCAGGTCTCGCTCTGGGCCTGCTGATCCAGGGTTTGTTCTTCGCTCAATTCGACCTTCCGCAGTACGGCATGAACGTCACCACCCTTTTGGTACCGCTGTTGGCAGTTGCTGCCCTAGCGCGGCGTATCATTGCGCCAGATACGCCCTATGTGGACCTGAGCTATCGCCAGGCACTAGGCCTGTCCACTGTTTTCCAGTCAGGCATCGTCGCTTGGGTTGCCTTCTGGGCCTTCTACGGGAAGGGCTTCACGGCAGAGAACGCACTTTCAGTCCTTACCTTCGGCAGCGCCTACATGACCGTTGTCATCCTCGAACCGCTGCTGGATCTGGCCGTGCTCGCTGGCGCGAAAGCAGCACGCCGCCTGCGTGGCAGCGCGCTGGTCGAACGCCGTCTGTACCAGGTCGCCTGAGACGGCACGAGCCGGTCTAGGTTCAGGTGTCCCCGGGGCAAGCGAAGGTCGTAATGCCTCGGGCGACACATTGCAAGAATCGACCGAAACCTCGCAAGCAGAACTGGAGGTAGTTGATGATGGTCATCAGAAATGGCACCCGTACCGGCGGTGGTGTGTTTGGCGGACGCTTACCTTTCGGCGCTTAGCGCCGACGGCTATTAGCTGAGTAATTGCTCGCAACAAGTCCTGCGAATCATCACTAGGGCCTAGGAGCCCCAGCGTCGCTTTTACCGTGCAGGGTGGCCAAAATAAAGACATCTTCAGGCCGACAGCGCCTTCATTAAACCGCTGATACCGAGAATTTTCATGACCCGCTTCAGGTTGTAGGCGAGGACGTTCAAGCTCATCTCGGCACTTACTCCGTTCAGCTTTCGTGTCAGGAAATGCGTGGCGACCATCCATTGTTTGAGTGTCCCGAAGGGATGCTCAACCTTTCGTTTTCGGATCCGCATCATTTCCGGCGCGTTGCTCAGCCTATTCTGCATTTCCTCCAGTACGGCTTCATGCTCCCAGCGCCGAACCCGCCGTTCCGTGCTCGGTGTGCACTGCGGTTTCATTACGCAGCCCCGGCTTTTCGAACTCCAGTAACGGTGCAACGTCAGGCCTTTTTCAACGTTGGTATAGCGCCAGATCAGTGTTTCTCCAGCCGGGCAAATGTATTCGTTTTTTGCCGCGTCATAGATGAAGGCATCGTTATTAAAGCGCCCGTCTGCCTTGGCTCCAGAGGTCATCGGCTTGGGCACCTAGGCAGTGATTCCTGCATCGTGACAAGCCAAGATTTCTTCGCTTTTGAAGTAACCTCGGTCAGCCACTACCGACAGCGTCTCTGACGCCATCGCCTCGCGGGCCTGCTTGGCCATCGAGCTGAGTTGATCGCGGTCGTAACCGACGTTGGTCACCTCATGCGCAACGATCAAATGGTGCTGGGTATCGACCGCTGTCTGCACGTTGTAACCGACGATGCCCGTGCCGCGAGTCATCATGGAGCGGGCGTCTGGATCGGTCAGTGAAACCTGTTTATCCGACGATTCGTTGAGCTGAGTTTCAATGACCCGTAACTCTTTCATCTGAGCTTTGAGCTTGTCGATTTTCTCTTGCAGACGAGCAGCCTTGGGCTGAGCAATCGAGGGTTCTTGCCGATCGGCTTCGTCGAGCGCAGTCAGGTACCGATTGATACTCGATTCAATTTCTTCCATCCGCCGCTTCAGCTTGGCGCTGGTGAAATTGCGGTCGCGGTTGTTGACGGCCTTGAATTTACTGCCGTCAATGGCAACCAGATTTTCTCCGAACAGTCCCAACTGCTGGCACAGCACCACGAATTGGCGGCAGACGCCTCGGATGGCCTTGCTGTTGTCTTTTCGGAAGTTGGCGATGGTCTTGAAATCGGGCATCAAACGCCCTGTCAGCCACATCAACTCGACGTTGCGTTGGGCTTCTCGTTCAAGACGCCGGCTCGATTGAATGCGGTTGAGATAGCCGTATATGTAGATATTCGGCAAGATTGCGGGGTGGTAAGCAGGTCGGCCGGTATCGGCTGGAATGACGCCTTCAAAACGTAGATTGACCAGGTCGAGTTCGTCGACGAAAACGTCCACTACTCCCACCGGATTTGTGTCACTGACGTAGTCGTCAAGGATTTCGGGAAGCAAATTGCTTTGTCCGCGATGCTCACCCTGAATGAAACGTTTCATGGGCAATCCTGCGTTAACACTTTGGGCAATCATAGCAACGTTAGCCGGGTCTTCACGTACTCTGACGTAAGCACGATATGCTACTGAATTTGAAGTTGAAGGGCTTACCCATGGATGTAATTTCAGCGCACCGATTTTGTAAAAATCACCGAGCCCAAATTGAAGCAAGTGATCGTTGTGGCTGTTTTTACTGCTTAAGTGTGTTTTCGTCCGCAGAAATCACAGAGTGGGTCGATCTGGATACCACCGTTTTGTGTCCGAAGTGTGGGATTGACTCGGTCATCGGCTCAGCATCCAGCGCGCCGGTTAACCCAGAGTTTCTTTCGAAAATGAACGAGCACTGGTTTTAGACGATCCCATCATTCGATGGTTTTCGGTCTGTCGGGAATCTACACAGAACGTGGTTTGACCCAGCGCCTTACGATGCTGCTGATCGAATACGTTTTTACACACTCTGGACCGAAAGCTGTCGGTCGCCAACGACAGCAATCGGTCAAAACTGACAGTCGTGTCCGCAGTGTGACGAGCTAGCCCCAGTTGAGGCGGTGGGCACTCGATGCTTGGGGTCCACACGACATCTCCTATCGGGACCGACAAAGACAATAAGAGACTTGGCAAGCGCGTCTGCATTACAAACGGGAGACCTTGTTAAAGCACTGGCCTAAAGATTTATCTCCGCAGTAAACATAGGGTGATAACCGCTGATGGCTAATTCCCGCCTGGGATCTCCAGGCTCTGCACTTTGAATAATGTCATCCATCTTGCCGGCGAATAGGACAAACGACGACTCAGGGTAATGTCGCAGAAGGCGCTTCGCTTCATTACGGTACTCCTCAGGAATGAGCGGGCTCTTTGACAACTCTCGCAAAAACGCTTCTGTTTGGATCACACTTCGGGTGCGTTCACTCGGCATACTCATTTCAGCCACCCCTCTAATGCGTTTTGGTAGTCAACCGATAAATGGCCTAGGCCACTATTATGACTGAAAGGCTGACGAGGTCCTAGCCGGATAGCCGCCCGCATCCTCTGCGCGCAGCGCAATAACTCTGCAAACAAATTCTGAAGCTCAACCGGCAACTCAAAGGTCTTTTGGAGGCAGCTATGGGTCGGTTGCGGCCCTTCACCAAAGGCGGCAATCGGCCAAAAACGGATGTCGAACTTCTGGTGCCAATACTGACCGGAGCTTAGCGCTCCGTCTTCGCAAGACGGTATTTCGCCCTAAAGTCCTCTGCAGCCCTGGAAGCCAATTACTGAAGAGTCTTCACTTTTGCTCGATTCCTAACAGGAGCTGGCCGCGGGGGGTTGACCAATGAAGCGTCAACGGCACCGTTTTCGCCCTCCGTCGCAGGAGTGAGAGTTACACCCGACACTGCGACGGCAAGACCAGGCAAATTTTCTCCGGGCTTACCGGCTATCGGTACAGCCGCCCCTTCTGCTTCAAACTGCACCGTCAGCCCCCAGAAGCCGTCGTGAATATTCTGGTCGCGTAGTAACGCGACCAGAAGGTCGTGTACAGAAAACCTTCGCTCTCTACCTACCATGCTTACTCCTTATAGTACAGATGCCGTGAGGCGGCTCGACGCCTACTGCTTAACGAGGCTGGCGCATCAGCTGTCGTCGGGGAGGCACGCGGTGAGTTGAGCATCTTGAATGAATGGGCCGCTGAGTTCATGAATCGGCCATCGCCCATTAATGATTTTGGCTACGAGCAGAGACTTATCGATAACTCGTTCCGGGCCCTGCCGTAGCATCAAAGGCGACATCTCCAAAAATCTCGCCACATCGAGCTTGTCTTGAGCTGCCAAAGCATAAGGGTCGTAACCGAGTCAAAAGGCCGCCTCGACAACCGCGACCAGACTGCTGCAATAGATACCTTCGGTACTTGTCTGCATGACTGCTTCCCTGTGTTAATGCCCGAGCCCCCTCCCCTTGGCGGCTCAGCTGATTGAATCAGTCCCTCGATTCAAGACGGATCACAGGTGGTTTTCAAGGTAGGCGCAGACAATCGCTAACTGTCCCGACCGGTGACCAGATATCTCATCTTCATGTTCTATTGAGCGCTGTCAGAAGCAAGTTTTTGGGATAAGCGTCGCCGTTCTCAGGACGGGGGGCTGTACGGTGCGCGACACTATCGCTGGTAGATACAACAATACGCGTAACGCCTAGATTCCTATGCACTGCACGTTATGTCGATCGATTACGGCTAGGAGAGTACGGAGTACTCCAACCAAGATCTGCGGCCCTTGGGGCATGTTCGGTCAATGTCAAAGGGACGAAAATACCGATGCATGAAGGCCTCGGTGTTTGGCTCGCTTGGTGTGCTCTGCTTGTTCTCAAGATGGGAAATAGCAACGTCGACCATAGGCATTTTGAGTAGAAGGGGCCGACTTAGGCATACGCAGCTGTGCGCATGTCTATGCTATTTCCCTAAAAGTGCGCGTGTGCTGCCCTGCACGTACGCCCCGAAGTGTGCACTATAGTGTTCATGGCGGGAAGAGCACACAGCACCGGCGAGTCCTGACTGACTCGGTATTAGCGCGTCGGAGGCCGTCCAGATGACGGAGTTCTGTGCTGAGGGCTTCAAAGATCTCTATGTGCCACCGCCAGACTTCCACCCGGCCAGTATGATTAGACCTCCGTTTGTTGGATGACTTTCTTCAGCAGAGACGCAAGGTCCGCATCAGGGTCCAGCACTAGGAATGTCTCTGCCAATAGGGTTAAAGGGTGGATGTTGAGCCGTTCGGCTAGCGCCGCAGCCTTGTCAATAGTAGGGTTTCTCATGCCTCGCTCCAGCGTGCTCATGTAGGTCCGACTACAGATGCCGTGAAAATCTTCCTGTGTCAGCCGCCTGCGCAAGCGCGCGTTGCGGAGTGCGACGCCAAAGGCTTGTTTGATTTCCATGACCGCTCCTCGCAAAAGGAACGATGAAGCCTTTTTGAACACTATAGGGCTACAATCTATAGTGTTCATTTCGTTAGAATTGCGCTCGGCTGGGGAAACCTAGCGAAACGCCCGATCGTACCTGCTCGCTACGGTATGGGCAGCCTCTGCTGCTCGTCGGAGCGGCCCTCGTCTACTTACCACGGTGCTCTGAGTGATTTTTGTTTACGACCCCGACTACCGGGAGGTGCGTTCTTGGACCCATGGGGAAATAGAAGGCCTATGCTTCATCGTCACAATCACCTGCATGCGCACCGGCCAGCGCAACCGCGCTGCGGTGATCGAATGTGCCTACGAGCTCCGCCATTATCTATTGGTCGTGAAGGACGTGGTAATTGAACAGGTACAGATGATGTGTCCGCCCACCATCAGCGGCCGACACGAATGGGTGCTTGAGAAGCTGGAGAGTATTGTGATGTTTGAGGGCGTGGCCACGGAGGACAGCGCAGTTGTCTATCGAACTGCAGTGGCTAGCTACAAGGTAGGAGATCTGGATTTGCGGTTCAGGAAGCGATCGAGGGTGCTTTATTCGTCCAAGTCCCTGTACAGCCACATTCCTTCGTACGGACCGAATGACATTAATAAGAGAGCGGCGAACCTGTATGGCCCACTATGGCAGAAGTAGGCGCCGTACCGAAATGCTGTCCACTCTCTGCGGCGCATAGGCCCCGCTGCAGATGTTCTGGGGCAGTCCACGGCAGCAGAGGATAGAGGAACTATGACAGACATGGCACTGGCTGCCGCAGCACTACGTGCCGCGCGGCGAGTTGTGGTCTTTACCGGCGCTGGGATCTCTGCCGAAAGCGGCATTCCCACTTTTCGCGACAAGCAGTCCGGACTATGGTCCGTATACGATTCCAGGCAGTTGGAAACGGCGGATGCGTTCCGTGAGAACCCGGGGTTGGTATGGGGCTTCTATTTGTGGCGAAGACAGCAAGCCAAGAGCGCGGAGCCCAATGCCGCGCACCTGGCTCTTTCTCGCCTGGCAGCTACCGAGCGCCACCTGGCCGTGGTGACTCAGAATATTGATGACCTACACGAGCGCGCAGGTACGAAAGAGGTCATCCACCTACACGGCAGTCTCGAAGTGCCAAAATGCTTTGCATGTGCCCGGCCAGCAAAGCTGACAATGACTCAAACAACCGATCCCGCTGAGGTCCTGGAGATCGAACCACCGCGCTGCCTGCGCTGCAATGGACGGCTCAGACCAGGCATCGTTTGGTTTAAGGAGGACCTGCCACTTGGGGCGTGGAAGGCGAGCATGGCGATGGTTCGTCAATGCGACGTGCTGATCTCTGTGGGGACATCAGGGGTCGTGACCCCTGCCGCCGACATCCCAGAGATCGCGCACACAGCCGGGGCCACCGTCATACATGTAAACCTGGTGGACGTATCGCTCGGAGGTAGCCGGGAACTCATGCTGATCGGAAAAGCGTCTGAGGTATTGCCGACCTTGGTAACTTCGGCGCAATGAAAGCGCCTCGCGTAAGGCGAGGCTTTTCCTGCATTTTGGTTGCATCACGCCCCCCATCAGACCTTCTGACGCCTGGCTTAGCTACCGCCGCGTCCCAAAAAGCAAAAAAGAGGCGGCTCGGCTCTGTCATCCATGCAAAATGTCGACTGCCTCAAGCTTGACAGCATTCATGACTACACTGGATTTTGCTTTGGGACGTCTTTTGGCCCCCTGCCGGCTAGATAAGAGTTAGAGGAGCCAAACCAAAAGCCCTCTCCCCCCCCCCCCCGTTCAGCCAGAACTTGGATAATGCTCTCCAAAACTGGAACAGGCCGATACTCGCGGTCCGCGTCGAACGCATACAGCGGAAAGTATTCAGCGCCAGACTTCTCCCGGGAACAGCCATTGCTCCCCAGCCCCTGCAATGACGTCCCAGTTGCTCATCTGCTGTATAGCGTTGAGCCCGCGCACCCCACGGGATTGATTGTGGCGACCGGTACCCCAAAGCAGCAACAGCGCGGTGCAGCCTTAATCCTGGTGTACGGACTGAACCGTCTTAAGCTGCTGCAAGACCGCTATCGCGTGCTGCGTAGCATGGAGTTCCTTGGCGACCTCATCATTGACCTGGCCAAGTCGATCGACGCATTGGAGGCGCCGGACGCCGCGCTTCAGCTAGAGGAACGCCCGCAGCCGGTGTTGCCACACGGCTGCGGCTGCTAGGTGACCGCATGCGGCAAGAACTCAAGGCCGCAGCTGCGCCCTATTCGGCAGTGGCCAAGACCGGGCTGGAGGGTTTCAAGCGCCGCTTAGCCATCTGAGTCTCCCCGAAGGCGTGCTGTGGCGGACTGACTAACTGCCCCGGCATGGCTGTGTCTCCAATTGCAGCGACACTTGCGCACTGACTCAGCGTGCTAACAGCAAGATCAATAGCATAAGCCCGGCGAACAACAGGCAAGCGCTCGCCAGTCCCGCCCGTTTGATCAATCGGTCCAGTTTGCGATCCAGCCCATGCACGTGACGTTCGAGTGTGCCGAGTTGACCGAAAGCCGCCTCACCATTGGACTGATTGTATTGGAGTCCAGGTAGGTTGAACTGCGATAACTACGTGTGGCGATCAAGCTCCCGCCTGCCCTGGTAGAACCGATAGTGATCATCAGCAGCATCCTGACGTTATCTGCCCAATGCGAGCCTTCCAATGCTTGTTTGAATACCAAGTCGCAGGAAAATTGGATCATCACGCCATACGCAATCAGAAAGAAACCTTTGAGAAAGCGGTCGTCGCGGTAGTCGACTAAAAAGATGAAGACGGCAACAGCGCCATTAGATATGGCCATCGCGGATGCATCAATCTCGAAGAAACGGTATGTAATCCAGCTCTGAATGACATTGACCAAGAGGGCCAGGAGCGAGCCCGTTTTGGTAGATCGCCAGTGCCACAGGTTCTTTTTTGCAGACGACACCACTCTACTCCAACTTGGCCCCGCTTTGTCTAGATGCTATCGGTAAGGCACAATGTAGGCTGCAGAAGGGTTTAACTCACGTATTGAATCGCTCCGCCGAAAAACTGTCCTTAAGCTTTTACCAAAGGGTATATTATAGAATTACTGAAAACGCAGAGTCTGTTGGCACCCGGTGATGGATTAAATGGTGCATAGAGAGGATTACAGGGCTTCACCTGTTATACTTTCTCCCGCAGCGGATGTACGCGGGCGCTTACTATTTTGTTATAAGCGATGTCTAAACCAGTGCTTCAACATCGCCACATAGAATTGGCATCTGCACATAAATGCTAAAATCTGCTAAGACAAAATAACTGTCGGAGTTTTTTATGAACAGAAAGATCACACAGCTTGATGTTGAAAACGCTCTAGAGCGCCTGAAATCTCTTGGCAAAACGCCGACGCTGGAGGCTATTCGCACTGCAATGGGCAACAAGGGCTCGAAGGCAACAATCATAAAACTTTTGAAGATCATTAAGTCAAAGCCAGAATCCCCCCTGGTTGGTGACAAATTTCTTACCCCCATGCCCTCCTATCTTTCGAAAGCCGATTTTTATGAGAAACTTGATGATAAATCCAGCATGGAAGACGCTATCAATTATCTTGTTTCAGAAAAAGACGATCCGACAAGAATTATGAGCGATTTATGTGTAGTCATTCAGCGTTTAAGGCTCGAAGTCAAACAGTGCGAGACGGAGATGAATCAGATCCGCAGTTTACTCAAAAATGTCTCGGAGACGATGCAAACCGCAATCAGAGGACAGGTGTAGTTGCTCGTGCTTTGTTAAGGGCTCGGTACATACGAGCGCGTACCTTTCTATAGACGCGCCGATCAAACTCGTCAATCTGAGACTGCAGCGGCATATTTCGATGCTTGATGAAGTCTCCCAAGCGAAACTGATCTTCCCAGTTTAAAGTGTACACGGCCTCACGCCATGCGGGCCATGCGCGTACACTTGCGATGCTTTCATTCCTGAAAAAATCGTCTTTGACCAAGCCCCAAAACCTGAACGCTATGGGCACTTCCACATCGGTCACGCCAAATAACGTACCCACTGCCTTTTCCAGTTTCATTTTGATGAGCCGCAACAGGTCCGCAGAATGGTCCTTCCAAAGCCGAGCGCTAGTGAGGTCGACATATTCGACGCATAAGCGGCGTCCAATTTCCCGATGATGATAGGGAGCTCTCTCACAGCTGAGCATGGCCAGCAGACAGGCGAGTCGATCCAGGGCAGATAGTTCCGAGGGCCCTTCAAACCAGAACCTATCATTCTGCCGGCGTATCCAGCCAAAGGATTTCAGTATCCGGACGCTATCAGCTTGAGTGCAGGTCAGGCTGAGGGCAGCCCAAAATGGGTGATCGAAAAAAGATTTGACCGCTGGCGCTGCGGCGAAGATTTTTTCCAGGCGAGAATGATGAGGCTTGTGACCGTCGAGGAACCGGCGCCAACTTTTTTCATCAACCGAATGCCTGGGCAGGTGTTGGTCGGCTTCAAACCACCGTGCCAGACCCCATCCAGTGCGAGAGACGTTTATCTCGTCAGCTAGGCTTGCTGCGGTCACCATCACTCGAAAATATTCCGCCAGCGGCTTTGTGCGTCTCGCCATCTATCCTCCTGGTGCAGTTGCCTATCAAACCAGAGGATCACTCGCATTTACAATGCGCAATTTTTTGAATAAGTGTAAAGCTTTATAACTTATTGTTTTACAACATTTATACAAATTAATCCAGTTTACATTTTTGCCCGTTTGTATGCCTGTTTTTGCCCTGTAGCCTCTGTTCCACACGAAAGAGACCGGACCAATCACTGATCCGAAGCTTCGTGAAACCAGATCTAGAGGAAAAAAAATGAGGGTGTCCGTGGCACCAGGTACCGCCGTAATCGCGCTCGGAAAGCTGGCGATGATCACGGCGATAGAAGGTGAAGACTCAGTAAAAGTCAGGATTTCGGAAACAGGCCAAACTCACGTGGTGACGGTTGCGGAATTGGAAATGGTACCCGACGATCATTCGGTGATGGAGAAGGTGTCTACATACGACCCAACCGACCCTAGAGAGGCTGCACGGTTGATCCTGGCCGGGGAGCGCGCAGGCATCATCAAGGGGTATCTAGACGGAAGCCTTCAGTTGCTGGAAGCAGCTGGCAAGCTCTCGCTAAAAAAATCGGCTTTTTACAAACTCGTATCGCAGTTCAACCACAAGCTTGGAGCGCTCAGCATTGTCAAATCCTCCGCTGGGCCTAAAAAGGGTAGCCAGCGCATTTCTCCGCAAATCATCAAGATTATCGAGGAGTGCTTTAGGAACCATTTCCACGGGGCCTCCGCATCTTATTCCCATGTCTGGAAGCAAGCGCAAGCGCAGTGCCATGTGAAAGGCCTGAAGCCGCCAGGGTTGTCTACGGTGCAACGCTTCATAAAGGGACTCGATCCCAAAGTCGTGTTCCGCATGAAATATGGGGCTGATGCAACCAACCAAGTGTTTGAGTCCCGTCCGGGCTATGTCCATACTGATTACCCCCTGCATCATGCTCAGATGGATCATACCCGCGTCGACATCATCCTTTGTGACGAGCAGGATCGAACCAAGATCATTGGCAGGCCGTGGGTCTCGCTGCTGGTGGATGTCCATACCCGGGTGATTCTCGGGTTTTACCTCAGCATGTTTTCGCCAAGCCTCGTTTCGGTCCAACAAACCGTTTGCATGGCTGCCCTTCCCAAAAACAGGGATTCCCCTAATTCGCCTACCTATGGGATCAATTACCCCTACTACGGCATGCCGGAGTTCATCGGCATGGACAATGCGGCGGAGTTTCGTTCACCTATCCTGGAGGCCGCTTTGGACCTTCACGGATGTACAGCTCATTGGCGTAGGGTTTACAAGAAACACATGGGGGGAGTCATTGAAAGCCTCATCGGCACGCTGATGACCACCGAAGTGCATTTTCTACCCGGCACGACCTACTCAAACGTCAAGCAGCGCGGTGAATACAACAGCGAAGCACGCGCGGCCATGACTTTCAAGGATTTCAGATCTTGGTTTGCAGGGCAGATCCTGATTTATCACGGGACCGTCCATTCGACGCTCCGTTGCTCGCCCAAAGATGCCTGGACAAACTACTTCTCACGCGAAAGTGGGAAACTGCCGCCCGTGGCAATCAATAAACGTAATTTGTATCTTGACTTCTTGCCTGAAAAGCACAAGCCCATACGCAATAACGGAATAACTATCAATGCGGGCATCTATTATTGCCGCGACTTGATGGCACACCAGGGTCGAGGCAAGGTTGTGGTCAAGTTTGACCCTTACGACATGACCAAAATCTGGGTGAAGTTAAAAGCGGAGTACGTTCTAGCGCCCCTTGCCCGGGCCTCCCATGATTACGTCAATTTTGAATATTATCGAACCAATCGAGCATACAACAAAAAACTCCCACCGGGAACGGTCACAGATCCAGAAGCCTTACTTCAACTGATTCACAACAACAAGCTTGTGATGCAAGCCAAACGTAACACTCAGAAAAGCAAGCGTGATGCGAAAAAACAGTCAGCAGCTAAATCCCACCACCGCGAACATTTATCCAACGGCGTGCCGAAGCATATGCCAAAAGAAATTTCCTCTGTGCCCGTCGCGGCCCCAGTAATCGAGCGCGTTGATTACAGTCGACCACCTACGCTTTTTGACACCAAGGACTGATTCATGACAACACCAACCCATCTTTATCCTCACCTGCGTCAATCGTTGCAGCATTACCCCACATTGCCTGACCAAGAACGCGTCTTGTTTTGCCTGGAAGATGTATTTATTGATTACCCGGCAGCACAATCAATTATCGAGACCTCCAGTTACATGCTGAAGGTAAAGCGAAAAGTTCAAGCACCTTGCATGTTGGTATGGGGAAGTGGTGGATTCGGAAAAACCAGCATCATCAGGCAACTGAAGGCTCACAATGCCAGTCAAGAAGAGAAGCTGGTATTCATGAGCTTGCGCCAAAATCCGAATAACTATAATTTCCGCGAATTACTGTTTGAGGCGTTTGGATTACCCATCAAAAGGAAGTTCAGCTCATATGACGCCTCCAAAGAATTCACCCTAACGGTAGAACGACAGAATATCCGCGGAATCGTAATCGATGAAATCCATGACGCGTTGACACTTACCGCTTTTCAGCAAAAGGTCAATCTGTCATTGCTCAAAAACCTTTCGGGCGATCCTTATAACCTGAGCGTGTTTGCCTTTGGGATCGACAAGGCCAGCGAGGCGCTACGTCTGGACCCCCAACTCGAACGTCGCTACATGCAGTGGCCGTTGCCCATGTGGTCCCTCAATGGTGATTTTCGCGCTTTTTTGGCTGGGTATGAACGCGTGCTTCCGTTGAAGATAGCCTCGAATCTGTGGTCAGAAGAACTGGCAACGCGGCTCTTTGCCTTGTCCGCCGGCTTGATGGACGCCGTAGCAAAGATCATCCAGGTCTGCGCGGCCGAGGCAATTCTTTCGGGTGTCGAGAAAATCACCGCCGAGATTATCGATCGCGCCCCCTTGCTCGCCGCCAAGTTCGGCGTCTCTATCCTGCTCCACTCCCCCTCTGACCGATGATGAAAAATATCAGTTTGATCAGGCGAGCGTTTGATGTAGACCAGCACCTGGTGCTGCGTACGCCTCAGGTGGAGGCTGCCATTCAACAAATGATGGCGGCGTTGCAGACCGAAGCCGACCCCGTGATCTATCTTTCCGGCTTGTCGGGTTCGGGCGTTTCTACCGTTTTGGCTGAGACATCACAACGCCTGGGCCACGCAAATGGCACAGCGTGCTTCACGTTGGCCAGACCGGAGATCAACGACCAGTATCTGCCAAGCGAGTATCTGCTGCACCATTTTGGGTTTCGGTTCGCGACTCGGCACTACCATAAGGTATTGCCCCGAGAAGTCTTTGCGCTTGGAGGCATACTGGCCCATTCGATAATGCTCATAGAAGATTATCTGGCAGGCGTAGCCAGCCTAGAGCAAAAACGCAAGCATATGCACCAATGGAGTCAGCTTACTGCGCCACCCATTTCACTACGCATCGTGCTCGCCGGCCCTTCTGATCACATCAAAGGGTCGTGGGCATCACATCGGCCAAACGGTCGAACGATTTGTATCGAAGAATGGCGCTTTAATGACTTGTTCCGGAATTACTTGAAGGACATTTCTTCGCTCGTCTACAGGACGTACGAACTCGATGTCGATTTGCCACTCTACGCGAAATCACTTTTCAAGCTCAGCCGGGGTAACACTGCGCGCCTGCTCGAATACCTCCGAGAATGCGTCAGGCGCACCATTTTGTCAGCAGAAACTGGTGTCTGCGCCAAGCTGTTCAAACTGTCCTATCGAGAAATTGTATATGCCAATGCCAAATCACTCCGTGACCTTACCGATAGCTGAAGAGTCGTTCTCATCGTGGTGCCATCGGCTGCAACCTCGCACAGCAGCGCAATGGCGTGCGATTGACGAGATTCTGAACCTGAAACCCCACCCCCTTGCGGAACTTCGGTTGCGTGATCCGGATTTCGAGTCACCGCCCGTCTTCGAATCACGCATTAAGGATGCGTTTGGCCTGAAGAAAGTGGCGTTTTTTGAGCGCTTTCGTGCTGATTGCCTTTGGCTGGTGCCGCACACTGTCGGAGATTACGCCTGTGCCGACTGCATCGCTAACGCACTCCGCCAACATGGTCGAATCGTCCTAATGAAATCGTGGCGGTACCTGTTAGCACCCATCTGTCCAAAGCATTCAAAGATCCTGACAGATTACGGCAGACGAAAATCCAGCTATCTACAGTTCTTGACCGGTCCACCAGTCCCGCTACGGTTAACCATAACTGGTTCCGCGCTCGACGCTGTGATCAAGGCAGGATTGAAGGTACAGGTGCTGATGCTAAAACTCGAGAAGCAGCTAGTCTCCAATCCTCACAGCGCAGGAACTCGAGAATTCTCAATCTTTCATGCGCGAAAGTACATCATGGAGTTTTTGCTGCACGCCGCCCACTACGGCGCGGGCCTCGCGACTCAATTCGTCACGACTCCCAGGGCCGGAGACGTCGCACTGACAGATATGCGTTTCAAGCTTCTCATGAAAGTTGGTGCACTTCAGGCCAACGCTGCAGAACGCACCTGCGCTTTGATAATGATGGGCATCATAACTGGGTATGTCACCCGCCAGGAGATTGAGGAGCTCAACAACCAGACCGAATATGTCCGAAGCTGGTGGGCGTGCAGATGGGATCCAGAATTTCTCGGAACGTCCTGCAGCCAAATTTACAAAAGTCACGACCAGACGTACTCGCGGCAGATCCGAAATGCGCTGGGCACCTTCAACCACAAACACACCAAGGCATTCGTCAGGGGGATGGCGCTTGAGCCGCTATAACAAAATTTCAAAAATCGACTTCCGTTATGTGAGATTAGGCATTGGGACGCCACCGAGTACCAGCGGCATCCTGCCCCACTATCTTAGCTTTGCCATGGACAGACAGTCAGGAAAGGTCTTCGGATTTATCCTCACACGCAACATTCCAGTTCAACGACATAGGTTAATCCTATCTTGCCGTATGCGGGAGAATGTAGCATCTCATTCACCCTGGCGCCTCTCCTTCGACGGGTGCGCGCCATGGTTTCCGGGCGTAGCAAGAATTCACACCAGCGCTACTCATACGCAGTGTTTTCACCGCTGGAATTTAAACGAAGCAGATGAAGCATTCGTTGACTTCATCATTGATCTACCATTGAAGTACTTGAGAAAAATCATCGAATGGGGTTACTTCCAACCGAGCATTGCTGATACATATTTTCAGGAAAAATTTAGCGAACACAACTTGCTCGCCCAATACCTCAAATAGCGTATTAGAAAAATCTAACAGGTTCAGACGAGGCCACTTACATCCGGTAGTCGTCGCCTTCGTTGCGATCTGCCCTTCCTGGAAACCTGGTCATTAATCACCGGAAAACCATGCCATCTCAAGGTGTTTTTTCCGTTGATTAGTGGCTAATCAGTGGAAAGCCTTTGAAATCAACAGGTTAAGAATTCCACTAATTAACGAATGCTGACACATGCCAACCAACCTCGAGTCTCGCCTGAGCTAAACCGCCACTTACAAACACTTCATGTGCTGACGAACCCAGTTCTGCATCCAGTTCCTTTACCAAATTGAGAGCATGGATCTGCAGTGCTGTCGCGATACCTCGATGACCAGGTCGTACGCATTAGCATCAATTGGGTCGAGAACCAGATCCAACCATGCGCACCTGGTGGACACTATCCTGCGATGTATTTAGGGTTACTTTTCCCACGTAACCCGACCTACGAGAGCTTTATGCCCAATACACTGAGTTTTCACCAGGTTGATGTATTCGCCAGTAAGCCCTTGGAAGGCAATGCACTCGCAGTCGTAAGCGACGCTGATGATCTGACCGCCGAACAAATGGCCGCATTCGCACGTTGCGACAAACCTTAGCGAGACTACATTTCTCATGCGTCCTACCCATCCTGATAACGTAGGAGCCTTTGCCCATTGGATCGGACTAGATGCACAAGCTGATATCGAAGTTCGAGCCTTCATTAGCAACAGGTCTGCCGAAGACCCTGTTACTGGCAGCCAATGCCAGCCTTGCCCAATGGCTAATACCAGCCGGGCTAATGCCGAAAAGATATACCGTCAGCCAAGGTACGGCGTTGGGGCGTCACGGACGAATTCAGGTGGAACACATTGGCGAGCGCATCTGGATTGGTGGGGAAGTACAAAAATGCATTACCGGTCGAGTCTCTTTTTAACCGGTGCAGATGACTAAAAATCAGGTTGAGCCGAGGCCCCTGTGCGCCAGCAGAACAACCGCCCTCGCCCAGCCTCAAAACCCCCTGAGGTTGATAACTCAACTAAACAGTCATTTAGTTGAGTTATCAACCAACACCAAAAAGCACCTCCTCCCACACTTTCCCCAGGCAGAAAACACTCACCGACTGACGATCAACTCTGCTTCAACTTTTCTCAGCATAAAGATCTCGCGCTGTATGGACTGCCCCATCGAAGACTCCTGGCGCTGCATAACAGCCTCATTATGGGCGATGGCTTCAGTTACGCCGATCCAGACGGGCCGCATGCCATTGGCTATTTCATGGCTTTCCATCCTCACGGGCTCTAACTGATGCGCGACATCGCACAGATAGAAATGCGAGGTCATGTGCATCAGATCATACTGGGGCTTCCAATAGGGCCGGTACTCCTCGATGTAACCATAATGCTCGAGCACCTGGATTTCGCGAGCGCCCGTCTCTTCTTCAAGCTCACGCTTCAGACCAGTAACAATGTCCTCGTTTGCATCAAGGCCGCCACCGGGAAAACTGAAGTCGTTATAGCGTTCAGTAAAGAGTAAAAGGATTTTCTCATTCCTCAATACGATGCCGCGTGCCGCATGACGTCGGAATATTCTGCCCTGTGTGGACTTCAGGTCGGGATGAATGATTTCGGTAATGAGTTGCATCGGGTCTTCATTTCAAGTGAACAGGGGAATTCGAATCATTGTACCAATAGCAAATCAACGGCTGTGATTGCCGAGGATGCGCAGATCCTCCAGCAATTGAACGAATTCGACAACGGCTGGAGCCATTGTTTGCTCCGAACGGGTAATAAGCCCGATCTGCCGAACGACACCCGGATGATCAACTGGCACTTTGCTCAGGTCTCCCCGCCCATCGTCCGCCGACTCCGGAAGAAGCGTAATGCCCTGCCCCTGTCTGACCAACGCCAGTACCGTAGACATGTAATTGGCTTCCAGACCCGCAGATAAAGGCAGTTGCTCGTCAGCAAACACTCGCTCGACCAGATCGCGAACGCTGCTTTCCCTGCCAGTAAGAACGATCGGGAAAACAGCTATCTCGTTCAGTCTCACTGCGCAACGCTTCGCCAGTGGATGGTCTTCGGGAGCGAACAGGCACAAACGGTCTTCCAGGATGGCGTTGAACTCCAACCCATGGGTGGGCCGAGCCTGTACGCCTAATCCGAAATCCACCTCGCGCTCTAGTACAAGCGCGTCGATTCGCTGCGCGACGACATCTCGCAGCCTGACCTCAACTCCCGGAAATCGCTCGCGAAACGTCTTCAACACTGCAGGCAGTACGCCGGAACACAGCGACGGCAAGGCGGCGATGGTGATCAGGCCGCGTCGTGAGGCTGCGATATCCCGCGCGGCGCTAACAATGTTGTCCAGATCCAGCAGCAGTTTCTCCATGGGCAACAGTGCATTTTGCCCGGCGCCGGTCAGGCAGACATGGCGTGGGCTTCGTTCCAGCAAGGCAACGCCGAGCCAATCCTCCAGTTGCTGGATTTGCACGGTCAGTGCAGACGGCGACAAGTTGAGAGTGGCTGCAGCCTTGGAAAAACTGCCGGTCTGAACCACTGACAGGAAGGCGCGGATGTGCTGGATCGAATTCTTCATTTTGTTTTTCCGAACAAGATCCAGTGAATATTTCAATTCACAGAGCATAGCGTCGTTGCTATTACTCTTGCAAAACAACAATAGGGTGTCTCGTCGCTGTCGCGCACAGGGATGCCGAAGAGGATCAGCCAATGCTCGCCACACTCGGTGTGATAACCATTCTTGCCATGCTCGTCAGCATCATGAGCAAACGCATCTCTCCTCTGGTTGCATTGATCGCCCTGCCGATCATCGCCGCCCTCCTCGCTGGTTTCGGTCTGCAAACCAGTGGCTTCATCATCACCGGCATCAAGAACGTTGCGCCCGTCGTCGGGATGTTTGTATTCGCCATTCTGTTCTTCGGCATCATGACGGATGCCGGCATGCTCGATCCGATCATCGATCGCATCCTCAAACGGGTCGGCACACGGCCAACCCGCATCGTCATGGGCACCGCACTGCTGGCGCTGTTGGTGCATCTGGACGGCTCCGGCGCGGTTACCTTTCTCGTGACCATTCCCGCCATGCTGCCGTTGTACACGCGCCTTGGCATGGATAAACGCATACTGGCTTGCGTGACGGCGATGGCTGCGGGGGTCAACTTCCTGCCCTGGACGGGCCCGGTGCTGCGCTCCTCCGCCGCCCTTCATGTGCCGGTTTCGGATCTGTTTCAGCCGCTCATTCCGGTACAGATCGTCGGACTGATCTTCGTCTTCACCTGCGCGTTTTTCCTGGGACGGCGCGAAGAGCGACGCCTGGGCCTGGGCCCTGACGATCTTGATGTAAAACCCCACCAACGCGTGCTCAGCGACGCTGAGCGTGAACTGCGCAAACCTCGGTTGTTCTGGATCAACCTGCTGCTGACGCTGGTGGTGATGGGCGTGATGATCGCGGGGGTTGTAGAGCCGGTGGTGATGTTCATGCTCGGCACCGTGATTGCCTTGTGCATCAACTACCCTGCCGTGGACGCACAGCGGGCACGCATCGATGCACACGCCAAGACAGCCCTGACCATGGCCAGCATCCTGCTGGCTGCCGGGGTGTTTACAGGAATCATGCAAGGCACCGGGATGCTGAAGGCCATGGCAGAAGTGGCCGTGGGCCAGATCCCGGCCGGGCACGGCAAGCTGATCCCGGTGGTTGTAGGCTTTATATCCATGCCCTTGAGCCTGCTTTTCGATCCGGACTCCTTCTACTTCGGCATCATGCCCGTGGTCGCCGAGGTCGGCAAAGCCCTCGGTGTCGACCCGATGCAGGTCGCACAGGCGTCTTTGCTTGGCGTGCATACCACCGGCTTCCCGGTCAGCCCGTTGACGCCAGCGACCTTTCTGCTGGTGGGCCTGTGCAAGATCGAGCTGGCCGATCACCAGCGCTTCACTATCCCTTTCCTGTTTGCGGCCTCGGTCATCATGACCCTGACCGCTATGGTCATAGGAGTTTTCTGAATGAAAACAATACGGATTGGTTCAGGGGCTGGTTATTCCGGCGACCGCATCGAGCCGGCGATCGAGCTGGCCGAGCATGGAGAACTGGATTACCTGGTATTTGAATGCCTCGCGGAACGTACCATTGCGCTGGCACAGCAGTCGCGTCTGGTGGACCCATCAGCAGGCTACGATCCATTGCTGAGCGAACGTATGCGCCGAGTCTTGCCTTTTGTGGGCAAAGGTACTGATGGCGCGCGCCGCCGCTTGCGAATCATCACCAACATGGGAGCCGCAAATCCGCTTGGCGCCGCAAGCGAAATACGCCGGATAGCGGCAGAGCTTGGCCTGAGCGGCTTGAAAGTCGCAGCGCTGACAGGCGATGACGTGCTCGCAGCCCTGCTGCAACAGCCCGATCAAACCCTCGACAATGGCCGGTCACTGCGATCCCTTGGTGACAGACTCATTTCGGCCAATGCCTACCTGGGCGCGGAAGGCATCATCCAGGCCTTGCGCGCCGATGCTGACGTGATCGTTACCGGAAGGGTCGCTGATCCTTCACTGTTTCTCGCAGCGCAAATGTTCGAGTTCGGCTGGGCCGAGGACGACTGGGCTTTGCTGGGCCGCGGAACCCTGGTCGGGCATTTGCTCGAATGCGCCGGCCAGGTCAGCGGCGGCTATTTCGCGGATCCCGGTTTTAAAGACGTCCCGGACCTCGATCGCCTGGGCTTCCCGCTGGCCGAGATAGATGCGGCAGGCAATGCGCTCATCAGCAAAGTGGCAGGCTCCGGTGGCCGTATTGATACCGCCACCTGCACCGAGCAAATGCTGTACGAAGTGCATGACCCTGCCGCCTACCTGACGCCCGATGTCAGCGCGGACTTCACCCATGCTGCCTTCGAATCCATCGCAAGAAACCAAGTGCGCGTTCAGGGGGCGGACGGACACGCACGCCCCGAGACGCTGAAGGTGTCAGTGGGTTTTCTCGATGGCTGGATCGGCGAAGGACAAATGTCCTACGGCGGCCCCGGCGCACTGGCCCGCGGACAGTTGGCGAAGGACATCGTGCTCAAACGTCTGGCCCTGACCGGCGTGGCATGTGAGGACATTCGAGCCGAACTGATCGGCGTTAACGCCTTGCATGGAAGTCACCTGGGAGCGCGCGCCGAGGGCGAGCCCTGGGAGGTACGCCTCCGGGTGGCCGCGCGTTGCATGGACAAAAACGATGCGGTACGCGTCGGCAATGAAGTGGAAACCCTCTATACCAACGGCCCGTATGGAGGCGGCGGTGCGAGCAAGTCAGTCCGCCAGGTAGTAGCCGTGGCGTCACTGTTCCTGCCAAGGGACGCAGTCAAACTGCAGGTGCATATAGAGGACATGACATGAACACCACCCAACTGCGGGACATCGCTCACACACGTACCGGTGACAAGGGTGACGTGTCCAATATCTCCGTCGTTGCCTTTCACATCGACGATTATCCACGTCTTGCTGAGCTGCTGACGGTGGAGTTGGTCACTGAACACTTTGCCGAACTGCTGGACCCAACCGGACCACCCGTACGCCGCTACGAACTGCCGCGTGTGGGTGCGCTCAACTTCGTTCTACCCGGCATCCTGCGTGGCGGAGTCACACGATCGCTGGCTCTTGATGCCCATGGCAAGGCGCTGGGGGCCGCATTGCTCGATCTGGGCCTGGAATGGCGAGCCGCGCCACCCGATGCAGCATTCCGGTCGACCACCTAGCGGCGCACTTTGGCGCACCCTGCCCGCATTGATGCAATAAATCCGTACCCGCTGAAAATTGGTTCACCCACCGGCGAACCAATCCCCTCACCCTGGCGTGGACCAAGCCGGCGGACCTTTGAACATTGGCCCGCCAGGCTTGACCCATAGCCGCCGCTGGCCATCTTGCCGTACAAAATTGACCGAACCAATTTTCATTGGCATCGCTCTTGCACCAGCCCTGTTGCCTGGAAACCCTACCTGCGGGCAGCTCAGGGCCTCTTTTTCCGGTCTGGCGCGAGTACCACGATGCAAAGGTTCGACCCTGACATTCCCATCGACAACTCTTCGAAACTGGCGCTGGATGCGTTGCGCCAGATCGTTGCCCAGCATGCAGCCTTCCCCCAGCGGGCATTGCCTACCGAGCGGGATCTGGCGGCCGATTTCGGGGTCAGCCGACGGGCAGTTCGTCGCGCCCTGTCGGTGCTGGAAGCCGAAGGCCAGGTCTGGCGCCGGCAAGGTAAAGGGACCTTTGTCGGACCTACTCCACCCAGCGCCGCCATGAGCTTCGCGCGGCTTTCCGGGCGGACCAATTTCACCGAGGTCATGGAAGCGCGCCTGCATCTGGAGCCGGCACTTGCCTCATTGGCCGCGGTACGGGCCAATGGTGAGCAGATGGCGATTCTGCGCCGCCTTGCCGAGCGCACTACTCGCCAGCAGGTCGCCGAACAGACCGATGCCGAAAGCATCGAGCTGTGGGACAGCGCCCTGCACCGCGCCATTGCCGAAGCGGCGGGTAATCGATTGATGCTGGACATCTTCGAAATGCTCGATGCGATCCGTCTGGACCCCGCCTGGCGCGACTTGCGTCACCGGGCGCGCAATGCCGACCGCCTCGACACCTACAGCCACGATCACGACGACATCGTCAGCGCCATTGAAAGCCGCGATCCGATCAAGGCCGCCACTGCCATGCGCGGCCATCTACGTGCGCTGCAACAGGCCCTGAACACCGTTATCAACCAAGACCTGGAGGCCAGCCTATGAGCGCCACTGCCCACCTCACAGAAAACGGCGACGGCACGGTGCTCAGCATCAGCGACCTGACCGTACGCTTTACCGGTGCGCCCGCCAATGTTGTCGACGGCGTGTCGTTTTCCGTCAAGCGTGGCAAGACCCTGGCCATCGTCGGCGAGTCCGGCTGCGGCAAGAGCGTGACCTCGATGGGCCTGATGGGCCTGTTGCCGTCAACGGCCAGGGTCGGCGCGAGCGATTCGCTGCTGATCGATGAAGCCTTGCTGGGCATGTCCGAAGAGCGCTTGCTGGACGTGCGCGGTAACCGTATGGCGATGATCTTCCAGGAGCCGATGACCTCCCTCAATCCGGTCTTCACCATCGGCGAGCAGATCGCTGAAAGTGTGATGCGTCATCAGGGCGTCTCAGACAAGGCAGCCCGCCAGCGCGCTCTGGAGATGCTGGAAAAGGTCCGCGTGCCGGACGCTCGCCAGCGGCTGGACGCCTACCCGCATGAACTTTCGGGTGGCATGCGGCAACGGGCCATGATTGCCATGGCGCTGGCCAATGACCCGGCGCTGATCATCGCGGACGAACCGACGACTGCGCTGGACGTGACCATTCAGGCGCAAATCCTTTCGCTGATCGCCAACCTGCAGACCGAGACCGGCACGGCGATGATTCTGATCACCCACGATCTGGGTGTAGTCGCCGAAGTCGCCGATGAGGTCATGGTCATGTACGCCGGACGCGTCGTGGAAAGCGGCCCGGTGAAAACCCTGTTCGACGATCCGCAACATCCCTACACCATCGGCCTGATGGGCTCGATGCCCTCGATCGGCCCTCGTGAAGGCCGCCTGGCGACGATTAACGGCCGGGTGCCGACACCGGCAGAAATGCCCAGCGGTTGCCGCTTCGCCGGGCGCTGCCCGTTCGTGATCCAGCAATGCCGAGACGAACGCCCGCCGCTGCTTGAGTTGTCCCCCGGACACTTCGCCGCGTGCATCCGGGCGCCTTTGGAACAGCATGTGGGAGTCAGTGCGTGAACCTTTCCGAACGAGATATCGCCGGGCGCCCAAGCCCCGACAGCAACGTGCAGAAGCCCATTCTCGAAGGCATCGGCCTGAGCAAGCACTTTGCCGTGGAAAGCGGTCTTTTGCAGCGGAAGAAGCCGCCGGTACAGGCCGTCAATGAGGTCAACCTGTCAGTCCGCAAGGGCGAGACGCTGGCGTTGGTAGGCGAGTCCGGCTCGGGCAAATCCACCCTTGGCCGCCTGCTGCTCAACCTGCTGCACCCGACTGCGGGTGACGTGATCTACGAGGGTCGCAACCTGGCCAACCTGACGCCGGAAAAGCTGCGCCAGGTACGCCGTGACTTGCAGATCATCTTTCAGGACCCGTTCGCCTCGCTGAATCCACGCATGACCGTGGAATCCATCGTTGGCGAACCAATCTGGCTACATAGTCAGGCCAGCCGCAGCGACCGTCAGGAAAGAGTCGCCGAGTTATTGCGCACCGTAGGCCTTGCTCCTGAACACGGTGGTCGGCATCCCCATGAATTCTCCGGTGGCCAACGCCAGCGCATCGGCATTGCCCGCGCACTGGCTTCCGAGCCGCGCCTGATCCTCGGTGACGAGCCGGTCTCGGCGCTGGACGTTTCGGTGCAGGCGCAAGTGGTCAACCTGCTCGAAGACCTCAAGCATCAATTCGGCCTGACTCTGGTGATTGTTGCCCATGGCCTGGCCGTGATTCGCCACATGAGCGACCGCGTGGCGGTGATGTACCTGGGTGAAATCGTCGAACTGGCGCCGGTCGACGCGCTGTTCGAAAACCCCTTGCACCCTTATACCCAGGCGTTGATGGCCGCCGTGCCGGTCAGCCACCCTGACCTGCGCCAGCCGCGTCCGTTACTCGGCGGCGATATGCCCAGCCCCAGCCGCCCGCCTTCGGGTTGCCGCTTTCACACCCGTTGCCCGCATGCCCGTGCGCTGTGCAAGGAGGCTGCGCCGGTCATGGAAACGGTCGAGGCCGAACGCCAGGTCGCCTGCCACTTCTGGCGTGAAATCGCCAACGCAGGCAGCGCCACGCTGATCCTTCCGACACCCAGCGCTGCCTACACGCAGCGCCTGAATCTGTTCAACCACCATCAATCCCTTGCAGTGGAGAGCCAGCCATGAAAATCGCACGCGTCGTGACAGGAACATTGTTATTGCTGGCCGCCAACGCTGCCTTTGCCGAGTCGACGTTGCGCATCGGTATTCAGGACGATCCCGATGTGCTGGATCCGCACCGTTCGCGCACCTACTCCGGCCGCCTGGTCTACACCGCGCTGTGCGACAAACTGGTGGACGTCAACCCGGACCTGACCTACTCGCCGCAACTGGCCACCGCCTGGAACTGGAGCGAAGACGGTAAAACCCTGACCATGACGTTGCGCGAAGGCGTGACGTACCACGATGGCGAACCTTTTGATGCCGCCTCGGTGAAGTTCAACCTTGATCGCGCCCGCACCCTCCCCGACTCCCTGCGCAAAAGCGAGCTGGCCTCGGTGGACAGCGTCGAGGTGATTGACGCAAAAACTGTGGCCATCAAGCTCAAGCAAGCCGATGCCACGCTGGTTTCGCAACTGTCGGACCGTGCCGGGATGATGCTCGCGCCGAAAGCCGCGCAAGGTGAGTTCGCCTCCAACCCGGTCTGCTCCGGCCCTTACAAATTCGTGCAGCGCGTGCAGCAGGATCGAATCGTACTGGAGCGTTTTGACAACTACTGGAATAAACAGGCTTATCACTTCGACAAAGTGGTGTTCCTGCCGATTCCGGACACCTCGGTGCGCCTGGCCAACCTGCGCTCCGGCGATCTGGACATCATCGAGCGCGTGGCGCCAACCGATGTGAAAACCGTCAAGGGCGACAGCAAGCTGGCGATCTACAACACACCGGGCCTGGGCTACATGCAACTGATGTTCAACATTGGCAATGGCGAAAAAGCCAACTCGCCGATGGGCAAGGACAAGCGCGTACGCAAGGCGTTTGAGCTGTCCATCGACCGCGATGCCATTAATCAGGTGGTGTTCGAGGGTCTGTACGCACCAAGCGCTCAGCCGTTCCCGAAAAACAGCCCGTATTACGACAAGGAACTGCCGATCCCTACTCGCGATATCGAGAAAAGCAAGGCGCTGCTGGCGCAGGCCGGCGTGAAACTGCCGTTGGCGGTGGACCTGAAAGTGGCCAACAACCCCATCGCGCAACAGGTCGGGCAGATCATTCAGGCCATGGCTGAAGAAGCGGGCTTCAAGGTCAACCTGATTGCCACGGAATACGCGACGATGCTCAGCGAACAGGCGAGTGGCAACTTCCAGATCGGCATGAGCGCCTGGTCGGGTCGTCCTGATCCGGATGGCGACATCCATCAGTTCGTGACCTGCAAAGGCGGCCAGAACGACGGCAAGTACTGCAACGCCAGGCTCGACGAACTGCTCAACAAGGCGCGCACCGTGAACGACGTTGCACAACGCCAGGCGCTGTACAACGACGCGCTGCGCTTGCTGGCCGATGAAGTACCCACCGCCTACCTGTATTTCGACCCGCGAATCATTGCCATGCGTAACAACGTGACCGGTTTTGTCCCTAACCCGGACGGTCTGATTCGTCTGAACAATGTCGCGTTCAAGCCATGACTGACGGGCGCACCTGCGAGGTTCCGGTATGCTGATGTTCATCCTGCGACGCCTGCTCAGCTCGATACCGACGCTGATTCTGGTTTCGCTGTTCGTCTTCACCCTGCATAAGCTGCTGCCGGGTGACCCGGTGCTGGCCATGGCCGGGGAAGAGCGCGATCCGGCGGTCATGGAATACCTGCGCGACAAATACCGGCTCGATGACCCGATCCCCTTGCAGTACCTGAACTGGGTCGGCAACGTGCTGACCGGCGACCTCGGCACATCGCTGCGCACCGAACAAGCGGTAACCACGCTGCTCGCGTCGAAACTGCCGGTGACTATCGAACTGGCGGTGCTGGCCCTGCTAATTGCGCTGTTGATCGGCATTCCCACCGGGATCATTTCGGCGGTGCGCAAGGGCACCCCCGTGGATTACGGGGCCAACGTGGTGGCGCTGTCGGGGATTTCCATTCCGCACTTCTGGCTGGGCATTCTGCTGATCATGGTGTTTGCGGTGAAACTGCAGTGGCTGCCCGCCTCCGGCTTTGTGCCGATGGGTGAGGACTTCGGACAAAACCTGAAGACCTTGATCCTGCCAGCGTTTGTCTTGGGTGCCGGGCTTTCGGGGATTCTCATGCGCCACACCCGCAGCGCCATGCTGGAAGTACTGCGCACTGACTACGTCCGCACCGCCCGGGCCAAGGGGTTATTCCCCCGTACAGTCATTCTCAAGCATGCGTTGCGCAACGCGCTGATGCCTATCGTCACACTCACGACGCTGCTGTTCGGCGAGTTGCTCGGCGGTGCGGTGCTGACCGAACAGGTATTCAGCATCCCGGGGTTCGGCAAAATGATCGTCGACGCCGTGTTCAACCGCGACTACGCCGTGGTGCAAGGCGTGGTGTTGTGTGTCGCGATTGGCTTCCTGATGTTGAACCTGCTGGCCGACGTGCTTTATCGCCTGATCAACCCACGTCTGAGGACTGCCTGATGACCGCTATTGCCAGCCTCCCGCACAGCGCGATCCTGCCCCGCAGTCGCTCGCCTTTTCTGAAGAAATTCCTTGCCAACAAAGGCGCGGTACTTGGCGCGGCGGTGTTGCTGCTGTTTGTCCTGGCGGCGGTTCTGGCGCCCTGGATTGCACCGCATGATCCGCTCAAAGCCAACTTCCTCGCCGTACGCAAGGCTCCCTCATTGATCTACTGGATGGGCACCGACGAACTGGGACGCGATCTGTTCTCACGCTTGCTGTATGGCGCACGCAGTTCACTGCTGGCCGGTGGTGTTTCGGTGGCCATCGCCATGTTCATCGGCGTGCCTCTGGGTCTGTTGGCCGGGTACTTTGGCGGCAAGCTGGACATGATCATTTCGCAGGTCATGGAAGCGCTGCTGTCCTGCCCGTTTCTGGTGCTGGCCATCGCTTTGGGCGCCTTTCTCGGCCCCAGCCTGACCAACGCGATGATCGCCATCGGCCTGTCCGCGATGCCGATCTTTGCCCGGCTGACCCGCGGCCAGGTGCTGTCGATCAAGCACGAGGATTACCTCGAAGGTGCCCGCGCCATTGGTCTGCCGGATCGCTGGATCATCCTGCGTTATGTGCTGCCCAACGTGATGTCGCCATTGGTCGTGCAGGCAACGCTGACCATCGCCTCGGCGATTCTGGCTGAAGCCAGCCTGTCGTTCCTCGGCCTGGGCCAGCAACCGCCGTCGCCGTCCTGGGGCTCGATACTCAATACTGCGAAGAATTTCATGGAGCAGGCTCCGTGGATGTCGATTGCGCCTGGCGTGGCGATCTACATCACGGTCCTGTGTTTCAACCTGCTGGGTGACGGCCTGCGCGATGCGCTGGACCCCAAGGGCTAAACCTTTCGTCTTCTGCCAAAGAGAAACGCTTATGTTCGATGATCTGGATTACAACCAACCGTACGCGTCGGCCCGCTCGCCGGTGATGGGTAACAACATGGTCGCCTGCTCTCAGCCATTGGCCGCTCAGGCCGGGCTGGACATGCTGCGCCGTGGCGGTAACGCGGTCGACGCCGCCATCGCCGCGGCCATGGTGCTGACTGTGGTCGAGCCCACCGGCTGCGGAATCGGCAGCGATGCCTTCGCCATCGTCTGGGACGGCAGCAAGCTGCAAGGCTTGAACGCGTCCGGCCGCGCGCCACAAGCCTGGACACCGGAATACTTCGAAGGCCAGAGCCAGATGGCGCAACGCGGCTGGCCTGCGGTCAGCGTGCCAGGTGCGGTATCGGCCTGGGTGGAACTGTCAGCGCGCTACGGCAAACTGCCCTTCGCGACCCTGGCCGAACCTGCGATTGGCTACGCCCGCGACGGCTATCAGGTCACGCCGATCATCGCCGAGTTGTGGAAACGCGGCGCGCATCTGCTCAAAGACCAACCGGGCTTTGCCGAGTGCTTCATGCCGGGTGGCAAGGCCCCTATGGCCGGAGAAAAAATCCGGCTCAAGGATCACGCCCGCACGCTGGAACTGATCGCGCAGACCAATGGCGAAGCGTTCTATCGCGGCGAACTGGCGCAAACCATCATCGCCCATGCCAACGCCAATGGCAGCGTGATGAGTCTCGACGACCTGGCGACGCACACCGTGGACTGGATCGACACCCTGTCGGTGCCCTACGCAGGCGCTGTGGTACATGAACTCCCGCCAAATGGCCAGGGCATTGCCACCTTGGCCGGCCTGACCATGCTCGAAGCACTGGGCGTCGGCGAACACCCGGTGGACAGCCTTGAAACGGTTCACCCGGTGCTGGAAGCAATGAAACTGGCCTTGGCCGACCTCGACGAACATGTCGCCGACAGCGAGCACATGCGCGTGCCCTCAGCCGATTTGCTGGGCAAGGCGTACCTGACAGAACGCGCGGGCCTGATCACCGATCAGGCCGCCAATCCCGGGCACGGCTCGCCAAAACCGGGCGGCACGGTGTACCTCTCGGCAGCGGACGAAAGCGGCATGATGATCTCGTTCATCCAGTCCAACTACATGGGCTTCGGTTCGGGTGTGGTGGTACCCGGTACGGGCATCAGCATGCAGAACCGTGGCGCGGGCTTCTCGCTGGATCCGCAACACGTCAATTACGTTGCGCCGCGCAAGCGCCCGTTCCACACCATCATCCCCGGCTTTGTCATGAATGCCGACGGTACGCCATTGATGTCATTCGGGTTGATGGGCGGCCCGATGCAGGCGCAGGGTCATTTGCAGATGATGATGCGCATCCTGCGCTACAAACAGAACCCGCAAGCCGCTGCCGACGCACCGCGCTGGAGGATCGAATCCGGCCTGAAAGTCGCCGTGGAGCGTGCGTTTGACCCCGAAGTGGTGAAAGCACTGCGCGCCAAAGGTCACGACATCGATGTCGAAGAACCGAGCGGCGTGTTTGCCTTCGGCGGTGCGCAGATTATTCAGCGCACCGCGCATGGCTACGTGGGCGGGACCGATCCGAGGAAGGACGGAACGGTCGCAGCTTATTAAGCGACCGCGATATCCGCTACTGACAAGCCATCGAGCAGACGGACCTGGTCGGGAAACAGTTGCTCGATGCGCTTGGTAATCCGCGCAACTAAGGGTTACACCTTGCCTTCGACCAAGGGTCTCGCGGCTCGCCGGTAGCCCAGCAGCGCGTCCAGGACGATAAAGCCCAGAAGACTCACACCCAGTACGGGCAGCGCAAAGCCAGTCAACAGTGCAACCAGGATCAACGCCCATTGCGCGCCCGGATTCAATGAGCGCCAGAGACTCAAGAGCGTTGCCTGCTGATTGCGTGCCTGAGAAAGCGATGGACGACGTCGCCACCACATCACATACCCCATGACGACCATGGCCGCCAGGCCAGTGGCGAACACCACCAGCACCAATTGATTGGCCAGACCAAACAACACGCCCATGTGCGCATCAATGCCCCAGCGGGTGAGCTTGGCGGGCAACGAGTAGTCTGAAAACCTGACGTGATCGACCACTTCCAGGGTTTGCGGGTTGATCGACACGGCATCCACTTGCGTCGGCCAGCTGCGATCTATCTCGCTGACTACCCAGGCCTTGTCATTGCTCGCGGAGGGCCTGATTTCAACCTTGGCGGCATCGATATGTTCGGCACGCGCTCTGGCCAGAACACTGTCGAACAAGGCAGGATCCAGCGCAGTCGCCTGTGTCGTCGGCGCCATGTGCATATGATGCTCGGCGTGCTCGTCCATAGGCATAGACATTGGCATCGCCGCCGACTTGCCCAGTGAGGTGGCCACACTGGGCGTTGACCAGCCGTAGTAGGCACGCAATACGCCAATGTTATCGCCAGCGTACTGTGACCACGTCAAACCGGTGGCCGAGAAGAACAGCAGTCCCAGCAGCAGCCATACGCCGGTGGTTGCATGCCAGCGGCGCACGTTGCCGTGTTCACGAATCTGCCGACGACGGCGAACCGCCCACAGCACCAGACCACCAAGCGCAGCCACCCACAGCCATGACGCTGCCAGTTCGCTGTAGATCCTGCCGACATCGCCCAGCAGAAGGCCTCGATGAAACTGATCGATCCAGGTGCGCAGCGGTAATACGCCACTGGTACCGTAGACCTTCATGTCCCCGCGAATGTCGCCACTCACCGGGTCCACGAACAGCGCTCGATGCTCTGACGGGCCAAAACCCGGATCGCTGAACATGACCCGGGTGGTGTCCCCTTCCCGGGCTGCCGGGCGCACCGCTGCAATGCTCAGGCCTGGACCTGACGATGCCTGCGCGCGCTGGATCTGAGCCTGCAAGCTCATGGCGGGGCCACGGCTGTCTGTGTGCAGCGCACGTGCGTAGAGCGAATCCTCGATCTGCGGGGTCAGTGCATAGACGACGCCACTCAAGGCCGCGACCAGCATGAACGGACCGACGAATACACCGATGTAAAAATGGAGCCTTTTCAGAAAGGCGACAAACGCCCCGGACGGCCGTGGCTCCGGGCTTGAAAATGATGCAGACATAGGGACTCACCAACATATGAACGCGCCCCGCCGGAATGACCTTCCGGCAGGCTGTAAAGACAATATCGGCTGTTCGTGCGAGCGATACTCACACTTCCATGATGGGCACTAAGGGGCCTGTGGATTGAGTCCCGGAAGGGTATACCTTGGCAGGTTGCCGAGCCAGAGGTCGGGCAACGCAAAACGAGTACGGCGGACACGGATCAGCCAGCCCAGCGCCACGAAGAAAATCATCGCCAGCGTCAGTGTTCCGGCAAACGAGCACTCTCCCGACTGTGCCTTCATGCTGCCTGACATGTCCATCTTCCTGGCCGAGTCGTGCATGGACATGTGCATCGTGTGATGCCCGCCATGCATATCTGACATCCCATGGCCGGCATGAGAAGCCGAAGCCGCTGCAGTGCCGGCAAAAGCGGCCATCATCTGACCGTGACCGATGCTGCACGCAAGCCCATTGAACAGGACAACGGCGTACAGTATCCAGGCAATGGGCGAGCAATGGGTTCGGAAGACGTTCATGGCGACCAATTTAACATCTCTGGCCGGAACTAGACAGAACGGGGTGTGCCGGTCAGTAGCACTCGCAGGGCCGATAATCGAGGAGACATGGGTTATCCGAGCCCACCCTGTGTTCCCACATGACAAGGCGCTCTGCGCGGCGCTTTGCTTTCATGCACCCACTAAATCTGGCAGTTGCAGTCGAGCAGGTATCGATTTTTAAACCCGTGGTTAAATACTTCTCCTGTACCCGACCCGCACAGGGTGGTGCGAACGGAAGCAAGGTATACAACGTAAATCTTTAACACCCCACAACAACCGGCACGCTTGCGCCGAACTGTCTTGACCCTATAACACGCCCACTCACACCTTGATGTTTGCCTGCGCCAAACTGGCCATTATCAGCAACGTTGCTCTCCGCCACACAGCCCTGTCATACCGCTTGGTTATATATATATCACTTGATAGCACTCGTGCAGTCGTTCCTCTGAGCTGGGATTTACGCGAACGCGCAGCCCCTCGTAAAAGAACCGGGAAAAATGCCGATACTCCCCAATGAAAATGGTCTGCGAGCAACCTGACCGGGGTCAGGTTCGACCCTGCCCAGCAACACAAAACCCGTTTTCGGTCATGAAAACTTCATTAAAAAAACCTGCAACTGCAACACGCATCATCCGCTTTAACTTTTCATGATTATCATGAGCAAGCTGAACTAATGCTGTCTATTCATGACGCGCTCGATGAAACCTGAACGTCAGATTAATAATTCTACATGGACGCTTAACGGCATTGTCGTGCGTTTGAATTTCACCCTACTCTATGATTCGACAGCCTGCCAGGCGATACAAAAAAGCAACAGCGCATGGACATTATTTTCATAGTTGAACGCCTAAGTTCACCGCACTCACGTGCACCTATGTTTGCGCACTCGTCGTGTGATTTTTTTATATTCGGCCCTGCTGCTTCACTCGGAGAGTCTCTGTAGATGAGTCAAACTTTTCTTGCCTTTTCACGGCCGTCCATTGGCGATGAAGAAATTGCTGCAGTGACGCGCGTGCTGCGTTCCGGTTGGATCACCACCGGACCGGAATGTCAGAAGCTGGAGGAAGAGTTCGCCGCGCGGGTCGGCGCGCAGCATGCAGTGGCATTGTCTTCGGCCACCGGGGCAATGCACGTTGCGCTGCTGGCGCTGGGTGTAGGGCCTGGCGATGAAGTGATTACGCCGTCGCAAACCTGGGTGTCGACAGCCAATATGATCTGCCTGCTGGGAGCCACTCCGGTGTTTGTCGATGTCGACCGCGACACCCTGATGACCAGCGCCGCGTTGATAGAGCAGGCCATCACTCCGCGGACCAAGGCGATCCTGCCAGTGCATTATGCAGGCGCGGCATTCGATCTTGACCCGCTGTATGTGCTGGCCGACCGGCACGGCATCATCGTGATCGAAGACGCTGCGCATGCCGCCGGCACTGCTTACCAAGGACGTCCGGTCGGCCAGCAGGGCACTGCGATCTTCTCTTTTCACGCAATCAAGAACATGACCTGTGCCGAAGGCGCGATGCTGGTCACCGACAACGCACGGCTGGCTGATCGGGTGCGTCAGCTTAAATTCCATGGCCTGGGTGTCGATGCCTACGATCGCCTGACCCTGGGTCGCAAACCGCAGGCCGAGGTCATGGAGCCTGGCTTCAAATACAACCTGGCCGACATCAATGCGAGCATTGCGCGGGTGCAGTTGCAGCGCCTCGACGCCATCAATGCACAGCGCCAGGCGCTCGCCAGCCATTACCTCGAAAGACTGGCCAGCAGCCCCGTTCTGCCTCTCGCCCTGCCCCGGCATGCCCAGCAACACGCCTGGCACCTGTTCATTCTGCGCATCGATCCCGAGCGCTGCGGGCTGGATCGCGACGCCTTCATGAAGGCCTTGCAAGCGCGAAACATCGGCACCGGCATCCACTTCATCGCAACTCACCTGCACAGCTATTACCGCAAACGTTTCCCCGACGTCCGCCTGCCCGACACTGAATGGAATTCATCACGGCTGTGTTCCATCCCCCTGTTCCCCGACATGAGCCTCGATGATGTCGAGCGGGTTGTCGGTGCCATTGAATCGACCCTGGAATCCAGCCATTGAAACCGTATCCGATCAAGTTCGTGTCGATCGTCATCCCTGTCTACAACGAGCGACAAAGCCTGCCAGAGTTGTTGCGCCGTACTGAAGCGGCCTGCGAACAGCTCGACCACCGCTTCGAAATCGTGCTGGTCGACGATGGCAGCCGAGACGACTCGGCAGACATTCTCCAGCGGGCTGCCGAGCGCGCCGGCAGCCCCTTTGTCGCTGTGATCCTGAATCGAAATTACGGTCAGCACGCCGCCATCATGGCCGGATTCGAGCAGTGCCAGGGCGACGTGGTCATCACCCTCGATGCCGACCTGCAGAATCCTCCCGAGGAAATCCCTCGTCTGGTAAAGCTCGCTGAACAGGGATACGACGTGGTCGGTACGGTGCGCAGCAACCGTCAGGACTCCGCCTGGCGACGCTGGCCCTCGAAGCTCATCAACCTGGCCGTGCAGCGCTCCACCGGCGTGGCCATGAACGATTACGGCTGCATGCTGCGCGCATACCGACGCACGATTGTCGACGCCATGCTCGCCTGCCGCGAGCGCAGCACGTTCATTCCGATTCTGGCGAACAGTTTTGCGCGACACACCACCGAGGTGTTGGTCGATCACGCCGAACGCGAGCACGGCGACTCCAAATACAGCCCGATGCGTCTGATCAACCTCATGTTCGACCTGATCACCTGCATGACCACCACGCCCCTGCGCCTGCTCAGCATCATCGGCTTCAGCATGGCGTTGCTCGGTGTCTCGTTCGCGGCGCTGCTGATCGTTCTGCGCCTGATCTTCGGCGCGTCATGGGCCGGGGACGGCATGTTCGTACTGTTTGCCGTGCTGTTCGTATTCACCGGCGGGCAGTTCATCGGCATGGGACTGCTGGGTGAATACCTGGGCCGGATGTACAGCGATGTGCGTGCGCGTCCGCGGTTCTTCATCGAAAAGGTCGTGCGCAGCTCGTCACCGGTTGCCACCGACAGCATTGATTCCTCTGTAACTCCCTATATGAACAAGGTCGCGCCATGAGCACTAAAGCTGTCGTTTTCGCTTATCACGATATTGGCTGTGTCGGCCTGCAAGCGTTGCTGGATGCAGGTTATGAAATTGCTGCCGTATTCACCCATGCCGACGACCCCAGGGAAAAAACCTTTTTCGGCTCCGTGGCGCAGCTGTGCGCCCGGCACGGCATTGCGGTGCATGCCCCCGAGGACCCGAATCACCCGCTATGGGTAGAGCGCATCGGCAAACTGGCGCCGGACTTCATTTTCTCCTTCTACTATCGCCAGTTACTCGGCGATTCGTTGCTGGCCTGCGCGAAAAAAGCTGCGCTGAACCTGCATGGCTCGCTGCTTCCGCGTTATCGCGGACGCGCGCCGGCCAACTGGGTGCTGGTCAACGGCGAAAGCGAAACCGGCGTTACCCTGCATCAGATGGTCAAACGCGCCGATGCCGGGCCGATAGTCGCCCAGCAGCGGGTCTCGATCAGTGCCACCGATACCGCCTTGACGCTGCATGGCAAATTGCGTGACGCCGCCGCTGACCTGCTCTGCGAGACACTGCCCCTGCTGGCGGCGCAAGGGCAACTGCCAGCGACACCCCAGGATGAATCGCGTGCGACGTATTTCGGTCGGCGCACCCCGGCCGACGGTTTGATCGACTGGTCGCTGCCAGCCACTCAGCTCTATAACCTGATCCGCGCGGTAACACAGCCCTACCCTGGCGCGTTTTGCCCGGTCGGCGACAACAAGCTGATTGTCTGGTCTGCCAGCGTGGACACGAGCAGCAATGGCGAGGCGCCCGGCACGGTCATCAGTCACGAGCCGTTGCGTATCGCCTGTGGCGAGGGTTCGCTGGTCATCACCGCAGGGCAACGCGGTGACAACGGCTTGTACCTCAGTGGTGAGCAACTGGCACGCGAATTCGGGCTGGTAGCAGGCTCGCAACTGCTCGATAAGGCAAAGCGCCGGTCGGTTCGTCGTACCCGCGTGTTGATCCTCGGCGTCAACGGTTTCATCGGTAACCACCTGTCAGAGCGTCTGTTGCAGGATGACCGTTACGAAATCTACGGCATGGATATCGGCTCGGACGCTATCGAGCGCTTGCGTGCCAAGCCGAACTTTCACTTCATCGAAGGTGACATCAGCATCCACACCGAATGGATCGAATACCACATCAAAAAGTGCGATGTCGTGCTGCCGCTGGTGGCTATCGCCACGCCGATTGAATACACGCGCAATCCACTGCGGGTCTTCGAGCTGGATTTCGAAGAGAACCTGAAGATCGTCCGCTACTGCGTGAAGTACAACAAGCGCGTGATTTTCCCGTCCACGTCCGAAGTCTATGGCATGTGCCAGGACGCAAACTTCAACGAGGACACCTCCAACCTGGTCGTTGGCCCGATCAACAAGCAGCGCTGGATCTACTCGGTGTCCAAGCAACTGCTGGACCGGGTGATCTGGGCCTACGGGCAGAAAGGCCTGCAATTCACCCTGTTTCGCCCGTTCAACTGGATGGGACCGCGTCTGGACCGCCTGGATTCGGCGCGCATTGGCAGTTCGCGGGCCATCACCCAACTGATCCTGCACCTGGTCGAAGGCACGCCCATTCGCCTGGTGGACGGCGGCGCCCAGAAGCGCTGTTTCACCGATGTCGTCGACGGCATCGAAGCGCTGGCGCGGATCATCGAAAACCGCGATGGGCGCTGTAACGGACAGATCATCAACATCGGCAACCCCGACAACGAAGCCAGCATCCGTCAATTGGGTGAAGAGCTGCTTCGCCAGTTCGAGGCCCATCCGTTGCGCGGCCATTTCCCGCCTTTCGCGGGCTTTCGTGAAGTCGAAAGCCAGTCCTTCTATGGCAAGGGCTATCAGGATGTCAGCCATCGCACGCCGAGCATCGACAACGCCAAAAAGCTGATTGGCTGGACGCCGGGTATCGAGCTGAGCGAAACCATCGGCAAAACCCTGGATTTCTTTCTGCGCGAAGCCATGGCTGAAAAAGCGGATCAGTGCTGATGCAGGCAGGCCTGAGAATCGATGTCGACACGTACCGGGGCACCCTTGAGGGCGTGCCCAGGCTGCTGGACATACTCGACGAAGCGCAGGTCAAGGCGACCTTCTTTTTCAGTGTCGGCCCCGACAACATGGGGCGCCATCTGTGGCGCCTGGTAAGGCCCACGTTCTTCTGGAAGATGCTGCGCTCCAGGGCGGCGAGCCTGTATGGCTGGGACATTCTGCTGGCCGGTACCGCATGGCCGGGCAAACCGATCGGCCGGGACCTCGGCCCGCTGATGCGTCGCGCGCTGGATGCCGGTCACGAAATCGGCCTGCATGCGTGGGATCATCATGGCTGGCAAGCCAATGCCGGACACTGGAGCGACCGACAGTTGACCGCCCAGATACACCGTGGGGTCGATTGCCTGAGCGACATCCTCGGCCACCCGGTGGTCTGCTCTGCGGCGGCAGGCTGGCGCGCCGACCAGCGCGTCGTGCAGGCCAAAGAGGCGTTTGGCTTTCGTTACAACAGTGACTGCCGTGGCGCCAGCCTGTTTCGCCCGTTGCTGGCCGACGGTAGCCTCGGCACCACCCAGATTCCGGTGGACTTGCCGACCTTCGATGAGGTGATCGGCGCGCACCTCAAGCCGGATGCGTTCAACGACTACATTCTCGGCCGCTTCGCCGCACGACGGCTCAATGTCTACACCCTTCACGCCGAGGTGGAAGGGATCATCATGGCCGACGGTTTCAGGCAACTGTTAAAGCGGGCCAATACTCAGGGCATCCACTTCGCGCCGTTGGGTCATCTGTTGCCAGATGCTATCGAACGGTTGCCTTCCGGGCATATCGTTCGCGGCCACCTGCCTGGCCGCGAAGGCTGGCTGGGGGTGCAGCAGTGATGCACGTCAGGCATCGTCATCTTGTACTGCTGTTATTGGCGTTCGTGCTGGCTTATCTGCTGCCGCTGGGCTTTCACGGCCTGTGGATTCCCGATGAAACCCGCTATGCGCAGATCAGCCAGGAAATGCTCTACAGCGGCAACTGGATTGCGCCGCACTTCATGGGGCTGCGTTACTTCGAAAAACCGGCTGCCGGTTACTGGCTGATTGCACTGGGGCAGCAGGTCTTTGGCGAGAACCTGTTCGGCGTGCGCATTGTCTCGGCACTGGCCAGCGGCTTGAGCGTGCTGCTGGCCTATCTGCTGGCCGGCAAGATCTGGAACGACCCGCGCAAGCAGTTCGCCAGCGCCTTGCTGTTCATGAGCTTCGGCTTTGTCGCCGGCCAGGCGGGTTACGCCAATCTTGATCCGCAATTCACCTTCTGGACCAACGTGACACTGCTGGCATTCTGGTACGCCGTGCACAGCGTCGGTCGGGCGCGTCTGGCGGCATGGGCGTTAGTCGGCGTGGCCTGCGGGATAGGGTTCATGACCAAGGGCTTTCTCGCCTGGGCACTGCCCGTCATCATCGCCCTGCCCTACATGCTGTGCCAGCGACGCCTGGCCGAGTTGCTCAGATTCGGCCCGCTCGCGGTATTGATTGCCATCGCCGTCTGCCTGCCGTGGGCACTGGCGATCCACCAGCAAGAGCCCGACTACTGGCGTTACTTCTTCTGGCACGAGCATATTCGCCGCTTTGCCGGGGACAATGCGCAGCATGCCCAGCCCTGGTGGTTCTATATGCCGCTGCTGGTGGCGGCCTGTGTGCCGTGGGCACTGCTGCTGCCGGCAACACTGCAACAGGCATGGCAGGAAAAAAACCGCCCTGACATTGCCTTTTTGCTGCTGTGGCTGCTGCTGCCACTGGCGTTTCTGAGCCTGAGCAAAGGCAAATTGCCGACCTACATACTGCCGTGCCTGCTGCCGTTGGCGCTGCTGATGGCCAACACTCTGGTCGAGCGCCTCGATCGAGGCCACAGCACAGCGTTGCGCGCGAACGGAATATTCAACGCGACCGTCACTTTTCTTGGGCTTGTGGCGTTGATCTACCTGCAACTCAAGCAGCCCGTCTACGAAAACGAACCGATGCATTTGTCACTGGCAATCATCATGCTTTTCGGATGGACACTCGCCAACGCCCTGCAAGGCTTGCGCCCCCTAACCTGCTGGGCCACGCCGGCACTGGGCAGCTGGTTGCTGATCGCATTGCTGCCCGCAGCACTGCCAAACGATGTGATCAACAACAAGACTCCCGACCCGTTCGTGGTCAGGCACCAGGCCGAACTGGCGGGCTGCACGCAGTTGCTGAGCAACGATCTGGGCGCTGCCTCGGCATTGGCGTGGCGCCTGAAGCGGCCTGATGTTGCACTGTTCAACACCTGGGGCGAGCTGGAATACGGCCTGGGCTACCCGGATGTGCAGGGCCGCGAAGTCCGCCTGCAGGACATCGATGCCTGGATGAAGAACGCCCGCAGCCAGGGCCGGGTCGGCGTCATCATGCGTGGCAAGAGCGATGAGGAACTGAAAGAGCTCGAAAGTCTTCCTAGGGATGGTCAGCGCTATGACGAAGGCAACCTGGCCATCCTCGTTTACGAGAAATCCGCATCGTGACCTGGCTGATGCTGGCAAGCGCATGCCTGCTGACCTGCCTGGGCCAGATCGCGCAGAAGTACGCGGTACAAGGCTGGCGTGGCGCATTTCCCGGCGTGTTTGCAGCGCTGCGCTCGCTATGGCTGGCGCTGGCCTGCCTTGGGTCCGGCCTGCTGATATGGCTGCTGGTGTTGCAACGCCTGGACGTCGGCATCGCGTATCCGATGCTGGGTGTTAACTTCGTGCTGATCACGCTGGCAGGTCGCTATGTGTTCAACGAGCCGGTTGACGTACGGCACTGGCTGGGTATTGCGCTGATTCTTGTCGGGGTATTTCAGCTGGGACGCCAGGCGTGACCCACCGCCGGGCAACCCTGTGCGCCATGGCCAGTGTGGCGCTGGTCAGCGCGGCGCAACTGGGCATGCGCTGGAGCATGAGCCGCCTGCCCTCGCCCGTTCAATGGCTCAAAATGCAGGAACATGCGCAGCTTGATCTCAGCGCCCTGAGGGTCGTCTGCGCCTCGATCACCGCTTACGCGCTCTCCATGCTTTTCTGGCTACTGGCCCTTCGGGTCTTGCCCCTGAGCCGTGCCTATTCGCTGCTCAGTATCAGCTACGCGCTGGTTTATACGCTCGCCGCAGCGCTGCCATTTTTCCACGAGACGTTCACGGTATCGAAAACTGTGGGTGTCAGCCTGATCGTGGCAGGTGTCTTGACCATCAACCTCCGGCGCATTCCCCGGCCATCACCTCAGGATCTTTCCCATGAAAATCAGCGTTTTCGGTAGCGGATATGTCGGCCTGGTACAAGCGACCGTGCTCGCCGAAGTCGGCCACGATGTGGTCTGCATGGACATCGATCAGGCCAAAATCGACCAGTTGCGTCAGGGCCAGGTGCATATCTACGAGCCTGGCCTGGCCAATCTGGTACGTGAAAACCTCGACCAGCAGCGTCTGTGCTTCACCACCGACGAGCAGCTGGCAGTGGAACATGCCGAGGTCCTGTTCATTGCGGTAGGCACGCCGTCCCGAGCCAATGGCTCCGCCGACCTGAGCGGCTTTTTCGCGGTGGGCGAAGCCGTCGCCCGGCATCGACGCGAACCGCTGATCATCGTCGAGAAGTCCACCGTGCCGGTCGGCAGTGGCGACGCCTTGCGCGGCCATATCGACAAGGCGCTGCGTCAGGCCGGCCGGCTGCTGCAGTTCGATATCGTCTCCAACCCGGAGTTTCTCAAGGAGGGCTCGGCGGTCAACGATTGCCGGCGCCCGGACCGTATCGTCATCGGCTGCGAAAATGAAGCGGTGCGCAACGTCATGCGCGAACTGTATGCGCCGTTCAACCGCAATCATGAGCGGATCATGTTCATGGACCTGCGCAGCGCCGAACTGACCAAGTACGCCGCCAACTGCATGCTGGCAACCAAGATCAGCTTCATCAACCAGATCGCCGAACTGGCCGAGCATCTGGGCGCGGACGTCGAGTCGGTGCGGTTGGGCATTGGCGCCGACTCACGCATCGGTTACGACTTCATCTACCCCGGTTGCGGTTACGGCGGTTCGTGTTTTGGCAAAGACATCCGTGCGTTGATTCACAGCGCCCGGGAGGCCCATTGCTCCAACGATCTGTTGTCGGTGGTCGAGGCGATCAACGAACGGCAGAAGAACAAACTGTTCGAGCGCGTCAACGCGTTCTATCAGGGCGATCTGCGCGGCAAGACCTTTGCCCTGTGGGGCCTGGCGTTCAAACCCAACACCGACGACATGCGCGATGCCCCCAGCCGCGTACTCATGGAAGCGTTGTGGGAGGCTGGTGCCAGCGTGCGGGCGTTCGACCCCGAGGCCATGCAGGAAACCCAGCGCATTTATGGCCATCGCAAGGACCTGATGCTCATGGGCACGCCAGAGTCGGCGCTCAATGAAGCCGATGCATTGATCGTCTGCACCGAATGGCAACAGTTCAAAGCTCCGGATTTCGAGTTGATCCAGCAGCGGCTGAGCGCACCAGTCATCTTCGACGGGCGCAATCTGTACGACACCGAACGACTGGCAAAACGCGGCTTCCACTACTTCCCCATCGGGCGTGGCGAGTCATGCGATCTGCCAATCCCGCAAAAACAGTGGACGGCCTGTAATCCGCTTGTCAGCAGCCAGGTTGTGTAACGGCCCTGCTCCGGTGGCCGTCAGTTGCCGACGGTCGCTGGACCCTGAGTAACGAAATAGTAGATACGCTCGCCGACCTTGACGCTGTCGACCATTCGCAAGGGTGGCTCGGGAAGCTGCAGGCTTTCCATTAGCGCCACATTGCCGTCGGCACGGGTCAGAAAGGTGCTCAATTCAGCACTGGACGTGAACGTGTCCAGCAAGCTCTGGCTGTAGAACACGCTGGCCCCTGCCAGCCGCTCACTGGGCTGAAACAAAACAACATGCCGTCCCTGGACCTGCAGAGCATGAACCTTGTCGGTCAGCGGCAGGAACGACAACTGCCGGTCCGCTCGCGGTTCCAGCCATAGGGCTGCGCCGAGATACCCCGTCACGATCAATACAACCCCGGCAACCGTCATCGCCCGTCGGTTTCGTAGCACAAACGCTGCAGATGCAGAGCCTTGCGAGCGTGCCTTGATGCGCTCGCCCAACACAAAGGCATATTCCGCCGCGATGACTGCCGCCGCCGGGGCCAGTGACATCAGATAAACCATGCGTTTACTCGAGGCCAGCGACAATAGCAGGAACTGCGCGATCAGCCACAGGCTGAAAAACAGCAGGTAACGATTGGCCAGCAGCTGTTTACGGAAATGCCACAGCCCCAGATAGACGAGCACATTCCACGGCAAAAACGCTTCAGGCAGTTTGCTCAGGTAATAATGCACGGGCTCGTAATGCCCTGCCTCTTCGAACGAACCACTAAAGCGTCCGACACTGTTGGTCCAGAGCACGTCCTTCAACGACTGCGTACCGCCCTGCCCGTATAGAAAGCACAGCCATACCAGCAAAGGCACCAAAGCCAGGACGGTGAACATCGCCGGGCGTAGCCAGTGGACGGGAACAATGCGTTTGCTCTGCACCGACTCGCACACCAGCCAGGCGAAAATGACCACACCCGGCATCGCGAGGCCCAGCACACCCTTGCTCAGGGTTGCCAGCGCGATCCCTACTACGAAGAGCAACCAAGCCCCTGCAGAAGATCCGTCGCTGCGCAGACGCTGACTGGCGTGAAAGAACCCCAGTAGCGCCATGCTCACACCCAGCGCCAGCAACGCGTCCTCGCCCACCTGCCGCGAATTGCTCCAGAAGCTGGCCTGGGTCGCGAGCATGAATGCAGCCACCCACGCCACGGAGGCAGGTCGCCCGAAGCGACGCAGCATGCTGTACAGCAGCAACACGCTGAACAGCCCCGCACAGGCGGACGCGAGCCTGACCGTCCAGGGAGTCGCACCGAACGCCCCGATGGACGCAGCGTCGAGCCAGACACTCATCGGCGGCTTTTCCAGGAACGGTTGATCGTTCAGTTTCGGAGTGACCCAGTTGCCACTCAGGTGCATTTCCATGGCAATGCCCGCCACGCGGGGTTCTGTCGAGTTTTGTAATTGGTGATTGCCCAACGCGAGGAAAAACAGCATTGCACCCAGCAACAACAGCAACGGTGAAAGCACACGAGAAGTCATCAAGGTAGGTACCGGGTTGACGGGGGGCAAGCAAAGAAGCGAATCGGTCTGGCGAAGTATAAGTCGCCAATTGTTGAAGAATTGTTAACCGGCGGCACACCAGACAGCCACTCAACGCTTGTTTAAAAGCTCGGCAAAAAGTCGGCCGTGAACGCCTGACCTGGCGCAGACTCCCCGTGGCCCAGAACGCATCCGACATGCAGGATGCGACCGGTGATCGGGCCCAATAAATCTCTTCGCAGGTCTACTAATCTTACAGATAAGCCAGCCTGATGCAGGTCATGCCTAAGCGTGACCTGGCCGTGTTGGTCGATCCTGTGTTAACCGCGAACTTTTAGTTCAGAAACAGTTATAGGGCAAGCAAAATACAGACGGCGCAAGGGATGCGCCGACACAAGCAACAGGGAGAGTTATGAAAACAATGCCGGCTTTCACGTACGTGTTTTTCCTGGGTTTTTTTCATTCAAACGCCTTTTCTACGGAGATGAATCCTTATGAGCAGATCATCAGCATTGCGCAAGGTGAGCAGGTCTGTTTAACCCTCGACAGTGATTTAAGTTCTGTCTCACTGCAGAAGTGTGTCAACACCGATTATCAACAATGGATCTTTGTGTCATCAGGGTCCATGCTGTACCTAAAAAACAAGGCGTTAGGCGGATCAACGCAGGCCATGTGTTTGTCAGCGTCGAATCCACGTCACGTCAGCATGAAAACCTGTGCCAGCGCCGACAGCAACGACTATCAATCCTTGCGACTCTGGAGCAGAGACGGTGACCACACCAGCGTGTTATCAAATAAATACATCAAGGATTTAGGCTTTGATAACTACCTGCTCAGTGATGGAAGCGGGCAGTTGGTATTTGGCCCTGCAGAGGGAGCTTCATCACACTGGACAATCACCCAACCTCTTTACGAAGAAATCATCAGTACAGTGAATGGCCCGGACGCCTGTTTAACACTGACGGGTGACATGACCAGTGTGGTACTGCAAAAGTGCCTGGGGAGGGACAGTCAGCAATGGACTTTTACGCCCAAGGAAAAAAGGCTTTATGTAAAAAACAAACTGCTGTCCACATCAGCGCAAGAAATGTGTTTGTTTGCGGCGAATGCCAACAGCGTAAAAATGGCCGCGTGTGCCAGCGCGGGCAGTCATGATTATCAGTCCAAGCGACTGTGGAATCGGGACGGCAACAACCCCAGTCAGCTGTCAAACAAATATATCAGTGATCTGGGAATGGCTAACTACCTACAAATCAATGCCAGCGAACAGTTGATATTGGGTGGCAAAGAACAAGGCTCGGCGAACTGGAGTATCGCCAAGCGTTATGGTTACATCAGGAACGTTGAAAAAGGGCAGGAAACGTGCCTCGCGTTGTCTGCAGATGAAGTCAGCGTCGAGTTTTCTCCCTGTAAAAGTGTGCCCGGCCAAGACTGGCGAATGTCCGTCATCGTACCGGGGTATGACAAATTGACCAATCGCGCGCTGCTGGACAGGGATACAGAAAAGTGCTTAGGGTCAACTAGTAAAATGATCAACTGCCAAGGTACCGGGTATACCTCGGAGCGTTCCTGGAGTTACAACAGGAACTTCATTCCCCTCATAGAAGGGTTTGTACTGGCCAATAAATATCGCAACGACCTTGTCGGTGATAACGAAGTTCTGGGCTTTGCAGGTAACACCATCCAGATGGTGCCGGAGTCACGGTCGAAGGCAGTGACATGGAACTTTGAATTGGCAGTACCCAAGATCCCCAGACGCCCCATCGTAGGCGATAGAAAAGTTCTCCTGCTGCACACCCGATACAGTGACAAGCCAGAAACCGACTTCGAGGCCACCAGGGAGGCCTTCTTCGGAGCGCCTGGTGATAACACATCATTTGTCAACGCGGTCTCTTTTTCCTCCGGCGATCATCTGAAGTTCATCGGGGATGCGGTGACCGGTCTAGACCTGGGCCCAAGACCTTCAGGTTGCCCGTCCACTGAACTGAGGAACAAAGCGATAGAACTCGCACGCGACAAGGGAACTGACAGGGATAATTACGATTATGTCGCCGTTGAGATTCCTTCTACTTCGTGCTCCTGGGGTGGGCTTGCTGCGATGCCGGGCTGGTGGGCCATGGGAAATAATTCGGGCCACAAGCCATGGATGTGGCAACACGAATTCGGTCATAGCCTCGGCGGACCTCATGCGACCTCGCTGGAGCGCTGCCCTTACAATAGTCGGGAAGTTGTGCAAATCGGCGCCAGTGGGTGCGCAGTCACTAATAGCGCTGACCCTTCGGATACCCTGAATGGTGGGGGGTCACGTCTTTACCCCATTCCTTATTTGTACTACGCGGGCTGGCTCACTGATGACCAATTTCCTGAAGTGATGAAAAATGGCACCTATAACATTGCACCCTTGTTCAGAGCGGCGGATCCCGAAGTGGTCAAAGGCTTACGCCTGTTTCGTAGCGATGGCAGTTATCTCACGCTGGAATTCCGCAAGCCTTCACCCGGCTTTGAAAACTGGCCAACTGACGATCCATTTGTCAATGGTGTGATTGTGAGAATCGCTCGTTTTAATGGCAACTCCGTCTCCAACACGCTCGTGGACACAACGCCATCAGGCATACATGGCATGAATGACGCTCCGTTGCGGCAAGGTGGGTCGGCAGACGACGTTTTATCCGGGAAGCGAATCAGAGTGACCCATGCCGATGACACGGGGGCTACCGTTGAAATCAACGATATTCCTGGTAGCTCTTTGGCAGAACGCTTGCTCTTTGAACGCTCTTTTAATAAGCAGATTGCAGAACAGGATGATGAGGTGGTGGAAGATTGAGGATTTGCCGAAAGGTAACCTCAATCAAAAAATGTCGACTGCATCAGTATCAACTGCACGCCATCAATCGCCTGCATCATGAATAAAAACGGGGAGCGATCAACGCTCCCCGTCTGGTGCTTCCGTTCAAGTCTTATTGCAGTGAATCAGACCGCAGCAACAACCTTGGCTGGCGGCTGAGTGCGACGACCCAGTACGCCTGCACCCGCAGCTACCAGACCCGAGATCACCAGCGTGATCAGCAGAATCCAGGCACCTTGCGAAACACGCTTGGCGGTCACTTCAGCCGCTTCGCGGGCTTTCTGTTCGGCCTGAGCTTTCAGTTCCTGATACTTGGCATACGCCTGACGGTAGCTGGCCTGAGCCTGATCGACGATCTGGTTGGCTTCGGCGTCAGTCTTGTTGCCACGCGCCTTGATCAGATTGACCAGCGCCTGACGGTCAGCGGCGTCCCACGCCTGGTCGCCTTTAGCTTTGATGCGATCCATCAGGCCGCTCAATTGCTCGTCAGCTTGCTGAGGGTTCTGCGCGCTCTGCTTGGCAGTATTCTGCGCATCTTGCTGAGTCGCTTGCGCTTCCTGCTTGACGTTGTCAGGGTTCAGCTCGGGCTTGCCGGTCTGACGCATGGCTGTTTCGATTTCGCCCTGGATATCGTCCAGATTGAAATCAATGCCTTGGGCGCGCAATTGATCCTGAATCTTGCTGCCAACGGCCGGAGCCACCTGTGCGATACCGCTGCCCAGTGCCGACATGCCGCTGCCCGCCAGGTTAAGGCCGCCGCGCACGACGCCGGTCACTGCGCTGGAGACCAGATAAACAGTGATCAGCGAGACGCTCGCCCACACCAGCAGGCCATGAAACGCACCTTCGCGCTGCGCCAGACGTCCAGCGGCCCAGCCGCCGACGAACAGCGAGATCACCGAGCTTACAACGACCCAGATACCTGCGCCCGTACCAATGCCGGACAATGGATTGGCTTCCTGCATGGGATCGATACTGGCACTTCCGATTGCCGTACCCAACAGGTTCAGCAACAGCGAAACAACCATGGCCAGAACAACACCGGCCAGAATCGCACTCCAGGAGATTCGTTTAAGCAGCGGAGCCGCTGCATGAGTTTCGTGGTACACAGGGGCACCTGGGGCGATACGGTCGTCGCGAATCATAGTCATAGTCCTTTGAGTCATTGGCAGTAAACGCACACATGTGTGGCGTACACATCAATGACCCAGAAGACGTTCAAGAAGTTTAAAAATTTTATAGACTTTTTTTCAGGCTGGGCCCAACACAATAGAACTGTATTGATACTGACGCACATCAAGGGAACGTAACCTTTGCCCTATGCTCCAAGCGATTTACACACTTTTTGTTTTATTAGGCTGTTTGCTCTAACTATTGGGAGTTGTGTGATGTCCGTTAATAACAGACGGGAATTAACCGACTGCCCGCCTTTTTGAATGCCGACACTCACTGGCTATACGCAACACTCACAAGTGTTTGCGCAGGTATCGTAATAAAGACCGCGCCAAACAGCATGAAGGCCCGACTGAGAACAGGCAGGCCTTCATGTGTTCATTGTCAGTATCGTCAGGCGATACCGTTCGGCCCGTCGAGGACCTGCCTGACCTTCCTGGCGAGGTCCTGCGGCATGCAGGGCTTGGACACCACCTCAAACTCGGAGCCGCCAATGTCGGTTCGCTCGATCGAGCTCTCAGCGTAGCCGGTGGTCAACAGCACCTTGACCTTCGGAAACCGGCGCCTGACTTCCCGCGCGAGCATCACACCGTTCATCCCGCCCGGCATGATCAGGTCGGTGAACAGCAAGTCATACGTACTGCCGGCCTCGAAGCGCTTCAGTGCCTCACGGGCATTGAGGACAATTTCCGAGACATAGCCATAATCATCCAGCACCATCTTCGCCAGTTCGGCCACATCAGGACGATCTTCCACGATCAGGATCCGCTCGGAACTGCCAATGCGCCGTTCCGAAGCTTTCGGCGGATCGTTTTTGCTCAGAACGGCTTCGTCTACCGGGAAATACAGGCGCAGCGTGGTGCCGACACCTTCTTCGGTATAAATACGCGCCGCACCACCCGACTGTTTGGCAAAGCCGTAGACCATCGACAGGCCGAGCCCGGAGCCCTTGCCTTCTTCCTTGGTGGTAAAAAACGGGTCCATTACCCGATCACGGATACTCGCAGGCATGCCAATGCCATTGTCCGTGACCGCAATAGAGACATAACGGCCAGGTAACAGGCCGTCATAGGACATATTGGCCAGCTCATCGACGACCAGGTTACGGGTTTCGATGAATATCTTGGGGTTGAGCCTGCCAATCAGCGCGTCCCGGGCGTTGATGAAAATGTTCAGCAAGGCAACTTCTGCCTGGGTCGGATCAATACGGCAGTTCTTCAGCGCCGGATCCAGATCGGTTTCGATAATCACTTCCGGGCCAAAAGTACGCTCGATCAGCGGTTCTGTCGTGGAGACCAGACCATTAAGATTGAGGACTCGCCCCTGCAGTTTCTGTTTACGGGCAAACGCCAGCAATTGCTTGGTCAACGTACTGGCGCGTTCGACGGCAGACTTGGCGTGATGAACACTGCGCTGGACACGCTGCACATCAATGACGGGTTTCTCTGCCGCACTGCCGATCAGATCAATATAACCGCCCATCACTTGCAGCAGGTTATTGAAGTCGTGCGCGATGCCACCGGTAAGCTGCCCCAGCGCTTCCATCTTCTGTGCCTGACGCAATGCTTCTTCGGCATCTCGACGGCGACTGATGTCCAGTTGCGATGCAAAAAAATAAATAAGCTCGCCTGCGTCGTTATAGACCGGAGAAATAAACAGGGCATTCCAGAACGAGGAGCCGTCTTTACGGTAGTTGAGAATTTCAGTGGAGATATCGACGCGCTGGTCAATTGCATCGCGAATCGACTGCACCGCCGTCCGATCAGTGTCCGGCCCTTGAAGAAATCGGCAGTTGCTACCGATGATTTCCTCTGACGCATAGCCGGTCATTTCCAGAAATGCCCGGTTGGCAAAGATGATGGGATTGTCCGGGCGATTGGGGTCCGTCACGATCATCGGCATCCGTGTCGTTTCTACCGCCGCGAAAAAGATATCTTTCCCCTGATGCTTGATATCTCCCGTCGCCGCATTGTCGACCCGGGTTTTATTTTCCGACACTCCAGAAACTCCAAGACTGTTTATTGGGCTATTGCGCCTGCTCTCTCATGGCTAGGACTGGCGCAGCCTCAAAAGGGTTCTCAGGTATCTGACAAAAATCGAATTATATTCATTTGAGGGGTCACGCACTCCCGAAACGCTTACTCAAACGGCCGGTTTTCCATTCTTTTCTCGAATGAGAGCCGCCAATTCAAGCGTGTTGTCGCGCAACGCCACCTGCAAAGGGCCAAAGATCGCCCGCGTACCCTGCCCGTCTGCATAACCCAGCAGCCCCGCCGGACAGTATCGGCCGTCATCCCAGCCCGGATAATCGAGAACGGGATACCAGCAGATACCTTGCACAGGTACGCCGGCCCTCAACGCCTTGCCGACCTCGGCACAAACGTAATTGAACCAGGGCAGACGCTGAACGTCTTCCGCACCGGTTTCAGAAATCAATATCGGTCTGCCGTATCGCCCGTGCAACTCGCTCAACATGCCCTGAAAAGGCCTGTACTGCGGATCGTCGTGCGTAAGTTTATGGCCATTGAGCTGCCATTGATTATGCGGATAAAAGTTGACGCCCAGGATATCCAGATACTCGGGGCGGCCGCCCAGCCCAGGCCATTGCCGTCCGGATAAAAGATCCCAGGCTTCGAACTGCGCCAGCCGATAGCGCTCTGCTGCCGCAGCATCTCCGCTGCCACGTGTCGCCGGTACTACATGAATCAATGGCTCGGCCTGAATAAAACGCGCGTTGGGCTCTATCATGCGTATCGCGTCTATTGCCGCAATACTGGCCCGGACCAGTTGATGCTTGAGTTCCATGCCGCGCTGCTCACTACCGGGGTTGAAATAAGCCATGTCGCCCCCGGCCCAACTCCAGAACGAAATCTCATTGATCGGCGAATAGAAAGGTGCGGTCTCCCCTTCGTCCTTGACGCGCTGAGCCACCGCAGCGGCAAAACGCGCAAAGTGCTCGACAAACTGCGGCCGCCAGACATCCAGATGATCAGGGTAACCGTAATGGCACAAGTCCCAGATGACTTGGGTGCCCTGATGCCGCGCGGCTCGCAACATGGGCAGAAAACTGCTCCAGTCGTAACAACCTGGGCGGGCTTCAATCAGATGCCAGCGCAGACCGTCACGTACAGTACGCATTCCGCACTCGGCCACTGCGGCAAAATCTTCCTGCGTCCAGCGGTCGTGCCCGGTGGTGTGAAGCAGGTCGAGTCGCACACCGTCACCTCGTCGATGGCTGGCGCACTCGAATCCGCCGATGAAAAAACTGTCGAACAGACCGCCCATGCTCAACCTCGCGCAGGCTGTTCAATCGGTTCGGGAGGTTGCTCAGGGAAGTCATGGGCCAGCCGCTGGTACAACGCCAACGCCTGGCCCACGACCTGGTCCATGTTGTAATACTTGTAGGTGCCCAGTCGCCCAAGGAAAGTGACTTCATCCGACTGATCGGCCAATGCTTTGTAACGCTTGTACAACTCGGCATTTTCGGGTCGGGGAATGGGGTAATAAGGGTCGCCCTCGGCACTTGGAAACTCGTAGCTGAGACTGGTTCTGGCGTGCTGTTGACCGGTAAGGTGCTTGTATTCGGTGATGCGCGTATGAGGGACTGCCTCATCCGGGTAGTTGATCACCGCCACCGATTGAAACTGCGCCTGATCAACGGTCTTGTGCTCGAAACGCAACGACCGATACGGAAGACGGCCGTAGCAATAACCGAAGTATTCATCGATCGGCCCGCAATAGATCAAATGCGAATACTTCACCGCCTTGCGCACATCGGCAAAATCGACCCCCAGTACGGTATCGATAAGCGGGTGGTTGAGTATCTGTTCAAACATGTGCGTGTAGCCATGCAGCGGCATTTTCTGAAAAGTGTCCGTGAAGTAACGACTGTCCGAGTTGGTACGGGTAGGTACTCGGGCGGTGACCGACCGGTCCAGTTGCGAAGGGTCCAGCCCCCATTGTTTGCGGGTATAGCCACGGAAAAACTTCTTGTACAGCTCCCGACCAATCTGACTGATCACAACGTCTTCGGAGGTTCTTATCGTCTCGACAGGCTCGGCGCGGCTGGCAAGAAACGCTTCGGCTTCTTGTTCATTCATCTGCAAGCCGTACAGGCTGTTGAGCGTATCGAGGTTGATCGGAACAGGCAGCAGTTGTTTGTCTACGCTGGCGAGCACACGGTGTTCGTAATCGCGCCATTCGGTAAATCGTGAAAGGTATTCCACAATCCGCTCAGCGTTGGTGTGGAATATATGGGGCCCGTATTGATGAACCAACACCCCGGCACTGTCCAGGTGATCGTAAGCGTTACCCGCGATATGTGGACGTCGGTCGATCAACAAAACGCGCTTGCTCGATCCCGCCGCCAGCCTTTCCGCCAACACACTGCCTGCAAAACCTGCACCGACGATCAGAAAGTCATAGGGCGTCTTTTCACGCGCGGCTGATTCAAGATTTATCCGAGGCATTCGATGTGCTCCCCGATGGCCACCAGGGCGATTTGCGCCTTCATGGCCGCGCACGTGTTGTCCCAGGACTCGCCAACCAGCAATGCGTCAACTTTGCGAAGAAAATCGATAGTACCTTTGTGCGCCAGGGCCTCTTGAATCGCGCGCACAAACCCGTCGGCGTCATCGGCAATGGCCACAACACCCGACTCACCATACGCTCTGACAACATCGGCAATCCGGGTTGATACCACCGGGCAGCCGCCAGCCAGGTATTCCGGCGTCTTGGTCGGGCTGATAAAGCGTGTGGAGTCGTTCAGCGCAAATGGCATCAACGCAACGTCCCAGCCCGACAGATAGGCTGGCAAGTCGTCATAGGACTTGCTGCCTAGATAATGGACGTTGGCCAAATGCGGCAGGCTTGCCGGGTCGATTTTCACCACGGGGCCGATCAAGACGATTTGCCAGTGCGGCTGCAACTCGGCCAGTTGCTGAATCAGCCCGATATCAAAACGTTCGTCAATGACGCCGAAAAAGCCAAGCCTTGGATAGGGGATGTACTGTTGATCCTCAGGGTCAGACTGCCCGCTGCGAGCGGCTGCAAAATGCACGACATCGACGCTGCTGGGCATGGCGTGCACATTTGCATGCTGCAGACGCTTGGTCTCCCATAGGCTGAAGCCGCCAGTAAACACAACATCTGCGCGCTTCATCAAGGCTTTTTCCTGTTCGACAAGCGCTGGCGGCGCACCTTTGAACGCAGACAATTCGTCCATGCAATCGAAGATCGTCACGTGCGCGCTGAGGTGGTCGGTAAACGCCAGGCTCATCGGGGTGAAATACCACAACAGCAACTCACCGAAGTGTTGTGCATCGATAAAACGATTCAGTAATGCGCGCTGTGCAGTGATCACCTCATCAGGCTGCATTTTCCGGGGCAGGTGCGGCACCAGTACCGTGACACCGCACGCTTGCGGCAGTTGTTCAAGCCGGATATCAGGGGAGTCCGACAGAACAGGCTCCTCAAGAAACACCACCTGATAATCCTGCGCCATTCGCGACATGATGTGCTGAGGACGCTGATAGACAAACCCCCATCGCAGATGGGACAGGCACAGCAGTAAAGGCCTGATGGCAGCCTCGACTCTGGTTAAGGCCGACGTCTCGGATTGAATCGTTTGAACACCGTTCATAGAGTTTTCCCTTCTGTTAAAAAGTCCTGGATGAAACTGAAGGGCTCTGAAAAGGGCTGAACTTCGACGGCATTCATGATGAGGATAGGCAGTGGCGGCTGTTGCGTACATGGAACAATCACATGCATGGAGCAACCATAGACCGGCTCATGGGTTTCGAACACGCGCCCAGGCCGCTGTTCGTTGATTCCGATAAAGGGTAGGCGCCGTTGAGAATGAACCGTTGAACTCGGCGGAACAAATACGCCCCTAGTCTTGAGCGAATGTTTTTTTGGCACCTGCAGTACGTTTTCCCCACGCGGTGGTCTGGTCCTGATTTTCGCAAGCGAGGCTCCTCTGTCGTCCTGTTGAGAAAGGTCACGACGACGAGCCGTCAGCTCGCTTCTTGCCGAGGCGGCGAAAATCCAGGGAGGACAATCATGATTCTGGTTACCGGTGGTGCGGGATACATTGGCGCTCACATCGCGCTCGAGTTGCTTGAAGATGGCCGCGATGTCGTCGTGCTTGATAACTTGTGCAACAGTTCGCGAGAGCCGTTAAGACGGATAGAGGAACTCTGCGGGCGACAGGTTGCGTTCATCCACGGCGACGTGCGCAGCAAAGCGACGTTGCACCGGCTGTTCGCTCAGTACCCTGTCAAGGCAGTGGTGCATTGCGCCGGACTCAAGGCGGTGGGCGAAAGCGTTCGAGAGCCGCTGCGCTATTTCGAGACCAACGTGAGCGGCAGCGTCAACTTGTGTCAGGCAATGGCAGAAGCAGGCGTGTTCGACCTGTTATTCAGCTCATCCGCGACGGTTTACGGCGGGTGTGAGCAAATGCCGCTGGATGAGAACTGCCCACTGGGTTTACCGACCAATCCTTACGGGCACTCCAAACTGATGGCCGAGCATGTGATGCAAAGCGTCGCCCGCTCGGATCCACGCTGGTCCATCGGTCTGCTGCGCTACTTCAACCCCATTGGTGCGCATCCGTCCGGCCTGATGGGCGAGTCACCCTGCAACACGCCGAACAACCTGTTGCCCTTCCTGCTGCAGGTTGCCAATCGACTACGCCCTGCCCTGCACATATTCGGCAGTGACTACCCCACGCTGGACGGAACAGGTGTGCGTGATTACCTTCATGTGATGGATCTGGCCGAGGGACACCTGAAGGCGCTGGACAAAATTCATGACGAACGTGGCGTATCCGTCTGGAATCTGGGCACAGGACAGGGTTATTCGGTGCTTGAGGTGGTGCAAGCCTTCGAACGTATCTCCGGCAAAGCTGTGCCGTTGATCTTTGAACCACGCCGGCCCGGAGACATTGCAGCATGCTGGTCCGATCCGGGAAAAGCAGCGCGCGAGCTGGATTGGCGAGCCAGGTTCAACCTTGATTCGATGCTCACCGACGCCTGGCGCTGGCAGTGCATGAACCCGCAGGGTTACAGGCCGACAGCGCTGGTCAGTTGAATTTTTTCCAGACGTGTTGCCAGACGTGCTGAACGATCATCACGTTATCGTGACGCCTGCCAGCAAGCGCATGCTAGAAGTTGGCCGGCGTGTTGGCGCTGATGATCTCGGCTTCGTCCTGGCCAATATTGCGGAAGCGATGCGGCAAGGTGGTCGGGAAGTAATAGCCGTCCCCCGGACCGAGAATGTTGACTTGCCCATCGATGGTCAGCTCCACGGTGCCGCGCGTCACCAGACCGCACTCCTCGCCTTCGCTGTGAACGATCGGCTCATCGCCCGAGTCGGCACCCGGCGCGTATTGCTCACGCAGAAAACGCATCTGCCGGCTTGGCAGGGTCGCGCCCACCAGCAGCAAACGGGCACCGTTGCGCCCCAGATCGGGTTGATCACCGGCTCGAAACACGTACTGATCATGTCCCGGAGGCTGATCGAATGTGAAAAAATCCGCCAGCGTCATGGGAATCCCCTCAAGCAGCTTTTTCAGCGAGCTGATGGAAGGACTGACACGATTTTGTTCGATAAGGGAAATCGTGGCATTGGTCACACCACTGCGTCGGGCGAGCTCACGCTGTGACAGCTTGTAGCTTTCACGCACCAGTTTGAGTCGTGCTCCCGTATCCATAGTGGCCTTATGTGAAAGATATCCGGTGAATGAGGCAGCGCCCCGGCGCAATGGATCGTCCATTACCCGAAGCCGTCAAGCCGGATATTAAATCACGTTTGCCCGCAACACTCAGCAGCTCATCGCTCTAGCGGTGGTTGCGCGCATAGCTCTGGCAGGCCTCGCGGAAGGCCTTGAACAGGTTGAGCGACACGGGGTTGTCCATGAACTCCCATTCCGGATGCCACTGCACACCCAGCACAAAGCCTGGCGCGCCGGGCATGGACACCGCTTCGACCAGACCGTCGGGGGCCAATGCTTCTGCGCGCAGGTCCGACGCCAGACGATCGACACCCTGACTGTGCAGGCTGTTGACCTCGAAGCCCGGGCCCAGCCCGAGCGAGTCGAGCAAACCGCCAGGCTGCACCTGTACAGCATGCTTTGGCGCGTACTGCACCGCCAGCACCTCGCTTTGCGGCTCACGATGATCCAGATAGCCGGGCAACTCCTGAACCCGCTGATGCAGGCTGCCGCCAAAAGCGACATTCAGCTCCTGAAAACCGCGGCAAATGCACAACACCGGCACGCCCTGAGCGATGGCAGCCCTGAGCAGCGGCAGTGTGGTGCGGTCCCGGAATACATCATGAGCGGTGCCCTCCACGCTCGCCGGTCCATTGTAGTGACGCGGCTCGACGTTGGACGGCGAGCCGGTAAACAGCAGGCCATCCAGCGACGCGAGCAGTTGCGCAGGCTCGGTGGGCACCTCGAGTGCAGGCAGAATCACCGGCATGCCGGCGAAGGCTGCAGCCTCGACGTACTTGTCGCCTGCGGTGTGAGAAGAATACTTGCCCAACTGCTGACGGCAGGCGGTGACACCGATCAAGGGAGGTCGCGACATAGCTTGAATCCTGTGTGAAATCTGAATGGTCAGCGCCATTTGGACGCTATCCAGCGGGAATGAAACCAGTCTAGGATAGTCATCTGCGCAACAAACATAGGCATTCTGGCAAAGAAACAATGCACCGATGCAATATGAAATCACCCACGCCGACCTTTCATTGGTGCTCGCCCTGGTTCGCGGCCGCACGCTGGCACGCGCCGCCGATCTGTTGCAGGTTGATGTATCGACCGTATTCCGCTCGATCCGTCGCCTGGAAGCAGCCCTCGGTGCAGCGCTGTTTGAAAAGAACCGGCGCGGGTACATACCGACCGATACCGCGCAGGCCATGGCCGAGCAGGCCGAGCGCGCCGAACAGGCGCTTGCTGCTGCGCGCATCGCCCTGCAACAGGGCGAACAGGTCGTCAGCGGCACGGTACGCCTGACCTGTACCGATGCAGTACTGCATAGCCTGCTATTACCAGCGCTGGCGGACTTCATGCCGCAGTACCCTGCCCTTACGCTGGAGCTGGCCACCTCCAATGCCTTTGCCAACCTCAGCCGTCGCGATGCCGACATCGCCCTGCGCCTGACCAATACGCCACCCGAGCACCTGATCGGACGCTGCCTGGGCAGTGCCGACTACTTTGTCTGTGGCCGAGCCGAATACCGCGAGGCCTTGACGCAGAACCCTGCCTCGATCCCGTGGATCAGCCCGGACGACTCGATGCCCGACCACACCTCGGTAATCTGGCGTAAACAGGCCTTTCCGGGGGTATTACCGAGCTACCGCTGCAGCAACATGTCGGCAGTCTCGCAGTTGGTCGCTGCCGGCCTGGGCGTCGCGGCGTTGACCGGCTTCACGGTCGAGGGCCTTGGAGCGGTCGAACGCCTGAGTGGCCCGCTGGAAGGATGCCGCACCGACCTGTGGCTGCTGACCCGCCCCGACTGTCGCGCACTGCGTTCTGTGCAGACCCTGCTGGAAGCACTCGCGCCACGACTGCGAGCCGCATTGCAGGTATCCAGCCCCGGCTGATCAGCCTCTGTGGATCCATTAAATAATAGTTAACAAAATTAATCATTGGATTAATCGCGATCCTGTGGCATTAATAATCACGAGGAAACAACTTGATTCATTCTGTGGATCCATAAGACCAATAATCGAACCGTGGAGAACCATCATGCACCCGAAAAATGCGTGGTACGTCGCTTGCACAGCGGATGAAGTCGCCGACAAGCCTCTGGGCCGGCAGATCTGCAACGAAAAGATGGTGTTCTATCGCGACCAGAACCAGCAGGTCGTGGCCGTCGAAGACTTCTGCCCGCATCGCGGCGCCCCGCTCTCGCTGGGCTATGTCGAGAACGGCCAGCTGGTGTGTGGTTACCACGGGCTGGTCATGGGCGGCGACGGCAAGACTGTTTCGATGCCCGGCCAGCGTGTTCGCGGCTTCCCTTGCAACAAGACCTTCGCCGCGGTCGAGCGCTACGGCTTCATCTGGGTCTGGCCCGGTGACCGGGAAAAAGCCGACCCGGCACTCATTCATCATCTGGAGTGGGCAGTCAGCGACGAATGGGCCTACGGCGGCGGGCTGTTTCATATCCAGTGCGACTACCGCCTGATGATCGACAACCTGATGGACCTCACTCACGAAACCTACGTGCATGCGTCAAGCATCGGCCAGAAGGAAATCGACGAGGCAGCGCCCGTCACAACGGTCGAAGGCGAGGAAGTGGTCACCGCCCGGCACATGGAAAACATCATGCCGCCGCCGTTCTGGCAGATGGCATTGCGTGGCAACAATCTGGCCGATGACGTGCCGGTCGATCGCTGGCAGATCTGCCGCTTCACGCCGCCCAGTCATGTGCTGATCGAAGTCGGCGTCGCCCATGCGGGCAAAGGCGGCTATGACGCGCCTAAGGAGTTCAAGGCGTCGAGCATCGTCGTCGACTTCATCACCCCCGAGACCGACACGTCCATCTGGTACTTCTGGGGCATGGCGCGCAACTTCAATCCGGCCGACGAAGCGCTGACTGCCAGCATCCGTGAAGGCCAGGGCAAGATCTTCACCGAAGACCTGGAAATGCTTGAGCGCCAGCAACAGAACCTGCTTCAGCATCCGCATCGCAACCTGCTCAAGCTCAATATCGACGCCGGTGGCGTGCAGTCACGCAAGATCCTGGAGCGATTGATCGCTGCCGAGCAGGCCGGTCCCGGCGAGCAGATTCCCGTGATGGCGACGAAATGACCGGCCATTGCCCGTCGAAATACGAAGAAAACAATCAGAAGTGACCCTTGCCGCGGTCACCCGAGGACCTGACATGATCGACGTGACAGTGTTATCACGTAACGATGAAGCGCTGGATATCTGCAGCTTTGAACTGGTGCGGGCAGACGGAGCGCTGTTGCCGCCGTTCAGCGCAGGCGCGCACATTGACGTGCACCTGCCTGACGGGCTGATCCGCCAGTACTCGCTGTGCAATGCCCCGAGCGAGCGTCACCGCTATCTGATCGGCGTCCTCAACGACCCGGCCTCGCGTGGTGGCTCACGCAGCCTGCATCAGCAGATTCAGCCTGGCGCGCAGTTGCGTATCAGCGAACCGCGCAACCTGTTCCCGCTGGCTGAAAACAGCCGACGCACGCTGCTGTTCGCCGGCGGTATCGGCATCACCCCGATCCTGTGCATGGCCGAACAGCTTGCGTTGGAGGCTGCCGATTTCGAGCTGCACTATTGCGTGCGTTCCGCCGAGCGCGGCGCCTTTATCGAGCGCCTGAAGCATTCGGCATTTGCCGAGCGCATCACGCTGCACTTCGATGAACAGCCGGACACCGCACTGGAGGCTGGTAAAGTGCTCGCCACCCCCCAGCCCGATACCCATCTGTACGTGTGCGGGCCAGGCGGTTTCATGCAATACATCCTCGACAGCGCGCGTGCCGCTGGCTGGTCCGAGGACACTCTGCACCGCGAGTACTTCTCCGCAGAGCCGGTAGACACCAGCAACGACGGCAGTTTTTCGATAGAGATCGCCAGTACTGGCCAGGTCATTGCCATTCCGGCCAACAAGACGGTCGCTCAGGTGCTCGAAAGCCACGGCATCGATATTCCACTGTCGTGTGAGCAAGGTGTCTGTGGCACCTGCCTGACGCGGGTGTTGAAAGGCATTCCGGATCATCGCGATCTGTTTCTGACCGAAGATGAGCAGGCGCTCAACGATCAGTTCACGCCGTGCTGTTCACGTTCGAAGACGCCCGTGCTGGTGCTCGACCTCTGATCAGTCCGGGCGCTGAATGACCTTCATGCGCTCGTTCTGCCCGGCGCCGAAGATTTCCGCGTAACGCAAGGTGGCATTGGCATGCTCGCGCATGATGGCCTCGGCGCGAGCGCCCTGCCCGTTGACCAGCGCATCCACCACGGCGTGATGCTGCATGTGGGCGAAATTGAACCGCCGGTATTCGCGAATCAGGTTGTCGCGATCCACGGCCAGCGCGGTCACCGAGGCAAAAGGCAGATGGTCGTTGCGCGACAGTGCATCGGCAATGGCGCGATTACCGCTGCCCTCGACGATCACGCGATGCAGACGCATGTTCATGTCGTGATAGACCTCAAGGTCATCTTCAGTGACATGGCCTTTCTCGAACAGCGCGTCACCCTGCACCAGACAGGCCTCCAGTTCGTCGCGCGCCTCCTGGGTCACGCCGCGCTCGGCCATTTGCCGCGCAGCAAGCCCCTCCAGGACACCGCGGACATCCACCGCACCGGCGATTTCCATCGGGCTGATCGAACGCACCTGAAATCCACGCCCGCCAAAGGGCACCAGCAGCCCTTCCTGCTCCAGCGTGCGGAACGCCATGCGCACCGGCATGCGCGACACGCCGAACAGCTCGGCGGTCGGCACCTCCATCAGGCGCTCGCCGGCAGCCAGCTCGCCTGATGCGATCATCTTGCGCAGCGCAACAAGGACGGTCTGCCCGGGTTTGCTCATCAAAGGCTTCCGTGGGGATCAAAAAAGGCATCTTACCCCACGCGCGCCCGAGTGAATCGCCCACATGCAATCGATCAGAGGGGGCACGAAGCGGCGTAACCGAAGGTGCGCTCTTCATCGGGTATTTCAATCCATGCCAGCGTCTCTGCAAAACTGATCGGCGGGCTGTAGAAGTAACCCTGCACCATCGTACAACCCAGGGTGGTCAATGCATTCAACTCATCCTGTGTTTCGACGCCTTCGATCACGCAACCCAGCGACATGTCCAGACTCAAGGCAACCAGCGATTTGACGATCTTGTAACTGGCCGGGTTGTTATGCACCCCGGTGACAAAGCTGCGGTCGATCTTCAGCTTGGTCAGCGCCAGCGCGTGCAGTTGACTGAGGCTGGAGAAGCCGGTGCCGAAGTCGTCCAGCGAGATGCCGCAACCCAGCTTGCGGAACTGGGTAATGGCCTGCTGCACCTGGGCGATATCCTGCATGACCGCCGTTTCGGTGATTTCCAGATCGAGCCGCGACGCATCGAAGCCGCTGTGTTCGATGATCTCGACAATTCTGTTGACACTTTCCCAGGTCGCACAGTCGTGCGCGGACAGATTGAACGACAGCCTGACAGGCGCAGGCCACGATAGGGCCATGCTTAGCGCCTGGGTCAACAAGGGCACAGTGAGCTTGTTGATCATGCCGATGCGCTCGGCGATCGGAATGAAATGCGCCGGCGAAACAGCCCCCAGTTCCGGGCTGTTCCAGCGCGCCAGCGCCTCGAACGCCACCGTTTCGCGCGTGCAGCTTTCAATGATCGGCTGAAACAATACGTGGAACTCGGTTTCCAGATTGGCGCGCCGCAAGGCCTGTTCGGTAACGCCGTCGGCATGCAACTGCTCACGGTGGCTAGCGGAGAACAGGCAGGTGGTTCCGGGGTTATGGTTTTTGCCCTGATACAGCGCGTAATCGGCAAATTCGAACAGCTGGGTCGCGTTATCTGCGGTAGCCGGGTACGTCGCCAGGCCCAGTGTCGCGCCAATCTGGATCGGCATGTCCGACAGTTCGAAGCTTTCGTGCATGAGGTCACACAGGTGTTTGCCAAACGCCTGCAATGCCTCGCTGTCGATGTCTCCCTTGATCACCAGCGCGAACTCGTCACCGCCCAGTCGCGATACATGCACCTTGTCGCTTGAGGCGCTGGTCAGGCGTTCAGCCACCAGCATCAGCAGACGGTCGCCGATTCGATGACCATAAAGGTCATTGACCGGCTTGAACCCGTCCAGGTCCAACACGCCCACTGCCAGCCCGCTGCGCTGCGCCATTGCCTCGGTCATCGCGGTATCCAAAGTCTGAAAGAACTGCCGACGATTGGGCAGGCCCGTCAGGCTGTCCTGATTGGCCAGCAGCAGGTTCTCGTTGCTCAGTTGCTCGGTCTTTACCTGCACATTCACCAGACTGGTGAAATCGCGGTACTGGTAATGAAGAATGATCAGCATGCCGATCGACACCAGCACGATATTCACCGCCGTGGCGATAAAGGTAATGTTGTAAGTCGAGGCGAAGAAAATCACGAAGGCGGTGTTGACGACCAGCGCGGTGGTCAGCGCTGCGGGCCGCAAGTGCATCATGCAGAAGATGCAGACAATCACCGTAATGCCCATAAAAAACGCGACATGCGCCTGGGAATAGGCATCGCCATAGGGGTAAAGCGACAGGGACCAGGCGGCAAACCCGGCCGCTATCACGCCCGCCAGACCATGCGTACCGCGCAGCGTGGCCAGAATGATCGCCGGAGCGGGTGGCGGCCGGTTTACAGTGCGCAACCATTTGCTTGCACGGACGCCACAGATAACCGTGAGCAGCGCAGGGACCAGCAGCGTCAGCCACACCGGAGCGGTTCGCCAATGAGTGAACGCCAACGCCCAGGTATTGACCAGCAGCACGAAGTACATCAACGGCAGTTGTCGGGACAACGCAACGTACTGGGCCTGCAACAACCTGGGGTTATCAGCAGGCACAGACATCAGGGCACGCAAGGCACCCGGTAGTTTTTTCAGCATCGCAAGGCTTCTCTGTTACCACAGTCAAAGCACACGTGGCTTGCTGCTCATCATGCGAACCGGACAGCTAATTGTCGGCTCGCTTGTCAGGCTCTCGGCAGAAGTGATTAATTCTTTACGGTAAAACCGAGCCGTGCATCGGTTTAATTGAAATAACCCGCCGGTCACTTTCCCCTGCGCGCGCCTGGATTAATGACGCTTGTACACCTTTCAAGCGTCCCCTACGGGGCAAGGAGCATTAACGTGCCGATCTTCGATTTGCAGGCGACCATGCTGATGGCAGGCGGTATTGAAGCAGCGAAAGTCGATGAGCAGTTTCTATCGGTCAACAGCCTCACAGGCCTGACGCAGTCACTACAATCAGTTCGCCGCCACTTGCGCCCGGTCGGCCTGCATGACCAGGGCTTTGAGCGAGGCGTCGAACTGCTTCAAGGCATTCACTTGCAGATCACGCTGCTGATCGATCTGTGCGGCGATCTCCGGAGCGGCCTTGCCTTGCACCCAGACCGAGGTCATTTCCCGAACCACCTCACCTTCAGCCTTGCCGATGTATTGCAGGTCGTTGTCATAGAAGCGTGCCATGAACCGCGCTTCGACCTGACTGTTGCGCTTGCTCACCAGACGATTGTAAGTGTCGAGCATGACCACCACATCCGGCCGCGCCTGCATCAGCGCATCGAGCGTGTCGTAGACGGTCACCGAGGCGAACTCTTTCTTTAATGAGCCCACCAGCCAGTCGGTCGCCAGTGCCGGGTCCGAACTGTTGACGAATGCATTGCGGATACGCGAATCGAGCGCGCCACTGCGGCCACTCCTCAGCGCCACCGAGTGATAGTTGTTCAAATACTGAAGGTTGCTGAGGGTGTTTTCGCTGTACAGCACGCCCACCGACTGAGTGTGTTGCAGGCCCGCAGCGCTGTCGACGACGGGCATGAAATGGCAGGACTGTTCGGAGACCGGGGAGACGGCAGCATTGACGGGGGCAGTGAACACAATGCTGGTGCTGAACACGGCAGCAAACGTCAACAGATTGAACATTCTCATCGCGTCGTCTCCCTTTGGAGCAGGTGGCTATGGCGCCATCCTCCTCCTTTGCCGGAAAAACAGAACTTGCCTTGCTTGATGATGACTATCGACTGAATGAATGATAGTTGATGCCACTACGTTGCAAGGTTTTTCGCTTCAATTTTCATCTGCCCTGACGGCCGCCCGAATGGCTTGCAGCAGCATCCGGCACGCCGGATTGTCATTGTCGGTACGCCAGACCAGGTGCAACTCGCTCTGCACGCCTTCGCCCAGGTCAATGTCACGAAACACGACATCCTTGAACACCACATTGGTTGCACAACGCGGCACCAAAGCCAGGCCCATTCCGGCGTTGACCAACGCCAGAATAGTCAGTGACGATCCAAGCCATTGGACATACTCCGGTGCAACTCGTGCGGAGCGAAACATACCGGTCAGCAGTTCGTTGAACGGTGGATACGCCGAATGCGAATACATCAGGAACGGTGCGCCATCCAGATCGGCCACCGCCACCGAATCGGCATGCGCCAGGCGATGATTGCTCGGCACGGCCAGCACGAACGGCTCGCGTACCAGGCATTCGCTCTCGTAACCCGGCTGAAACAACGGTGCCCGCACGATGCCCAGGTCAATGCGCCGCGCCCTGAGTGCTTCGTGCTGCTGATAGGTATTCATTTCCGTCAGGGAAATCTTCACCTGCGGCTGTTTGAGGCGCGCCTCGGCGATCACCCTGGGCAGAAACTCGTACACCGCGCTGCCGACAAAACTGATAGTCACCGAGCCGATGTCACCTTCGGCAAAGCGCCGCGCGGAAATGGCCGCCTGCTGCGCGCGCTCCAGCAAGGTCTGCGCCTCAATGAAAAAGGCCCTGCCCGCGGCAGTCAGTGCCACACTGCGAGTGCTGCGGGTGAACAGTTCTACGCCTAGGTTGTGCTCCAGTATCTGAATCTGCCGACTCAACGGCGGCTGCGTCATGTTAAGCCGTTCGGCGGCACGGCGAAAATTCAGCTCTGTGGCCACCGTGGTGAAGCAACGCAGTTGGGAAAGCTCGAACATTGATCCACTCCCGGTATCAATCAAGTCACTGACACAGAGTACAGTAACTGCTCGAGCAACCCAGTGCGCCGTTTGACAAAGCAAAGGGAAAGACGCCCATAGCTGACACGTCTTTGAGCCTTTGATTATTCAAACGTATTATTCAAACGTACAGAGTGTTGGGTCAGCGGCTTTACATTCTTTGTCTTTCCAACTGCTCCCGACAGTCTTGGGCTCCGACGGAGTTTTAAGTATTAATCTAAACCCCGCATCCTTCGATCCTTTATCACTCGCTCCCTCATAATCACACGCGACAAAAAAACCCTTATCGTTATTGCGGATACCGGCCAGTGTAAAGTGAACACTTTCAAGGTCTGCTTCCGTAGCCAAAGGGTTTTCGCCACTCCAGTGCTGCCCAGAAGGGTCAGCAGCTTTGTAGGAGTAGCCCCAATCCTCGGAGGTTTGAGTTATGTTTTTGACTGCCGGGCATGCGCTGGTCGCTGCGTAGGTATTGCCCATCAAAGCAGTCATCATCACAAGGCATGCTGACGCGTTCTTGAATTTCATATTCATGTCTAACGCTCCGTTTTCAACGAAATAAGCTGGATAACTAATTATCAGCAAAGCGCACGACGCCGACAGAGATGACCGGAGGCCATTATTGCAAGACTAGCTTATGTACATACCTGGGCAAGACGGCCGCTTACAGGGGTCGTTATATCCGACAGGTGGAGTGACTAACGGAAGATACAGGGACTTGACAATGAAACTTACACTCGGCTCCAAACTGTAAGCGCCGATTGACAGGCAGCGATTCAATCAAGCACTCCGGCACTGGATTCTCTGCTTTGAAAATGCGCCCACTCTGCACGGGTTCCATAAATCATACCGAAGGTGCCCAGCACCGCACAGAAGTACAGCGATCAATACAATCTGGGTATCAATCAAGTCACTAACTGGATTGGACGGGAATAATACACGCCGCCATGATCGACTCATCCCCAAAAAAACAATGAATGGGAGTCGCCTCTTGAATACCGTCCCTGGTACTACGGACGTCACGGTGCTTGCCCGTGCGGCCGCCAAGGTGAAACGCCACGTGCTGCCGCTGTTCGTGGTGATGTTCATCGTCAATTACATCGACCGGGTCAATATCGGTTTCGTACGCAGCCATCTGGAACCCGATCTGGGTATCGGCGCAGCGGCCTACGGGCTGGGTGCAGGATTGTTCTTTGTCGGTTACGCGCTGTTCGAAGTCCCCTCCAACATGCTGTTGCAGCGCTACGGTGCCCGCGCCTGGCTGACCCGTATCATGTTCACCTGGGGCGCGGCCGCCATGGCCATGGCGTTCGTCCAGGGCGAAACCAGCTTCTACGTGCTGCGCTTCATTCTGGGCGCTGCCGAAGCCGGCTTCTTCCCCGGCATCATCTATTATTTCACCCAGTGGCTGCCTTCCGGTGACCGCGGCAAAGCCATGGCGCTGTTTCTCAGCGGCTCGGCGATAGCCTCGGTGATTTCCGGACCGGTGTCCGGCGCCCTGCTTGGCCTCGAGGGCCTGAACCTGCATGGCTGGCAGTGGATGTTCCTGATCGAAGGCTTCGCGTCTATCGTGCTCTGCGGTTTCGTCTGGTTCTGGCTGCAATCACATCCTCACGAAGCCCGCTGGCTCAGTGACGAAGAAAAAACCGCGCTCAGCACCGCTATCGCCGAAGAGCAACGGCTGCGCGAAGCAGCACAAACCGTCAGACCCTCGGTATTCCGACTGTTGGCGGACCGGCAGATCCTGCTGTTCTGCTTCATCTATTTTTCCGTGGCCCTGACCATCTATGGCGCCACCTTCTGGCTGCCGAGCATGATCCGCAAGATGGGCAGTTTCAGCGATTTCGAGGTCGGGCTGTTCAATTCGATCCCGTGGATCATCTCTATTGTGGCCATGTACGGCTTCGCAGCCCTGGCCGCACGCTTCAAGCACCAGCAGGCCTGGGTGGCGGTTACCCTGGTCATCGCCGCCGCCGGCATGTTCATGTCCACCGTGGGCGGTCCGGTGTTCGCCTTTGTCGCCATCTGCTTCGCGGCAATCGGTTTCAAGGCCGCGTCTGCGCTGTTCTGGCCAATCCCTCAAGGCTATCTGGATGCACGCATTGCTGCTGCGGTCATTGCGCTGATCAACTCCATCGGCAACCTGGGCGGTTTCGTCGCACCGACCACGTTCGGCTTTCTGGAACAGACCACCGGTTCGATTCAGGGCGGTCTGTATGGCCTGGCAGCGACATCGCTGCTCGCTGCCGTGGTGATCTTCTTCGCCCGCACTACGCCACGAGGTGACCGCGGCCGCCCGTCCAGGGCTGAGCGGCCCGCAGCGCTCAGCCCTGCCGTCAATGGCACCCCTTCCAGCCTCAAACCCTGACCTCCGGGAGACCGCCCTTTGAAAATCATCCGTGTAACCGTGACCCCTATCGCCTTTCGCGACCCGCCACTGCTCAACGCCAGTGGTATTCACGAACCTTTCGCCCTGCGCTCGATCATCGAGATAGAAAGCGACAACGGCTACATCGGCCTCGGTGAAAGCTACGGTGATGCCCCGGCACTGGCGATTCAGCAACAGGTGCAGACCCAGCTGATCGGGCTCGACCCGTTCAACCTCAATCAGCTGCGCAGCATCGTGCAGGCGACCGTGGCGGCGCATAAGCCTGCCAGCCTGGCCGGTGCCGAACTGGCGCCGGGCTCACACGCCAGCAAGGCGGTCAGCAATGCTTATTCTGCGTTCGAAGTAGCGTTTCTGGACCTGCAGGCGCGTTCCATGAACCTGCCACTGGTGGACCTGCTCGGCGGCGCCATTCGTGACCAGATACCCTTCAGCGCCTATCTGTTCTTCAAATATGCGCAGCATGCCGATGCGCCTTACGCGCCCGACAGCTGGGGTGAAGCGCTCAGCGAAGAGCAGATCGTCGCCCAGGCCCGGCGCATGATCGACGCCTACGGTTTCAAAAGCATCAAGCTCAAGGCCGGTGCACTGCAGCCGGAACACGAGGTGTCGTGCATCAAGGCGCTGAAAAAAGCGTTTCCCGGTTACCCGCTGCGCATCGACCCCAACGGCAACTGGTCACTGGAGACCTCGATTCGGATGGCCGAACTGCTGGGCGATGATCTGCAATATTACGAAGACCCGACGCCCGGCCTCGACGGCATGTCCGAATTGCACAAACGCACCGGACTGCCGCTGGCGACCAACATGGTGGTGACCGATTTCGACGAGTTCCGCCGCAGCGTGGCACTGGACAGCGTGCAGATCGTGCTCGCCGACCACCATTACTGGGGCGGCCTGCGCGACACTCAGGCGCTGGCGAAGATGTGCGACACCTTTGGCCTGGGCGTGTCGATGCACTCCAACTCGCATCTGGGCATCAGCCTCATGGCCATGGCCCACGTCGCAGCGTCGGTGCCCAATCTGGACTACGCCTGCGACACGCACTACCCGTGGCAGGAACCGGACGAGGAAGTCATCAAGGGCGGCAAACTGCCGATTGTCGACGGCTGTGTCAGCATCACCCGCGCACCCGGTCTGGGGCTGGAACTGGACTACGACCAGCTCGGCAAACTCAATGATCAGTACCACAGCTGTGGCATCCGGCAGCGCGATGATGTGAAGCAGATGCAGAAGTACAATCCGGACTGGAAGGCGGTCAAACCGAGGTATTGAAGCCGCCCGGCTCGGCTTAATCGGCCTGCTGAACAGGCGCGGGCCTCTGGTAGACACCCGGTGGATCCTGCCGGGTGCGGCCAAGGATCAAGGCTTCGGGGTTGCGGCTCAGGTAATCGGTGAGGACCCGTACCGAGCGGGCCATGCGCTGAACCTCATCCATTGTCCGGTCGATCTGTTGACGCACAGGCGAGTCCTCGTCGAGCGCTGCGCCGGCGACGTCCATCGTGCTTCGGGATTGCTCCAGAACGCCGTGCAGCTCAGGCATCACCTGCGCGTTGAAAAGCCTGAACGTTTTCTGCACCTCGTCAAGGCTGCCATTCAGGTTGCCGGCGATCTCCTGCACCGGCACTTTGCCGACCTTGTCGATGATCTGCTGTACCTGCTCCTGCATCTTTTCAAGCTCCCCCGGCACGGTCGGGATTATCAGCGGCTGCGCACTGACATCGAACGGTACCGGCGCAGCGTCAGCGATAAAACCCAGGGAAATATACAGCTGTCCGGTCAGCAGACTCTCGCTGCGAGGCTGCGCACGCAGGCCTCGCTTGACGAAGTCGGCTATCAACTGTGCCGTACGTGCATCGTCGGTAACGCCCAATGTCTTTACGATTTTTTCATTGGCCATACCCAGGCGATCCGGGTAAATCACCGCCCCGACAATACTGGTGAACGACTGGCTGGCCGCGTCGTAGTCCAGGTCTACCGAGACGACTCGCCCCAGTGTTATACCCATGAACTCGACCGGTGAATTGACCTCAAGACCACGCAGCGACTGACTGAAGATCATGCGGATGTAACCCGGCTCGCCGTCGGGCGGCGACAGCGCCTTCTGCTGATCGTCGAACAGCGTAAAGCGTGCATGCTCTGCAGCCCTGGGTGCCTTCGTGCTGTAATCCGGCTCGACGAAGGCCACCCCTCCCGCCAGTATCGTCGAAACTGATTCAGTCTTTATCTTCAGACCATCGGCGTCCACCGTCATGTCGATGCCGCTGGCATTCCAGAAGCGTGTATCAGTAGTCACAAACCTGTCGTTGGGCGCATTGATGAAAATTTCCGCATCCACCCCCTTGCCGTCATCGGATAAATGAAAGGCCGCTATCTGTCCGACTTGAATACGTCGGTAGTACACAGGAGACCCCACCTCCAGTGAGCCCAGGTCCCCGGCGTGCAGGGTAAAACGTGTGCCTTTTATGCCGTAGGTAATGGGTGGCGGAGTTTCCTGACCGACAAAGTGTTTTTTCGTACGCCCGGACGTGCCGCTGTCCGCCGCGATAAATGGCCCGGAAAGCAAGGTATCCACGCCCGACACACCAGTGGCGCCTATACGCGGGCGCACCACCCAGAACAGGGAATCCTCGGCAGTGAACGCACGGGCGTCGCCATCGAGATCCACCGTCGCCACCACGCCTGTGCGGTCTTTGTTCAAGACCACAGCCGATACCTCGCCGATCACGACATTCCTGACCTTGACCCTCGTCTTTTGAGCTTCAAGCCCCTCGGCGCTCTGGAAGGTGATGAAGATTCTCGGGCCTTTCGACAGTGTGCTGCCGATCAGGAGCGACAGGCCTATCAAGGCAGCAAGCAGCGGAACCAGCCAAACCGGGGATACGCCGAAACGTCTGTTTCGGGAGAGTGAAGCGCCGACTGCCGATGCAGAAACCGAACCTGAGCGATCAGACATTTTGTCCTCTGAGACGCCCACAAGGGGTCATGCCGACGATTGATACTGTCGGTAGAACTCTGAACCTCGGCTGTTAATAAACCATCAAGGAAATATCAAGATCTGATCAAGACGCGATGGTGCCGTTGCGGCGGGAATCCATCGTGTGGTCTTGCATGAAGCCGACCTTTTGCTCGGCTTCATGCCGTTGATCAGGGCAACGGGTCGAACTTCAATTCGCTGAGGCTTTGTACCTTGTCTTCGCGAACCATCTTGTATTCGGTGTTCGGGCCGATCCAGTGCGCCCAGATTGCGTCGATTTCGCCTGCGGCTTCCATTTCGCGCAGTGATTCGTTGACCTTCGCCAGAAAGGCCGGTTCGCCCTGGCGCATGCCGGCACCAATGGGCTCAAGCGCCATCGGTTCCTTGGCGATTGCCAATTCCACGCCGCCGGCCTTGGCCTGCCCTACCAGCTTGATCGCAGTCATGGTGTTGGTCACCAGGCCCACCACCTTGTTCTGTTGCAGCGCCATGTAGGCAGAGCCGGTGTCCTGAAAGGTCACTGGCGTTGCGTCAGCCAGGCGGATCGACTGCTCGGACGTAGAGCCTTTAGTCGAACTGATGCGTTTGCCCTTGAAGAACGATTTCGGTTGATCGGCATTCGCGGCACGGACTACCAGTGTTTCCTTGGCGATGTAGTAAGGGTCGCTGAACTGAATCTGCTCGGCACGGCTCTTGGTGTAGGCAAGGTTGGCGAAAATCACGTCCACGCGGCCCATTTTGACTTCCGGGATACGTGCTTCGACCGACAGCGGCTTGAGTTCCAGCTCCACGCCCATGTGTTTGGCCAGGGCTTTGCACAGGTCGACGTCCATGCCCACCAGTTCGCGGGTTTCAGGGTCTGGTGCCGAGAACGGCGGAACGTCGGCATACACGCCACAGCTCAGGCTTTTCTTGCTCATCACATCGCTGAGCTGATCGGCATGGACCACCGAAACAGCCAACGGCGACAACGCCAGTGCAGCCAGTACAGACTTGATACGCATGGTGAGACTCCTGGAAATGAATTGGGTGATTCGCTGAAATCAGTGCCTGCGCTCAATGGCTGCGCAGGTCGGCAATGAAGCGCTGGGCACGCGGATGGCTCGGTTGCTGAAAGAACACCTCAGGGCTGGATTTTTCGAGGATCTGCCCCGCGTCCATGAACCAGATGGTGTCGGCCACTTCCCGGGCAAAATTCATCTCGTGGGTGACGCACATCATGGTCATGCCCTCCTTGGCCAGGCCTTTCATGACACTGAGCACCTCGCCGACCATTTCCGGGTCGAGTGCGCTGGTGGGCTCGTCAAACAGCATGACGGGCGGCTCCATGGCCAGCGCGCGGGCAATCGCCACACGCTGCTGCTGGCCACCGGACAACTGTGCAGGGTAGGCACCGGCCTTGTGTGCCAGCCCTACCCGATCCAGCAACTCCATGGCGCGGGCGCGCGCTTCGCTGCTCTTCAGGCCGCGGACCTTGGTCGGGGTCAGGATGATGTTGTCGAGCACCGACAGATGCGGAAACAGATTGAAGCTCTGGAACACAAACCCCACGCGGCTGCGCAGCCGGTTGACGTTGGCGTCGGTGCCATTGACGTCACGGCCGTCAAACAGGATCTGGCCTTGCTGTACGTCCTCAAGACGATTGACGGTGCGGATCAGCGTCGACTTGCCCGAGCCTGAAGGCCCGCACAGCACCACCACTTCGCCGCGCTGCACTTCGGCGGTGATATCGGTCAGGGCCTGGTACTTGCCATACCATTTGTTGATCCTGGAAAACATGATCATCGGATGCATTGGGCAACCCTCAGTTATCGGTAGTCAAAGGCCGGGCAACGGGCACAGGCGATACATCGCCTTCGCGTTTGCGGGCAATACGCTGCTCCACCACGGCGGCGAGACGGGTCAGGCCGTAGCACAGCACGTAGTAAGTGATCGCCAGGATGAAGAACATCTGAAACGGCTTGGTCAGCAGCTGGTTATTGATCTGATTGGCGGCGAAGGTTACTTCCTGGACGTTGATCACGTAGCCCAGCGACGTTTCCTTGATGATCGAAATGAACTGGCTGATCAGACTCGGCAACGCGTTGTACAGCGCCTGCGGCAGGATCACCCAGACCGTGGTGCGCAGGTAGCCCATGCCCAGTGCGCGGGAAGCTTCGTACTGACCGGTGGGCAGCGCCTGGATGGCGCCGCGGATGATTTCGCACAGATAGGCGCTCTGATAGACCACCAGCGTGCAGAGCATGGTGGTGAAGCCGGTGATGTTATGGCCGATCAGCAAGGGGACCAGAAAGTAGGTCCAGAAAATCACCATCAGCAGCGGAATTCCGCGCATCACATAGACCCAGACCGTCGCCGGGTAGCGCAGCCAGCGCCACGGCGACACGCGCGCCAGCGACAGCAGCAGGCCCAGCGGAAAGGCCAGCAAGAGGGCCAGCGCGGCCAGCATCAGCGTCGAAATCAGGCCGCCCATCGGGCCATGGGGGTATTGACCGACCAGCAGCAAGGTCCAGTTATCGCGAACAATCGTGAATACATCGAACATCGCCGCCTACCTCGCCATGGCTTTGCTGAACTGCTGGGCCAGCAACGCGCCCAGGCCCATCAGCATCAAGGAAATGGCCAGGTAGACCACGGTTGCGACCAGATACGCTTCGAAGGTGCGGAAGGTGTAGTTCTCGACCTCACGGGTGGCATAAGTCAGCTCCACCACGCCGATGGCCATCACCAGACTGGTGTTCTTGAACAGCAGGACCGTGTGATTGATCAACGACGGCAAACAGTTGCGAACCCCTTGCGGCAGGATCACGTAGCGCATCGAACGCACATAGCCCAGGCCCAGGGCGCGCGACGCTTCGACTTGCCCGGCTGGAATCGCGCGTAACCCGCTGCGGATGTCTTCACTGAAATAAGCCGCCTGGCAAAGCCCCAGCGCGATGACCGAGAACAGGTACTCGGTGCTGTAGTTGGCCAGCCAGATCTGCGTGCTTTCGGACAGCAAGGTGGGGATACCGAAATACCAGAGCATCAGTTGCACCAGCGTCGGCACATTGCGGTGGTAGGACACATAGGCCGCCACCAGGCGTTCGGCGTACTTGTTGCCAGTCAGGCGAATCGACACCAGCAGCAGGGCAATCGCCATGGCCAGGCACCAGGCAACCAAGGCCAGTTGCAGGGTCGTTTCTATGCCCTTGACGATCAGCTCGGCGTACTCGCCCTGCAGGATCGCTGAAAGATCGAATTTACTCGTCATGGTTGTTCCCATAGACATTCAGCCAGGGCAGAAGCAAGGCGCCAGTGGGTCTGGCGCGGGTATCGCATGGCGGCTGGTGCCGCTCTCGTGATGGGTACAGCGCTTGAAGACGCGGTCTCAGCCTTCGTAGTCCTGCGGGCGTGCGGTCGACAGTCCGCCGGGCACCTGCAACGTCGGGGTGATCTCCATGTGGCCGATGTTGACTGCGATGGGCGCGGCAATCACATAGGCGATCGCATCAGCAATGTCCTTGGCCACCGGCAGCTCATAGCCCTCGATGAAACGCTTGCGCACTTCCTCGGAGTCGCCATGCACGTGGGCGAAGATATCCGTCGCCACGCGCCCCGGGCAGATTTCGGTAACCCGCACGCGCTTGCCGAAGGCATCGATACGCAACTGCCGGGACAGCATGCTCACCGCAGCCTTGGTCGCGTGGTACGTCGAGTTGCCACCGAAGTTGTAGGCCGCAGCGATCGAGCTGATGTTGATTATGTGCCCGCGATCACGCTCGACCATCCCCGGCAACGAAAGCCTGGCGATCTGCAACACAGCGCGCAGGTTCACATCGACCAGCAGATCAATCCCTTCGGCGTCCGCCTTGAGCAGCGAGCCAGGACGGTCGACGCCGGCATTGTTGACCACGACATCGAAATGATGGGCCTGGAACAGGGCCGTCAGGCCGGCCAGATCCGTCACGTCGATAGCGTGCGCGATACATCCGGTGCGCTGCGCCAGTGCTGCCAGCTTGTCGGCACTGCGCGCCAGCGCATGGACCTGCAGACCTTCGGCACACAGCCGCTCGACGACGGCTTCTCCAATGCCTGAAGAAGCGCCGGTGACCAGCGCGGTTTTGTAATCGGAAAATGGCATGTCGGGGTTTCCTTGAATAAGCGTCGATCAGCCGCTTGGTTATTAATGCTGATCGCCTTGTACTGGACTTTAACCAGCGTCATGGGCAGCGACCAAGACACAATGGTTGTGTGGCGATAAGCTGCGCTTATGACCCGAGCAGCTGTGAAACCGGGGTGATGACACCGCCCTGCTCTTCGATGCTCTGGCGAATGCTGCGCGCCAGCTGCACCGCTCCCGGCGTGTCGCCATGCAACAGAATCGACTGGGCGTTGACCGCCACACGCTTGCCACCCAGGGTCGTGACCGTGCCGTCCTGCAGCAGTTGCGCAACCCTGGCCCGGACCTGCTCCGGGTCCTTGATCACCGCACCGGCAATGCCACGCGGCACCAGCAGACAATTTTCGTCATAAGCGCGGTCAGCCAGAAAGGTCGTCGCCACCCTCAGGTTGCACGCCTCGGCGGCCTGCTCGATGGCGGCGCTGCTGGATGAGCTGATGATCAACTGCGGATCAAAAGCTGCGACCGCCCTGACCAAAGGCCCGGCCAGTTCGGCATCGGCTGCGGCCATATTGCCCAGCGCACCGTGAAAACTCATGTGCGTGACGCGGTATCCGGCAGCGGCTGCAAGGCCCGCCAGCGCGCCGAGTTGATACACCACAATGGCGCACAACTCCTTGAGTTCGATGTTCATCCTGCGGCGGCCGAACCCCTGCAGATCAGGAAAACCGACATGCGCACCGAGATCGATGCCCAGCGCCTTGGCGCGGCGCACCGTGCTGTCCATGATCAGCGGATCCCCGGCATGAAAGCCGCAGGCGACGTTGGCCGAGGAGATCAATGGCATCAACGCCTCGTCCTCGCCCATGGTCCAAGGGCCGAAGCCCTCGCCAAGATCAGCATTCAGATCAATGCGCATGGTCATGTTCCTCCAGTTCAATCAGCGGCTGGCCGTAACCGACGCGTTCGTTCTCGGCGGCCAGGAAGCGCAGTACGCGCCCTGCCTGGTTACTGCGCACCGGCAGATACAGCAGACCGATACGCAACAGCCCAAGCAACTGCCCTGCAGCCACTGCATCGCCGGGTTTCACGTAGCTGTCGCGTTCATCGGGATGACTCGAGACAAATACGCCGGGGTTATCGGCACTCACCACATGCGCAGTCAGCGCCGACTGTTCAGCGGCAACAGGTGGCGCAGAAGGCGCAGCACAGGCCTGCACAGGCTCGCCACGGCGGATCAACAGCTCGAACCCCGGGCGTTTCAGTTCCAGTACAGTAAGCCCGGCGTCCCGAATCCATGCTGCCAGCTGGCGAATCTCTTTGATGTTCATCAGCGATGTCCTTGCAGGCTGCGCAGCGCGAGCATGCGCCGGGCGTCTTCGATGAAAGCGTGATTGGTGGCCAGCGCCTCGACCGCCTCGTCGTAACTGCACTGCACAAAACGCACCTTGCTGCCGATCGGTGCCTGACCAAGGCGCCACAGATCGGCTTCAATGACCGTGGCAAACTTGGGATAACCGCCACTGGGCTGGGCATCACGCATCTGCACGATCGGCTGCCCGCCGTGGGGCACCTGAATCACACCGGGCACGATGCCGTGAGAGCGGATTTCCAGCGCCTCGCGCGCAAGCAAGGGCGTGCCCTCCATGCGGTAACCATAACGGTTGCTCTGCGTGGTGATTTTCCATTCGCCGGCAAAAAACGTTGCTTGCGCCTCGGCACTGAAACAGTCGAACTCGGCAGCCGGCAGCACCCGGATGGCGGGCAACCCGTCGAGCAGCAACGGCAAGGCCGCCACGGACGATTGCACACCGAAATCACTGGCGCGCGGCTCATTGGCAACGCCTGCAGAAATCACATCGCCCTGCTGCAACGCACGGCCCTGCCAGCCCCCAAAAGCCCCACGCAATTGCGTGCTGCGCGAGCCCAGTACCACCGGCACATCGACGCCACCGGCCAGACACAGGTACACGCGGCTGCCCATTGTCGGGTAATTGAGCCGCAACACCTGATTCTTGCGTGCCTGAGCGACCCAGTTACCCGGCAGCCGCTGACCATCGAGCGACGCACCGCAGGCGGCCCCGGTGATCGCGAAGGTGCAGTCATCGACAAACCGCACTTCAAACGGGAACAGCGGAATTTCAATACCTGCCGCGTCTTCATCGTTGCCCAGCAACAGGTTGCCGAGCCGCAGTGACAGCGTGTCCATTGCGCCGGACGTGCCGACGCCGTAACCCAGGCTGCCGTGTCGCCCAAGATCCTGAACGGTCGCCAGTGCGGTAGCGCTGATAACTTCGATCATCGGATGATCCTCTCGATGCGCAAGCGCAGTTGATCGCCGGGTTGCAGCAGCGCCGGAGGCTGCTGACCCGCATCGAAAAACACCATCTCCGTGCGTCCTATGGTGTTCCAGCCACTGGGGCCGGCCGAGGCGGAAATACCTGTCTGAACGCCACCGATAGAGACCGACCCGGCACCGATATCGAGTACCGGCACCTTGCGCCGCGGCGTCGCCAGGCGCTGGTCCATGCCGCCCAGGTAGCAATAACCCGGATGGCTGCCCAAGGCGTACACCGGGTACAGCGGCTCGCAGTGCAGATTGGCGATGGTTTCGATATCCAGCCCGGTATGGGCGACGACATCAGCCATGTGCGGGCCGCCATCGCCGCCGTACACCACCGGCAATTCAATGATCCGGCCCTGCAACGGCAGCGGCTGGCACTGTTCCCAGGTCTCCAGCAAGCGGGTGTTCAGACCGGCCAGATCCCGCGGTGGCGCAGCGAAGGTCAGCATCAGATTGTTCATCCCCGGCACTGCTTCGCGTACCTGGGGCCAGTCCTTGCTCAGACGGGCCAGCGCCCATATCCGTTGCTGCGTTGCCAGGTCGAGCTCGCCGGGTGCTTCGAACAGCAACGCGGTGGTGCCCAGCAAGGTAATTCTTGGCACATTCGGCGTCGGCAGGATGGTCATGGGTGGCTCCTTGTCTGCAACCAGCGCTCCAGGTGATGAATGTCCATGCCACCCTTGCAGAACACCGGGTCCTGCAGAATGTCGCGATGCAGAGGGATGTTGGTGGAGATCCCCTCGACGTGCATTTCGCTCAGTGCCAGGCGCATGCGTGCCAACGCCTCGTCGCGACTGGCGCCATGGGTGATGACCTTGGCCACCATCGAATCGTAATAAGGCGGAACGCGGTAGCCGTGGCTGACATGCGAATCGACCCGCACGCCGAAACCACCGGGGATCTGCCAGCGGGTGACCAGCCCCGGCGTCGGCATGAAGCTGCGCGGGTCCTCGGCGTTGATCCGGCACTCCAGCGAATGGCCCGACACGCGTACGTCGGCCTGACTGAAACTCAGGCGCTCGCCCATCGCCATGCGAATCTGCTGCTGGACAATGTCGATACCGGAAGTCATTTCCGTTACCGGATGCTCGACCTGCAGGCGGGTGTTCATCTCGATGAAATAGAACTCATCCTTTTCGAACAGGAATTCGAACGTGCCGACACCCTGATAGCCGATCTGGCGGCAGGCCTGTGCACAACGCTCGCCCACTCTGCCCATCAATGCCGCGTCGATGCCGGGCGCAGGCGCCTCCTCAAGGACCTTCTGGTGGCGGCGCTGCATCGAGCAATCCCGCGAGCCAAGCCAGACAGCATTGCCGTAGGCGTCGCATAACACCTGAATCTCGACATGACGCGGCTGGCCCAGAAACTTCTCGATATACAACTCGGGATTGCCGAAGGCGTGTCGGGCTTCTTCGCGGGTCAGCGCAATTGCATCGAGCAGCTGAGACTCTTCCTGAACCACGCGCATGCCCCGCCCTCCGCCGCCGCCTGCGGCCTTGACGATGACCGGGTAGCCGATGTCGCGAGCGATTTGCACAATGCTCTGCGAGTCGTCGGGCATGCTGGTGTCCGGACCGGGTACGCACGGCACGCCAGCCTCGCGCATCGCCCGCTTGGCTGCGACCTTGTCGCCCATGACCCGAATGCACGCAGCGCTGGGGCCGATGAAGGTCAGGCCAGCCTGTTCGATGCGTTCGGCGAACGCGGCATTTTCAGACAGAAATCCATAACCGGGATGGATCGCCTGAGCACCGGTCAGTTGCGCGGCATAGAGCACGGCCGCCTGATTCAGATAACTCTGCCCTGCGGCAGCAGGGCCAATGCACAGTGCTTCGTCGGCCTGCTGTACGTAATCGGCATCGCGATCCGCTTCGGAATACACCGCGACCGTGCGCAGGCCCAGGCCCTTGCAGGCTCGCTGGATGCGCAGGGCGATTTCGCCGCGATTGGCGATCAACACTTTATCGAACATCAAAAACCCCTGATCGGTGAACCCGCAAGACGGTCGGCAAGGCAACTCAAGACCATCACGCAATGCTGAACAGCGCCTGACAGGCCTGAACTTCTTCGCCATTGGCAACCAGAATGGCTCTCACCACCCCTGCCGCTTCAGCCTGCACCGGATGAAACATCTTCATGGCCTCGACCACGGCCAAGGTCTGCCCCACCTCGACGGACGTGCCGATCTCGACGAAAGGTGGCTGGTCGGGTGCCGGTGTCAGGTGCAACACCCCGTATAGCGAAGCGCAGGCCTGTGTCTGTTGCACGGCGGCTGTCGTACTTGCCTGAGCCGCAGAAACAGGGCGCGCGGCGGGCGTCGTCTGCGCTGTCGCAACAGCCGGGTTGACGCGGTTGGCGACCTGAACGGGCTCGCGCAGTAAACGCAGCTGCGCGTCGCCTTCACACAGGCTCAGTTCGCTCAGGTCCGATTCGGCCATCAGGTCGATAAGTGCTTTGATACGTTCCGGTTTCATGCAACAGCCCTTGCCTGGCAAATGAAATGTGGCTGAGGGCAATGTAACGAGACAGGTTTTTGACCGCCAAGACGGTTTGACTGTGGGGTGATAAGCGCCCCTTATGACGTCGCTATCATTGCGTACGGCGGTTGCCGCGCATTTCCGCGACCAGTTCCAGAAGGATCGCCTTGACCGCCTGAGCCGGAACCGACAGCGGCAAGTGCCCGGAAAGGCACAGCGCGAGAGGTGCTTCGATCTCGGGTTCGACAATGCGGCTCAGGTTGACCGCATGCGTGTCTGCCAGCACCCGTGCAGCAGACTCGGGAAGAATGGTCGAGCCGAATCGATCGGCCACTGCTGCGGCCAGCGTCGTCGAAGATTCGACTTCTGCCACAACACGGGCACTGCGCTCGATACGCACAAATGCCTCGTCCACCAGACGCCGGACAGTGTTGTAGGTGCGCGGCAACAGCAGGTCGATATCGGCCAGCTCGCTGAGCGGAATTTCCTCGCGCCCCTGGAGCGCCTCTTCGGCACTCACCAGGTACAACTGCTCGCGTATCAACGGCACGAAACTCAGGCCATGCACCTCGCGCCCGCCATAGAGAACGGCCATGTCCATGCGCCCGTTCATGATCAACTCGCTGAGGGTGGTGCCAAAGTTCTCATTGAGGTACAGCAGAATGCCCGGATGACGCTCGCGTACGCGTTTGAGCAACGGCAGCGACAGCGTCGAAGCGGCTGTGCCGGGTGCCAGCCCTACCGACACAGGCCCCGATAACGCCAGACCGCTGGCGTTGACGTCACTCTGCGCCTGCTCGCACTGGCGCAGGATCACCTGAGCATGCCCGTACAGCACCTTGCCCGCCTCGGTCGGGGTGACACCGCGCTTGGTGCGGATCAATAACTGTTGCTGCAACTCGGCCTCCAGCGTCACCAACTGCTGGCTCAGCGCAGGTTGTGCGATGTGCAGCACATCGGCGGCCTGGGTCAGGCTGCCAATGTCGACAATTTTCACGAAATATTTCAAACGGCGAAGGTTCAAGGTGCTGCACTCCAGAGTCACGACATACAGGGTTCAGCAAGACCCAGGCCAGCCCTGAAAAAACCAGGCATAAGCAATTGCTATGTCAGCTGCCGCTGATCGGGTTTGTCAGGCGCTGATCCCCCTGCAACCATTGCCCGCCCGCTTTTGGTGCGACGCTGGTTCATCTGCGGTCATAAGCGCTGCCTATCAACCCAGAACGAACTCGTCTTATGGCGCGCGCCTCGCTGGCTCGTAACGTATTCCCCGTCAAGGCCATCAACGAGGAATGCCAACGTGACCGCATCTCGCATCGCTGCCCGCGTGCTCCGCATCAAACCGTCGCCAAGCAGCGCCGCTGCCGATCGGGCCAATGAACTGCGGCGCGCAGGCAAATCGATCATCAATCTGGTGGTTGGCGAGCCGGACTTCGACACGCCGGCGCACATTCGTCAGGCCGCCTGTGCCGCCATCGAGAACGGTGAAACGCGCTACACGCTGAACGCTGGCACCACAGCGCTGCGCGAGGCTATCGCCGCAAAACTGCAGCGTGAAAACGGCCTTGCTTATGCGCCAGGCCAGATCGTGGTCACCAGTGGTGCCAAGGCGGCCATCTTCAATGCATTCGCGGCGACATTGGGTGTCGACGATGAGGTGCTGATTCCCGCGCCTTACTGGGTGTCATACCCGGACATGGTCCTGGCCTGCGATGGTCGCCCTGTGACCCTGGCATGCCCGGAAGAAAACCGGTTCAAGCTGACTGCCACGCAACTGCGCAATGCGATCACGCCGCGCACCCGCTGGCTGCTGCTCAACTCGCCGAGCAACCCGACCGGTGCCACCTACAGCGCATCCGAATGGCGCGCGCTGGCCGACGTACTTCTTGATTACCCGCACGTGCTGGTCATGACCGATGACATCTACGAGCACATACGCTACGACGACGCCCCACTCAGCCACCTGCTCACTGTCGAGCCGGCGCTGCGTGAACGCGTGCTGATCATCAACGGCGTGTCGAAAACCTACGCCATGACCGGCTGGCGCATCGGCTACGCCGCAGGCCCCGACGATATCATCAAGGCGATGGCGACCCTGCAATCGCAGTCCACCAGCAACGCCTGCTCGGTGAGCCAGGCCGCCGCAGTAGCCGCGCTGAACGGCGACCAGTCTTTTGTCAGCGACAGCGTCAAGGTCTACAGACAGCGCCGTGATCGTTGCCTTGAGCTGATCAACGCCATTGAAGGCCTGAGCTGCATCAAGCCGCAAGGCGCGTTCTATCTCTACGTCAATTGCGGGGCACTGATCGGCAAAACCACGCCGTCAGGTTCGCTTCTGGAAGCCGATACCGACGTGGTGCTCTACCTGCTGGAAAGTCAGGGCGTGGCCGTTGTCGCAGGCACCGCCTATGGCCTGGCACCGTTTTTCCGGATGTCTACGGCTACAGCACTGGAAACCCTTGAAGACGGCTGCGCGCGCATGGCGACTGCTGTCGCTGCGTTGCGCTGAGCACCTCGACATGACAACGCCGAGCCATCCAGCCCTGACCTTCAAACAGGCGTTGTTGGCGATGCTTGGCATATCACTGGTGCTGGGCCTTTCCGCGCTGGATCAGACGGTCATCGGCAACGCACTGCCCAGCATTGTCGCCGAGCTCAACGGTTTCGAGCTGTACGCCTGGGTCGCCACCGGCTATCTGCTGGCCTCTATCGTGACCATCCCGATCTTTGGCCGGCTGGGCGATTTTTACGGGCGCAAACCGTTCGTGCTGGCCGCCACAGTCATCTTCACGCTGGCCTCGCTGCTCTGCGCACTGGCAGACAGCATGTTGGTGCTGGTGATCGGGCGAGCCTTGCAAGGTGTGGGCGGCGGCATGTTGATCGGTACCGCCTTTGCCTGTGTGCCGGAGCTGTTTCCCGACACCCGCCAGCGGTTGCGCTGGCAGGTGTTGCTGAGCGCCATGTTCAGCGTGGTCAATGCCATCGGTCCGGGGCTGGGGGGTTATCTTTCCGGCGAGTTTGGCTGGCGTTCGGTGTTTTGGTTGAACCTGCCCCTGGGCGTGGTTGCCTTGTTTTTTGCCTGGCGCTTTCTGCCGTGGTATCGCCCGCAAGGGCATCGAGCCCATTCTGCCGGTGCGATCCGGCTCGACTGGCTCGGGGCTTTATTGATCGTACTGACGCTGGGCAGCCTGCAACTGTTCGTCGAATGGCTGGGCCAGCGCTCCCTGTCGATCAGTCTGACCTGTGGCGCTGTAACCCTCGTCGCCATGACCGGGCTCTGGTTTCAGGAGCGCCGTTGTGCCTTTGCCTTGCTCCCCGCCGGACTATTCTCCAACCGCAGCATCCGCCTGCTGTTCATCATGTCGCTGCTGGCCGGCGCCATCATGTTCACCCTTCTTTTTTACCTGCCGCTGCTCTTGCAGGGCAGCTACGGCTACTCGCCAAAAGACGCCGGGTTACTGCTTACCCCGCTGGCGCTGAGCATTACGCTGGGCGCCATCGTCAACAGCCGGATCGTCACACGCATGGCCAACCCCAACCGGCTGCCGGTCGCCGGGTTCGCGGCCTTGTCAGTCGCCTGCATTGCCCTGGCACTGGTCGGGCTGCATGCCGGGTTCAGCACCTTGCTGGGGCTCATTCTGCTGGCGGGGCTGGGGCTGGGTTTCATTCTGCTCAACCTGACCGTGTTCACCCAGACGCTCGCCGAACGGCAATTTCTCGGTATCGCCACGGCACTGACCCAATCCTTGCGACTGGTCGGCGGTTTGCTGGGCACGGCGGCCATGGGCGTGCTGGTCAAGGTGCTGTATGTCGCCAACCTGAAAAGTGCGCTGAACGCAGCAGGTCAGGCGGCGGCCCTACCGCGCCTGGCCGACCCTCAGGTTCTGCTGCAGCACATGCCCGCCGATGTCGATGCGGCGCTATTGATAGCCCGCACCGCCCTCGCCCAGGCGGTGGGCACGGGGCTGCTGACATGCGCCGGGCTGGGCGTGCTCGCGCTGCTGGTGCTGCATCGTCTGCCTCGCGTCACCCTTCATAGGGTACCCGGTGCAACAACGCCTGCAACGGATTCATGTGCAACACCTGCGCCTGAAAAATAACAAGAAACCTGACTGCCGCCTGACTCTGCCTCTCAAAAAACACTTAATTACAGCATGAGGATGAACCCGATGGAGCGTATCAATCGCGCCACCCCTTTCGTTGCGGGCTTTTGTGGTCTGCTGATCGCTCAGCAGAGCTACGCCGAAGGTTTTCTCGAGGACAGCAAGGCCAGCATTCTCGCGCGCAACTTTTTCAGTAACGCAGACAATCGCAGCGGCGCTGCCGACCCGAACTACACGCAGGAGTGGGGCCAGGGCTTCATGCTCAACTATCAGTCAGGCTACACGCCGGGCACAGTGGGCTTCGGTGTCGACGCACTCGGCCAGTTGGGCATTCGTCTGGACTCGGGCAAAGGCCGTCACTACAACCCGCAAAGCACGGCGTTCAACGGCAATATCTTCCCCACGGACAGCGACGGTCGTGCGGTCGACGAGTTCAGCAGCCTGGGGGCGACGCTCAAGGCACGCGTCTCCAAAACCGAACTGAAATACGGCACGCTGGTGCCGATGCTGCCGGTGGTAATGTCCACCGACCGCATGTTGCAACAGACTTTTCGTGGCGGGCAGATTCAGTCTGGCGACCTGAAGGACTTCACCTTCACGGCAGGCCAGCTGGAACATGTCATGGGCCGTGGTTCGACCAATCAGATGGGCATGTCCATTCCGGGTGCAAACAACCCGCTGACCGGCGAGTTCGTCAACAAGTTCTACTATGCAGGCGTCGATTACAAACCGACAAAAGACCTGACCTTGCAGTACTACTACGGCAACCTGGAAAACTTCTACAAACAGAACTTTCTGGGCCTGAAATACGACATGCAACTGGGTCCAGGCACCCTGCGCACCGACCTGCGCCATTTCGACAACCGCTCGGACGGTGCCAACGGTCACGACCCAGCGTTCTACACAGTAGGTTATTACGGCAACGGCGTCACCAAGGGTGAAGTCGACAGCCGCCTGTCCAGCGCCCAGTTCACTTACCTGATCAATGGCCATACGTTCGCTGCGGGTTACCAGGCCGTGACCGGCGACAGTGACGCGGTCTGGCTGAATCAGGGTGACGGCTCGACTGCCTATTTCATGACCGAGTCAATGATCGGTAAATTCCAGCGTGCCGGAGAGCGTACCTGGCAGGTTCGCTATGGCTACGACTTCGCCAGACTGGGCGTCCTCGGCCTGAACTTCCTGGCGATGTATGAAAGCGGCTCGAACATCCAGACGTCCGACGGCGACAAGAAGGAATGGGAACGCAACGTGACCCTGAGTTATGTGGTGCAGTCCGGCCCGGCAAAAAACCTCAGCATCGCGCTACGCCACGCGCAACTGCGCACCGAATTCGCCAGCCAGCGTGATTCCGATGAGCACCGGGTGATCGTGAGTTACCCGATCAATATTTTCTGAGATATCGGCGGTGCTCAATGCTGTGTGCTGGTTCATTAGCCCACTCCTTTCGCAGAACTGATCAACTCACTGCGAATGGGCCCGGACTGACCGGGCCCTTTCGGACACTCAGCTCGATACCTGATCAAGAAATATCAGCTGCGGCGGCTCTGCCAGCAACTCGCCGCTGACCGCCGCGAACTGCTGGTAGTGCGGCGTGGCGACATGGGCGTCCAGTGCTGCCTGATCCTTGAAGCATTCACGCATGTAGAACGTGCCGCGCTCATCACGCGCTTCGAACAGTGTGTACTCGATATTGCCCGGCTCCGCTCGGGTCGGTTCCACGAGTCCCGATAATGCGTGTTTCAGGGCCGACTCTTTGCCGGCACTGGCTTTCAGGACTGCCATCAAGGCCAATGGCTTTGCAGGTGCGTTCATTATCGATGCTCCGGTATTCGATTCGATCAATGGGTAGGTGCGGGCGCAGCGTCTATTTTCAAACGCAGCAGGCTGTAGGGTTTTTCCCGCTTGTCGTGGCCGACGTTGAAGTTGGCCTGGCGGTGCAGCTGGTTGACGATGAAGTACAGGTAGCCATCCGGGCCGATCGACAAGGTGTCAGGCCACAGCATGCGCGGATCGTGTGCCACCGTCTGCCAGGTGCCATCCGGCAGGCGTTTGCGAATCGAATTATGCTCGTAGTCGCCTGCGTATACCGCGCCTTTGGCATCAGCCTCCAGGCCATCCGAAGCGCCTTTTTCCCCGAGGTCCTGCACCGCCGCTGCCAACTGCTGCTCGCTGACCTTGCTGTCGTTCAACAGCTCGGTGGCCACGGCATACAGATGACGGCTGGACAACGGCGAAAAATACAGTGTCTTGCCGTCTGCCGACAACGCAATGCCGTCCGAGGCGACGCCGACCGGTTTGCGCGTTCCGTTCGGGCCATCGCCCAGCACAGCAACACCTTCGACGACGGGTACGAAAGCCGGATCGACAGACGTAGCCTGCGCCCCGTTCAAGCGCCGCACGGCGTGGCCGCTGGCAATGTCCATGACAATGATCGCACCCGGCCCGCTCAAGGATGAGTCCGTTACATAGACCGTCCCCTCCGCTCCCTTGCGCAAGTCAAAGCGCATGTCGTTGACATAGGTGCCGGGCAAGATGACGTTGTCCGGAAACACCAGGCGCTTGACGATTCGGTTGGTGGCCAGGTCCACCGCAACCAGTTTGGCGCCGCCTCGACGCGGAGACGCAAAGCCCGGTGCGGCCGTGTCCAGAAGCCAGACACGACCCTTGCCGTCGGCGACCACACTCTGCACGCTGATCAGCCCGTCGCCAGGGTCTTTGGGGTTCTCCTTGTTGACCGCCAGATCGGGGTAGGCAACCACTTTGCCGTCACGAATCTCGCCCACGGTAAACGGCACCTTGTCACCCCAACGCGGGAAATTGACGAAGATCCGTCCGGTTTCAGTCACCGTCACGCCGGTAGGCATCGCGTCATAAAAGGCATGCACCTGTTCGAGCTTGCCGATCGGTTTGTCGGCAGGCGCACTGGCAGGCAATGAAATGGCGGTCGCGCCGTAGGCCAGCGAAGTAGCGAGTGTGGCGGCGCAAAGAATGGCCAGTGCTGCGGAAGTTTTCGTTCGATGCATGGTGTGTTCTCCTGAGGGGCCAACTGCCCATCAGCATTGGGGCTTTTTGCGCGAGAGCCGTGATGACGCTCGTCACTCTTGTGCCGCGCAAGGGAAGCAATGGAAAGATTGGCGGCTAGTCTGAGCTTTCTTGTTACAAAGACAAACGCGGGGAATACGCTAACACTTTCAACGCGCAGGCGAAGATCCCTATTGCTCTTCAACCACCTCATGGACATAACATCCTGGCGATCAGCGGTTTTGATGACGGTCAGCATCAATGCTATATTCACGCTCTTCCAGGCCCAGACAGCCACCACCAGACAGGCAAAGAGGCAACCTGCATGAGAGTTACCAAGGCGCAGGCCCAGGCCAACCGGGCACACATCGTCGAGACGGCGTCCGTCCAGTTTCGCGAGCATGGCTATGACGGTGTCGGGGTGGCCGATCTGATGGCTGCGGCAGGCTTTACCCACGGCGGGTTCTACAAGCATTTCGCTTCCAAATCCGACCTGATGGCCGAGTCGGCAGCCTGCGCCATCGCGCAGACCGTGGCGAAATCGACCGGCATCGATCCAGCGCAGTTCATCGATTACTACCTGTCACGAGAGCATCGCGACAACCTTGGCACGGGCTGCCCCATGGCCGCGCTGAGCGGCGATGCAGCGCGCCAGTCGGACGAGGTCAAAGCAACCTTCGCCGAAGGCATCGAAAGCCTGCTGGCAGCGCTTGCTCCCGCGCAGGCAGCGCCCGACGACGAAGAATGGAAGCAGGCACGGGCAAATACCATCGACCGCTTTGCCCATGCGCTGGGGGCACTGCTGCTGTCACGCAGCTGCCCGAATGACTCACCGCTGGCGGACGAAATACTCGAGGTGTGCCGCGCGAAGATGCGGGCACAACTGGAGTCCGGGCAGGCCGACTGACAGCCTCAGGAAGGAAACAGTTTGCTCAGGCACGCCAGCTTCTTCTTGTATGACTTGCGCGCCTCCAGCGCCTCCTCCAGCGTTACGGCCACGAATCGGGCGGTCTGATTGGGTTGCATCTGACCGATCAGATCCAGGTCCGCGCTGATCACCGTGCCGATCATCGCGTAGCCCCCGCCCGACACCGCATCACGGTGCAACACAATCGGTTCCAGCCCGGCAGGCACCTGAATCGAACCGATCGGGTAGCAGCTGTCGACGATATTGGATGGATCGGAACCGGCGCCGAAGGGCTGCTCCCTGGGCTGGAAGGTCAGCGCCCTGCCCCCCTTGAAGCGATAACCGATGCGGTCGGCTTCCGACCCTACGCTCCAGGGCTCGGAGAAAAAACTGGTGGCAGCAAATTCGGTCAGGCGCTCGTAATACAGGCCCGGCACGACCCGCAGGTACACCTCACCACCCAGAGACTGGCGCAAGGCCATTGGCAGACTGGCGCCGGCACGTCCCTTGCCGCTGGGTGTGCCTATCGGCAGCTGGTCATCAGCGGCCAGTCTACGACCCTGAAAACCGCCAAGCGCACCCAGCGTGTAAGTCGAACGGCTGCCCAGCACCAGCGGCACATCAATGCCGCCGGCGACGGCCAGATAGGTGCGCGCACCGTCCTTGGGGAAGTCGAAACGCAGCACTTGCCCGGCCTTCACCGCAAAGGCGGTGTCGTGGTGCATTTCCACACCGTCGAGGCGCGCCGCCATGTGTGCGCCGCAGACCGCAGCCAACGTATCGCACTGAAACTCCAGTTCCGGTCCCAGCAGCGTGCATTCAAGCCCGGCAGCGCCGGGTGGATTCCCGACCAGCTGATTGGCGGCGCTGAGGGCGTACTGGTCGAGCGCACCGGAGGGCGGAATGCCCAGGTGATAATAGCCCTCGCGACCGAGGTCCTGAACCGAGGTGGCCAGACCGGGTTTGAGCACCTTGATCATGCCAGCACCTCCTGCAACGACTTGGGATAGCCCACCGGATCGGCCAGAAAGGCATCCAGGGAAAACTCGACCGGGCGGATGAGCAGGTCGAAGCGCCCGGCTTCCACCTCTGCGACAGCCTCGTCATAGGCTTGCCGGTCAAGCGGTTTGAACTGGACGATATCGCCCGGCCGGAAGAACACCATGTGCTCTTTCAGGTAGGCCAGCTTCTGCTGTGGGTCATAGATCGGCGCAGGAGTGACGCCAAACATCTGATAACCGCCCGCTCCGCGTACCGAATAGATGCAGCCGAAGCAGCCGCCGTGGCCGAGTGTGTGCTTGGGAGTATCGGTGCGCGGACGCAGGTATTTGGGCACCTGCAGCTGACGCTCGCGTTCCACCATCTGGAACATGAACGGCAGACCGGCGACAAAACCGACCATCGAAACGAACCACGGTGCGCCGCTGTGTGCGGCGATGAAGGCATCGACATCCGCCAGGTTATTGATGCGCGCAGCGTATTCCAGGTCGGTGGAACCGGGGTCCTGATGGCGGTCACGAAAACGCATCAGGGTCTCGTGGGTCCATGGATCGTTGTACAGCACCGGGATCTCGATGATCCGGGTCTGCAGGGTACGTTCGGCGACCGCACCGGCCTCGGCCGCCCTCACCGCTTCAAGCAAGACGTGTGGTGCGATGCGGTCCGGGTCAAAACGAATCTGGAATGACGCGTTGGCCAGGCACACGTCCAGCACACCGTCCAGCGCCAGACGCTCGACCGCACGGGTCACCGCCAGCCCCTTGAAAAATGCTTCCAGCGACATACTGTCACTGACCTCGGCGAACAGATGTTCATCAGCGCCAAAGCTGTAGCGAATCGGATCAGCCATGTCTGTTCCTTTCTTGAAATCGTTGTAGAACGGCAGGCAAAAATCAGTAACACGGCTCGTGCGTCTGTGCACACGATGCCTTTAACTCAACGCGGTGCACGCACCTCAATGCCTGCAGCGTCTAGCGCCAGGCGTGTCGCTTCTGCAAGGTCCAGCGCGCCCGGCGTGTCGCTGTGCAGGCAGATCGAATCGAATTCGATGCTCAGGTCCTCACCCTCGACAGTACGCACCAGACCTTGCAGGCACGCGCGCACCACGCGGGCTGCGACTTCGGTCGGGTCCAGGGCGCGTACGTGACGAGTGAAGACGATGGAGCCGCTGAGGTCGTAAGCGCGATCAGCGTAGAACTCGCGGATCACCGGCTGGCCCAGCTCTTCGGCGATCTTGCAGATAACCGAACCGGGCATGCAGTAGAGCAGCAAATCAGGCTCCAGGCGCTGCAGGTTCTCCACCAGCAGTCGGGCTGCGGCTTCATCCCTGGCCAGGTGCATGTACAAGGCGCCATGGGGTTTGAAATGCTGTAAGGCCACGCCTTGCACCCGCGCAAGCTCGCGCAGGGCACCCAGTTGGTAGAGCATGTCGTCGACCAGTTCCTGGGGCGTCGAGTTGATATGTCGGCGGCCAAAGCCGACCAGATCGCGGAACCCTGGGTGTGCGCCGATCGCAACGCCCAGGCGTTTCGCCTGCTCGATCGTGCGGCGCATGGTGCCAGGGTCACCGGCGTGAAAACCGGTCGCAACATTGGCGGAGCTGATATAGGTCATCAATTCAGTATCGACGCCGTCACCAATGGTCCACGCGCCAAAGCTTTCACCCATGTCCGAGTTGAAATCCACCTGCATGGCTGTTGCTCCTGTGGCTGGCCGGACAAGGGGCTATCCGGCTTCATGCAAACCACGTTAAATTCAGTTGCACCCCTTGGGTAGATCTATTAACAGATACGCCATCTTCTGAAAAACAGATACCCCGCCCATTGGAACCTCTGTCTGGAGTGCTTATGTCCCTGACCTTGCGCCAGGTCCGTTATTTCGTGGCAACTGCCGAGATCGGGCAGATCTCGCAGGCGGCCATTCACCTGAACATTTCCCAATCGGCGGTCACCACGGCGATCAAGGAACTGGAGGGCATGCTCGGCACCCTGCTGTTTCAGCGCTCGGCGCAAGGCATGAGCCTGACTGAAGCAGGCCGCCACTTTCTCAACAGGGCTTACGTCATCCTGCGCAGCGTCGATGATGCGCTGAACAGCCCGCTGCCCGATATCCGCGCCAGCGGCGTATTGCGCCTGGCCGCCAGCTACACGGTCATCGGCTACTTCCTGCCGCATCATTTGCAGCGCCTGGAACACTGGCACCCGGACGTGGCCATCGAAGTGCATGAGCAGGAACGACACGCCATCGAACAAGGCCTGCTGCAAGGTCGCTTCGACATGGCGGTGGTGCTGACAGCAAATATCACTCACCCGGATATTATCTCGGAAACGTTGTTCAACTCCGAGCGCCGCCTATGGCTGTCCAGCCATCACCCACTGTGCCAACGCGCTTCTGTCAGCCTCGCCGATGTCGCGCAGGAGCCCTATATCCTGTTGACCGTCGACGAAGCCGAACAAAGCGCCATGCGCTATTGGGAGCTGGCCGGACAGCAGCCCAACGTCAGAATCCGCACCAGCTCGGTGGAAGCCGTGCGCAGCATGGTCGCCAACGGCAGCGGCGTGGCAATCCTTTCCGATCTGGTGCATCGCCCCTGGTCGCTGGAAGGCAAGCGTATCGAAACGATCACCGTCACCGACACGGTAACGCCCATGAGCGTCGGCCTGGCCTGGCACCGCGAACGAGAACTGAGCCCGGCGATGCAGGCATTCCGCAACTATTTCCACGATGCATTTCTGGCCCCGCAGCAACTGTCGGCACGGCGTTGAACCCGCGACACGCTATTGCGGATGGCGTGCCGGTGGCCGAGTGACCTGGCTGTATGGCTTTGATTTCGAGATCAAGGTCATCGCCAGGTTGCAGGAAGCCGTCGAGCAATAACCGGGCGGCCTGCGTTCACTCAGCGGCGAATCGGCACCACGCGGTCGCTGGCATCCGCCGCCAGGGGCTCTTCGAACTGCTGGAAGAACTGCCCGGACACCACATGATCGAGAAACTGCGCCTGCTCTTCGGTGGCCAGGCGTATCGGCGAGTAGCCGTCGGCATCGGGCACAGCGAAAAGGCGCGCCTTGCGTTCATGAGCCACCGCGATGAACGCCCTTTTCTCTTCGTCGGACATCGACGAAAAACAATCGCAAAGATTTTCCAGCGAGCGCACCGCCAGATCCTGGTCGAGCTGCTTGTCATCCGTGAACATCAAATGCCAGACGAAATCGAAAGAAAGCTCAGCGAGGGCACGCATAGACGGGGTTCCGTGGGATCGAGAGATGCGAGATTCACTGTTCGCCACGATTCGGTCAAGCGCTAAAGGATGACCTGCGTGGGGGGTAGCGTTTGAAGCAGGAAAATGTCGCATTTGCGGGTATTTTCCTGGCTAGACACGGTTGGACACATAATGGGGATTGTCGATCAGCAGCGCCATGCCCTGCCCGCCGCCGACGCAGGCTGCAGCGATACCGTAGCGCAGGCCCGTGTCGCGTAATTGACGTGCCAGGGTCATGACCAGACGCAGCCCGGTGGCGGCCAATGGATGGCCCAGGCCCAGTGATCCACCCAGGCAGTTGAGCCGCTCGTGGTCAAGCTCCAGCGTTTGTGCCACTGCCAGAACCTGAGCGGCCTGCGCTTCATTGATTTCCAGTCGACCGATATCCCTCAGTGCCAGCCCGCTGCGCTGTAACAGCAAGCGGATCGCAGGTGCGGGGCCAATGCCCATGAACTCTGGCGCCACCCCCGTCACCGCGCTGGCCAGCAGGTGCGCCAACACCGGTCTCGTCGATTGTGAAGCACGCCCCACCAAGGCCGCCGCCGCGCCATCGACCACCGCACAGCTATTGCCTGCGGTCTGCACCCCGTTCGCGTGAATGGCGCGCAGACGCGACAGCGCTGCCAGATGGGTCGCACGCGGATGGCTGTCCTGCGCGACCACTTCAACCCCTCGCGGCAACTCGATGCCACGCGGCTGATAGCCTTCCAGCGCAAAGCGCTCATTGCGGACCGGCACAATTTCCTCAGCCCACTTACCGGAAATCTGCGACTGCAGCGCCCGTTCATGGCTGAGCAAGGCATAGCTGTCCACCGCCTCACGGCTCAACCCATGACGCCTTGCGAGGTTGTCTGCCGTGGCGATCATGTCCATCGCCGGTGCCGGGTCATACAGCGCTTCCCAGAGAAAATCCTTGAACTGCACAGCGGCACCGAGCGAGAAGCCATTGCGGTGGGTATAGGCCGCGATCGGGTTGCGCGACATGGACTCGGCGGCGACGCACAGCGCCATCTGCCCGCCTTCGCCCACGTGCAAGGCGGCCTGGCGCAACAATTCGAAACCGGTGGCACAGATACGCTGCACACCCAATGCCGGAACGCTGTGCGCGACGCCGCTGTACAGGCCGATGTGCCGGGGCAGCAGGTAGGCATCGAAACTGGCCTGCGCCATCGAACCGGCCAGTACGCTGTCGACCTGATCCGCCTGAATGGAGGCACGCGCCAGAACCTCGCGGCCGACCTTGATACCCAGATCGATGGGCGAGACAGGTGCCAGAGCACCGCCCAGATCCACCCAGGGCGTGCGCACCGCATCGACGATGGCCACGTCACTGAATGCCGAATACTGCCCGCTGCCACTCATGCCTTGGGCTCGGCACGGAGCTTGTCCGGATCCTGATCACGGTACAGCGCTTCGACCTTGTCTGCGCGCCACTGCAGAACAGCGCGCTGGTTGATCGACCCCTTGTCGGTAATTTCGCCGCGATCAATGGACGCGGGCTGATCAAGCAGCACGATCCACTCCAGCCTGCTGGCGTTGCCGTTCGCGCCCTGATTCAGGCGCGCCAGCCAGCCGGCGAACCACTCACGTACCGGCGCACTGGCCAGTACCTGTGCATCCGTGGCCTGTGCATCCAGCCCGGCCAGTTGCCGACACTCGTGCACTCTGGGAAACACCAGCGCCCCGAGGCATTCGCGGTCAGGCGCGGTGATGACCACATCCTGCACGTACGGCGAGCCTTCCAGCACCGCCCGATTGCGCATCGGCCCGACACTGACGAACACGCCCGACGACAGCTTGAAATCCTCGGCCAGACGCCCGTCGAACATCAGGCCCAGCTCGGGTGCCGCAGGATCGGCAAGCTTGATCGCATCGCCGGAGCAATAGAAGCCGTTCTCGTCGAACACTTCGGCAGTCTGCTGTGGCGAGCGCCAATAGCCCGGCATGATGTGCGGACCACGAAAACGTCCTTCGAGCTTGCCATCCACAGGCACCAGACACACTTCGCATCCCGGTGCGGGCAGGCCGATGTAACCGGCCATCGACAAGGGCCCGGTGGTGAAGGTGCAGGACGGCGCAGCCTCGGTCATGCCCAGTCCGGCCATCATGCGGATCCGCTCGCCGCAATGCTGCTCGGCCACCCGGTCAAGGCGATCCCAGATGCTTTGCGACAGGCCGGCAGCGGCGAAGAAGAACAGCTTGATACGCGAGAAGAATCGCTCGCGCAGCTCGGCGTCCTGCTCCAGTGCGTTGACCAGCTCCTCCCAGCCCTTGGGCACAGTCAGGTAAGCGGTAGGCGAAATTTCCTTGAGATTGCGCAGGGTCTCGGCGAAGCCTTGAACGGTTGGCTTGCCGTTGTCCAGATAGAACGTGCCACCGTTGTACAGCACGATGCCGAGATTATGACTGCCGCCGAAGGTGTGGTTCCAGGGCAGCCAGTCGACCAGCACGGGCGGTTCTTCGCCGAACACCGGAAATGTCTGCAAGAGCATCTGTTGATTGGCACACAGCATGCGCTGGGTGGTCACCACCGCCTTGGGCAGTTTGGTCGAGCCCGAGGTGAACAGAAACTTGGCGATGGTGTTGGGGCCGCTGGCCAGGAAAGCGGCATCCGCCTCGCTGCCACCCGGTTCTTCGAGCAGGCTGGCGAAGCTCAGCGCAGGCCTGCCATTGAGCTGTCCGCGTACAGTGATGACCGGCGTGTCGGCCGCAATGACCGCATCGATGGCTCGCTGAAACGGCGCGGCATCACTGACAAATACCAGTCCTGGCCGCAGCACGTCGCAGACGTGTCGTAACTTGGCGAAATCCTGAGACATGACCGAATATGCCGGTGAGACCGGGCAGTAGGGAATGCCGGCGTACATGGCACCCAGAGCGAGCTGCAAGTGCTCGATGTCATTACCTGACAGCAACGCCAGCGGCCGATCGGCGGAAAGTCCGTACGCCAGCAGGCTCTGTGCGATAGCGCGCACGTCAGTCAGCATCTCGGCATAACTGACCTTGCGCCAGCCGCCACGGCTGTCGCGAGCGGCAATGAAGGTCTGTTGCGGACGCAACTGCGCCCAATGCACCAGTCGGTCGAGCAGCCGGTCGGGTAACCGGGCCAGGGGTTCCAGGGCCCGCATGTGCAGAACGCCCTGCTCTTCCCGCACCTCGATGGGCGGGTGGCCGATGGAGACCTGACGATAGCGCGGTGGATTATCTTCACTCTGCAGCGTTGACGATCTGATATCGGAACTCACGTGCGTTCTCTCCATCAAGGTACGCAGGCGCCAAACGCCATGCAGCAGTTCGGGCCGAGCGTTGCAGCACCAGGCTGCAGCCTTGTTATTGTTGTGCCTGACTCACCGGAGGCTCAGTCTTGTGCAAAGACCGTTGCCGCCGGCCTGGAAGGGTTCAGATCGGAGGCCTCATATCGGATGCCTCATATCGGATAGTGCCGTGGCCCGTTCTGCAACGTCACCCAGCGCAACTGGGTAAATTGCTCGATCGAAGCCTTGCCGCCGAAACTGCCATAGCCACTGGATTTCACCCCGCCGAACGGCATTTGCGCCTCGTCGTGCACGGTGGGTCCGTTGATATGGCAAATCCCGGACTCGACCCGTTGCGCAAGCGCCAGGGCCCGGCTGGTGTCACGACTGAAAATCGCCGCCGAGAGACCGAAATCCGAATCGTTGGCCAGCCGCAACAGCGCCTCGTCACCGTCGCCGCGCAGCACCACGGCCACCGGGCCGAAGGACTCTTCGCGGTACAGGCGCATGGCGTCTGTCACGCCGTCGAGCAGCGTCGGTTGCAGAATGCTGCCCTGCAACTGCCCGCCAATCACGAGCGTTGCGCCACGCGCCACGGCGTCATCGATCAAGCCTTTGATGCGCGTCCCGGCACCCACGTCCACCAGCGACCCGAGGACCGATTCACTGTCATCCGGATTGCCAGCGCGCAACGTTTTGATCTTGGCCGTCAGCCTGGCAACGAAGGTATCGGCGACCTTGTGGTCGACGATCAGCCGTTCGGTGGACAGGCAGATCTGGCCCTGATTGAAGTAGGCGCCAAAGGCGGCAGCCTCTACTGCCGCGTCGAGATCGGCGTCGTCGAGCACCAGAAACGGTGCCTTGCCACCCAGTTCCAGGAGTGCCGGTTTCAGATACCGCGCCGACAGCTCACCGACGATGCGGCCTACATGAGTGGAACCGGTGAAATTGACCCGTCGCACTGCGGGGTTGGCAATCAGACGCTCGACAATCGCCGGCGCATCGGCAGGCGCATTGCTGATCACGTTCACCACCCCGTCACCCAACCCGGCATCCTGCAGCACCTGGCCGATCAGCCGATGCACGGCGGGGCTGAGCTCCGAAGCCTTGAGCACCACGGTATTGCCGCAGGCGAGTGGCATGGCAATGGCTCGCGTGGCAAGAATCACCGGCGCATTCCACGGCGCGATACCCAGGACCACACCACAGGGCTGGCGCAGCGCCATGGCAAAATTGCCGGGAACATTGGAGGGAATCACATCGCCGGTAATCTGCGTTGTCATGGATGCCGCTTCGCGCAGCATGTCGGCGGCCAGCCGTACGTTGAAGCCGTACCAGTTAGCCATTGCGCCGGTTTCGCCGGCAGCAGCGATGAACTCGCCGCTGCGGGCCTGCAACTGCGCAGCAGCTTCAAGCAGACGCGCCCGACGCTCGCCGGGCAGCATCGCTGCCCAGCCGGGGAACGCAGCCTGAGCGGCTGCGACCGCCGCATCGGCATCTTCCAGAGTCGCTGCGGCCACCCGTGAAACCACCTCGCCGGTCACCGGGTTGCAGCGTTCAAATGTACGTCCGTCACGCGCGGGGCACGACTGGCCGCCGATCAGCAGGGGCACGTCCAGCATGGTGATTCCTCTTTATTATCTTTATCAGGAACGACAGACTCGGCTTTAAAATTTCTGGTTACCCGACTAGCGTTTGTAAGCTTCCAGGCCGGGCTTGATGCTCTTGTCATCGAGGAACTGCTTCATGCCCTGCTCGCGCCCGCCTTCCTTGTCCAGCAGACGTGACTGGTCGAGCTTGGCGTACAGGTAGTCTTCGTTCTGCTCCCAGGTCAGTTCGCGGCAGCGTTTGAAGCCGTGCTTGGCGGCGCGCAGCACCACCGGATTTTTTTCCAGCAGATTATTGGCCAGATCGATGGTCACCTGACGCAGTTGCGCCAGCGGTACGCTTTCATTGACGAGGCCCATTTCAGCGGCCTTCTGACCATTGAAGGTTTTGCCGGTCATGATGTAGTACAGCGACTGGCGGTGGCCCACGGTGTCGGCCATGGCCTTGCTCACCAGGTTGCCGGGCGGAATGCCCCAGTTGATTTCCGACAGGCCGAAGGTCGCTTCATCGGCGCAGATCGCCAGATCACAGGCCACCAGCGGGCTGAAGCCACCACCAAAGCACCAGCCGTTGACCATTGCGATGGTTGGCTTGGCGTACATGCGTAACATCTTCCACTGCCACTGGGAGGCTTCGCGCCGGATTTTTTCCTGAAGAATTTCCGGTCCGGCATCCACCTCGCGGAAGTATTCCTTGAGGTCCATGCCAGCGGTCCACGCCTCACCCGCACCGGTCAGCACCAGAACCCCCGCATCGGGATCCTGCTCAAGGGTTTCCAGCACATCGATCATTTCGCGGTTCAGGGTCGGGCTCATGGCGTTGCGCTTTTCCGGCCGATTGAGGATGACCCACGCAATACCTTGCTCGATCTCGACCTTGATGGTTGACCAGCGACCTTCATATTTGCTCATGGCGATGCTCTCTTGTTCTTGGCTTGAAGATGACTCAAAGCTAAACCGCAAATATAGTTATGTCAATTAACTGTTATTCACATTAATCAAAATCTCGGCACTCCGCCCGAACAGGCTGGTCACAGTCACGTATGCCCCATAGCTATCGTTCGCCAACCTCGGCAAACTGATCGGCTGATTGACCCATCAAACCATAAGGACCGCATTTTCAATGGCCAAGCCATCTGACATCGCCGACGCCTGCCAGGCTCCCGTACAGGCTGCCGAGGCACGTTTGCCAACGGATTCTGCGCTGGATGATCTGATCGGTTATGCCATGCGCCGCGCACAGCTCAAGCTGTTCCAGAACCTGATCGGACGTCTTTCCGCACACGACCTGCGCCCGGCGCAGTTCTCGGCACTGGCGATCATCGAGCAGAACCCGGGTCTCATGCAGGCAGACCTGGCCAAGGCGCTGGCGATCGAACCGCCTCAGGTCGTCCCGTTACTGAACAAGCTCGAAGAGCGCGCGCTGGCCGTCCGGGTGCGTTGCAAGCCGGACAAGCGCTCGTACGGCATCTTTCTCAGCAAAAGCGGCGAAACACTGCTGCGCGAGCTGAAACAGATCGCCGTGGACAGCGACCTCGAATCCACTGCCGCGCTGGATCAGAAGGAACGTCAGGACCTGCTCAGGTTGCTGAAAAAGGTGTATCAATCGTAAACGGCTTCCCTGCCGTCAAGGCGGGGTGATTACCAGAGCGGCAAGCTGTATTGCACGATGAAGCGTGTCTGGTTTTCGTCACGAAAGGCTGCACCTGCCGGGAAATCGTTGCGATAGATCGACTTGCGCGCCAGCAGCCCGACGTTCTTCAGTGGGCCGCTTTGCACAACGTAGCCCAGCTCCATCTGAAACTCACGCTCCTTGCGATCATCGGCATTGAAAGCGGCCAGCTCGATGTTGTCGCCGCGCACATAACGCAGGCGACTGCGCAACCCGACCAGCCCGACCGCCGTGAAGTCATAGTCGTAGATAGCTTGCCAGGTGCGCTCCTTGGCGTTGAGGAAGTCAGAGCTCATGGTCATCTCGCTCAACCCCATCAGCTCGGTGCCCGAGACATAAGGCGTCGCCGTGTCGCCACTGGAATGCATGTAGCCAAGGCTGACGCTGTGCCCTCCCCACCTGTAGCCGAGCAACGCGGACAGGTTCTGGTTGTCGACTTCGCCGGCTTTCGCGCTGCCGGTATCGCGGCTGAAAAAGCTGCGCAGATCGGTGGTCAGTTCGCCGTCGCCAATCGCCAGCTTGTGCAACAGGGCCAGAGTGTTCTGGGTATAGAGATCGTCGACCTCGGCGTGATACGCACGCAGGCTCAGGTCCTTGTCGACCTGATAATCGCCTCCGGCATAAGCCATGTGCGACGACGTTGCCGCCCCGTTGAAACGGCGGTTCGGTGAAGCGATGCTGATGGGCTGGTAGTTGCTGGAGTCACGCTTGTTGACCCGGTCGATGTAGCCCGCATGGAGGGTCAGGTCATCTATATCCTTCGAGGTCAGCGTGGTGCCACGGAAGGTCTGCGGCAACAGTCGCGAGGGACTGGCGAAGGCGAATGGCAGGAAAATCGACACGTCACCGGTCTTGAGCGTGGTTTCGTGGAATTTCAGCTTGCCGGTCAGGGCCAGCCGCGAATACTCGTCAGCCGCTCGGCCATCACTGGCGGATACCGGCAACAGCTCGGTGCCGCTGCGGTCTGGCGAGGAATCCAGCTTCACGCCGACCAGCGCTCGCGCATCGAGGCCGAACCCCACCGGCCCTTGGGTAAAGCCGGACTCCGCATTCATGATGAAGCCCTGCGCCCACTCCCGAGTCGCAGTCCTGGTGCCATCATCCTTGTAATCGCGGTCCATATAATAGTTGCGCAGCGTCAGGGTGCCATGGCTGTCATCCAGAAAACCCTGCGCCTGTGCCGGGTCGGGAATGGCACTGATACCCAGCAGGCCCAGCGCAAGGCCACAACGTTTTCCACTAAAAAAGGGAGCTGACACAGTGCTTGCTGCATCATGAGCGAGCTTTGACATGTTCGGTGTCCACTTATTGTTGTTGTTTTTGGAGTCGGTCCGGCGCTTGATTGCAGGTCCGTGAGCAGAGAATTGAAATATTCAGCGGCGACGTCAATCCAAACCGACCGATAATCGAACATTAATATGATTAACTACTTTATCGGTCGCTCAACATTAATCCTCTAACTCAATGTTTTTAAAAGACTAAGCCCGGTTTTTTACGAGTCTTTCGACCAGATTCTCTTTTTAGTTATTTTTGTTACCTTGATGAATACCTGTGACAACGCCTCGATTGGCGCTGGGGAACAGGCTTTTCTCCACAACAAAAACAACAATGAGGCTTGCCATGAACAGTCCGTTACGTCGATCGACGCTGACCATTGTCTTGTGTTTTATCGTTGCGCTCATCGAAGGCTTCGACCTGCAGGCTGCGGGAACGGCCGCCGCCGGATTGCGCCAGACCTTCGCCCTCGATCCGAAAATGATGGGCTGGGTATTCAGCGCCGGGATCATCGGGCTGCTGCCTGGCGCGTTCTTTGGCGGATGGATCGCCGATCGCATCGGCCGCAAGAGGATTCTGGTCAGCGCAGTGCTGCTGTTCGGGGTCTTTTCACTGAGCACTGCTTATGTCGAGAGCTTTTCCGGACTGTTGCTGGTGCGCTTCATGACCGGCCTGGGTCTGGGGGCCGCGCTGCCCAATCTGATCGCCTTGTGCGCAGAAGCCGTCAGCGAACGTCACCGCGGGCTGGCCATCAGCGTCATGTACGCCGGTGTTCCATTGGGTGGTGCCCTCGCGGCGGTTGTGGCCATGTTCACCAGCGAGCACTGGCAAACCACGTTCATCATCGGCGGTCTGGTGCCGCTGCTGGTAGCTCCGCTGATGATCCTGTTACTGCCCGAGTCCAGCGCCCTCAAACAGCAGACCACTGCTGACAGCGTTCGGTATTCAAGCGCCACTGCGTTGTTCGGCGAAGGCCGGGCGCGCACGACACTGGCTTTATGGCTTGGCTACTTCTTTACCCTGACCGTGATGTACATGCTGCTCAACTGGCTGCCTTCACTGCTGATCGGTCAGGGTTTCAGCAAACCGCAGGCAGGCATGGTGCAGATGCTGTTCAATATCGGCGGCGCGCTGGGCTCGTTGCTGGGCGGGTTGTTGCTCGATCGCTGCAATGGCATCAAGGTCGTGCTGTTCGTCTACGCCGGTTTGCTCGCGGCGCTGGCAGGCGTGGGTCTGTCGGTCGGTATCGTACCGATGGCCATTGCCGGGTTTGCAGCCGGGGTGTTTGTCATCGCCGCGCAGTTGGTGCTGTATGCACTGGCCCCGCCCGCCTACCCGACCTCGGTACGTGCCACCGGTGTGGGTGCAGCAGTGGCCATCGGCCGTCTCGGTTCGGTCGCCGGTCCCCTGGCAGCCGGACAACTGCTGGGCGCTGGCGCCGGAACCGCCGGCGTACTGCTGGCTACCTCGCCAGGCCTGGTGATTGCCGCACTGGCAGCGATCACAGTGCTGTCCAGGTCAGTCGCCGTCGAGCAGCGTGAGCTCAAGGCTGCAGAGTCGAGCTGATCAGCTCGCAAGAGCAGCTATCCATCGCGCGTGAGAATGCAGTTCGTGACGCTGCGGGTCTTCTTTGTCAGGTGGATTGGGGTCCGACTCAGGCCACCTTTTCGCCCCTCGGCGAGTTACTTTGATGAGGCCAAAGTAACCAAAGCCTTTCGCTCCTGTTTCCGGCCCGACTTCGTCGGGTTCCTTCGCCCTGTCACTGATCCGGGGGTCGCCGCAACGGGCCATCCATGGCCCAGAGTGTGTAAAAACCAGCCCAAGTATCGGCTGCGCGTAGCGCAGACGATACTTGGCTAGCCGGAACGCCTGAAAGTCCTGCCATCGCT